>CAYSSG010000038.1:0-16536 GCA_964433635.1 uncultured Atribacterota bacterium | reverse complement strand
ATCAGAAAGCTGAATCAGTATTTAAAATTACAATCTATTGATCCGGCTGATAATAAGATGATTTGAGCACCAGAATATAAGGAATATTTCGATATAAACCATTAAAATCCAAGCCATAACCCACAACAAATTTATCAGGAATATCAAAACCGCAATAATCGATGGGAACGTTAATCTGTCTTCGCTCTTTCTTGTTGAGAAGTGCACACACTCTCAGGCTGGCGGGATTTCTCGACCTTAGCATGCGCAGCAGATAATTCAATGTTAACCCGGTATCGATAATATCTTCTACAATCAGAACATCTTTTTTTTCGATATTCTCATCCAAATCTTTCAAAATTCTTACCACACCTGAAGATTCAGTAGATGCGCCATAGCTGGAAATAGCCATGAAATCAATCAACATCGGTACGCTTATATAACGCGCCAGATCAGCCAGGAAAATAATAGCTCCCCTTAATACGCCAATGCAGACTAATTCCTTATCCTGATAATCCCGGGAAATCATTCTCCCTAATTCCTCTATCCTCTTTTTTATTTGATTCTCCGGAATCAGAATTTCTTCAATTTTATCCTGCTCTATCATCTTTTCTCTCCTTATTCTCTCTTCACTTTTCCTATTCTATCACCTTTCTATCTATTTTAAATCATCTTTTTATGGATCTGAAGAATTTTTGTAGTCTGATCGGTAATTTTAAATCGATCATCTAATTGATAATCAACAACCCAGACAATTCGACCGGCACTATCTGCCACCAGGGCTATCTTTCCCCTGTCACAATATCTTACTTTTCGATCAATAAAATAGGATTTTACTGATTTAAAATAGGAAACATTTAACGGTTTGAATCGATCTCCCGGTCTCCTGTTTCTGATTTTTAAAGGTAAAACGAGTTTGTCATAATCCACACAAACCCGGTCTTTTTCCTTGTTAGTCATACATTGTTTCCGAATGGAAGGTGAATTCTGACAGCTCTTCATTGTAAATTCAACACCTAAAAGGGGAAAACGCACATCCTGTAAAACAGGTAATTCGTATTCCCATTCATCTACTGTTTTTTCTTCTCCAGATTTTTTAAGGTATCTGGTGGTACTGATTTCCAGGCTGTGGTAGCTCTTTCTTATCCTGATCTCCCCCGGTAAATCAAGATATTTTTCACCGCGATCCTCACGGCACAATAATCGGATACTCTCCACATGACTAAATTGAATATCTGCCAGATGCTTTCTGAAATGACGCAGCGCTCTTCGAATCACTCCTCTTTGCAATGCAACAGGCCATGTTATGATTTTCTGACAATCCAATACAATTTCGGAGAGATTCTCCTTTTTGATTACCGCCAGATAATATTGCTGAATTTCCTGTTCAAAAAAATCAAGATGATTCTGAACAATAGACTGTAGACGAAGCAATTGATTCTCAATAGCAGGATTGTACTGCTTGATCAACAATGGTATTAACTGGTTTCTTATTCTATTTCGCAGGTAATTTAATTCTCTGTTTGAAGAATCGATACAAAAGGAAATATTTCTTCTATGGCAATATGCTTCAATTTCCTTCTTAGTGCATTCAATTAAAGGCCTGATGAACGAATCTCTCCGGGCTGGAATTCCCCTTAATCCATGTAGCCCGCTGCCACGAATCAATCTCATCAGGATGGTCTCAACCTGATCATCCGCATGGTGACCCAAGGCGATCACCTGTGCCTGATACTTACAGAGTAATTCTTTAAAGAATTGATAGCGTACCCTTCTTCCAGCCTGCTCCATAGAGAGACCTTTTTCCTGTGCAAGGGCAGGGATAGAAACAGAACGCTGTTCAAAAGGCAGATGCATATGAAAAGACTTTAAACTGACAAAACGGGCTTCTTCTTCCGATTCCTCTTTCCTGATACCATGATCGACATGAGCTACAATTAGAGATAAATGATAGTTTTTTTTAATGCTGTTTAAAATATCAAGGAGACAGATAGAATCAGGACCTCCGGAAACAGCTACAATAATCTTATCACCGCGCTGAATCATCCGGTACTTTTCAATTGTTTTGATTACTTTAATAATTAATGTGTCCAATGGACCAAAACACTTATCTTTTTGACTCGGGAAAAGCTATAATCCTTTATCTGGAATTTTAATATTTGTTTGGTGGCGGTGCTGAGATTCGAACTCAGGACACTGCGGGTATGAACCGCATGCTCTAGCCAGCTGAGCTACACCGCCAAAATCGGGATGAATGCCGTAGAATAAAAATGCAAGTTTTGCATTTAATGAACAAAACCTCTAAATTGTATGATAGAGGTTTTTCTGATAAATGGTTGCGGGGGACGGATTCGAACCGCCGACCTTCAGGTTATGAGCCTGACGAGCTACCTAGCTGCTCCACCCCGCTACATTTTTCTTTATTTATCGTTTGAGAGTTTCCTAATTCGGTTATTCATTTTAGCATGATTAAATTATAAAGTCAATTTATTTAATCTGTCCATTTTAGCTTGATGAATGAAGTCTCTTAAGTGCCGGAGGCCGGAATCGAACCGGCACAAGCCTTGCAGCTTCCAGGATTTTAAGTCCTGTGCGTCTACCTATTCCGCCACTCCGGCAAACTTAAATCATTATAGGACAAATGGTTATCACCGTCAATAGAGCTTTCATTATTCTGGTTAACCGATCATCAAAAATATCTCTGGATCCTATCAGAGATTCCAGCTGAATTATTGATTTGTGGTGGTCTTATACAAAATCTCATTCGATTTAACCAGATCCAGTTCCTCCCGGGCAATTTTTTCAATATAAGGAGCTGTACCCAGCAACTCCATCTTCTCATCCAGCCACTGATTACCCTCTTCCAGCTCGCCGACCTCATCTTCTAATTCATGAATATAGGCCTTTAACTCTAAAATACTGGCATATTTCTCTGAAAAAACAAAGGTAACATAAAAAATAAGCAGTAAGATAATTGCCCAGGTTATCTTGGATTCTAAAAGAGACCTGATCATAGACATTACCGTTGAAAAACCTCTTTCCCCCTGTAAATTGCCTGATCTCCTAATTCTTCCTCAATTCTCAGTAATTGATTATATTTTGCAATACGATCGGTTCGACATAGAGACCCTGTCTTAATCTGGCCTGCATTGGTTGCTACCGCAAGATCAGCGATAGTGGTGTCTTCTGTTTCCCCGGATCGATGGGAAATCAGATTTGCAAATCCGGCGCGCTTGGCCATCTCCATCGTATCAAGTGTTTCAGTTAGCGTTCCAATCTGATTCAGTTTTATTAATATGGAATTGGATGCTCTAAGTTGAATTCCCTTTTGTAATCTGACTTTATTCGTCACATAAAGATCGTCACCCACAATCTGAATTTTCTTTCCAAGCCGTTCGGTTAATCTGCTCCAATTCTCCCAGTCATCTTCCGCCAACCCGTCTTCAATCGAAACAATCGGGAATTTCTTGACTAATTTTTCATAATATGCAATCATCTCTTCTGCTGATCTTTCAACCCCTTCTCTGGTAAGAACATATTTTCCACTCTGAAAAAACTCGGAGGCAGCTGAATCCAGAGCAATATAAATATCCTTTCCGGGTTTATAACCAGCCTGACTGATTGCTTCAGTGATCACCTCCAGTGCTTCCTCGCTGGATTTTAACTGAGGAGCAAAACCGCCTTCATCTCCAACTGAAACACTGTAACCTGCTTTCTTAAGAACTGACTTTAATTGTTGAAAGGTTTCTGCAGCCATACGATAGTTTTCAGCAAAATTCGGACCACCCACCGGAACAATCATGAATTCCTGGATATCCACACCACTATCAGCATGTTTTCCGCCATTCAGAATATTCATAAATGGCACAGGTAACTCTTTGGCGTTTGTTCCGCCGATATAACGGTAGAGAGGTAGTTCCAGGTATCCTGCAGCTGCCCTGGCTACCGCAAGGGATACTCCCAATATGGCATTAGCACCTAATTTTCCTTTGTTGCCGGTGCCATCCAGATCAATCATCAATTGGTCAATATAGCATTGATCAAGCACATCTAATCCCATTAATTCCGGAGCAATCACCTCATTGACGTTGTTTACAGCTTTTAAAACCCCCTTCCCGTTGAAACGTTTTTTATCTCCATCCCTCAGTTCTACCGCTTCATAGGTACCGGTGCTGGCTCCGGAAGGTATTTGGGCAATGCCCATCAATCCGCTTTCCAGATGAACCTCCACTTCTATGGTAGGGTTACCACGGGAATCAAGAATCTCTCTGGCATATATATCAACTATACTACTCATTCATTTCCTCCTTATCGATCTCTTTTGGATTTATTTTCAATATCATTGTTATGACCTTCTCTTGCACTACCCTTATTTATATACTTTTATATATTACCCAGATAGGTAAACAGATAAGATCCCAGGCTAAAATAAATAATCAGGCTGCCAACATCGACCGCAGTGGTGATAAAAGGTCCGGTAGCTACTGCGGGATCAATATTTAAACGCGTAAAGACTAATGGCAGTAAAGTTCCGATTGTTGCCGCCGTAATGACGGTTATGCAAAGAGACAAACCTATCGTAACACCCAGGATATAGTCATGCTGCCATAACCAGGTCAATAATGAAATAATGATACCGATAGTTATTCCGATAAAGAATCCCACTTTGGTCTCTGTCCAGATATTCTTCCATAATTCATCCAGGCGGAGCTGTCCTGTTGCCAATCCTCTGACCGTAATAGTAGAAGATTGTGCTCCTACATTGCCTCCCATAGCCATGATAATGGGAATAAAGAAAGCCAGTGCCACAACAACTTCTAAAATGCCGGAATGAAATTCTATCACTTTGCCGGAGATGATCTCACCGACCATACAGACCAGAAGCCAGGGCAGGCGAGCTTTTGCCCTGCTCATGGGAGTGGCTTTAATCAGTTTGTCTTCATAAAATTCAGCTGAACCAACCATCTTATGAATATCTTCGGTTACCTCTTCCTCCAGGACGTCAATAATATCATCAACGGTAATAATGCCGACCATCTTTCCCTGTTTGTTGATAACCGGAATAGCCAAAAAATCATAATCTGAAATGATTCTGGCTGCCACTTCGCGATCTTCAGTGTCCAATACACTGATGACATCCTCTTCCATGATCTGGGATATATTTTTTCTGGGTTCAGCAACAATCAGATCTCTCAAGGAAAGTACACCGATCAGACGCTTTCTCTGATCAAGGACATAGACATAGTAGATCATCTCCGCTTCGGGACTCATCTTGCGGATATGTTCAATAGCCTGTTCGGCAGTCAGGTCCTCAGGGAGGGTGACATACTCATTGTTCATGACGCTCCCGGCTGTATTCTCCTCATACTTCATCAACTCTTCAATTTCATCAGCCTCTTCTCTGGGCAATAAATCCAGCAGCTGACGGGAATCCTCGGGAGGAATTTCAGTCAAGAGGTCTACGGCCTCATCGGTATCCATCTCTTTCAAGATTTCTGAGGCCTGCTGCCTGCTCATGGCAGCAAGAAGATTGGACTGTAATTCTGTGGGTAATTCGGAGATATATTCGGCTACTGTCTCCTGATCCTTGATGTTACGGAATATCTGGATAATTTCCTCAGGAGAAAGCTCTTCTGCCAGTTCACTGAAGTCAGCAGGATGGAGATTGCCTACCAATTCCTTTAATTCTCCTGTTTTTTTCTCCTCCAGGAGTTTTTTAATCTGTTCGATGTTGATCTTTTCTTCCATCACTGATACCTGTATCACAATTTAAAATGATTCAAAAGGAATTTTCTCTTCCCTGATCACCCTGAATAACTGAACAGTATTTAAGATTGTCTTGTTATCCTTCGGAACTTCAAGTATTTCAATTTCCAAAATCCTATTTCTAAAATGAATTTCGATCTTATCGGAATTCTTGATGGCATCACCTGCTTTGGCAATCTTCCCATTTATTTTAATACAATGATCATCACAGGCTCTTTTTGCTTCAGTTCTTCTCTTAATAATTCTGCTCAGTTTAAAAAATTTATCAATTCTCAAAATATTCCTTTAATACCATTTTACTCTTTTTTCTTCAATTGCGGGAAAAGAATCACTTCTCTGATTGATTCATGATTTGTCAATAACATAACCAGACGGTCAATGCCAACCCCCATCCCGCCTGCAGGTGGCATACCGTATTCCAGTGCTTCAATATAATCATAATCAACAAAATTTTGATTGATCTCTCCCTTACTTTTATTCTTTGCCTGTTGTAAAAAGCGTCTTTTTTGTTCCAATGGGTCATTTAATTCAGTAAATGCATTGGCTATTTCCATACAATTTATAAATAACTCAAAGCGCTCTACGAGATGTTCTGAATCAGGCTTCTGTTTCGAAAGCGGGGAAACTTCAATAGGATAATCAGTAATAAAAGTTGGCTGGATCAATGTTGGCTCTACCTCTCTCTCAAACAATTCATTCATAACTTCACCTTTCGGTGAATCTTCCGGTATTTCTAATTGATATTTTCTAATGATGCCGGCTACCTTTTGATCATCTAAAATTTCGGCTTCAATACCAGTTATCGATTGTATTGCCTCATACATGGTCAGTCTTTTCCAGGGCGGATTAAAATCAATGTTTTCTCCTAGGTATGGCACAACAAATGGCATCTTCAGTTGTTTGAGGACATGGCAGATCATCTCTTCGGCAATTTCCATCATGCTATGATAATCGGCATAGGCTTCATATAATTCCAGCATGGTAAATTCCGGATTATGTTTTGTGGATATTCCTTCATTGCGAAAATTACGATTCAATTCATAAACCTTCTCTATTCCACCCACCAATAATCTTTTCAAATAAAGTTCAGGGGCAATCTTCAAGTATAAGTCCCGGTGCAGACTCAGATGATGTGTCACAAACGGTGTAGCGGTTGCTCCTCCGGGAATAGGTTGCAAAACAGGAGTTTCAACCTCCAGATATCCCTTGTTATCCAGAAAATCTCTGATATATTTTATGATCCTGCTTCTCTTGATAAACACATCCCGGACATCAGGGTTGCTGATCAGATCCAGGTATCGCTTGCGGTATCTTATTTCTGTATCCGTTAATCCATGCCATTTTTCAGGCAGGGTACGAATTGATTTGCATAATAATGTAAAATGATTAGCCAGAACAGTCAACTCTCCGGTTCTGGTCTTAAATACTGCTCCTGTAATTCCGATGATATCTCCTACTGATATCTTTTTAAATATTTCAAATGAATTCTCACCAATCAGATTTGATTTTACATAGATTTGAATCTTTCCAGTCTGATCTTCCAGATCAGCAAAGGCAGCTTTGCCATGCCTTCTCAGGGCTTTTATCCTGCCGGCTACAACGACTTTTTCATCAGAAGGCTCACCGGTTATCATCTCATTAAATTGTCTTATTATTTTCTCTACAGGTTTTTTCCCTTCGAACCGTTGACCAAAGGGATCGATATTCCTGCTTCTTAATTCTTCTATCTCTTTTATTCTATCTTCTCTCAAGGTATTTATATTTTTCTTTTCTTGTTCAGACAATGATTCTCACTCCTTGCTCAATATCTATATTAAAAAATATCATGAAATCCGGTTTAATGAAATGACTTAAGCAGTTTAACTTTAATGCACTATTTTATAATAGAAAGGCTATAAAAGTAAAATAAAAAAATGAACAAGGTAATACAAACTGAATACCTTGTTCATCCCTTGAAATAATATCTATTTGAAATTAAGAAAACTAATTGATTTCCAGTATTTTATACTGTATATTCCCGGCGGGCACTCTGATTTTTACCTTTTCCCCAACCTTTTTCCCAAGTACTGCTTTCCCGATAGGAGAAGCGATAGATATTTTCCCAGAGCTGGGATCAGATTCGATATAATCTACCAGTATGTACTTTATTTTTTCTTTCTTCTTTAAATCTTCTACAACGATCTCTGAACCGGGGGCAACAAAAGAATTGTCATTTTTTGATTTGTCAATCAATTCACAGTTCTCAACAATTTTCTCCAATGTTAGAATGCGACCTTCAATAAATGCCTGCTCATTCTTAGCTGCTCGATATTCGGCATTTTCTGCTATTTCACCAAATGCTACGGCACTGCTAATCTTCTCAGCAATCTCTTTTCTCTTAATTGTCTTTAACTCGTGCAATTCTTTCCTAATCTTTTCCAAGCCTTCCTCAGTAAGCATAATTTTCCGGTCATCCATCTCTGATACACCTTCGCCTTATTGATAAAATTATAACTAAGATAAGTAATGAAACCGAAAATGTAATAAGTAAAACACTTACCTTAGTTACCAAAATTATAATATTTTATTTGAGTCCATGTTTGACGATTTTGTACACAAATTATAGGATACTTATCATTGAATGTCAAATAAATGTTCTTTTTGAAATGACTGTAAAGAATGCCCTAAATTGATTTGAAAGAAAAATAGTCGATAAAGTTACGATATCCTGCTAAATGTGATGGCCTCCATCATATCTGAAACCGGTTCATGATTCTTTTCATCAGGAGACAGTTATATGATTCCTAATGATTGACCGGCCTTTTTAAAGATATCCAATGCCTCTGCAATATCTTCAGGTGTATGGGTAGCTAACACATGGGCTCTCAGGCGATCTGTGTTTTTGGGAACTGCCGGAAATAGAATAGGACAGATAAAAACACCTTCCTCGTTCACTCTTTTACATAATTGAAGCGTTCTCTTTTCGTCACCTATCATAATGGGAACAATTGCAGTCTCACTATTTCCCGTATTAAAGCCTAACTTTTCCAATCCCTTTCTGAATTGAATAATATTTTTCTGTAATCTACCAACTAAATCAGGTTCACTTTCAATGACTTCAAAGCAAGCTTTTGCTGTTATTACTGCAACCGGAGGCAGGCTAGCTGAAAATATAAAGGGCCGGGATGTTAATTTAAGAAAATGAATTAAATTTTTCTTCCCAGCCAGATAACCACCGATAGACGGTATGGTCTTGCTTAATGTCCCCATATGGATATCAACGGCATTTTGTAAACCGAAATGTTCTTCAATTCCATGACCTGTTTTACCGATTACTCCAATAGAGTGGGCTTCATCAACCATCAGTTTGGCCCCATATTTTCTGGCAAGTCTGGAAATTTCCGGTAAATTTGCGATATCTCCCTCCATACTGTACACTGCATCAACAATAATCAATTTATTCTGATAATGTTCTGATTGAGCTAATATTTTTTCCAGGCTTTCCATATTATTATGCAAAAAACTACGATGATTGGCACCTGATAACAGGCATCCATCAATGATACTGGCATGGTCAAGTTTATCTATAATGACCAAATCACCCCTTTGGGACAGGGTGGTAATAGCCGCTAAATTTGTTACATAGCCACTGCTATAAGTGACTGCATCCTCAGCACCTTTGAAATGCGCTATTTTCTCTTCAAGTTCTTCATGAGCTTTTGTAGTTCCCGCCAATAAGCGAACTCCGGCTGCTCCAGTTCCATACTCATCTATTGCTTCCTTGGCAGCTTTCTTTACTTTGGGATGAGAGATAAGCCCTAAATAATTATAAGAAGCAAACATAATCATTTCCCGACCATCAATAGTAGTCCTTGCTCCCGAAGCTCCTTCAATACTTTTCATATAAAAAAAAGTATTGTTGTCTTTCATTCTTTTAGCTCTTTCATTTGTTTCTTTAATTCTTTGTTCTAAGGATACTGTCATCTTTTTCCCCTTTCTTATTAATAAACATCAGTTTAACTCTTCGATTCTAGGCTTAAATCCCGTTTTTTTCGCCAAATCAAGATAATCTTCTGCTTTTAAATCTTCCGGTCTTTTTCCGGAAATGGCAACCAAAGTCGCCTGATAAACGTTTGTTCCAAAAGACCTTCCCTGAAACTCCGGAGTTGTTGTGATAAGATATTTAACTCCCCTCTCCTTTAAATCCTGAATATTTTTAGAGGTCACTGTATTGGTAATAATAATTTTGCCTTCCATTTTTGCAGGCATATACTGGCTGATTGCAATAAAATCACCGGCAATGACATCTGCATTATCAAAGAAACGGTTGTATTTCTGGTTTGAAGTTTCTTGCTTCTTGCCAGTAGGATATAAATACTTGATGGGTAATTGCGCTAAAACGGGGATCATGATTCTGGCAATTTTATCAAGTGTCTTTAATTGATATAATGGAATGGGTATATTCAGACAGAAGATCAAATCCCCAAACACCATATCGCATCCTGCCTCAATCAGTCCTTCAGCCAGACCAAATCGATCTACCGTAATGAGCAGCAAGGTTTTCTTACCCTGAAGGTGAATGTCAGTATATTGCGTTATATATCGGATCACATCTTTTTCCAGTATGTATTTGATTCCGGTACCATCTACAATCGGTGTTTTTTTGATCACGCTGACAATTCGGGCAGATTCTCTAATGGTATATCTTTTGCCTTTTGGCCCGGAATAAAGGTACAGGTCTGTTCCGCCAAGGGCAAAGACATCAACTTTTCCATCAAATTCCTGATATAATTGCATCATCTTTCGAACATCACCATCTGTTCCTCTTCTCTGGATTTCTATATCCTGACCCAATAGCTCAATATGAGCTGCATGATCTCGGGTTGAAGATCCCAGACTGACGCCAAGTACCTTTTTCATGATATTTCCTCCCTGTTAGTGGAAAATACTTTCACTTCCTTCAAGAGTTTTAGAATCAATTCAGGATCTACATATTGATCCTTCTCTATGGGTGATTCCCCTATCGCAATGCCAATGACCTGTATGCTGAATAATTTTTCAGCAACTTCGACCCTTTGATCAGATCCTAAAAATACAATGATGTCAAAGTCAACCAGGTTGGTGATAATCTTTAGAATGTCATTAAAAAGATCCATCTTGTTCTTTTCCTTAACAAATGCAACACGCTCTTTCTGGGTTAACAGCAATGTAAAATCAACACCTGCCTGTCTGGCAATATTCAATAATTCATCTTTATTTTTTATAGGAAAACCTACCAGGGCTACCTTTTTACCTTTTCTGATTTCGCCCAGGCTTTCCAGTCTGGAAATAAAAGTCCTTTCAATACCTAATTTCCTGGCTGCTTCTCCCTGGGTCAAGCCCTCTGCTCTCAATCGTAATATCTTGGCAATCTCCCGGTTCAGTTTCTCACCTGATAGTACCTTTTCTCCTATCCTGATTAAATCCATTTTCCTATCCGTACACATTTTTGTACACATTATATAAAGATATGTACCCGAAGTCAATCTTTTTTATTTTTGCAGGTTTGAATGAAAAACCGTTTCCTGGAATCAGAAATAGCTGATGATGCCACCACCAATGACGGTGCAGTGGCTGTAAAAAACCGCAGATTGACCTGGTGTAATTGCCCGTTGAGGTTCATTAAAATGGATACGATATCTATCTGCCTGGAAAGGCAATACAACTGCCTGGGCTGGGGGAGTATTATAGCGAATCTGAACCAGTAAATCAGTCGGTTCCAGCACTGGTTCCTGAGAAATGAAATGAGTTTGTTCGACAATAAATTCTCTCTGGTACAATTCCTCCTCATTACCGATGGTGATGGTATTATCGATGGGATTCATTCTGATAATATATTTTCTGGCATTGAGAGACAATCCTGTTTTTCTTCTCTGACCAATGGTATAATAGGCTAATCCTCTGTGCTTTCCTAAGATATTTCCAGAAGTATCAATAAAATATCCGGGAGACGTCTCTTTCTGCTCATGTTCTATAAATTCTCGATAGTTTTTGCCGGGAATAAAGCATATCTCCTGGCTTTCCTTCATTTCGGATCGCTTCGGGTCAATCATTGGAGACATCTTTTCCACATCTTTTTTCATCATGCCTCCCAGAGGGAAAATGATTCTGGAAAGTATTTTTTGATTTAACCGGTAAAGGAAATAGGATTGATCCTTATGTGCATCCAGACCTCTTTTTAAAACATACCTGTTCTGTTTTCGATTCTTTTCAATGCGGGAATAATGACCGGTAGCAATCCAGGGGATATCATTCTGATCGGCAAAGTCCTGTAATAGATGAAACTTAATCTTTTCATTACACAATATACAGGGATTGGGAGTCATGCCTTTCTGATACTGTCTGAGGAAATCCTCAACGACAATTTCCTGAAATTTATCTCGATAATCAATTTTATGTAGGGGGATATTCAGTTTTTGTGCTATGCTATCTGTTTGATGCTCCCCCGATTTGAAATGATTCAATCCGGCACATTGACTATGGGAAATCTTTACATTTTCATCATCAATAAGCCGGAAATAAATTCCTTCAACCCGGTAATCCTGTTCTTTTAACAGAAAAGCGGCAATACTGCTGTCAATACCCCCGCTCATGGCTACTAATACCTTATCCGCTTTATTCATAACTCATCTTTCATTTAAATACGATAATGTTGAATGATACTTTCAGATAACGATGGAACACGCTTCATATGCATGATACTACATGAAGTGTTTCTTATAGTGATGTTAATTAAATCTGCATCGTCACCCTTATCGCAATATCTTGCCGTAATCCTGCAGGCTAATTCCAAAATATCGTTCATGTTAAAAGATTGGCCTTCAGAATCAATGTAGAAACGCAATAAAGAAACAGGCCCCTTGCAATCCCCGGAATATAAAAGGTAGTCTTCCCGGTTAGCCAGTGAAAAAAGCTTTCTGTTTTCATCCTCATTCCTGCCTACAACTAATTTAATGCATCCCTGAAGGGTAAAGTGTCTGCCAGTTTTCAACAATGCAATATCATTCTGGCTAAAGTTTTTTATCTTTAACAAATCATTGATTCTTTTTGCAAATCCCGGTTCTGTTAACTTACATCCTCCTGCCGGATTCTGGAATTCTTTTATCATCCAATTCTCTGCCAGCGCCAGCTGTCTTTTTCTTGATCGTCCTTCTATATCTAATAATCTGGAACGATCAATGATCTTGAGTCTCTCCGGTTCAGTTTCCGGTAACAATAATGCAGAAAGCGGCCTCACAATCCATTTCCCATAACCTGATTTCTCGCTGATAAGCAGTAAATTCCTCTTATTTTGAGTCATCGGTCTCTGCCCCAGAACTTCGCCACTGATAATAAATAATGCCTTTTCCTGGTTCATTACTTCTCCTGCTTTTTGAAACATCAGAATACGGCAATCAATGCATGGATTTTTATTTTTCCCATATCCGTGCTTTGGTTTCAGAAGGATTTTATGAAAATCTTCACTCATATCCCTGATAAGAATAGGAATACCCAGATATTTTTGATGGTCAGTACTACCCTTATATTCAAAAAAGGGGGTTGTGAGCTGTAGTCCGATCACCTCAATCTCTTGCTCTAATAATAATTTAATCGCCAAAATACTATCCAGGCCGCCAGAATAAAGGGCTATGGCCTTTTTTTTATTCATCTTCATAATCTGCTCTTTTCGCTTATCATCCCTAGTTATTGATTTTTTTCCACTTTTTAAAATTTCACAAGTAAAAATGAAAGTTATTATAGAAATGATTGACTGACTTAATACATCATATTTTATCACTGTCTGATGGAGAAATAAAAGAAATGGGATGGAATACTGGCAGAAAAAAGAATAGGAAGGAAGAGGTTTTTGTCCCTCTTCCTCTGTTTTTCTATTCGCAACTGATAGCCTCAACGGGACAATCTTCAGCAGCTTGCTTGCAAGATTCTTCTGCATCTTTAGGAACAGTGTCTACAATGACAGCTGCTACATCATCCTGTAACTCAAAAACTTCTGGACATGTACTCTCACAAAGCCCACATCCGGTACAAAGATCCTGGTCAACGGTTGCTTTCATATTTTTTTTCACCTCCTATGCATGAAAATTATTCATTCCATTATATCAGGTAAACTAATCTTTAGATACAACCATCACTTCATCTCAGCATTTACCAAATATATCTTTATTTATCTATCCAATTGCAATAACTAATATAAAATAACTTAAATTCTACCAAAATTCAAGGCCTGTTCACGATTTTGTTTATATTTTTATTTCCAGAAAATCTTCAGCTAAGATGACTTGGGGATATTTTTGTACTCTCTCTCTCCGGAATGCACTCTCTTTTTCAGAATTTCGTGATGAATGGCCATATCTGGGACTGATATGAGTTAAAACCAATCGCTTTACTCCAGCAGCCCGGGCTACCTTGATGGCGTCATCAATGGTAGAATGGTAACTCTGCTCAGCTTCATCTTTCTCATCGTTAGAAAAAGTTGCTTCGTGGATAAGGAGATCAGCATTTTTAGAGAGACGGATAGCATTTTCAGTGTATGCTGTATCACCACAGTAACACAATTTTTTAATACTTACTGATTCTTTGATAAAATCCTTTTTTTGAAATAGTCTGCCATTATACATGACTTGATTCTTTTCTTTGATCTCTCCATAAACTGGTCCAGGCATTATTCCCATTTTTATTAATTTTTCTGCCATGATATTGCATTGGATATGCTTTTCATCAATAGCATATCCAAAACTATCAATTTGATGATTGAGTACCACACAAAAAACCGAACATTCTTCTTCTTTCCATAATAATTTTTTAGTGAGATACTCCTCCCTGGCAAGGGAATAAATCTTGTAGTGATAGGGAATATATGTTGCGGAATATTCAAAAGAATTTTTGAGGTAACCTTCCAAGCCAACAGGACCAAAAATATTGATGGCTCTTTTGATCCCCTGCAGACCTCTGCTAGCCATTAATCCCGGGAGTCCGAAGAGATGATCACCGTGGAGATGAGTTATAAAAATATTTTTCAGTCTGGTCAGTTTCAAACCAGCCCGTTGAATCTGTTGTTGTGTTCCCTCTCCGCAGTCAAATAACCAGAAATCACCGCTTGTTTGAAATATCACAGCCATCGATGCCACATTTCTGCTAAGGGTTGGCATCCCGGCACCGGTTCCAAGAAAAATAACCTTTTCCATCATTTAATGAACATTTTCCTTCTAACCATTTTTAAAAAATCATATTATATTTGACAGACAGGACAAACAAAGGTACTCCTGTTTTCTATTCTAATGATTTCTATATGCCGGCCGCAAATCGGACAAGTGCCTCCTCTTTTACCATAGATCATGATATCGTCCATATATTGGCCTTTATTGCCCTTATGATCACGGTAGGACTCATCAATCATTGTAGTCCCTCGTAGTGCGATAGCTCTGGATAGAATCTTTCTTATATTCTGATAGACAGTTCTTGTCTCATCAATTTGTAAAGAATTAGCCTTACGAAGAGGATGAATACCGGAATGAAAAAGAATCTCATTGGCATAGATATTACCGATACCGGCAACATTCTTTTGATTCATTAAAAATGACTTGATATTTTTTCTGCTTTTCTGCAGCATTCTGTAGAACTCATCGAAGGTAAAGTAATATCCCAGTGGTTCAAAACCTAAAGCCTTGATTTCAGCCAGCTCATCATTTTTTTCAAGCAGCCAGATCTTTCCAAATTGTCTTACATCATTGTAAATCAGCTTACTGCCGTCCTGAAAATAGAAAATAATATGATGATGCTTCTTATTGGATTGGGGTATAATCAATTCGTTTTCCTGATACAATAGCAAGCCACTCATCCCCAGGTGAACTACAAGACGGTCACCTGTATGCAGGAAAAACAGTATAAATTTTCCCTGTCGTCTTATATCTTCGATCATTGTATCTTTTAACCGGGCTTTAAATTGGTTAGCCTTGGGAATTCTGATGAGTTTGGGAAGATTCACCTGAATTTTGATGATTCGCCTATTCAGAATCTCCTTTTTCAGACCTCTTCTGATCGTTTCAACCTCAGGTAGTTCAGGCATATTATACCTTCCGTGTCATCATTTATTTAGCTTGATCAGGATATCAGACAGGCTGTGAATCACTTCATCAGGATATTTTTCCTGATATCCAAGCTGATCACGATCAACCAATAAAGCTTTAAGCCCTGCTTCTCTGGCAGCAATAAAATCTGATTTTTCATGATCTCCTACATGTAATATCATTTCCGGTTCAAGTTGTAGTTTCTGACAAATCTTACCATATATCTCTTTATTTTTTAACTGCTGGTAATCTGATAGGGCAGAGAAAGTTGACTGAAAGTATCTTTTTAATTTTTTAATTTTGGGTTTTAAAAATTCCCTGGGCATGGATGAAATACATATTAAATTGTATTTTAAAGAGAGTTGGCTTAAAACATGGGGAACTTCAGAAAATATTTTTATTTTATTCTCATATTGCTGCAATAAGGTTTCATCATCAATATTCAGTTGAAAAAAATTTATCCAGTATTTGATATCATACCATTGAATATTCTTATCTCCAACCCGGTCATACTCTTTCTGAACCATGTGTAGTGCGGTTTCGAAATCCAAGCCTTCCTTTTTTGCCACCAATTCAGGCAATGCTTTCTGCCAGATTAAATCATTATAATCCGGGTGCACTAATGTTCCGTCAACATCAAATGATATTACTTCAATCCCCATAATCCCTCCAATAAAAAATTCCCGGCAGTGTCCTACTCTCCCAC
>CAYSSG010000037.1:0-18787 GCA_964433635.1 uncultured Atribacterota bacterium | reverse complement strand
CTTAATCCGACCTTCCAATCAGTGTCAGTATGGACATGGGTAAATTTATCTTCTCCTTCATGAAAATCCCGTTCCTCCAGAATAGACTGCTTAACCATCGAGGCTTTATTTACCAGATCCACACAGGCTCGATCCAAAGCAACAGGATCAAAGGAAGCGGCCATTCCAATATCGGGAGTAATGGCCATATCATTATGACTCCAGCAATCACAGAAAGGAGAAACATTCATAATGAAACTGATATGAAAGTTGGGTTTACCTTTTAATGTCGCATAAGCATATTCCACCATTTTCTCCTGGACAATTGCACCGGAGGCATGAGAACCCACAACTGCTGCACTATACTGGCACACTGCAACACACTGTCCGCAACCGATACATTTCTGATAATCAATTTCTGCTTTTTTATCTCGATTAAAATGAATTGCGTTCTGGGAACAATTACGAATACAATCTCCACATCCTATACATTTATTAAGTCTGATCCTGGGCTTGGAAGTGGAATGCATCTCCATTTTGCCATTCCTGGACCCGCTTCCCATACCGATATTTTTCAGGGTTCCGCCGAAACCGGTCATCTCATGACCTTTAAAATGAGTAAGAGAAACGATAATATCGGCATCAGCAATGGCAGAAGCAATCTTAGGAGCCTGACAATGTTTTTTATTGATAGGAATCTCACGATACTCGGTTCCTTTTAATCCATCGGCAATGATGACATCACATCCAACTGCGATACGGTTAAAACCATTTTCCATCGCTGTATTCAAATGATCGATGGCATTCGCCCTTTCCCCCCTGTAAAGCGTATTAGCATCAGTCAGGAAAGGCATTCCTCCTGATTCTTTAATCAATCGAACAACACAAGCTGCATAGTTGGGACGAATATAGGCCAGATTTCCTGCTTCTCCGAAGTGAATCTTCAGAGCAGTAAATTTATCTTCGAAATGGATATCCCTCATTCCTGCCTGTAAAATCAGATTCCTTAATTTATCCAATAGATTATTTCCCGGCCTTGTTCGCAAATCGGTAAAATATACCTTTGATTTCTCCATCATGGTACTCCTTTTCCTTAATTTTCAACCTAATCACAATCAAAAGACTGTTCGCTTACGATGCAATATATCCTGTTCACTTGTGCAATAGATTATACCATTATTTCCTTGATTTCAGTCATGAATCGCCGATCATTGGGAAAAGGTCTCACCTTGTATGAATATTTAATGATGACCAATCGCCGAAGGGTTTTTTAATTGCTCAAATAGCAGATCATCAATATCCCCAAAGTCATAAAACGGTTTATCAAATATCTTCATTCCTGCTACATCATTTGAGAGAGCAATCTCCTCTTTAATATGATTATCCTCAGCATTCTTGATATAATCTGTTACCAATTTTTCGATTCTCTGCTGATTCATACTGGGTATTTGTGATCCCCTTTCTTGAAATTCAGCCATCGCAGTAATATAATACGCTATATGTTTATTTAAGATTGGTTTTTTTGATAAAAATCATTTAAGCAGCATTGTATCATAAAAACAAGATAACTTCTAAAAAAATGATAACATGGAACACGGGAATATTTTCCCCAACAATGAATAATCAATAGGTTAAAAGGATTCGAAAAGATGGACAAAAAAGAATTAGAGATTGATGAATGGTTTCGAAAAAGAATTGATTCTGATAAATTGAATGATCTTCAGGTAGCTAGAGTTACCGGAGTGCATAAGAATAGTTATACTGTTCAAAAAAATGCCGAAGATATTTTTGCGGAAATGACGGGTAATTTAGTCTATGGAACTGAATCTTCTTTGGATTATCCCACCGTTGGCGATTGGGTCTATGTCCAATTCTTTAACCGGGATACCTTTGCCCTTATTCATGAAGTCATCTCCAGGAAAACAATCCTGAAACGAAAAATGCCGGGGAAAAAAATATCCGTTCAGCCGATTGCTGCTAATGTTGATACCGCCTTTGTTATTCAATCTTGTGATCATGATTTCAACCTCAGACGGTTGGAACGCTATATCGCCATCATCCATGAAGGAGATATCAAGCCAATAATACTGCTGAGTAAAAGTGATCTCCTGTCTGCCGAAGCAGTGGAAGATAAAGTATCCGCTGTTCTTAATATCATGCCGAATATTCCAGTCATTGCTTTCAGTAATCTGAGTGAATGTCATTTAAATCGGGTAAAAAATTTGTTTAAACCGGGGGAAACCTATTGTTTTCTTGGTTCTTCCGGGGTGGGCAAAACAACTTTACTGAACCAGCTTATAGGCAGTAATGTATTGAAAACAGGTGAGGTCAGAATAAAAGACGGCAAGGGAAAACATATAACTACTTCCCGTCAGATGATTGAACTTGCCAATGGTGCCATCATTATAGATACACCAGGGATGCGTGAGCTTGGAATGGCAGATTCTCAGGAGGGAATTGGTGATGCTTTTAAAGAAATTCAATTTTTATCCAGGCACTGCAGATTTAATGACTGTACCCATACCCAGGAGGAAGGCTGTGCCGTATTGGCTGCTTTAAAAAATGGAACGCTTTCCCCGGGAAGATACCAGAATTATCTCAAGATGAAAAAAGAATCAGCCTGGTATGAGATGTCCTATCTGGAAAAAAGAAGGAAAGACAAACAGTTCGGCAAGTTCGCTAAAAGTATTATGAAAAATCATCTTAAGAGAAAAAAATATTAGAAGATTTCTTCCAAATATCTATATCAGAATCCAATCCTCATTCTATTCTAATCAAATGATTTGTTTTCACTTATAAGATAATCTTGATAGACAGGTCAAACTCTTTATTCAAATTGATTATTTTCAAGTCTTCCTCTGGTGTTCCTTTTTTAAACAGCAGTATAAAACTGGCTTTTGTGAATAATGGATAGGGCAGCCAGTGCCATACACTCGGTTTGAAGATAAAACCTATGGAACCATTCACAGAGAATCCCTTGATCGTTTTCGGATCAGACAGACACAAAGAGGCAGAATTCTTTTTTGGTAAAGCTGCTAATAAAATAGATTGTCCAGATACTGGTATCATTGTTTCTGATGTGTATATATGACATTCCATATGATTACAAAAGAAAGGACGCTGACGCTTGACATTCAATCAGCAGAACTGATGGGCTACACTGATTTCATCTCTACTCCTATTTTCGAGTCTTTATTTATCACTGCTGGCAATATGTTTACTTATTGCGTGGGCACTGTCCTTTAACATCAAATAAGTGTTTTCATACTGGTTTATAAAAAATTTGTATTTTTTATGATTTTCCATATTCGGAATAACGGTCTCCTGACATTGGACCATTTTATCTGCTGCTTCAGGAATACTGCGGTATTTTCCGGCAGCTACAGCCCCAAGAATCGCCGAACCTAATGCAGCTGCCTCTGAAGTTGTCGTTGTCTTGATGGGCAATCCGGTTACATCAGCATAGATTTGCAGCCACAATGAACTATGAGTAGTACCGCCACAGGCAATAATTTCTTTTACTTCAAAATGATTCTTTTTCATGACTCTTAAGATAATCTCGGTTCCATATGAGACCGATTCCATAATAGACCTATAGATATGCACAGGTGTATGTTTTAAGGAAAGACCTCGAATCACGCCTCTGCTGTAGGGATCAATATAGGGCGTTCTATTCCCTTGCCAGTGTTCCAGGATAAGCACCCCTTCAGATCCGGGAGGTAACTCTTCTGCCTGCTTATTCATATATTGATAGATGCTCTTCTGTTGCTTATCTGCTTCCTCTTCGATCTTTCTATTGATAAAATTCATCTTAAACCACTTTAACACTGAACCGGTTGAAGTCTGGCCACCTTCAATGAGATAGGTATGATCAACAATGGCATCAGGGTAGGTACCAAAAAGACCCTTTACATGAAATCTTTTATCAGAGATACCCAGTAAAAGATGGGAAGAACCCGTAATATAAGCCAGCTGTCCAGTTCTCAAGGCATTTAAACCGATTACCGCAATCATTGCATCGGCACCACCCTGGGCGATTGGAATTCCCGCTGGCAAACCCGTCTGATCTGCGATTTCTTCCCTTAACCTCCCGGCAACTTCACCCAGCTTCAATACTCTCTTGGGAAGTTTTTCAAGTAGATCTTCCAATCCCATCTTTTTATAAAATCCTTCGGGAAAACCGCCTCTTTCATTGTCGTAATATCCCCTGACCGAAGTGGTACATATCCCTAAAGTCCATTCCCCTGTCAATTCAAAAGTCAGCCAATCAGTGTATTCAGCGATGATCTTTGTTCTTTGATAAATTTCCGGTTGGTTCCTTTTGACCCATAAATTCTTACAGGGAAACCACTCGGCTGAAACTTTGCTGTATCCGTTATATCCCCTTGCTGGGTCATCGATGGATTCAATGAATTTTGCTTCCTCAGAGGATCTTACATCCATCCATATGATAGGATCGCGGGTAGGTCTGTTATCCTCATCAAAAAAGACCACTGAACAGCAGGTTGCATCAAGACCAATAGCAATCACTTCCTTAGGATTGATCCCGGCAATACGAATAGCTTCTACTATCGATTTAATGAGAGCTTCTCTCCATTCTTCCACTTTCTGTTCAGCCCAGGCGGGATGTTTGTAATAAGTTTGATAAGGATAGGTTCCGAATCCAAGGATATTTCCCTTTAGGTCAAATACACCTGTCCTGACACTTTCCGTACCTGCATCAATACCCAGCACGTATTCAGTCATTACTTTTATCCTCCGTTCTTTAACGATGACTATCTACGAATTCATAGAAAGCTTTTATCAACAACATTCCTGCCACTGCACCTGGATCTTCCTTGCCTACTGATTTTTCTCCATACCAGACTGATCTACCGTGTTTTGGAAGCATTTCTTTGGTTGCCTCTACTCCGCCTTCAGCTGCTTCACAAGCTTTTTTTAAAGCTTCTCTTAATTCCATACCTTCATTGTAGGATGATTTAAGAGCTTGCAAAGCTGGATTGAGAGAATCGACAATGGTCTTTTCATTTGGCGTTACCTTTCCTCTCTCCATGATTCCCTCCAAAAAAGAAGAAGCCATTAAAACAAAGTCAGACAAATTAGCTTCAGTCTTACCCTTAACAATTTTACCGGCTCTCATAAATCCAGTCGCCAACAGCGTACCTAAAGTGGAAGGAGCCGTATCAGCCAGAGTCATGCCAACTTTCATGAATACCTTTCCCAAGTCCTCTTCTTCCAGGTCCAGCATCATCTCATTCACCCTGGAGAATCCGGTACTCATCGTAATCCCTAAATCACCGTCACCAATCGCTGAATCCAGTTTAAAAAGGTTTGTTTTGTTTTCAACCATGGTATCCCTTATCCTGGTAAAAAGATCCTTAAAATCGGATAATCTTAGTTTATTCATCATCTTGTCTTCTTTCTATTCAAGTTCTGCCTGGACAAAGAAGGGTGTATCAGCAGATTTTTTTAATAAATTTTTTAGCTCCTGGTCCAGCTTTAGTAAGGAAATTGACATTCCGGCCATCTCCATAGAAGTAGCAAACTCACCGATATAAGGATGATATACGGTAATTTTTTTGTCTTTTAATATCTGCGCGACTTTTCTATAGACGATATATAGCTCCTCTTTGGGTGTAGCCCCCAATCCATTGACCAATACCGATACTTCATCTCCTGACTGATAGGGTAAATCCTCCAGGACTGATTTCATTATTGTATCGACAATCTCATCAGCGGGTTTCAGTTCTCCTTTCCCTATTCCTGGTTCTCCATGGATACCAATACCAACTTCCATCTGTCCTTCATTCATCTCGAAGGTAGGCTCCCCCATTTCTGGAATAATACAGGGAGAAAGTCCAACTCCCATCGTGCGAACATTGGCACATACCTTTTCCGCTACCCTTTTCACTTCTTCCAGAGAGGCCATCTCTTCGGCACAAGCACCGGCAATTTTGTAGACAAAAAATATTCCGGCAACCCCTCGCCTCTTGTCTTCCTGACCCTTGGGTGAGGAAGCTACATCCTCTCCGGCAACCACCTGTTCAACTCGGATACCTTCCATATCGGCCATTTCAGCAGCCATATCAAAGTTCATTACGTCTCCGCCATAATTTCCATAGATGTACAAGACCCCATTCCCTGAGTCAATTGCCTTAGTCACTTCCAACATCTGCTTTGCACTGGGAGATGCAAACACATTTCCAACGGCACAGCCGTCTAACATGCCTTTTCCGACATAGCCTAAAAATAAAGGAAGATGACCTGACCCTCCACCGGTGGAGAGGCCTACTTTACCGGATTTTTTATCATCGGCTCGCACTAAACATCGTAAATCATGATTGACACACTTAAGCTGCCCTGGATGTGCTGCTAAAATTCCCTGGATCATCTCGTTAACAAAATTTTTTGGATCATTGATAATTTTTTTCATAGTTACCTCCTGTTCACAGATCTGTTCTTACTTTTTTAATTGATTTTTGTGATACATTCGCACGGTAAAAATTAATGACCATGACTAAAATCAATATTAAACCCCATATAACCTTCTTAAAAAAAGGGCTGAATGATAGAATGTTAAAGCCACTTTGCAAAACCTGCAGGGTCATAATCCCCATCAGGAGGCCAAATAAGTTTCCTGACCCGCCACTGGGATCAACGCCCCCCAAAACACATACCAGGATAGCCTGAAGCAAATACACTTCACCATATCCTGGTCTGATTGAATTGACTCTTGATATCATAATGATAGACGCTAAACCAGCAAATAGACCACTTACCATGTAAGTTTTGATTAAAATATTTTCATTCCTGATACCACTGAAACGGGCAGCTACCGGATTGGAGCCCAGCATGTGTATATTAAATCCAAAATTGGTCTTATTAAATATGATTAATGCGACTGCAACACATAGCATAAAAATAATCATTGGCACCGGTATCAAGAGAATGGTCCCGCTCCCGATCAGCAGGAATTTTTCAGGAAACCCGACAATTCCATATCCTTTGGTAATAATAATTGCAATTCCTGAAAAGAGACCCATTGTACCCAGGGTTGCAAGAATAGGTGGAACACCGATATAAGCCACTAAAATCCCGTTTAATAAACCACATATCAACGATACTGTAAGGGCTGAAATAATAGCAAAAGCAATGGTATATAGCTCTGCATTAACGCTTGCCTGAAAAAAGGTAAATTTTGTCAGAATAAGTGCAGCTACAATTCCAGCCAGGTTGGCATTGGCAACCACCGATAAATCAATCCCTCCTGTCAACATAGCCAGCATCATGGCAATCGCCATTAATCCAAATTCAGGGATCTGACTGAACATTGATTGAAAATTTCGAATGGTTAAAAATTTGGCTGGTAAAAATAGCGCGATGACCACAATCACGCCGATCATGATGATGAATAAAGTCAATAAGTTTGAATGTTTGGAATATTTACCTGACAAATAATCCCTCCATGAATATATCTTTTATCTCCTGAAAATAATGTTTCCCACACTCTTCCTGTTCTGATAAGATGTTAAACTAACACTGATGATAATGATCAGTCCAACAAAGAAAGTATGCCAAAAAGAAGATAATCCCACCAAAATCAGACTATTATTTAAAATCGTTATCATTGCTACGCCCATAATGGTACCGATAATCGTTCCTGAACCACCGGTTATCCTGGTCCCTCCTAAGACAACGGCAGCAATCACATTCAGTTCATCTCCGACAATATAGGTAGGATTGCCATAACGGATAAGGGAAATATGCAGAACTCCGGCAATACCAGCCAGAATCCCTACATAACAGTAAATAAAAAATTGAATCTTCGGAATATTAAAAGCAGCACGGATGGCTGAATTGATATCTCCTCCTATGGCATAGATTCCTCTCCCCAGCATGGTATATTTAAGAATAAGCCAGGTCAGTATGGCAAGGAGGATAAATAGGATAACAAAGACTGACAACCCATAATTAACTCCATTCGGTTTAGTCAGCATAAATACATTTGCTGCGCCGAATGCTTTGAAACAATCGGGTAGTTGGGCTGAATTGATAGCCTTGGTACCCACAATCGTTAATAAAGCTCCATGGAAAACACTTGACGTTCCTAATGTCGCAATGAGTGTCGGGATTTTATAATATGAGATAAGAAATCCGTTAATTGCCCCCAGAGCAACACCTACTAAACAGGAAATAAAAAATGCCAGAAAAATATTATCAACACCACTGGCAATCAGAACTTTAGCAGCAATATATTGCCCTGAAATGGCTATTGCCGTAAAAGATAAATCGATACCTCCTGATAATAAAACAATAAAGACGCCGATTGCCATAATTCCCATCCCTGCACTGCTCTTACTTAAATCAAATAAATTTTCCAGAGATAAAAAAGAGGAATTTAAAGAAGTAATGAAAATCGAGTAAACGATGATGACCAAAAATAAATACAACTCATGCTGTTTTAATAATTTTTGAAAATTGAAATTGCTACTCTTTTTTTTCATCTGATTCAACCTGATGATTTTTCTTTTCCAGTATTTCCAGTAATTTGGTTTCGTTTACCTCATTCGTATTGACCTTTTCAACCATTTTACCTTCTTTAATGACGATGATTCGATTACAATTTCGGAGTATTTCAGGAATTTCGTCAGAAATAATAATAACCCCCATACCCTGATCGGCTAACATCCTGATAATATGATGAATATTACTTTTAGAGGCAACATCGATACCTACAGTAGGACCATCTAAAATAAAAACTTTGGGTTTTGTAGCCAGCCATTTAGCGATAACCACGCGTTGTTGGTTACCGCCTGAAAGTGCCTGAACTGCAGTCTCTACGGATGGGGCTATGACCTTTAATTCTTCTACCCATTTTTTAGCAGTTTCCTGTTTCTTATTATTTTCCAGTAATCTGAATTTGTTCAGCAAGCTCTTTAATACTGTAACAATGATATTGTTTTCTACAGAATTCTTTATGAATAAACCCTGATTCAGTCTATCTTCCGGTAAATAACTTAAACCCAAATCGATCGCATCGCGAGGTACTTTTATCTTCGCCAGCTTCCCATTGATATATATCTCTCCTGAATCCGGTTTATTTAAACCGAACAGTGCTAAGGCAAGTTCCGTACGCCCTGAACCAAGAATTCCTGTGATTCCTACGATCTCACCTGATTGAATTTTAAAGTTAATATTCTGGAAATTTCCTTTTTTGGAAAGGTTCCTGACCTCTAACAACGGCTCTTTCTGCTTCGTTTTTTCCTGGTAATTAAAAACGGAATCAGCGATCTTTCTGCCACTCATATGGAAAGAAAGGGTGTCAGGGTCTAATTCTTTTGTATCGTAAACACCGACCAGTTTACCATCTCGTATGACGGTTACTTTTTCAGATATCTGCAGCACTTCGCTAAGCTTATGGCTGACAAAGAGTGTAGAAATGCCCCGTTTCTTTAAATCTAAAATAACAGAAAACAGAAAGTCAATTTCTCTTTTTGCAATGGCTGTGGTCGGTTCATCCATGATAATGAGTCGGGCATCCTGTGTTAATGCTCTGCATATTGCCACAAGCTGTTTATTAGCAATGGAAATATTTTCTACCTTCTCATTTAAATCCAGTTTTTTATTGATATTGGAAATTTCTCTTTCTGCGATATCCCCTATCTCTTTCCAGCGAATCAACCTTTTCTTTTTTTCAATCATTTGATTTAAGGAGATGTTTTCTGCAACGGAAAGGTTGGGAAATAAAGACAGATCCTGATAGATGACTTGTATCCCTTCTCTTATCGCATCGATGGCATGTAAACTTTCAAACTTTTTTCCATTAATAATGATTTCCCCTTCATCCGGCTTAACCACTCCGGCAATGATTTTAATCAGGGTAGATTTACCTGAACCATTTTCCCCTACCAGACATCCTATTTCTCCCCTGTTGATGTTCAAACTAACTTTATCTAAGGCCTGTACACCAACATATGATTTACTTATATCTTTCACTTCTAATAATTTATCCGGGGTTTCAACCATGATCACTTCACCAGTTAAGACTTCTTATATCAATACTTAATCGATAAAACATTTTTTTATTTTAAGTATTTTCCTTGCACCTTGAGCCAATAGCTGAATGTATTCCATTTTGTCCAGTTTTTTAAAGAAAAGTTCGGGATCGACGAACTAAAAGATTGGCTGAAGAATCATCATTCTTCAGCCAATCTTTTGTCTGTCAGTACAGACATGACAGACCCTTTGTTTTACAAATCATACTCATCAATATTTTCAAGAGTGACATCTTTCCAGGCACTGCCATAAATTACTTTTGTTCCAAATTCATTCTCTTTAATGGTAATATTTTCATAACCAGGCTTGCCTAAATCCATTCCTTCTACAATTTCATTTCCCTTAAGGAGTTCCCAGGCCACCTTAGCAGTTACATATCCGGCATCAGCTGGAATCCAGAAGTGAATCGACTTGGCAGAACCGCTCTTTAAATAATCATAGGCTACGGATGGTAAGCAGGTTCCGTAGGCTGCTACTTTTCCAATGAGACCCTTTTCTTCAATAGCCAGAGAGAATCCAGGCACACCGCACATCGCTGTACCCAACATACCTTTTAGGTTGGGATAAGTTTTTAGAAGTTCCAGCGCCTTCTCGTAATCAATTTGCTGATTTTCCCGATCTTCTACTCTTTCTGCAACCATTTTCATATTTGGGTATTTTTCTTTCTGTTGTGCAACTGCCCCATCAATCCACTCATTGTGCGTAGTAGAGGTAAGATGGCCAACAAATGTAGCATATTCTCCCTCGTAATTCATATCTTTCGCCATCACATCCATCATATGCCTTCCATAGGCAACATTATCAAAGGCTTCAATGTCAAAACTAACCTGTTTCTGGTTAGATGCTTCATGTGTTAAAGTAATAATTCCGGCATCGTTTGCCTTTTTGAATACCGGTTCCAATGCTACCGGGTCATTTGGAACAACCAGGATAGCATCAACGCCTTTTGCGATAAGGTCTTCAATCAGCGCTACCTGGGATGCCGGGTCAGCTGTATCTGCGCCAATCTGATAGGCATTAACCCCGGTTTCTTTGGCAAATTCTTCAATTCCCAACCTCATATTATCAAACCAGGCTACTCCTTCCAGCTTAACCACCATAACAATCTCATAATCATTATCAGCCTGTTGAGCTAAAACAAATGCAGAAAATGCAAATAGAAGGACCGTTAACACTAAAAAGGAATACATTATTTTTTTCATTTTTTTCTCCTTTAATTTGATTTTTTGCGGATATATCCTTTCCTATCTTTTTGATTTCCTTTCAATACACTCAGTTATTTTACGTTTTTATTTAAAAGATAACTATTTTTTTACTCACCTCCTTCAGGAACCTGGGCTAATTTCTTGGCAAAAAATTCTAGAAAATCAGCCCCCCTGGCTCCATCAATCAACCTGTGGTCCATTGACATACTCAGTGGAAGAGACGTTCCTTCTGATTTGCCAATTCCGAGTATAACAACCTGCGGAGGATTGATAATCGGAGTAAAATATTCAATACCCTGTAAACCTAAATTGGTGATAGTAAACGTTCCCTGCTCAAAATTATCCGGTTGTAATTTCCCTTTTAGTGCCTTTTCGGTCATTTTCCTTCTGATGTCTGCGATTTCAAAGACATCTTTTCCTTCCAAATTCCTGAGCACCGGGGTCATTAATCCTCTCTCTGTTGCGATAGCTAAGTTGAAATGAATCTCTTTGATAAAATTATAACCTTTTTGATCGATAATTGCATTAAATTCCGGAAATATCTTCAGGGTTGGAATGAGCGCTTCAATGATGAAATCAATTAAAGATGGATATCCAATGGATGGCATATTCTTCAACGCCAGCCTTCTTTGCACCAGTGATCTGATATCAATTTTCCGGCAAAGGGTAAACTGAGGAATATTCCTGTAACTGTCAGTAAGCCTTTCAGCACTCAGCTTTTGCACTGAGGTTAATTGATATATCTTTCCGATATTAAAATTTTTCCTTTCCCCTGTTTCTGATGTTTTGGAAATATGATTTTCGATATCTTGTTTCATAATAGCTCCTCCCGGACCAGAACCATCGATCAAAGATAAATCAATTCCCTTTTCTGAGGCTAATTTACGGGCTACAGGGGCTATTCTTATCTTTTCATCTCTGCCTTCAATTCTTTTGTTTAAATCCCTCTGGAAAGAATTTTTCTTTTCCTTTTTTACATGTTCACTCTCCACCTCATGATTCAGCAGATAAGGGCTTATGTCTTCGGGAGAGACCTTCTCTCCTTCATTGATGATAACGGCTATTATTGTATTGACTGCAACCGTTTCTCCTTCTTCAACAAATCGTTTATAAATAATCCCGTCAGCTGGAGAATAGATTTCTACAATTGCCTTAAATGTCTCTGTTTCAGCAATAAGCTCTCCCTGATTAACTTTATCTCCCTCTCTCTTACACCATTTAATTAATGTCGCTTCTTCTACTTTTGATTCTGTTTTGGGAATCTGGACTATTTGCATCTTCTCCACCTTCTATTCTTCAATCAGGAAACATAGCCAAAATTTCTTTTTTAATCTTCCCTTTGGTAGGAATCACTTCTTTTTCCAGGGATTCACTGAAGGGAATCGGAGTATTTAAAGAACCTATTCTTTTCGGAGGAAACTCCATATTCCAAAAAGCTTCCTGTATAACGACTGTCACAATTTCTCCTTGTACGCCTCCGTTCAGGGGAGATTCATCAACAACCAATAATCTTCCCGTTTTCTTTACGGAATGAAGAATCGTCTCTTTGTCCAGAGGAACTAATGTTCTAGGATCAATCACCTCTACGCTGATTTTACCTTTCAATTCTTCAGCAACCTCTAAACAATGTTGAACCATCCAGGAGGTAGCAACTAAAGTAATATCTTTTCCTCCTCTTTTGATTGCTGCCTTACCCAGCGGAACTGTATATTCTTCATCTGGAACCTCACCTTTCTGGGTGTAAAGCTGTTTATGTTCAAAAAATAACACCGGATTATTGTCCCGAATGGCGCTTTTAAGAAGTCCCTTGGCATCATAAGGGTCAGAAGGAATGACTAACTTTATTCCCGGGATATTCATAAAGATTGAATGAAGGGTTTGAGAATGTTGTGCGCCACCGCCAAACCATTCTGTTCCTTCTGGTGCTCTGATAACCATTGGAACAGAAAAATCTCCATTGGACAGATAACTCATTTTAGCTGCCTGATTGACTATCTGGTCCATTCCAATCATAATAAAATCAACAAACATGATTTCTGCAACTGGCCTCATTCCCCGTAAGGCTGCTCCTACGGCAGAGCCGATAATAGCAGCTTCAGAGATTGGCGTATTTCTCACTCTTTCCGGACCAAATTCTTCCAAAAGTCCCCTGTTAACACCAAACCCATACCTGGTTATATCTTCTCCCATGATAAATACATTTTTATCCCTGCGCATCTCTTCTCTCAGTGCACTTCTCAGCGCCTCAATATACATGCATTGACTCATGATGATCTTCCTCCTGGAAAACATTCAGACTCACTGTTTCAGCAAGGGGTTCTTTGCTATCTAAAGCAAATTTTACCGCTGTAGTCATTTCTTTCCTTATTTCTTCTTCCATTGCTTCAACTTCCTTTAAATCCAATAGCTCTGCTCTTAGAATCTGTTCTCGGAATATCTGCACTGGATCATAGGCTTTCCACCACTTCTCTTCAACTTCTTTAGGTCGATAAACAGCCAGATCGCCTGCTGAGTGCCCCCTCAAACGATAGGCTACACATTCTACTAAAGAAGGGCCATTCCCCTGGCGTGCTTTGTCAACAGCCTGTTTAACTGTCTCATACACGATCAATACATCGGTACCATCAATGGATACCCCTGACATGTTATAAGGAACTGCCCGATCAGAAATCTTTTTTACTTTCTGGTGCTCATCTCTCATCGTAGCTTCAGCATACTGATTATTTTCACAGATATAGACAATCGGCAAATTCCACAATGAAGCCATATTCAGTGATTCATGAAAAAATCCAATATTGGTTGCTCCATCTCCAAACAGACTTATGGTTACTGCATGATCTTTGCTGATCAGGCTGCTTAAAGCTGAACCGGTGGCAACACAAATATTCCCTCCGACAATGCCACTGGCCACCGGCATTCCCCTAACGGCATCCTCAAGATACATGCTTCCGCTTCTTCCTTGATTGGTACCGGTAACTTTCCCAAAGCATTCAGCCATGATTTTCTCAGGAGAAGTTCCGCGAGCTAAAAAATGCCCATGTCCCCGATGATTGGAAAAGATAATATCCTTCTCAGTAAGTGCTTCCATCACCCCGACTGCAATTGCCTCTTGTCCATGACAGGTATGCACATGGCCGTTTAATTTTCCATCTCGATATATCCGTTCAATCTGATTTTCGAACTCCCTGATCCTGACCATTGTTCTATACATTCTAATCTTTTGTTCTTTTATGACATTCATATCAATTTCTTCTCCTGCATATACTTACTGAACATTTGAATTTATTTATCTTTAAAAAGACTATCATTGAATGAAAAGATAGAAAATTTTTAAACTAACCCATGCCCCCATTTATGTTCATAATCTGACCGGTAATGTAATTTCCGGCTTCAGAAACCAATAACAGAACCATACCGACAATATCTTCCGGTTCGCCGAATCTTTGTAATGGAATCTGGCTCAAGTATTTTTCAGCATTGGGACCTCTTTTTTCTTTTGACATATCAGTCCTGATGATTCCCGGAGAAATTGCATTGACGGTGATCCCATAACATCCGACCTCCCGGGCCAGGGATTTGGTAAAACCGATCACGCCTGCCTTAGAAGAACCATAATGAACGGATAATGAAGATCCCCTTTCCCCGGCAATGGAGGCAAAATTGATAATCTTACCCCTTTTTTGTCTGATCATATGAGGAAGAACTGATTTACTAATATAAAAGACGCTGTCTAAATTTACATGTATTGTATTTTCCCAATCCCCTATCGAAGACTGCAGAATGGAAGATTCTGAAAGAATGCCCACCGTGTTTACCAGGATATCAATCCTGCCGAATCTTTTCACAACTGAATTAATGAACTCAGTGACTTGAAAATAATCGCTTATATCCACCTGGAAAAAAGAGATTTGATCCTGTTCAATCGCATCTTTTTCCATATCCTTCCTGATTTTTTCCAGACTCCTGCTGCCCACAATAACAATAGCCTTGCTCCGAATAAGTGCCTTAATAATGGCAGTTCCCATCCCGCCTGCACCGGTAACGATCGCTATTTCTCCTGGTAAATGAACATTAAAATTTATCATCTTAAAATCAAATCTTTTCTTTAAAATCTACTGATCTTTCTTCTGTTCCTGATCAATGAATCTGCTGTCTAACAGTCATTTCCGGTAACTGAATTAGTTTGTTTCTAAAAAATTCCTTCTTCGATGAGCGGTTCTTTTATTCTGAACCTGGTCAAGATATTCTTTTACTTAATACTATCCAAGACATATTCCGCGACTTTTTTGTTGGTAACAATGGCATTAACATGTTTACCCCGTAATGCACCTAAAATTGCTTCTTTTTTGTCATCACCACAGGCTACACCCATTAAAAAAGGTATATGACGTTTTAATTCTTCTATCCCCAGACCAATCATTTTATCGTGGAAAGAAGTTTTCAGAATATTCCCCTGAATATCATAGAAGTCAGTGCAGATATCTCCAACGACTCCCATACTGGACAGTTCCGTTAATTCCTCAACGGATAGGTATCCCCGTTTGATCATGGTAGAACTCTCTTTCGGAGTACCAATGCCTACGATGGCCATGTAAGCCGATTTTGCCTTGTCAATCACTGTCTGGATACTTTTTTCTTTCTCAAGTGCCCTTTTCGTCTCGGAATTGCTTACAAATACCGGGGCATTCAACAAATAGTATTCTCCTCCAAAGGCTTTACTTATTCTTCTAGCGATGTCATTGGATTGAATATCTTTTCCGGTAATATCAATACCACCTACGAGGGGAATAATTTTTATATTCGGGATAATTGAACTGCCTAATGAATTTGCAACTTCAGATAGGGTTGTTCCCCATGACACTGCAATAATGTCACCTTCACGGATTCTTCTCTGCAGAGATAAAGCGGCAGCCATTGCGACCTTTTTTTTGAGGGATTCTATTGAGACAACCGATTCATCAGAAACTACAATAGCTTCCTTTAATGAAAAATTTTTTTTTATTCTATCTTCCAGGTCATTCAACCGGTCTTCACTATTCTTGATGTAGAAATTGATAATTCTTTTTTTTCTGCCATCCTGTAATAACCGAGAAACGGTCGATTTTGATATTCTTAATTCGGAGGAGATCTGATTCTGATTCAGATTATCGAGGTAATACATTCTGCATATTTCTGTAATTAAAGAAATATTACTTTTCATTTTATGAAATATCTCCCATTAAATGAAATTTATTTCATATTCTGAATTAATATTACAATTATGAGTGCACAATGTCAACAAATAAATCTAGCCATTGTTTTGAAGAGAATGTGCCATTTGAAAAGTGAGAACAAAAATCATCATTGGTTCCATCACAAGAAATATTTTAGGAATCCATAAGGGCAACAGCAATAACAATCCTGATTCTTGAAAGAGGCAATCATTGAAAATAACAAGAAGAAAAAATGATTCACTGTTTTGTTCAATCAAAAAACATAGGCAGGACAGTATAGCTTCTAATCCTGCCTATGATCAATACATACGCCTGAAAATAGTCAGAAGATTTAATAGCGTCTTTTTTGATTCGCTTTCTATGCTTAATTCTATTTTCTTCTTTTATTTATTGCGTTTTCCAGAATAGCAGTGATTCCGGTGCTTTGGGTTCTGGAAAAATCTGTGCAGCCGGTCCTTTAAAGTCAGGCGGATTCTCCCTGGGTATGGGAGGCCATAAGTCAGCAGGGATAACCGGGTGATAGTCAACACCTGTCATCCTTTCCTTGAATTCAGCTTGAACACTGGCTAATTTCATTTCATCAGTCAGAAGGTCAAGACCTGTACATCCTAATACCTTCACTGCGAATATGGCACCTTTCCAACCAATGGACATTCCTACCTGATCATTTTTTGCCGAGCTATGACCTGGTGTTTCAAGGGCTTCAGTTGTAGTATTGAAAGAGACAAGGGGAGCAATATAACTGACGTCCCCGGTATCAGCAGAAGCTTTAGTAGTAATTTCTATCGGTTCGTGTATAGTACTGTCTAATTTACCCAAGGGCATGTTATATTTCTCGGCAAGGGATTGAACAAATTGATTCTCCTCTTCTGTGAATGCAGGTGCACCAATCGCTTTCATATTCTCAATGACGAGATCTGAACCTATTTTATTGGGGATCTGATTATAGAACGCGCCAACCACCTGCATCGTAACATCAGTCCCGCTTGCCAGGGCTCCGGCACGCAGACAGTCATCCACTCCGCCATCCCTGGAACGTAGATCATCGATTTCTTTCATCATGGGTCCGCGAATAACCAATTTCATCTGAGTGAATTCCGGGACAGAATTAGGTGCCTGGCCTCCATTGGTAATGATATATTGAATTCTCATCGGTTCAATCATATGCTCCCTTAAGAATTCCATGGCGATGGAACTGATGGTTAAGCCATCCAGGGCTGATCGTCCTTTTTCAGGAGCTGAACCGGCATGTGAACTTACACCTTTGTAGTTAACTTCCAGGATCTGTACCGCCAGGTTAGAACCGTAATTAGAATCATTTTTCGTTCCTGGATGCCAGCTGAGAAATACATCGCATCCGTCAAAGACACCCTCCCGGGCCATCCAGACCTTGCCGCCATGGGTATCCTCGGTAGGTGTACCAAACAGTTTAATGGTTCCGTTAATATTGTGTTTTCCCATCGCTTCTTTCAGGGCAATGGCACTGGCAACGCTGGCGGTTCCAAAAAGGTTGTGTCCGCAAGCATGACCATTGGGTAAAGCATCATATTCGGCAAGAATACCGATAACCGGTTTACCTGTTCCGCGAGTATAAGTTCCCACAAAACTGGTGGGCATTCCAGCCAGTCCCCGTTCCATTGTAAATCCATTCTGTTCCAATTCGCTGACCAGAAGATCTGAAGACTTAAACTCCGTTAAGCCAATTTCAGCAAACTCCCAGATCTGACGAGATACAGCACTGATATGCTCAGCATTTTCATCAGCCCACTCAATGACTGTCTTTTTCGCTTCTTCTACACTTACCTGGGCTAATGCGTTCAGCGAAAAAACAATACTCAAGACAGCCATTACAGTAACAATTTTTATCATTAAAAGTTTTCTTTTCATTAATATCTCCTTACCTATTTAATAAGATTTTTAATTCCAAAACAACAAACAATGCACATCACATCCACACAGTTCTTCCAAGTTATCCCAATCTTGCCACTGAAACAAATATTTTTATTTCAATCGTTCATATCCATCACTCCTCTCCTTAAAATAAATTAGATATAAAAAGACCACGAATGATGATCACCCGTGGTCTAAAAAAGAAAAACCACAGGCAGTTACTTGAGGTAAATGCCTGTGGTGACTTGTATCGGAACTGATTATCTATCTGCTACTATCAAATCCGATAGGCACTTACCTCCGGACTAAAGTAATAGTAAAATTGATTATAAAATTTTGCTACTGAAGTATTCTGTTGTTTCATGGTTATTACAATCTCTTTTCAATTATTGTTTTGTATTTTAATCATCAATTGACTGCATGTCAATAGAAATTTCAAAAAAA
>CAYSSG010000036.1:0-19105 GCA_964433635.1 uncultured Atribacterota bacterium | reverse complement strand
GGCAGAACGATTGCAGCCGGTGTTGTGACTGATGTTGTCGAGTGATAACGAGTTAAGATCTTAAGATCTGGAGAAAATGAGGAGGTAAAAAGCACTAGATGCAAAAAATAAGGATTAGACTTAGAGGATATGATCACAAAATATTAGATAATTCTGCTTTAAAAATTATTGATGCAATTAAAAAAACAGGAGGCAAATATTCAGGTCCGATTCCTCTACCGACTGAAATAAATAAATATTGTGTTCTAAGATCACCTCATATAGACAAGAAATCTAGGGAGGAATTTGAAATGAGGACACATAAAAGGATGATTGACATTATAGATCCTTCTTCAAAGTCGGTTGAGGCGCTCATGCATCTGGATTTACCTTCCGGTGTCGATATTGAAATAAAAACATTAGAGTAGGTACTTGTTTACTGAATTGAAGGAAATCATTAAAAAGTTTTTTAGTTCGAATTGTATCAGTAACATGAAAAGATGGAATCTGTCGAAATGATATAGATTGAAACATGATTTGTTTTGAATATCTGCCTGGAGGTGTTAAACAGTGAAAGCTGGTATTTTAGGAAAAAAAATTGGCATGACTAATATTTTTTTGGAGAATGGTGATGCCGTCGGTGTAACAGTATTACAAGCTGGCCCCTGTATTGTAGTTAATAAAAGAGACAAAGAAAGGGATCAATATCATGCCCTGCAACTTGGCTTTTTACCTTTAGATAAAAAGAAAATGAATCAACCTTTGCAGGGATATTTTAAGAAACAAAATGTAGATTGCTTTAAATACATTAAAGAATTTCAGTACGAAGATTTTAATCAATACAAAATTGGCCAGGAGATTAAAATAGATTTATTTAAAGAGGGAGAAAAGGTTAACATCATTAGTGTAAGTAAAGGACGTGGTTTTGCTGGTGCCATAAAACGTCATCATTTCTCTGGGGGATCTAAAAGTCACGGTCAAAAAGATTACTACCGAGCAGTAGGCTCAATAGGAGCTACTGATGCAGCAAGGGTTTTTAAGGGAAAAAAGCTCCCGGGTAGGATGGGTAACAAACAAGTTAAAATCAGAAATATTGAAATTATTAAAATTGATCTGGATCGGAACTTACTGTTATTAAAAGGTGCTATTCCGGGTCCCAATAATACGCTTGTTGCGGTTGAAAAAAAATCTTAGCCAGTTTAAATACTTATTTTCCGAGGAAGGAGAGTAGCGCTATGACTGAAATGGATGTTCATACTATTAAAGGGGAAAAGATAGGCGAGATAGAGTTAAATGATGATCTTTTTAACGCCAAAATCAATAAACATATTGTTCATCAGATTGTAAAACGATATTTAGCTGAAAAGAGAAGGGGAACTGCTTCTACTAAAGGAAAAGCTGAGGTGAGCGGTGGTGGTAAAAAACCATGGAAACAGAAAGGTACAGGGAGAGCTAGAGCGGGTTCCATTCGTTCTCCTCTCTGGGTAGGAGGAGGCATCGTTTTTGGCCCAGACAATCGAGATTACGGTTATGCCATTCCTAAAAAAATGCGTCTTGTGGCTCTACAATCTGTTTTATCTGATAAGTTTAAAAATAACAATATTATTATTGTTGACAAACTTGACCTGGAAAATGGCAAGACAAAAGAGATTGTAAAAATATTAACTAATCTGAATATAGCTAATAATAAAGTTCTTATTATCATTGATAAAGAAAACGAAATGATTAAAAGATCAATACATAATTTAAAAAATGCACTGGCTATCCCAGCAAATAAAATGAACACTTATGATATTTTAAATTATGAGAAGATAGTCATTACAAAATCTGCATTACAAATTATGGAGGAGGTATTTGTTTAATGGCCTCTTTTAAAACCATTTTAATTCATCCAATTATTTCTGAAAAGAGTGTAAAGGATAAGGAAAATCATAAGTATACATTTAAGGTTCAATGGGATTCCAATAGAACCGAAATCAAGAAGGCAGTTGAAGAAAAATTTAAAGTTAAAGTCAATAAGGTCAATACAATTAAAGTTCCTCCTAAAAGCAGAAAAATGGGGAAATATCTTGGTAAAACATCCCGTTGGAAAAAAGCAATCATAACATTGACTGAAGGACAATTAATTAAAGAATTGGAAAATATCTGATTTCAAATTCATATTTGAAGAGAAAGGTGTCGATTAAAGTGGCTGATATAAAAAAATATAAACCGACGTCGTCTGGTAGAAGATTCATGACTGTATCCACTTTTGAAGAGATTACGGCCATAGAGCCTGAAAAAAAATTATCTCGAGGGATCAGCAAAAAAGCTGGAAGAAATAACTATGGTCGTATTATGGTGAGGAGAAGAGGTGGCGGTTCTAAAAGGAAATACCGTTTCATTGACTTCTTAAGAGAAAAAGATGGTGTACCTGCAAAAGTTGCTGCGATCGAATATGATCCTAACCGTTCCGCCAGAATTGCTCTATTAAATTACAACGATGGTGAAAAAAGATACATCGTATGTCCAGCCAAGTTAAATGTTGGCGATGCTGTCATATCGGGTCAAAAGGCAGAAATAAGTGTTGGAAATACAAAGGCGTTAAGAGATATTCCTGAAGGAACTTTTATACATAATATTGAATTGAAAAAAGGACAGGGAGCAGCGCTGGCAAGGTCAGCCGGTACTACTGCTCAGATATTGGCAAAAGAAGGCAAATATGCCCATGTGAAATTGCCTTCCGGAGAAGTAAGACTTATTAGACTGGAATGTTTTGCTACAATTGGTCAGGTTGGCAATTTAAATCATGCTAATATTGATTTAGGAAAAGCAGGGAAAAGCAGATGGAAAGGCAGAAGACCAAAGGTCAGAGGTGTTGCAATGAATCCCATAGACCATCCCTTAGGTGGTGGTGAAGGTAAATCTTCAGGAGGAAGACATCCTGTTTCTCCTAATGGCTTACTCTCTAAAGGTTATAAAACAAGAAAAAAGAAGAAAAATTCAGATAAATATATCGTAAAAAAAAGGACAAGTAAATAAGGGGGATTGATTGAAAAATGTCGAGATCAATAAAAAAAGGTCCATATATTGATGAAAAGTTATTAAAGAAAATCCGTGATCTAAATAGAAAAAGAAAAAAAGAGCCAATCAAGACCTGGTCTAGAAATTCAACTATTTTCCCTTTAATGGTTGGACATACCATCGCTGTTCATGACGGGAAAAAACATGTTCCCACCTACATTACAGAGAATATGGTAGGCCATAAATTGGGTGAATTTGCTCCAACCAGAAGATTTAAAGGTCATGGAGCTCATACTGAAAGATCTACTGCAATTAAATAATTGTAGCAGGTAAAAAGGTGTTCACAGGAAATAAACAGGAGGATAGTTATGGGTGCAAAATCAGTCGGGAAGTATATACCGGTATCTCCCAGAAAATGCCGTCGCATGTTAGACGTGATTAAAGGTAAAGATACTGGGACAGCACTTTTACAATTACAATTTTCACCAACCAGGTCAGCCAAAATGATTTATAAGGTATTGAAATCAGCTGTTGCAAATGCTGAAAATAATCATGACATGAGTATCGATGGATTATATATTAGTCGTGCATTTGTAAATGAAGGTCCGACACTGAAAAGATTCAAAGCAAGAGCGATGGGGAGGGCTTCCAGAATAAATAAACGTACTAGTCATATAACGATTGAAGTCGAAGAGAAAGGGGTTGAAAAATAATTGGGACAAAAAGTGCATCCAAAAGGTCTACGGATTGGAATCATTAGAGATTGGGATATAAAATGGTTTAGCCGAAAAAAATACGGCCAGAATGTTCTGGAAGATTATAGAATCAGAAAATACATTAAGGACAATTTAAAACACGCTGCAATTTCTATGATTAATATCGAGAGAATTGCTAATCGAACAAGAATTACCATCAATTGTGCTAGACCAGGGATTATTATCGGTAGAAAGGGAACTGAGGTAAATAAACTAAGGGATAATTTATCAAAAATAACAGAAGGTGAACTTCAGATAAATATAAAAGAAGTTAAAGTACCAGAAACTGATGCTCAATTGGTTGCTGAAGATGTTGCCAACCAGATTTTAAGAAGGGCTTCTGTGAAAAGAATTATGAAACAGTCATCTTCCAGAGCTATAAAAATGAAAGCAGAGGGAATCAAAATTATGATTTCCGGTAGAATCGGTGGTGCAGAAATAGCAAGAACTGAATGGCATATGGAAGGAAGATTACCTCTCCATACCTTAAGAGCTGATATCGATTATGGTTTTGCCGAAGCAAATACAACTTATGGAAAAGTCGGAGTAAAAGTATGGATATTTAAAGGTGAGATACTGCCAAAAAATAATAAAAAAGATAATATTGAAGAGCTTCTGGAAGAAAAGCCGGATAGAAGACCAGATGGATCTAAAGGGGATAAGCCTAAAGAAGATGTGATGGGGGAGATAGAAGATGCTTCAACCGAATAGAGTAAAATATAGAAAAACTCAAAGAGGAAAGATGAGAGGAAAAGCTCATAAGGGCCATTTGATTTCTTTTGGGGAATTTGCTTTACAGGGTTTAGAATCCGCTTGGATTAAAAGTGCACAAATTGAATCTGCCAGAATTGCCATAACGCATGCCGTAAAACGGGGTGGTAAAGTTTGGATTCGAATATTTCCTCATAAATCAGTTACTAAAACGGCTGCTGAAACTAGAATGGGGAAGGGGAAAGGTTCCCCTGAATTCTGGGTTGCGGTAGTTAAACCCGGTACAGTTTTATTTGAACTGGGTGGTGTTGACGAAGAAACTGCCCGGGAGGCTATGAGATTAGCCGCTCATAAATTACCAATTAGAACTCGTTTTGTCATGCGAGAAGAACAGGTGGTGGGATAAATTGAAAACCAGTGAGTTAAGAGATTTATCAAAAGAAGAATTAGAGAAAAAATTATCCGATTTGAAGGATGAGTTATTCAGTCTGCGTTTTCAATCAGTTACTGGACAGCTCAGTAATTATATGAAAATAAGAGAAGTTAAGCATGATATTGCACGGACAAAGACCATATTAAGAGATATTGAGTTTAAAGACAGAGGCGTAAAAGCTTAAAAGTAACAGATCAATAGAAAGAAGGAATGGGTGATATCAAATGTCTATATCCAATGAAGCAAAAAGCCGGACTGGCACTGTAATAAGTAATGCCATGGATAAATCCGTTGTTGTTCAAGTGAGCTACCTTGTTGCCCATAAACTTTACAAAAAAAGAGTAAGAAGAAGCTCAAAGTTTATGGCACATGATGAAAAAAATATATGTGAAGTTGGAGATAAGGTGAAAATAGTTTCTACAAAACCTGTCAGCAAAAGAAAAAATTGGGAAGTTTCTGAAATTATTCAAAAAAGAAAATAATACATATATTTAAGCTAATTCACAATAGAATGATTGAATCAATATAATGAGGGAGTGTGGCAAAGTTGATACAAATGCAGACAAATCTTTTTGTAGCAGATAACTCTGGTGCAAAAAAAATACAATGTATAAAAGTACTTGGAGGATCAAGAAAAAGGTATGCCAGGATTGGTGAAATTATTGTAGCTTCTGTAAAAGAAGCTAATGTAGGTGGTACAGCAAAAAAGGGAGAAGTTGTCAAGGCAGTTATTGTCAGAACAAAAAAAGAAGTAGGACGTTCTGATGGTTCATATGTTCGCTTTGACGATAATGCTGCTGTAATTATCAATAATCAAAACGAACCAATTGGGACACGAATATTCGGACCTGTAGCAAGAGAGTTAAGGGAAAAGAAATTTATGAAAATTATTTCCCTCGCTCCAGAAGTCGTTTAGAAATCAGAAGGAGTTATAAATATGTCAAAAAGAAAAACCGAACTTAAAAAGGGAGATAATGTTCTTGTCATTTGTGGAGAAGATAAGGGTAAAAGTGGTAAGATCATCGATATTTTCCCTAAAAAAGATAAAGTTATTATTGAAGGTGTTCGTTTCCTGAAAAAGCATATGAAACCTACCCAAAAGTCTCCACAAGGAGGTATTGTAAACCAAGAAGGCACTATTCATCTATCGAATGTTCAATTGATTTGTAATAAATGCAACAAGCCGACCAGAATTAACAAGGATGTAACCAAAGAGGGAAAAAAGGTGCGGGTCTGTAAAAAATGTGGAGAAATTATAGATAAGGTTTAGGAGGGTAAGAATCGTGTCACTCAGATTGAATGATAAATACCAGCAGGAAGTTATTCCGGCAATGATGAAAAAATATCATTATAAGAATAAAATGGCTGTTCCTAGAATTAAAAAAATAGTTATTAACATGGGGCTTGGAAAAGCCAGGGAAGATGCCAAAATTATTGAGGAAGCAACACAGGTTCTGGCAACGATTACTGGTCAAAAACCTGTAATCACGAAATCCAGAAAGTCTATTTCCAATTTTTCCATCAGGGAAGGAATGCCTGTAGGTTGCAAGGTTACACTCAGAAAGAGTAAAATGTACGAATTTTTAGATCGTCTGGTTAACATTGCTATTGCTAGAATTCGTGATTTTCAGGGTACTTCTCCAAATTCCTTTGACGGTCGAGGAAATTATACGTTAGGAGTAAAAGAACAGTTAATTTTTCCGGAAATTGAATTTGATAAGGTTAAGACAACCTTGGGAATGAATATTACAATTGCAACGAATGCTAAAAGTGATGAAGAAGCTAAAGACCTTTTGAATTTGATTGGAATGCCCTTTAAAAAGGATGAATAGAACAGTTGTGAAAAAGAGGAGGATATAGCGTGGCCAAGAAATCTTTGATTGTTAAAGCAAACAGGGAACAGAGATACAAAGTTAGAGAATATAGTCGATGTAACATTTGTGGAAGGCCTAGAGGATATCTAAGAAAATTTGGGATTTGCCGTATCTGTTTCAGAAAGATGGCTCTTAATGGTGAGTTACCCGGAATTACTAAATCAAGTTGGTAAAATCAATTAAAATATTTTACATATTAATTACTAAGTAAATAATCTAACAGAAGACTGTTTGATTACCGGAGGGAGGAGAAATATATGGGTGTTATTTCGGATCCAATTGCTGATATGATTACCAGAATAAGAAATGCAAATCGGGCGAGAGGAGAAAAGGTAGAAATCCCTTCTTCAAAGACAAAATTAGAGATTGCCAGGATATTGAAAGAAGAGGGTTTCATTCGGGATTATCAATACAAGGAAGATAATAAACAAGGTGTGATCACAATCTTATTAAAATATCCAGAAAGACAAAGAGTTATAACAAATTTAAAAAGAATCAGTAAACCAGGTTTGCGTGTTTATGTAAATAAAGATGATATACCGGAGGTACTTGGTGGTTTGGGTATCAGTGTTCTGTCTACTTCCCAAGGTATCATGACAGGCAAAGAAGCAAAAAAACGTCATTTTGGTGGAGAAGTTTTATGTTACATCTGGTAATTTTATCTTCATTTTAGGGAATGTGTTTTATTGAGGAGGAAATGATGTCTAGAATCGGTAAATTACCCATTCTGATACCTGAAGGGGTGTCAGTAGAATTAAAAAATAAAAGAATCAATGTGAAAAAGAATAATAAGGAACTAAGCCTTCAAATACATCCTGATTTGGAAGTAAAAGTTGAAGAAAACCGTATTATTATTGAAAGGCCAAGCGATGATAGAATACATCGCTCTTTGCACGGTTTGACTAGAAATATGATCTTCAATATGGTTAAAGGAGTCAGTGAAGGCTTTGAGAAAACTTTGGAAATTATAGGCGTCGGTTATCGGGCGGAGATGAAAGGGAATGATTTAGAATTAAGCTTAGGTTATTCTCACCCTGTAAAAGTTAAAGCTCCTGATGGAATTGAATTTACAGTTGATAAACAGAAGACTATTAAAGTGAGAGGCGCTGATAAACAATTAGTAGGAAAAATTGCGGCTGAAATAAGGGATTTCAAAAAACCAGAGCCATACAAAGGAAAAGGTATAAAATACATAGATGAGCATATCAGGAGAAAAGTCGGCAAAGCCGGGGCAGCTGTTGGTGGTAAAAAATAAAAAAATATAGCCGTTGATACATCCGGAAAGTGAGGATCATGTTTATGAAAAATGAGAAAATAAGTGCAAGAGCAAGAAGAAAAAAGAGTATTAGAAAAAATATTTTCGGTAATAGTGAAAAACTAAGGTTAACGGTTTTTCGCAGTGCAAAGCATATTTATGCTCAGGCTATCGATGATGAAGTTGGGAAAACTATACTTTCTTTGTCCACTTTAAGCCCTGAAGTTAAAAAAGAAATTACTTTTGGAGGTAATATGAAGGCTGCTGAGATTACCGGCAGGATACTTGCTAATAAACTTAAAGAGAAAGGTATTAAAAATATCGTATTTGACCGAAATGGCTATCTTTTTCACGGAAGGGTTAAAGCACTGGCGGATCAAATAAAAATGAATCAATAAAACTGGAACTAATTAATAATGAACATTACTAAATTTTAATGTATAATATTATTTTTTGGGAGAGGAGATGGATACGTGCCAAAAGATATGAATGAGGAACTGGAATTTAAAGAAAACGTAATCTTTGTGAACAGAGTCAGTAAAGTAGTAAAAGGTGGGAGAAGATTTAGCTTCAGTGCCATGGTTTCAGTTGGAGATGGAAAGGGAAACGTAGGTATTGGTTATGGCAAAGCGAAGGATGTTTCAGATGCTATCAAAAAAGGTGTTACCAAGGCTAAAAAAGATATGTATAGTATTAAAATGAGAAAAGGAACCATACCTCATGCTGTAACCGGTGTGTATAGTGGAGCAAAGGTATTTTTAAGACCAGCATCTCCAGGAACAGGCGTCATTGCCGGAGGACCTGTAAGGGCTATCATAGTAGCCGCGGGAATACAGGATATCTTAACAAAATCTTTGGGTAGTGATAATAATTTAAATATTGTAAAAGCAACGATGAAAGCCTTGCAGAGTCTCAAAAATCCCAGAGAAGTTGCTAAATTAAGAGGAATTCCAGTAGAAAAGATTTACAGTTAATTAATTGTTATGTTACTGAGGGGGGAATAGAAGAATGAATTTAAATGACCTAAAACCCAATCGCGGCTCAACCCATTCCAGGAAACGGGTCGGAAGAGGTAATTCATCTGGAAATGGCACAACTGCCGGAAGAGGGATGAATGGACAGAAAAGTCGTGCCGGTTCAAAAATAAGAGCCTACTTTGAAGGTGGACAAATGCCTTTAAGTCGAAGGGTTCCCAAGCGTGGTTTCAGAAATATTTTCAAAAAGAAATATGCTGTTATTAATATATCAGACCTGAATCGTTTTGATCATGATGAAGTTATTACGCCAGAGCGTATGATTAACGAAGGCATGGTAAAAAATGTAATGAGTGGTATAAAAATATTAAGCAATGGACATATTGATAAAAAGCTGACCGTAAAAGCACACTGCTTTAGCCAGGAAGCAATTCATAAAATTGAAGCAGCTGGTGGAAAGGTTGAGGTGATATAATTGCTGGATCAATTACGCAGCTTATTTAAAATTCCTGATTTAAAAAACCGCCTGCTGTTCACATTAGCTATGCTCATTGTAGTACGACTGGGAAGTCATATACCTTTACCTGGAATAGATAAACAGGCTTTATCAAATTTATTTGCTCAAGGAGGAATTCTTGGTTTCTTTGATTTGTTTGCCGGTGGTGCATTAAGCCGATTTTCACTATTTGCTCTAGGTATTATGCCCTATATTAATGCATCCATTATTATGTCCTTATTACAATCAGTTGTTCCTCTGTTTGAACAATGGGCAAAAGAAGGGCAGGAAGGAAGAAACAAACTGAACCGTATTACCCGTTATGGGACGGTTGTTCTCGGTTTAATACAAGCTGTTGGCATTAGTGCATGGCTGGAAAGCTTGCAGGTATTGATGATTACCGGAATATTATTCAGATTATTGCTGATTATCAGTTTAACTGCAGGCACCTGTTTCTTAATGTGGTTGGGTGAACAGATCAGCGACTATGGAATCGGAAATGGAATTTCTATCATTATATTTGCAGGAATCGTTGCGAGAATACCGACTGAGATGATTCAAACCTGGAGTCTATTCAGAGTTGGTGGAATTAATATTATTTCTATCATTGGACTTCTTCTGGTAGTTGTATTAGTTATTGCAGGTGTAATAGCTATTCAACAGGGACAAAGACGTATCCCTGTCCAGTACGCAAAACGGGTCATCGGCAGAAGGTTATACGGAGGACAAGGTACCCATATCCCATTGAGAGTAAACCAAGCAGGCGTTATTCCCATCATTTTTGCTTCAGCGATATTAATATTCCCGGCAACGATAGCGCAATTTTTTCAGAATTCTACCTTTATGCAAAAAGTCGCAGAAGCACTTTCACCCGGAACTGTGTTATATTTAATTTTATATGCTATCTTAATTATCATATTTACTTTCTTCTATACCGCCATTACCTTTAACCCTCAGAATCTTGCTGATAATATGAAAAAATATGGCGGTTTTATTCCAGGTAGAAGACCTGGTAAGGCTACTGCTATGTATATTGACCGCATTATGACTCGAATTACGCTGAGCGGTGCAATATTTTTAGCTATTATAGCTATACTACCAAATATCCTGATAGAAATTACTGGAATTACTACAATCTATTTTGGTGGTACTTCTGTGTTAATTATGGTAGGCGTAGCTCTGGAAATTATCCAACAGATTGAATCTCATATGCTAATGAGACATTATGAAGGGTTTATAAAAAAATAAAAAAATTACAGATTCATTATGATCAAAAAAAAGGAATATAATCAATGATTATTATTTTTTTAGGTCCTCCCGGAGCAGGAAAAGGTACGATTGCGAGTGAAATAAAGAAAAAAACTGATATTCCAATTATTTCGACGGGAGATATTCTCAGAAATGCCATACAGGAAAAAACATCATTGGGAGAAGAAGCCCAGAGTTATGTTCATTATGGCAAACTAGTTCCAGACAATCTGATTATGAAAATCATTGAGAGTAGAATTACTCAAAAAGATTGCAACAGTGGATTTTTAATGGACGGTTTTCCCAGAACGATAAATCAGGCTTATGAACTTGATCTGCTAAATAAAAAACTGAGAAAGAGCATTGATCAGGTTTTTTACTTTAAAACCTCTTATGGTATTATTATTGAACGACTCTCGGGGAGGAGAGTATGCATACAATGCGGTGCGATTTATAACCTTCATTATAACCCTCCTCAGGTTGCCGGAAAATGTGATCAATGTGGAGGAATATTAGTTCAACGAGATGATGATTCAGAAAAAACCATAAAGAAAAGATTGGAAATTTATAATAAAGACACGCTTCCCCTGGTCAATTATTATCACAAAAAGAATATTTTAACAGAAATTAATGCAGACCAGGATGTAGAAATAAGACTGAAAGAGGTTTGGGAAAGATTAATTGAGTTAAATCTTTCCGGAAACAATGTATAGATGATTATTTTAAAGACAGACAGAGAAATAAAAGGTATAAGAAAAAGTTGCTTGCTGACAGCAAATACCTTACAATACATTACTGAAAAGATTAAACCCGGCGTTAAAACAAAGGATCTGGATCAACTGGCAGAATCTTTTATAAAAATACATGGAGGGATACCTTCTTTCAAAGGCTATGGATCTGACGGAAATGAGTTTCCAGCATCAATTTGTACTTCTATTAATGATGAAATTGTTCATGGAATTCCTGGAGATAGATTACTTAAAGAGGGCGATATTGTCAGTATTGATATAGGTACAAATCTCAATGGATATTTTGGTGACAGCGCAGTAACAATTGGCGTAGGAAGGATAAGTATCCTTGCAGAAAAGTTGATCGAAACTACAAAAGCAAGTTTATATGCTGGAATTAAAGAAGCTATCAGTGGTCATTTCATCGGAGATATCTCTTACGCTATTCAATCCATTGCAGAGAAGAACCATTTTTCAGTCGTGAGAGAATTTGTAGGACACGGAGTAGGTCTGAAGGTTCACGAAGAACCTCAAATCCCAAACTATGGTAAACCAGGAACAGGATTAAAGCTTGAAAAAGGATTGGTTTTAGCAATTGAACCCATGGTAAATCAAGGTGATTACCGAACTGCGAGCTGTGAAGACGGATGGACTGTTAAAACTTTGGATGGCAGCTTATCGGCCCATTTTGAACATACCATCGTAATTAATGAAGAAGATAATGAAATATTGACTAATTGGAATTGAAAATCATAAACAAAGGATACTTGTATTCTGTGTTTTATAAATGGAGATGGTTTTAATGGGAAAAGAAAAATATGTCGAAATGAAAGGAAAAGTTACTCAAGCCTTACCAAATGCCACATTTAAAGTTGAATTAGAGAATGGTTGTGAGGTTTTAGCGCATATATCCGGTAAGATTAGAATGAATTTCATTCGTATTCTACCTGGTGATAAAGTGAAGGTAGAAATATCTCCTTACGATCTAAATCGTGGCAGAATTGTATATCGCTTATAATTATAATCTAACATGTTAATCATTAGTTAATGTATCAGAACACAAATGGATATTTTATTAACTGACAAAAATTATGAATGATCAGAGGATTTAATCCTCTGATCATTCAAGGAGAGGATTGGATAAAATGAAAGTCAGGTCATCGGTCAAGAAAATTTGCGAGAAATGTAAATTAATCAAAAGAAATGGTATTATAATGGTTATTTGTAATAATCCTAAACATAAACAAAAACAGGGGAAATAATGAAGGAAGGAGTCTTTCAATATGGCTAGAATCAGCGGCGTTGATTTACCTAAGAATAAAAATGTTGATTGTGCATTAACATATATCTATGGCATCGGATATACGCTTTCTCGAAAAATATTAAAAGAGGCTGACATTCAATTTGAGACAAAGATAAAAGATTTAAAGGATGATGAAATTAATAAGATCAGAGACATTATCGGAAAGAATTTTAAAGTTGAAGGGGAGTTAAGAAGCCAAAAAACAGCTGATATTAAACGTTTGATGGAAATCGGTTCTTATCGAGGTTTGAGGCATAAAAAAGGACTTCCGGTAAGAGGCCAGAGAACCAGTACCAATGCCAGGACAAGAAAAGGACCCAGAAAGACAGTTGGTGTAAAAAGAAGTAAATCATAAAAATAATAAGATCGCTATTTTAATAAACTGAAAGGAGAAGGTGGGATTGGCTGCAAAAAAGGAAACCAAAAAAGTCCGCAAGAAAAAGGTTAGAAAAAATATATTAAAAGGTGTTGTTCATATTCAATCTACTTTTAATAATACCATTGTTGGTATTTCTGATACAGAGGGTAATATTGTTGCATGGGCTAGTGCGGGATCTATTGGAAATAAAGGGAGTAAAAAAAGTACTTCTTTTGCCGCACAGAGAACAGCTGAGGAAGCAGGGAAAAAAGCAATGGATCAAGGAATGAAAGAGATCGATGTCTACGTAAAAGGTCCAGGTTCCGGAAGAGAAACTGCTATTCGCTCATTACAGGCAATAGGCTTTAAAATAAATACCATAAGAGATGTTACACCCATACCTCATAATGGTTGCAGACCTCCTAAACAAAGGAGGGTCTGAATAATTCCATTTGATATACAGACCTATCTATAATCATCATGAGAGCTGATGAATAGATAGTGAAGAAATGGTTATGAAATATTTTTTACAATTGATTTTACCTAAGGAGGCAAGACATGGCAAGATATAGGGGTCCTGTCTGTCGGCTTTGCCGAAGACAGGGAACTAAATTATTTTTAAAGGGAGACCGGTGTTACACTGATAAATGTGCTGTGGATAAAAGAGCTACAGCACCCGGTAAGGGAACTCAAAGCAGAAGAGTGAGAAAATTGTCTAATTATGCTATTCAGCTGAAAGAAAAGCAAAAGATGAAAGATATTTATGGATTGCTTGAAAAACAATTCAGTAATCTTTTCACAAAAGCAGAAAAGAAACATGGTGTAACCGGTGAAAATTTCATTCAATTCTTAGAGAGAAGGTTAGATAATGTCATTTATCGTATAGGTTTTGTTCAATCAAGAGCTAAGGCTCGGCAAATTGTTAAGCATTCTCACGTCACGGTAAACGGTAAAAAAGTTAATATCCCGTCCTATATGGTAGAGTTAAATGATGTTATTGAAATCAAGGCAAAGAGTCAGTCAATCCAGGAATTTAAAGACCTGAAAGAAGAAAAGAGAGAATTAAATGCTCCTGCCTGGCTCGAAATTGATATTAACAACTTAAGAGGAAAAGTTATCAGACTACCTTCTAAGGAAGATATTGATTTGCCTGTTGACGACAAGTTAATTGTAGAATATTATTCCAGATAATTTTTGGTACATAATATTTCCGGAAGGAGAGATAATCAATTGTTAGAAATGAATGATATAAAAATAAAAGTTGAAAATTTAACCGATAGTTATGGCAGATTTATCATTGAACCTTTAGACAGGGGATATGGTACTACATTAGGTAATTCCTTAAGAAGAGTTTTATTATCTTCTCTTCCTGGCGCTAGTGCAACTGCAATCAGAATTGAAGGGGTTGTTCATGAATTCTCCAACCTACCCGGTGTAAAAGAAGATGTTAATGAGATGATACTTAACATAAAAGAAATCATTTTTAAGATGTATGGAGGCGATTCAGAAGTTCTGCGCTTAAAAGCAAGCGGAAAGAAAGTTGTCAAATCAGGCGACATTACTCCTAATATTAATGTTGAAATCCTAAATCCTGATCATAAGATTGCTACATTGAGTCATGATGGCAAATTAGATATGGAGATCATAGTGGAGATGGGAACCGGCTATGTTATGGCTCCAGAAAATAAGAAAAAAGATCAAGCTATTAACTTTATCAATATTGATTCCATGTTTTCTCCTGTGACTAAAGTGTCTTATACAGTTGAAAAAACAAGTTCTGCCCATTATGTGAACTGTGAAAAGCTGATAATGGATATCTATACCAATAAGAGCACTTTACCTGATGAAGCATTAAGTAGATCATCAAGTATTCTAATTAAATATTTAAAAATCTTTAATAAATTTTCTCCTGATGAAACGGAATCGGTTACTGATAAGACCTTTGGTGAAGAGAACGAAGATAATGAGCAAAAGAAACTTTTAGAAAAGAGCATAGAAGAACTTGATCTCTCTGTCAGATCCTATAACTGTCTAAAAAAATCAAATATCAACACATTTGGTGAAATTGTAAACAAAACAGAAGATGAAATTATGGGTATAAAGAATCTGGGTAAAAAATCTTTTGAAGAAATCAAAGACAAAGTAAAGGAATTAGGATTTACTTTAAAAGATTTTGAATAACAAAGGAGATGGTCTAATGAGACACAGATACTTAAAAAGAAAGTTAAATGTAGATACAAGTCATCGAAAGGCACTATTATCCAATTTAGCCATTTCTATGATTAATAATCGAAAAATCAATACAACACTTCCCAAGGCAAAAGAATTACAAAAATATTTAGAAAAAATGGTCACCATTGCCAAGGAAGATAATCTACAGACAAAAAGACAGGTTTTTAAATTTATTCAAAATAAACAGGCTATTAAACTTCTCTTCGAAGAGATTGGCCCTCAATATAAAGAAAGAGAGGGTGGGTACACAAGAATTATTAAAGCTGGCTTTCGAAAAGGAGATTCATCTCCGATGGCTATTATAGAATTCGTAAAATAATAAAATACATTTAAATATCACTATAAGGTTAAATTGTCAGGATGGAAAGATAATGCATCTGCCTGCTTTTTAACCTTTTCATTTTTTGACGATGTTTTAATAGAAAAGGCAGGATATCATTGATAGTATTTGATCATGTGACGCACATCTACCATGGTGATAAAGGAAACGAGATTGTCTCTTTGTCGGATATTCATTTAAGGATCAATGATGGAGACTTTCTTGTGATTATTGGTGCAAATGGTTCAGGAAAAACAACTTTGGCCAAGCATCTGAACGGATTATTACTTCCTCACAAGGGAAACGTGATGATTGATAACTATAATACCAGAGATAAAGGCAGCATATGGGAGATAAGAAAAAAAATTGGTATGGTTTTTCAGAATCCGGATAACCAATTAGTTGCCACAACAGTTGAGGATGATATTGCTTTTGGTCTGGAGAACATCGGTATAGAAAAACATGAAATGGAAAAAAGGGTCAAATGGGCTTTAAATGTTGTTGGCATAACTGATCTTAGAGAGAGTGAACCACACCTTCTTTCAGGAGGACAAAAGCAAAAAGTTGTCATTGCCGGAGCTCTGGCTATGCGTACATCTCATTTAGTTTTCGATGAACCAACTTCTATGCTTGACCCCAAGGGAAGAAAAGAAGTCCTAGAAATTATTAAGAAATTAAATAGAGAAGAAGGGATGACGGTAATCTATATAACTCATTTTATGTCTGAGGCGGCCCAATTTGACAAGATTATTGTAATGGAAAACGGAAAAATAGCGCTACACGGCTTGCCAAAAGATATTTTTCTACATGAAAAGATACTGACGAAATTAAATTTAGAATTACCACAGGTAACAAGACTGGCAAGGCTACTTCATCATAATGGTATTAATATTCCTCCCAATATATTAAATGAGAAAGAAATGATCGAGAAATTATGTTTATTCATCTGAAAAATGTTTCCTTTACCTATAATTTGCATATGCCTTTTGAAAAAGAGGCATTAAGATTTATTAATATTAAAATTAACGAAGGTGAATTTATCGGAATTATTGGACATACAGGCTGTGGGAAAACAACGCTATTACAACTTTTTAATGGTTTACTCGAACCGACTGACGGGGAAGTCTTATTTAATGGAATTAATATTAATAAAGATAAAAATACCCTTAGAGAAATAAGAAAAAAAATTGGGCTTACCTTTCAATATCCTGAAAATCAACTTTTCGAAGAGACTATATTTAAAGAAGTAGCCTTTGGACCAAAAAATATGGGTATAGAAAACCATTTATTAGAACAAAAGGTCATGAAAGCGCTGGAAATGGTAAAAATGGACTATCATCATTATAAAGATATATCTCCCTTTTGCCTAAGCGGTGGTGAAATGCGAAGAGTCGCCATCGCCAGCATTTTATCCCTAGAACCCGAAATCATCATCCTGGATGAACCAACTGCAAGTCTTGATCCTCTAAACCGCCGTGAATTATTAAAAATAATTAAGGAACTTCATCATACCTTTCATAAAACCATTATTCTGGTATCTCACAATATGGAGGTTGTTGCTGAGTTAGCGGAAAGGTTGCTGGTTATGGAAAAAGGAGAGATTATCATGGATGATAAGCCCAGGACAATATTCGAAGAGTACGCTAGAACCCTGGAAAATATCGGGTTAGCTTTACCATCTGTTACCTCTATTATGCATCAATTAAGACAGATGGGTAGACCTGTTAATTCAGGTGTATTAACGATAAATGAGGCAAAGAAAGAAATATTAAAATTAGCTAAAAGGATAAAATAGAGCAACTAAATGAAATTTTTTAGAAATTTAACCATTGGGCAATATATTCACAAGGATTCTCTCATCCATCATCTTGATCCCAGAATCAAGATACTAATTACCTTTTTCATTATTGTAACTGTATTCTTAATCAAATCATGGTTTGGTTTTTTTATCATCGGACTTTATTTACTTACGAGTATTTATTTATCAAAGGTTCACCCTAAATTCGTATTAAAGGGCATCAAACCATTACTCCTGATTATTTTCCTGACTATCTTAATACATCTTTTTACCACACAGGGAGAAACGATCGGCCAAGTATGGTTCTTTAAAATAACCAGAGAGGGTCTGTACAAAGGATTATTTATTGCTGTTCGGCTGTTTCTATTAATGATAGCTACTTCATGGATGACTTTAACCACATCTCCCATTTCTTTAACATATGGAATTGAACGATTATTGTCTATTCTAAAATTCTTAAAAATACCAGCCCATGAAATTGCTATGATGATGACCATTGCACTCCGCTTCATTCCGACATTGATGGAAGAAACTGAGAAAATAATAAAAGCACAGATTGCAAGAGGTGCAGATTTTGAAAGCGGAAATATAATCAAAAGAGTCAAAAATATTCTTCCCATTATTATCCCTCTGTTTATTAATGCTTTTCATCGGGCTGATGATTTAGCCATAGCGATGGAGGCAAGATGTTATCGAGGGGGAGAAGGTAGAACACATTATCGTACCCTTTCCATAAAAATGATTGACAATATATTTTTCTCCATAAGCATTTTGATTATTCTTTGTGCTTACAGATAATACGATGGGATTTGAGTGATGAATCTGAAAAAAAATATTAAAATGACCATCGCATATGATGGTACAAATTATTCCGGCTGGCAGAGGCAAAAAGAAAAAAGATCGATTCAGGGAACTATAGAAAGTCAAATAAGAAAGATTACCGGTGAAACACAGTTAAAAATATATGGTTCCGGAAGAACCGATGCAGGTGTCCATGCTTTTGGTCAAGTTGCTAATTTTTTCACTGAGGCATCAATTCCAATCGATAAATGGTCTACCATATTAAATCAGCAATTACCCGGGGATATCAGAATTCTATCTGCCCGTAAAGTCAATATAACCTTTCATGCCAGATACAGTGCTAAAAGTAAAATATATCATTATTACATTTTGAATAAATTGAACAGATTGGAAAATTTGTCAGCCAGGGACGCATTTTTAAAAAATTATTATTATTACTATAATAAAAAACTGGATATTAATAAATTGAGAAAAGCTGCCTTCTTTCTCACAGGGTATCATGATTTCAGCGCTTTTAGTTGTTTTAATCAGGGAAAAGGTAAAATGATAGAGAACAGAATAAGGAACATCAAAAATATTTCCATCATGAAAAAGGGTGAATTAGTATCATTTTCAATTGAAGCCGATGCATTCTTATATAAGATGGTTAGAATGATTATTGGTACACTGATGGATTTTTCAAGCTGTCAGAAAAAACCGGAGGAAATGATAAAGATTCTTAAACATAAAGACAGTCAAAAATCTGGAAAGGTAGTACCGGCAAATGGATTATATTTAATGAAAGTAAAATACAGATAATTCCTAAAGTATTCCATCTATCAAAAAATGATAATTAACT
>CAYSSG010000035.1:0-21609 GCA_964433635.1 uncultured Atribacterota bacterium | reverse complement strand
ACTGTGTTCATTGTCTCTTTGACGCTGGATTCAGATACTGCTATAATTTTTAAAAACCATTCATCTTTGTTTATCGCATAATGATTGTTACAATGTGAAAATTTACTCTTTTCTTTAGAAAATTTAATAATATTATATTTAAATGTGGTTTTCAATCTGATTATGGAATTAATCTGATCTAAGGGAAATGAATTTCCTAAAAGTGATTAATACTCGTAATGATTGAATCCTTAAAAGAACAGGTATCAGCTCATAGCCGATGGCTGTCATGATAAACTGAGGTCAATATTAACATGAAAGCATTGGTACTGAAAGAATATTTTCAGTTTTCCATTGAAGATGTTCCAACCCCAGTCCCCGGACCTTTAGATGTTCTGGTGAGAATAAAAAGCACGGCAATTTGTGGAAGTGATGTCCATGGCTATTCCGGAACCAGCGGACGCCGAATTCCACCGATTATCATGGGTCATGAAGCGGCTGGGCAGATAGAGAAAATCGGTTCAGAAGTCGTACATTGGCATCCCGGTGACCGTGTTACTTTTGACTCCACCATTTTCCCGCTTGATGACTGGTACACCCGCCGGGGTTGGTATAATCTGAGTAATAATCGAAGAGTGCTTGGGGTCTCCTGCGATGAATACCGAAAAGACGGTACCTTTGCCGAATATGCGGTAATTCCACAGCATCTTCTTTATCATCTTCCGGATGCACTCTCCTATGATGATGCTTCCATCACCGAACCCCTGGCTGTTGCTTTACATGGAGTTTCCCTGACTCCCCTGGAGGTTGGTGATACGGTTGCGGTAATAGGTGCGGGAACAATCGGGCTGATGCTGGTTGCATCTCTTCATCAGAGAGGATGTGCCCATATTGTGGTTTCAGATATAGCAGACGTACGATTGGAAATAGCAAAAAAGTTTGGTGCGACTCATACGATCAATCCGGCAAAGAACTCTTTGTTGCAGTCTTGCACAGCACTTACTGACGGCAGGGGAGCAGATTCCATTTTCGAGGCGGTTGGGATGGAAGCTACGATTAACGACGCAATCGCATCTCTGCGACGTGGTGGTACGATAACTCTGCTGGGTAATATCTCCAAACAGATCACGATACCTTTGCAGCGAATCGTAGCCGGGCAGCTTCGCCTGCAAGGAAGCTGCGCAATCCGGGAGGAATTTCCCGCAGCATTGCAGCTGCTGGAGGCAGGGAAGATCTCAACAGAGCTGATTATTTCTGAAACAGCACCCCTCGAACAGGCACCGGAGCTCTTTGACCGGCTGCATGCAGGTGATCCGCAGCTACTTAAAGTAATTCTACATCCTTAAGGAGTATTCAAATGACTCGAAACTTATTTGATCTCACTGGCAGAACGGCAATTGTAACAGGGAGCAGTAGAGGTCTTGGCCAGTATATGGCCATTGCATTGGCCAAAGCAGGGGCACGACTCATTCTGACATCCAGAAATAAGGAGAATTGTGCTGAAACCATCAATTCTACCGAAAATGTCGGCTCTAAAGCAGAAGCATTTTCATTGGATGTCAGAAGCGAGCAGAGTATTCATGAATTTTCAACCCATATCAAACAGCGCTATGAAACAATTGATATCCTGGTGAACAATGCCGGCTGCAACATACGCAAACCGGTTACCGAAGTGACCTGGGATGACTGGAGTACTGTGGTAGACACCAATCTTCGTGGCGCCTTTTTTGTTACCAAAGCGATAGTACCGATGATGATGAAGCAGCAATACGGACGCATTGTCAATATCGGGTCAGTCACAGCCGTATTCGGTTATGCAGGAATTGTTCCTTACTGTGCCAGCAGGGGAGGAGTACTCCAGATGACCAAAGCGATGGCGGATGAATTCGGTAGCTACCGGATAACGGTAAACTGTCTTGCTCCCGGATGGTTCAAGACAGAACAGACAAAAGCTCTTTATGAAAATCAGGAATGGATAGCCTATATAATAGACAGAATTCCACTCTGCAGACCTGGACAGCCCCGGGACTTGGACGGAGCAATCGTATTTCTGGCATCAGAAGCTTCCGAATACATTACCGGCCAGATCTTACTGGTTGACGGGGGTATCACTACCGGAGCAACTCGGGCAACCGTAAAATAGTCATATTAACTCTATAAGAAACATCCAAAAGCATATCATTTTTACTCTCCTTCAGCGAATAAGATATAGTTATCATTTTGAAAAAGAGATGCTGTATTTATGATATTAATTAATTATATGGTAATAGAGATTAATATAGATAAAGGTATGTTTGAGAAGTGTATCTTTCATTGACAAGAAATTAAATACTTTATATCATAATCATCAAGAAGTATTGATAGGAAATTGTTTAGGAGGTTCAAGATTGAGTCTTAAACTCGATTTTAACATTCATATTACTTCTTTCTTCATATAGATTTATGAGCTCTTTCTAAAGACCTAAAGACTTTTCGATTTTTTCTTTCATATACTAAACAAAAATAAGGGGGTGAATTTTATAATCCAAAGATTATTGTATATTGGGTAAATTTTTTAAAGTTATTTAGGAGGTAGAGAAGATGTTTAAAAAGAATGTACTTTTTCTATTTTGCTTAATCATCATATTATCTTTTTCCGGCTCTGTTTATGCCCAGGAGGAATGGAATCCGACGAAGCCGATTACGTGTATTGTTCCCTGGGCTGCCGGAGGAGCTACTGATCAGATTACCCGTTTGTGTGTTGGAGAATTAGAAGAAGCATTGGGACAGAAGATTGTTATTGTCAATCAACCAGGGGCTTCGGGTTCGGTAGGTACAAAAACGGTCCTGGATGCGGACCGAGACGGTTATACCTGGGCTTCCGGAGCAGTCGGAGATCTGGGAACCTATAAGGTTTTGGGATTTCTGGATACGCAGGTAGAAGACTGGCATGTTTATCTGAATGTGGCAAATGTCATGGTCATCTCTGTTCACCCGGATACTCCTTATCAGACTTTTCAAGACTTATTGGATGCCTTCAAGGCTAAACCGGGAGAGATTACGGTGTCAACTGCTGGAATGATGTCTGCAGGCCGGGTAGCAATGGAGGGTATCAAAAATGCCACGGGAATTGAATACGAGCATGTTACCTATGACGGCGGGAATCCGGCTGTCATTGCTACTGTAGCGGGTGAAACTGAAGCAACTGCCCAATTGGCCAGTGAACAGGCTGATATGATCAGGGCGGGAAAGCTTAGACCCCTGGCGGTTTTAGCTAAACAGCCTTTGGAGATAGCTGATTACGGAACCATTGATCCTATTACAAAATGGCTGCCTGATTTTGAGCCGACTACTTCCTACTTTGGTATTTATATCCCCCGGGGTGTTCCCGATGAAGTGATTCATACGATGAATCGCCTATGGCGCGAGGAGATTGTCGGGAATGAAAAAATTATGCAATATGCTCTTGACAGAGGAGCAATTTTTGTTCCTTACTGGGGATTGGAAGGCCTGGTAAGATCTTTCCCCGTCGTTCAGTTCTATTCCTGGTTGTATTATGAAATGGGTAGAGCGGAAAAATCCCCCCTTGATTTGGGTATTGCCCAGCCATAAGTAAAATGAACCGGGAGAATACCATTTTTGACTGGTATTCTCCCGTATATTTTTCTATTTTCAGTCATAGGAAGATCCACTAAAGCATATTTAGAATGAGGTAACTGAATGGAACCAAATAAAATGGATCAGGCAGATTTTATCACCTCTCTTTTTCTATCTCTTTCAGGATTAGCAATATTCATCATATCCATCCGCATGCCTACTTATAGAAATCTTGGTGCAAATCCCTACTCTGCACCGGGAATCGTACCTGCAGTTCTAGGGGTTATATTATTCATCTTAGGCATTGCTTTGTTGGTTCGTTCAATCTCAAGAAAGGGATATCAGATAAAGATTTCCCTCAACGGCATCATTCCGCTGTTAAAACAGAAGTCTACTCAACGTCTTATGATTGCCTTGGTTCTATCCCTGGCTTATGTCCAACTATTGGGAAAGATGAATTATTTTTTATTAAATAGTTTTTATATTTTATTCTTTATCTTATCCTATGAATTGAGTTTCCGGGAAAAGATACACATACAGAAGAAAAACATTATGATTGCTTTTTCAGAGGCAGTCCTGATTGCGGGAGCCATTGCCCTGGTCTTTCGCTATCTTTTTCTAGTACGACTTCCTTAGAATTCAGATGATCCAGAGATAATCGGGTGTAAAAATGTTACAGGGATTAACAGAATTAGGAACACAATTAGTTCAATTTCTCACGCCAAGATATATTTTTGATATCCTGTGGAGTACGCAATTAGGTATTATCGTAGGAATGCTTCCCGGTTTAACGGCGACCATGGGGGTGGCATTGATGACGACCCTGACCTATAAGTTTTCCACAGATCACGCAGTACTCATATTGATCTGTATGTATGTGGGAGCCATCTTTGGAGGAAGCAGGACAGCGATACTGATTAATATTCCAGGGACCCCGGCAAATGCAGCAACAACGGTAGACGGAAATCCGCTTGCCAAGCAGGGACGGGCAGGAGAAGCAATGGGTATCGCTACCACCGGTTCATTTCTTGGCTCTTTATTTGGTATGATGATGCTGGCCATATTTACCCCTATTCTTGGTAATGCAGCTCTCAATTTTCTTTCTTTTGAATATTTCTGGTTAACAATTTTTGGCATTATCATTTGCGGTACATTAACTGCTCCCAAAGATCCTTTAAAAGGGTGGATTTCAGGTTTTTTTGGTCTTTTTGTGGCCATGATCGGGATGGAAGGAATGCATGCCTTTCGACGATTTTCTTTTGGGAATGTTGATCTGGCCGGAGGAATTGAATTGCTTCCTGCCATGATTGGTGTTTTTGGTTTTTCAGAAATTTTAATGGTCATGAAGCAGCCAGCTATAAAAATTGTAAGCAATAAAATTGAAAAAGTTATTCCCTATTATCATGAAGTGTTAAAATATTGGCGTACGATCATTCGCTCTGGATTTATTGGAACCATTATTGGTGCAATACCCGGTGTAGGTGAAGATATTGGTGCATGGGTATCTTATGATTTTGCCAAAAAAACCAGTAAACATCCGGAGGAGTATGGTAAGGGCAGCATTGAAGGTTTAATAGCTGCAGAGACGGGAAATAATGCAGCCGTCGCAGGGGCAATTATTCCGGTGCTTTCGTTAGCCATACCGGGCTCGGCGCCGGCAGCGGTCCTTTTGGGTGCCATGTTAATTCATGGTATCAGGCCGGGTCCGCTTTTAATGATTGAAAATCCCGGATTTGTTTATCAAGTTGTGGCTATGGTTTTATTAGCTACCTGTGCCATGTTTATTTTAGGACTATTATTGATAAACGTATTTGTCAAAATACTTTTAATACCCCGACAACGATTAATGCCGGTAATCTTTTCACTATGTGTCATCGGTGCCTACGCCCTTTCTTCGAGAATATTCGATATCTGGGTTATGGCCGTCTTTGGTCTGATCGGTTATGCCATGAAAGAAATGGATTATCCTGTTGCACCGGCAGTTCTGGGCATAATATTGGGCGATTTATTGGATCAAAATCTTAGAAGAAGTTTGATATTGACTAAGGGTGATATTATTCCCCTCTTTACCAGACCTATTTCTCTCGTTCTGGTACTGTTAATTCTTTTCACCATTGTAAGCAAGATGAAATGGTTTCAAATATTCTGGAAATCCTTAACGGGTAAGATAAAAATTTAAACAGGTTGCTTCAGTGACATTTTTAACGGCTGATGAAGGAGGTACATGTGAAAACGAAAAAAGTTAAGATTGGCATTGTCGGGTCAGGTTTTGCGGCAAAATTTCATTTTCAGGCTTATGCCAGGATTCCCGGCAGTCATATCGAAATAGCCTATGTTTATTCCAGGAATACGGAGCGATGTCGGCAATTTGCAAATTTAAGGGGCATTAAATCTGCCTCCTCTATCGAGGAGCTGATTGAAAACGTTGATATTGTGGACCTTTGCGTGCCCGGTTTTGTTCATGAAGAATATACCATTCAGGCTTTAGCTGCCGATCGCTATGTTATTCTTGAAAAACCCTTTACCGGTTATTATGGACCGGAAGATAAAGAAAATTTTTCAGGGAACCGGTTTCCCAAGGAAATCATGCTGGAAGAATCTCTGTCCAGTGCCAGAAGAATGCTGCAAGCCGAGGAGAAGAGCAAAGGCGTTATCTGTTATGCCGAGGATTGGATCTATGCACCTTCTGTGCAGAAGGAAGTGGAAATTTTAAAGGAAACAAAGGGTCAGATACTGAGATGTTTAGGAGAGGAGTCACACAGTGGCTCCCATTCTGATGCCTACGGAATATGGCATCAATCCGGAGGTGGATCCCTGGTGGGCAAGGGATGTCATCCGCTTTCTACTATTCTCTACCTTAAGCGTGTTGAAGGGAGTGTAAGAAACGGTAAACCTGTCAGAGCAAAGAGAGTCAGTTGTCAGGTTCATGAATTGACACGTTCTCCCCATTATATTGATGCGGGTTATTTAAGAACCGATTATCACGACGTAGATGATTATGCTCAGTTGCATGTCATTTTTGAAGACGGTATGGTAGCAGATATTTTCGCGAGTGAGGTGGTTATGGGGGGAACAAACAATTATCTGGAGGTTTTTGCCAATAATCACCGTATTCGCTGTAACCTGGGGCGCTCCGATTTAATTCAGTTGTATAATCCTGCAGAAGAACAGCTGAAAAATGTATATATCGTAGAAAAAATAGGCACCAAGCAGGGATGGAGTTTTCCTTCACCCGATGAAGATTGGCTATTTGGTTACCCTCAGGAGTTGAGTGAATTTGTCCGGTGTTATTTAAACGATGAAAAGCCACAATCTGATTCCAGATTGGGATTTGATACGGTAGCTGTTCTTTATTCTGCTTATTTATCAGCAGAAAGAAAAGGGCAGGAAGTAGAAGTTCCCTTGAAATAAAAGGCTTTTTCTTCCCTGTTTTATTTCCCATCATGTAGATATTTTCTTATTTTTTTGGAGGATAAACTATGAGTTATGGCTTTGGAGTTGTAGGTTTAGGCCTTATTGCTGATTTTCACGCCCGGGCAATCAAAGAGATGAGAGATGGGGAATTGGTGGCCTGTTTTTCAAGAGATAAAGTGAAGACCGAGGCCTTTGCAGAAAAATATCACTGCCAGGCTTATCATTCTTTAGCAGAATTCTTAACGCATCCCGGTCTGGATATCGTCAATATCTGCACTCCCTCCGGTGCACATTTAGAGCCGGCAATATTGGCTGCAGAAGCCGGTAAGCATCTTATGGTTGAAAAACCTCTGGAGATTACTTTGACCAGGTGTGATCAGATTATCAGGGCATGTGAGAAAAATAGAGTGCAGTGTTCTGGAATCTTTCAATCCAGATTCTTCCCGTTAAGTAGAATTATTAAGAATGCTATCTGGCAGGGTCGTTTTGGTCAGCTGGTTTTATGTGATGCCTATGTTAAGTGGCAAAGAAGTCAATCTTATTATGATGAAGGAGGCTGGCATGGTACATGGCATCTGGATGGTGGCGGTGCACTCATGAATCAATCCATTCATGCTATCGATCTGTTGTACTATTTTGCCGGAGAAATCAGAGAAGTATTTGCCTGTACAGACACGATTGGTCACCAGGGAATTGAAGTAGAAGATAATGCAGTGGCAGTTTTAAAGTTTAAAAATAATGCCTTAGGCGTCATCGAGGGTTCAACCTCTATTTATCCGGGATTCTTGAAACGGATAGAGATTTCTGGAACAGAGGGAAGTATGATTATGGAAGAGGAAGCGCTGAAAGTCTGGGATTTTAAAGAAAGGGAAGAAGAAGATCAAGAAATCATGCAGCGATTCATGATTTCAAAGAATACTTCCGGAGGCGGCGTTTCAGATCCGGCAGCCATCAGTTACCAGGGTCATAAGAAGCAGTTTGAGGATATGGTTGAAGCCCTTGATAAAGGCCGAAAGCCGCTTATTGATGGATCTGAAGCTAAAAAAGCGGTGGAAATTGTTTTAGCGATCTATCAGAGTGCCCGTGATAAGAGGGTTATTCAGTTACCCCTTTCCTATGAATAGTCACAATAATGAAAGGCCAGGGAATGAGTTAGATGTACCTTACCGGTTTTGCAGATGAGGCTGCAGATCATATTACTGGACAGATCAGGGTGACCAAAAAATTGGGTTGGGAGCACATTGAAGCCAGAGAAATCAATTGCAAAACGATTTCCAATCTATTGGATGATGAGTTTAAATGCATAGCAGAGAAATTACAGAGAGCTAAAATTCAAGTGAATTGTCTCGCTTCTACCATTGCCAATTGGAATAGGACAATCACTGACCCGTTGGAAGATGATTTAATAGAAGTACGCAGGATTATCCCCAGAATGAAAAGATTAAATACCAGTATGGTAAGAATCATGAGCTATGCTCCTCTGAGAGATAATAAAGGCAATATATTAGCAGAACAACAGGAAGATGAAATATTCCATAGATTAAACCTGATATGTCAGATGTTTACAGAGGAAGGAATTTTGCCGGTTCATGAAAATTGTATGACCTATGGCGGGATGAGCTGGCAGAATTCGCTGAAACTCCTGAAAAATGTTCCCAAACTGAAATTAGTCTTTGATACAGGAAATCCGGTGGCCATGGTAGCTGAAATGGGAAAAATCAATGGAGTTCATCCTGACAGAATCAGTTGGGATTTTTATCAGCATATCAGGGAAGAAATTGTTTATGTTCACATTAAAGATGTGATTTATCATCCGGAGAATCAGCACATAACCTATACCTATCCCGGAGATGGACAGGCAAATGTTCGAGAAATTGTAGAAGACCTGCTAATGCATGGTTATGATGGAGGTTTTTCGATTGAGCCCCATATGGAAGTTGTGTTTCATGATCAATCGAAAAGATCTACAGGCCAGGCAAGATCTGATAACTATGTCAATTATGGTAATCGTTTTATGAGATTATTAGAGCGCATTCAAAATGATGAATAAATGATTAATGAGGTTTTTATGAATCAGAGAAATCGGGAAATCCGATGGGGGATCATTGGCTGTGGTGATGTCACTGAAATAAAGAGCGGACCTGCTTTTCAAAAGGCAAAACATTCCTCTCTGATAGCAGTGATGAGAAGGAATTCTGATTTAGCCCGAGATTATGCCTCGAGACATCATGTTCCCAAATGGTATGATTGTGCCGATCAATTAATCAATGATGATGAGGTTGATGCGGTTTATATCGCTACTCCCCCTGTATTTCATAAAGAATATACATTAAATGTTGCCCGGGCTAACAAGCCGGTCTATGTCGAAAAACCGATGGCAATGAATTATTCCGAATGTCAGGAAATGTTATCGGTATGCAGAATCAATAAAGTACCTTTATTTGTTGCTTATTATAGACGTGCACTGCCAAAATTCCTGAAAATAAAAGAAATCATCGAGAATGGCATACTGGGAGATATTCGTTTAGTCAATGTTCAATTTTATCGGCCTCCTTTACCTCAAGACTATCAGAGCCAGGGAGATCTATGGTGGCGAACGACTCCCCATATCTCCGGTGGCGGCTATTTCTTTGATATGGCCTCTCATATGATTGACCTGCTTCATTTTTTCTTCGGAAAAACAATCGAAGTATCCGGGAATTTCTCCAATCAAGCAAATTTGTATTCAACAGAAGATACTGTCAGTGCTGAATTTGTTTTTGAAAACGGGATTCAGGGAACTGGTACCTGGTGTTTTACAACCGGTGTCAATTTAGATCAAACAAGGATTATTGGCAACAAGGGCATGTTATCTTTTGATACTTTTGGTTCAGGCTCAATCAAACTGAAATTAGAGAATCAGACGAAAGAATTACCCTATATTAATCCCGAACATATCCAGGAACCCTTAATTCAGATGATTGTTAATGAACTTTTAGGTAAGGGAGTATGTCCAAGCAAAGGTGAATCTGCTGTCCTGACCAACTGGTTTATGGATCGAGCCCTGGGTAAGAGTAAGATATGATTCATATTTGGCAGTATAACTTTTTCTAAAATCAAATTACCATTTACTATTTTGGTAGAAAACAGTAAAGGAGGAAAAATTGCAAGAGTCAATTGATTATTTGAATGACAAATGGTTACTTGATACCAAAGAGGCGCAAAGGCTTTATTCTGAGCATGCTGTTCCTTTTCGGGGAAAAGTAGGAATTGTTGATGTTCATACCCATCATAATCTGCGACAGATTATGGAGAACAAATCCTTTTCAAATATCTGGCGGGCAGAAGTGCTGGAGGATAAAAAAGAATATCAAAACAATGATCACTACATTATCCAGCTTGCTGCCAAATGCAAAGGATTTTCTCAATCCTTTGCTCGAAACCCCGATATATCAGATTTTGATAAATGGCTGGCGCTGGCCAGAATTTTTCCGCAGCTTGAGGGAAATCATGTGCACCAATGGATGCATCTCGACTTGAAAAGAATGTTTGGCATTGAGGACCTGATATGTGAAAAGACTGCTGAGAAGATTTGGAATAAGACCAGGGAACAATTACAGGAAGATTCATTTTCCCCTCTGAATATTTTAAAGAGAGTCAACGCCACTCTGATTTGTACTACAGATGATCCATGTGATGATTTACAGTATCATAATCAGGTAAAAAAACTTCCCTGGATTCAATTTCTTCCTACCTTTCGACCGGATGCCTATTGCAATCTGTTCGATCATAACTGGAGAGTAAAGGTAGAAGATATTTGTCAATTGACGGGGCAAGAGGTAACATTGAATGGGCTTATTGAAGCTTTGCGACTAAGGCACACTTATTTTGCCCGGATGGGAGCCAAAGCCAGTGACCATGGATTATTAGAACCCTATGGTTTGGAGGTTGAACCGAAAAGGGCTGAACAGATTTTTGAGGAAGCCTATAGCCAGAAAAAGTTTTTCAGTATTCAATCTGATGAGACAAAAGAATTCATCTCCTATATGATGCATCAGTTTTGCGCCATGAATCAGGAAATGGATATGGTCACACAGATTCACTATGGCGCAGTAAGAAATGCCAATGAATATCTATTCCGTCATTGGGGTGCTGATGTAGGTGGGGACGTGGCTTCAGAACACGTTACTGTTGTTTCCAATTTAAAACCGCTGTTATCCAAATTTTTTAGTGGTAAAAATGAGAAAGAAGGACATTTGGTTTTGTATTCAATGAACCAACTTCATTTTCATACTAATCTGATGCTGGAAAGGGCTTTTCCAAGTGTCCATACCGGGTTTCCCTGGTGGCAGAACGACAATATTTATACCATGGAGAATTATTTATTGCATCTTATTTCGGCTTCCCTGTGGTCTTCCAGTGCCGGTCCGGTTTGTGATGGTAGAAAGATCTTATCAGAAGGAAGCCGCTTTGAGGTTTTTGATCGGATTATCTGCCGGGTATTGGGAAAGTTATGGTCAGAAGGAGCTATTTCCCAAGAGGGAGCGATTCGTGCAGCCAGAGGTCTTATGGCTGAAAACCAGATGAATATCTTCCAATTGAAAAACTGTCTCCAATACTCATCCTGATTGTATGTTGAAATGCAATTGAATGAGCATCATCATACTTTAATTTTGATGTATATATGAGAGAACCTATGATAAAATATGTTTGATTATCCAAAAACACTAAGAAGGGAGTATCATGAATGAATTTTAAGGGCAGAGTCGTTATTGTAACCGGAGGTGCCAGCGGCATAGGAAAGGCAGCTGCAATTCAGTTTGCCCGGTATGGTGGCAATGTGGTGATAGCTGACTTGGATGAAGAAGGCACGAATGGGGTGAAAAGGCAGATTGAAGAGCAATATCACCTGGAGTGTATGGCTGAAAGATTAGATGTAAGCCGAAAGGATGATATTGATACCATGATCTCCAGAGTGGTGCAACGCTTTGGAAAGATAGATATTTTGGCACATTGTGCCGGTATCTGTTATTTTGGCATTGATTTCCTGGATTTAACAGAGAAGACATGGAGTCAGGTGATTGATGTCAATTTGAAAGGAACTTTTTTAATCGGTCAAAGGGTGATGAAAGAGATGATTCAAAATCAATACGGACGTATTATCAATACCGGATCTATCGCAGGTGAAATTGGTGGTGTTCTATCCGGGGCGGATTATTCTGCTTCCAAGGGTGGCGTTTTTGCCCTCACTAAAACCATGGCTAAGATTGGTGCTCCTTATCATATTACAGCGAATTGCATCTCACCGGGACAGATTGATACCCGGATGACCAGTGTTTGGAATAAGGAAGAGAAAAAATTATTTACAGACAACATTCCTTTAAAAAGATTCGGAAAACCAGAGGAAGCAGCATGGGCAATTTTATCATTAGCTTCAGAAGAGGCTTCTTTTATTACCGGCGTGGTATTGGATGTGAATGGTGGTATCTTAATGGCTTAATTTTAATAAAGTGGAGATCATGTTTAGCATGGAAAGGAGCGAATATGAGTATTCCCAAGTTTAACTTTAAACAGATCGCAGAATATGGATTAGATAAGGATCAATTACTGCGATTATATCGGGGAATGAAAAAAATCAGGGATTTTGAAAACGGGATTATTGATGTTTATTCTAAAGGGCAAATGCCGGGTCTGGCCCATCTCTATATCGGGGAGGAGGCGATTGCGACCGGTGTTTGTGATAATCTCGAAGAAGGCGATTATGTGACCAGCACGCATCGTGGACATGGACATGTGATTGCCCGTGGTCTTGATCTGAATAAGATGATGGCCGAGGTTTGCGGCAAGGAGACCGGTTATTGTCGGGGAAAGGGCGGTACCATGCATATTGCCGATTTCAGCCGGGGTATTTTAGGGGCAAACGGCATTGTAGGTGCCGGGATGCCTATTGCTACCGGTGCAGGTTATTCCATCAAGGTCAGGGGTACCAGTCAGGTCAGCGTCGTTTTTTTTGGTGATGCCGGTTGTAATCAGGGTACCTTTCATGAAAGCATCAATATGGCAGCTGCCTGGAAATTACCGGTGATCTATGTCTGCGAGAATAATTATTTTGGTATATCTGTCGATATTCGTAAGGTAACCAACACTCCGTTTCTCTCCGTCAGGGCTAAGGCTTATGATATACCGGGAATGACCGTAAACGGTAATGATGTCTTAGAGGTTAAAAGAGTCAGCCATGAGGCCATCAAACGAGCCAGACAAGGAGCAGGGCCTACTTTGATTGAATGCCTGACCTATCGCCATAAGGGTCACCATCTGGGCGATCCCGGTAAGGTCTATCGAGATGACAGGGAACTCCAGCAATGGATAAACTGTTGTCCCATCAGAACCTTCAGAGAGAGGTTGATCGAAGAAAAAATTGCCGTAGAAGAAGAGATTGGCAATATTGATCAGGAAGTTAAAAAGATGATCCAGGATGCGATTCAATTTGCGCTGGATAGCCCTTATCCTGATGCCCAGGAGGCGTATGAGGATGTTTTTTATGAAGAGAAAGGAGCTTGAAAGATGAAAAAAGTAACCTATGCTCAGGCAATTAAAGAGGCCATTGATGAAGAGATGGAGCGGGATGAAACGGTCATCTTCCTGGGAGAGGATGTTGAGATTATCGGCGGAAATTTTAAAGCGACCCCCGGATTGTTTGAGAAATACGGTCCGATGCGGGTCAGGAATACCCCTATCTCTGAAAATAGCTTTACCGGAGTCGGTCTGGGAGCGGCCTTAAGTGGCTTAAGACCGATTGTTGAAATCATGTTCAGTGATTTCATACCTTTAGCGATGGATCAGATTGCCAATCAGACTGCCAAAATCCGTTACATGTCAGGTGGGCAGGCTCGGGTACCTCTGACTATCCGAACGACATTAGGAGGAGGACGTTCCTCTGCTGCTCAGCATTCACAGAGTCTGCATGCCCTGGTGGCTCATATTCCGGGATTAAAAGTGGTACTGCCTTCTTCGGCTGCAGAGGCCAAGGGCCTGTTAAAGACTGCGATTCGAGACGATAATCCGGTCATATTTTTTGAACATAAGATGGAATATAATAAGGAATACGAAATACCTGAAGAGGAATATACCATTCCCTTCGGCAAAGCAAATATCCTGAAAGAAGGTAAAGATATTACCGTGATCGGTACTTCACTTCAGGCCTTACACGCGTTACAGGCAGCTGAGAATTTACTCAAAGAAGGGATCGATGTAGAAGTTATTGATCCCAGAACGATTGTTCCTTTTGATCGGGATACTATGATTCAATCAGTGAAAAAAACCGGAAAAATGCTCGTGGTCGATGAAGGGTGTGAGAGGTGCGGTGCGGCCGGTGAAATGATTGCTGATCTAGTAAAGGATGTTTTTTATGATTTGGATTTGCCTCCTGAGCGTCTAACAACTGCTAATACTCCGATGCCCTTCAGCCCGGTGCTGGAGTTTCCTCTAATTCCCAATCAGGAAAAAATTTGCCGGAAGATTAAAGGGATGCTGCAGGAATAGAAGCAGGAGCCTAACACATTGTTAATCGTTCAGGAAATATGTTATGATTTAACCTGTGAATAGCTGAACGGAAAATTGTTTTTAGTAAAGGAAAAATATCATTGAAATGCAATCATTGAACAGGAGGACGGCATGATAAAGGAAGAAATGATAGAGATGTTTTCCCGAGGATTTGGAGATCAGTTTCAGATTTATCCGGCTTCTTTCAAAGAGAAAGAAGGGCAATCCTTCTTTATGGTGAAAGATAACCAGAAAAAATATCTGGTTGTAGCAGGTCCACCGGAGAAACTGAAAAAATCAGATTTTCATTCTGAGGTAGAAAGGTCATCAGATATCAAAGAGAATCTGTTATTTCAGGTATGCCTTTTAACAAATTATAATCTCTCCCAATTGAGGCATATTCTGGATTACCTTAAGCCGTCTCTCACGAAGATGAATCCTTCTTTTGGTACGGGAGATCGATTGGGAATTGCCACACCGGCACATATCCAGGCATTTGAAGGAAAAAATATTTTTCCTATTTTGGCACAGTTATCTACCCGAGAGATTACCAGGACAGAAAGCAGCCTGCAGAGAGTGATGGACAATGCCATATGGGGATGTTTTGAGGCAGGTTATGAGGGTCCATTCGGTGCCGATGCAGATCATATCAAAGATTTGGAAAATTTAGGAGAAGCAATCCAATGCGGTTTTACATTCTATACCCTGGATCCCTCGGACCATATTGATAATGACATCCATCAACGCAGTGCAGAAGAATTGAGAAAGAAGTATCAGACATTACCGGAAAAAAATCATCTGGAAAATCTGTATCTGGAAAAGGAGTATCATATTGGCAATCATACATTGGTTTTTCATCAGGATGATTTAGTGGAGATTGTTTTAACTTATGGAGAGGCAATAAAACATGTGGAAAGATGCTATCAATTCTTAAAAGAAAAGCATCAGGGAGAATTTGAGCTTGAGGTTTCTATTGATGAAACGCCCAATGCAACTTCACCGTTAGCCCATCTATGGATTGCCTCTGAATTACAGCGTCGTGGGGTTGATTTCCAGAATATAGCACCACATTATGCCGGGGATTGGGAGAAGGGTATCGATTATATCGGAGATGTAGACCATTTCCGGGAAGAGTTTAAATTGCACTGCCAGATTGCCTCACAGGTGGGAGGATATAAATTATCTTTGCATTCCGGAAGTGATAAATTTTCCGTTTATCCTATCTTTGCTCGTGAATCCCATGGATTTTTCCATATTAAGACTGCAGGAACCAGCTGGTTGGAAGCAGTGAAGGTCATTGCGATGAGTCAGCCTGATCTATATCGTGAAATTCATCATTTTGCCCTGCAATGTTTTAACCAGGATCGTTTTTCCTACCATCTTTCTACAGATCTGGAAAAGATTCCTGATATTCAGAAATTAAAGGATGATGAATTAGTTCATCTTCTGTCAGATCGTCATTCACGGCAGCTTATTCACATTACCTATGGTTCAATTCTCCGGGAAAAGGATTCCATGGGAAAATACAAGTTTCGTGATCGGATTTACCGGATATTGTTTCAGAATGAAAAGTTACATGATCAGGTTGTTGCCAGACATATCAAACATCATTTAGAATTATTAAATCTGTAGAATATTTTTTTAAATCAGGGAGGATTCTATGAAAGACATACTGCAAAAATTCAGTTTAGAAGGAAAGACTGCCGTCATCACCGGCGGAGCCGGAATATTAGGATCGGTTATTGCCAGAGGTCTGGGGCATGCCGGAGCCAGTGTTGCCATTGGTGACATTGTTGATACCAAACCTTTAATTGAAAAATTGCAGCAGGAAGATATCCAAAGCAAAGGATATTATTTAGATGTGATGGATATTGACAAAATTAAAACCTGTAAGGATGAGATTGTAAAAGATTTCAAGCAGATTGATATTTTAGTTAATGCTGCCGGAGGAAACCAAAAGGAAGCGACAACATCACAGGAGCTGTCTTTTTTTGATTTACCGGTCAAAGCGCTGGAAAGGGTCATAGGATTGAATCTTTTTGGCGGGGCTATTCTTCCTTCCCAGGTATTTGGACAGGAGATGTTGAAAAATAAAGAGGGTGGATCTATTATCAATATCTCATCAATGGCTGCCTTCCGTCCCTTGACGAAGGTTGCCGGTTATTCAACGGCTAAAGCTGCAGTCAGTAATTTCACCCAATGGCTGGCGGTTCACTTTGCACAGGAATACAATCCAAAGTTACGTGTGAATGCACTGGCTCCCGGATTTTTTCTGACTACCCAGAATAAGTATCTGCTGACCGATGAAAAAGGTGGTTTAACGCCAAGAGGGGAAGCAGTAATTGCCCATACCCCGGTTGGTCATTTTGGAGACCCCGAGGACCTGATCGGTGCCTGCATCTGGCTGGTGTCGGATACTTCCCGTTTTGTTACCGGCATTGTGGTTCCCATAGATGGCGGATTCAGTGCCTTTTCGGGAGTATAAATACAGTATATCGTATTATGTATAGCGTATACCTTGGAAATATATGAGAATAATTGAAGTCACAAGAATCACTATGAAAATTATCAAATACCTTTCGTCACGGCCAAGCAATTAAAAAGTTTCAAACTGGCATGTTATCTTTGAATGTTTAATTGGTCAATAAAACGGACATGTTAAGCAATGAATAAATAGAGTCATGCTTATTGCGCTTCAAATGCAGTGAAGTCATGGGTAATGAGTGATGGGTAATAAGTAAAAAAGAAATTACCTTTTTGTATCTTTTTATTTGTTTTAAAACATCATATTTAGTTGTATATTAAATATTACATACTGGATATTGAATTTTGAATTTAACAAAAAACGAAAAACGAAAAACGAAAAACTTGAAAAATAAGGAGAAGGAAAAATGGAAAAATCGCAAATTGGCTTAGTAGGGCTGGGTGTTATGGGGCAGAACTTAATCCTGAATATGGAGAGTAAGGGATATTCTGTTTCTGCCTATAATAGAACAGCATCCAAAACGGAAGAATTTGCCCGGGACAAGGCAAAAGATAAAAAGATTCAACCAACCTATTCCCTGGAAGAATTCATGGCATCCCTGGAGAAGCCCAGGAAAATTATACTTCTGGTAAAAGCAGGTCAGCCAGTCGATGATTTTATTGATCAGCTTATTCCGCTGATGGATAAGGGAGATTTAATTATTGATGGTGGTAATTCATTCTTTAAAGACACCATGCGCCGTAACAGCTATTTAGCAGAACAGGGCTTTCTGTATATCGGTACCGGAATATCGGGAGGAGAAGAGGGGGCACTGAAAGGGCCGGCAATTATGCCCGGCGGTCAGGAAGAGGCCTATCAACTCGTTCAGGATCTGTTTGAGAAGATTTCAGCAAAAGCCCATGATAACAAACCCTGTGTATCTTATATCGGTCCCCATGGTGCAGGTCATTATGTCAAAATGGTTCATAACGGGATTGAATACGGAGATATGCAGTTGATCGGTGAATGTGTATGGACTTTAAAAAAAGCCCTGGGATTGACTTCTGAAGAAATTGCTGAAATTATGAAAAGGTGGAATCAGCCAGATGATGTATTGAGCTCATACCTGATTGAAATCACGGCAGAAAGCATGAGAGAAAAAGATAAAAAAGAAGAGGGGAATTCGCTGGTTGATGTAGTAGCTGATATTACCCGTATGAAAGGTACGGGGACCTGGACAGTGCAGAGTGCCCTGGAGTTACTGGTGCCGATTCCCACCATTACTGCTGCCGTATTTTCCAGGGAGATGTCCCAGGATAAGGATTTAAGACTGCAACTGTCTAAAAAACTTCCATCCTATCAGGAAAAGGGTAAGGAATTTGAACGAGAAAAATTGGTTCAGATTGCTCATGATGCGCTCTATCTGGCGAAGTTATCTTCTTATGCCCAGGGCATGGCCTTGCTGCAGGCAGCATCAGCAGAATATAAGTTCAACTTGAATCTTAAGAATGTTGTTGAGGGATGGCGTGCCGGTTGTATTATTCGTGCCCAGTTTCTGGATGAGATCACTAAAGCGTATCAGGAAAACCCTGATCTGCTGAGTCTGCTTGTGGCACCGCGTTTTCTGAGTGTCGTCAAGAATAATCTTTCCAGTTTGGCACGTTTTATTGACCTTGCTCATAAGGCGGGGATTCCCATCCCGGCGATGGATGGTTCATTTGATTATATCTTACAATTGGGAAGCCCGGTCATGGTTTCTGCCCAGGTCGCAGCAATCCAGAGGGATTTTTTTGGAGCTCATGGCTATTTTAAATTGATGGGTTCTGATCATCCCGAAGTGATGCTTAGCAGGAATAAAGAATGGAAAGAATTTCATACCCAATGGATGCTACCCGGAAGACCGGAAGAGGAACTGTAAAACAGTATAGCGTATTGCGTATACCGTATATCGTAAATACAGATTCATAAATATGCCAACAGAAGATTAACCAGTCTGGAGGAAATCGTATGTTATCAATGGAAGATATAAAAGGCGAATTGAATGATGTGCAATTAGAGGACATGGTAAGAGAAACCTTAAAAGATTTTAACCATGTTAGAAAGGTTTTGTTAATTCATCCGGATTATTCCAGGGTTGATTTTACAGATCGCCTGGTACCAATAATTTATCGGGAGTTAAAAAAGAAAGGGATGGTACTGATAGACAGTCTGAATGCCGGTGGTACCCATCGAAAAATGACAGATCAGGAGATCAGAACCAAGTTGGGACTGCATCGTGAATTTACTTTCGACCATCTCTATAACCACCAGTTTGATCAGCCGGAACAGTTGGTTACCGTTGGTGAAATTGCCTCTTCGTTTGTATCCGAACAGACAAAAAACCAGCTGAACCAGGCCATTCCTGTGGTGGTCAATAAGCTGATCATGGGAGACTATGATTTAATATTGGCTTTAACCGGGACTTCACCCCATGAATCAGCTGGCTATGCGGGTGGCTTAAAGGTATTTTTCCCCGGTATTTCAGGTCCACAAGTCATTGATCTGCTTCATTGGGCCTCAGTGTTGGTTGGTATTCCCAACATCATAGGGTCGGTGGATAATAACACAAGGAAAGTTATTAATGAAGGCTCTTCAGCAATTTTTGAAGCCATCAATGCACCGGTAATTTCTTTTAATATGATCTTTGAGGAAGGCGATGAAAATAAAATTATTCCCAAAGGCCTATATACCGGCTTAAATTATGAAGGTTTTATTCAAGCCTACAAAGCAGCTGCCAGGTCCAGTTCTCAAATTCATATTAAAACTATCGAGGAGCCCTTAGAAAAGGCAGTACAGGCTTTGGATGCCTGTTATGATGAGGTGTGGACAGCCGGCAAGGGTTCCTATAAATTACAATATCCCGGTGTCATGGCCAGGGGTGGTGAGATCATCATCTATGCACCCCATATTCATTTCTTCCATTCTCAGAAAGAGATGGATAAGGGTATGAGAGATCTGGGGTATCACTGTAAAGAATATGTGCTTCAGTATATAGAAAAACACCCGGAAACATCCCGAAATGTAGCTTCCCATGTCATCAATGTCAGAGGTCCGGGGATTTACAACTCGGCTACAGGCGAGGAAACATTTGAGTTTCAGGTGACCTTAGCTACCGGGATACCGGAAAGTGTCTGTCATCATGTCGGTCTGGGTTATCGAGATCCTGCCTCCATCCGCAAGGAAGACTTTACAGGATCAAACCAGTTGTGGATTGAACATGGTGGAAAATATCTTTATAAATTAAAGAATACGGAATAAGAACAAAACCGAATCATAAATGGATTTTTTAATAGGGGAGGTAATCAAATGCCAAATGCAGTCATTGCCCAATCCGGTGGACCTACATCGGTGATTAACTGTACTATCCAGGGTACCATCGATGAATTAATGAAATCAGATCAGGTAGACCGTGTTCTGGGTGCCAGAATGGGAATCTTAGGTGTACTGAAGGAAGAGCTAATTGATATTTCCTCTCAGGATAAACGTCAAATTGAATTATTATGGCAGACACCTTCGGCGGGTGTACTGGGGAGCTGTCGGTATAAAATTAAAAGCGATGAGGATTTGAACCGTATTGTGGAGGTTTTTAAAAAACAGAATGTAGGTTTTTTCTTCTATTGCGGGGGGAATGACTCCATGGATACTGCCCAAAAAGTGAGTCAAATTGCCCGTGAACAGGGATTAGAGCTGATTGCTGTTGGCATGCCTAAGACAATCGATAATGATGTGGGAGGCACATTGCAGCTGGACGGAACTTTTGCGATCTGTGACCATGATCCCGGTTATGGCAGTGTGGCCAGAAATTTGGCTATGAATATCCTGGAGGCAAATGAAGAGAATAAAGCCAGCTTTACCAGTGACCCGGTACTGGTTATTACAGTCATGGGCAGGAAGATTGGCTTTATCCCTGCTGCCGCCCGGCTTGCAGACCCTGAAAGAAAGATGCCCCTGAAAATCTTCTTACCGGAAGCTCTTTCAAAGGAAGACTGCAGGTCCAATTTGGAACTGATTACTGAAAGTGTCAATGAACAATTAAAGGAATCCGGTCGCTGCATCGTCGTGCTTGGAGAAGGGGTTAACCTGGGTGATTTATCTATTTTGAAGGACAGTTTCGGTCATGCCCAGTTCAGCGCCAGCGGCTCAACGGTAGACAAGCTGCTGATAAACTATCTGAATGGGCAGGACAGAAAAGATAGCCAGGGATGGGCTAAAAGCCGCCTGATTGTTCCAGGCATTGCCCGTTCGGAGAATCCTGGCACCCGACAGAGACGCGAGATAGCCTATGTTTCGGAAGTTGATCGGCAAGAGGCATATCAGGTAGGTGTTTATTCTGCCAGACTGGCATTGGACGGCAAGGACGGGTATATGGCAACCATTATCAGAAATCCCGGAAAAGAGTACAGTGTGAAGTTTGACCGCGTACCACTGGACATAGTCGCTAATTCGGAGAGGGAATTCCCCCGAGAATGGATCTCTCAGGATAAATCTGATGTAACAGATGCGTTTATTCGTTGGGCGATGCCTTTGATCGGTGCTCCTTTACCTGAGTTTACACGATTCAAAGAGATTAATGTCACCCAAAAATGTTCAAAATATGTACCCGTGGAATATAGAAG
>CAYSSG010000034.1:0-22318 GCA_964433635.1 uncultured Atribacterota bacterium | reverse complement strand
ATGCGCTTATTATCGTGGAATGTGAATGGCTTGAGAGCGATTTATAAGAAAAATTTCTTAACATGGTTTGAACAGCAACAGGCAGATATTTACTGCATCCAGGAGACAAAATCTCATCCTGAACAACTACCTGAGAAATTAGTCAGAGGATCAGACTATCACAGTTATTTTTCTCAGGCTGAACGGAAAGGATACAGTGGAGTAGCGATATGGACCCGAACAGAGCCGGATACAATATCCTATCAAATGGGAATTCCCAGATTTGATACAGAGGGCAGACTGATTCAGGCAGATTACTCTGATTTTATTTTATTTAATGTTTATTTTCCCAACGGCAAGGCATCCAGGGAACGTTTAGAGTTCAAAATGGATTTTTATGACACTTTTCTGAAAAAAATGGACGATTTGCTGCACCAGAATAAAAGAATTATCATTTGTGGAGATGTCAATACAGCACATAAAGAAATTGATCTGGCCAGACCCAGGGAAAATGAAACTGTTTCTGGTTTTCTCCCTATAGAGCGGGAATGGATTGATCGACTGATTCAATTAGGATTTACGGATACTTTTCGTCAATTTCATACTGAACCGGGACAGTACAGCTGGTGGGATTATAAAACAAAAGCCAGAGAACGGAATGTAGGATGGAGGATAGATTATTTCTTTATCAGTAACAATTTAAAGGATCATTTACAATCTGCTTTTATCCAAACGGAGGTTACCGGTTCTGACCACTGTCCTATCGGAATTGACCTGAATTTATAGATGGAGATAGGATCAATATGATAAAATTTCTTCATTTTGCCGATGTCCACATGGGGTTGGAAAATTACGGACACTATGACCCGAAAACCGGTTTACATACCCGACTGATTGATTTTATAGCTTCTTTGAGTACGATCATTGATATTGCGATTGAGGAAAAAGTTGATTTCGCTCTTTTCTGTGGTGATGCATATAAGAATAGCAATCCCAGTCCTACCCATCAGAGGGAATTTGCCCGACAGATTTACCGCCTGAGCCAGGAAGGTATCCCCACTGTACTGATTAACGGTAATCATGATAATCCTTTAACTTTTGGCAGAGCCAGTGCTTTGGATATTTTTCAAACGCTGGATATTCCTGATATTCATGTTATCACTGAGCCCGATCTTCTTCATTTGCAAACGGGCAAGGGTATGATTCAGATTATCGGGATTCCCTGGCCCACCAGGAATCAATACCTGAAAAAGGAAGAATACCGGGATAGTGATCTACACTCCCTCAATCAGAAAATTCAGAAACGCCTTCAGAAGGTAATCACTCAGTTAATAACCAAACTGGATTGCAGGTATCCCGGGATTATGGCTGCCCATCTGACTGTGGCAGAGGCAATTTTTTCCGGTTCAGAAAACTACGCCGTTATCGGAAATGATCCGGTCGTACCGATCCAATTTCTCAGTGAATCTCCTTTAGATTACATTGCGCTGGGGCATATCCACCGCTATCAGAATCTGAACCCTTCAGGCAAACCACCCGTTATCTACTCAGGCAGCATAGAAAGAATTCATTTTGGTGAAGAGAAAGAAGAAAAGGGATTCTGTATTGGTCGAATTGAACAAGATGGAGAAGTAGATTATGAATTTGTTTCCCTTCCCATCCGTAAGATGCTTACCATTGAGGCAAGAATAGAAAACAGCCAGGATCCCACCATGACCCTGATAAAGGAGATTGAGAAATATGATCTAAAAGATGCAATCGTCCGTGTTCACTATCAGATTTCTACGGAAAATGAAGTCCAGGTTGATATTAAAAGAATTGATGAGGCATTGAAAGAAGCATTTCTGGTAACAGGTATCACCAGGAGTATGGAAAAAAAATTAACCAGCCGAAGAAGTTCATTGACTGAAGAGATGACCTTATTGACTGCTCTGGAAGAATATATCCAATTTCAAAACTGGCAAACCTGGGAAAAGGATCTTAAAAAAGTTACCCATGAATTGCAGCAGGAATTGGGAAGTACGGATGAAGAGGTTGGAGGTTATGGATTGTGATTCCGGTTACCTTGCAGATGCATAATTTTTTAAGTTATGGCAATGAGGTTCCCCCCCTTGATTTTACCCAATTCAGCATTGCTTGTCTTTCCGGAAAGAATGGACAGGGAAAGTCGGCTCTCCTGGATGCTATAACCTGGGCGATATGGGGAGAAGGCAGGAAAGCCAGCCAGGAAAAGAAGGCAGATAACGGTTTATTGAAAATAGGTGAAAACCAGATGTGGGTAGATCTGACAATTGACCTGGAAGGAGAACGTTATCGGATTATCAGGAAATTTTCCAGATTGAAAAACAGAAATCATGCTGAATTAACGCTACAGGTCTTTGATGAAGAAAAGTCGGATTTTATCTCCCTTTCTTCCGCCTCAATCCGCCAGACCCAGCAGAGAATTAATCTCCTGCTGAGAATGGATTATGAAACATTCATTAATTCTGCCTTCATCCTTCAGGGAAGGGTTGATGAATTTACCCGAAAGAGTGCCCGGGAAAGAAAACAGATTTTAGCAGAGGTGCTGGGACTTTCCCATTATGAAGCCTTGTCAGTACTGGCACATCAGCATAACAGGGAATTGGAAGGAAATATTGTAATTTTAATTAACCGTATTGCACAGATTACCAAAGATATTGCCCAAAAACATTCTATTAAAAAGGACCTTCAGCTGATTCAGAATCAAGAAAAAGAACAGGGAATAAAGATCAGAGAAACAACAAAGAGTCTGCAGAATCTGGAGAAGAGAAAGACGCAACTGCAATTTGAACAGGATAGGGGGAAGGAGCTGGCTTCTCGCATCCAGGCAGAAAAAAAAGAATCAGGGGATTATGAGAAGAGAAAGTCCAGAATAGAACAGAATATCAGAAGTAGTCGGTCCGTTTTAGCTAAGGAAAACAATATTTTGGCAGATTATGAAAAATACCAGAGTTTGTATCGTAAAAACCAGTTAATGATACAGCTTATGCAGCATTATCGGAACCTGGAAAAGAACAGGAGAGATATGGAGAAAAAGATTGAGCAGGAAAAGAATCACCTCTTTCTTCAGTTAGAGCAAAAGAAGCAGCAATATCAGGAACTCAATGAGAAGGTACTTTCTATATCCGATAAGCGGAGAGAAGCTCAGAGACTGAAATCAATGGTCCGTCAATTAGATCATTTAGCCCAACAACAGGAAAAGATACAAACGGAAGGCATTCAACTGAATGTACAGATAGAAACGAAAAACGGCCAAATAGAAAAAATTCAGAATGAAATCCTGAAAAGTAAAGAAAAAATGATTCTTCTTGGACAGGAAGAAAAGGATTTTTGTCCCTTATGCCATTCACCCCTTGATGAACAGAAGAGGGATAGAATCAGAGCAAAGTTTGAAAATGACATCCAGTCATGCCAACAGGAGATTGATAGCCTGATCGAAGATGTCAAAGAGTTGAATGGTAAGAGAATGTTCCTGCAGCAGGAATGGAAGAAAATTCAAGGGGAATTGATAAAAAGAAACGAAATCCAGAATGCACTGAATACCGTATCTGTTCTCATTCAGGAGGACGAAAAGGCAGAACAGCAGGTGAAGAGCTTAGAGCAGGAAATTAAAAAGCTGAATGAAAGGATAGATCAGGAGGTATTTGCAGAAGAGGAGAGAAAAAGTTTGGCTGAAACGGAAAGTCAAATTATCAAGTTGGGCTATAGTGACCGAGAATATGTAGAAATTAACCGTAATTTAGAATTGCTCAAAGATATTCCTCTGCAGAAAGAAAGACTAATGGAAGCCCGGAAATCAGTCACTAATCTGGAGAAGGAATTGGCAGAATTAGATCAACAATTAGAATTGAAAAGAACAAGCATTTGTCATATATTGCAGGATCTTGAGCAAGTAAAAAATAAGGTCACAGAACTTCCTGTATTAGAAAAAATGATAAAATCCCAACAGGAAATGCTTGATCAGATGCAGATAGAGCAGGATAAGCTTTTACAGCAGAGAGGTGTATGCCAGGAGAAGCTTGCACAGATTGACAAATCTGAGGAAGAGCAGAAAAAGCTGGAGCAAGAGAAGAATATTCAACTTCATCAGAAGGAGATCTACGAGAAATTAACCGTAGCCTTTGGCAAAAACGGTATCCAGGCAATGATTATTGAAAATGCGATTCCCGATCTGGAAGAGGAAGCGAATAGTATCTTATCTAAATTATCTGATGAGCGGACCTCCATCAGTTTTGAATCAATAAAAGAATTAAAGAGTGGTGATACCAGAGAAACGCTGGATATTAAAATACATGACCAGTCTGGTATCCGGCCTTATGAACTGTACAGCGGCGGAGAAACTTTCCGCATTGATTTTGCCATTAGAGTAGCTCTGTCCAAATTGTTGACCTATCGCGCAGGAGCTCGCCTGAGAACGCTGGTGATTGACGAAGGTTTTGGAACACAGGATGAAGATGGTCTGGAGAAATTAATCCAGGCTATCCATGCCATTCAAAGTGATTTTGACAAGATTCTGGTGATTACTCACCTCTCACAACTCAAGGAAGCCTTTCCGGTGAGGATTGAGGTATGGAAGGATCCTGTCCTGGGCTCACAGTTCGAACTGATTCATCTATCATGATTATTTTTATGAAATACAGCAGGATGTTCTTTGATTAAAGAAGCGCGTTGAATGAAATACATACCGTACTTTTCCCTTATTTTATCCACAGATTCAATCAGGGTATTCCATTTGTCCTCCTGATTCTGTTCTGTTGAAAGGCTGAGCTGTCTGGGATATTTCCCATGCTGCAGGGAAGAGATTTTGATTCCCAGTAGTCTGATTCCCGGTGGCTTGATCATGACCAGATTAAAAAGGTCTCTGGCATTCTGGAAGATCACATTATCCAGGCTGGTAGACTGTCGGAGGGTAATGGATTTCTGTACAGTCTGGAAGTGATGAGAACGGATTTTCAGGGTAATTGTTTTACCTGAATACCCCCTTTTTCGGGCAGTATAGCCAACATCCTGGCTGAGATTCAGAAGAATTTTTATCAACCTGTCTTTATCACAGATATTCTCCGGAAAGGTCATTTCCCTTCCGATTGATTTAACCTCTTCGCTGGGACAGACAGGGCTGTCATCAAGGCCCTGGGCCAGCTGTTTGATCTTTGGGCCATTTTCTCCCAGAATTCCCTGCAGGATGATGTCCGGCATCTCAGCCAGCTGTTTGATGCTGAAGATACCGGAGCGATGAAGTTTCAGGGCTGTTTTCTGCCCGATTCCCCATAATCCGGTAACAGGCAGTCTATATAAAATTTCGGAGACTTTTTCTTCAGGAAGGATGAAAAAACCGTCCGGCTTACCCAGGTTAGTAGCAATTTTTGCCAGAAACTTATTCTTGGCAATGCCGATTGAGACAGGCAAGTTTAATTCTTCCCTGATTCTTGTCTTAATCTTACTGGCAATAACCTCTGCCGGTCCAAACAGTGATTCGCAGCCTGTTACATCCAGGAAGGCTTCATCAATGCTTAAGGGTTCCATCAAGGGAGTATATTCACTGCATATGCGAAAAAATTGCTCTGAGGCCTGGCTGTAATAGCGAATTCGGGCCGGGGTAAAGATTGCCCCGGAACATTTCTGTTGTGCTTCCCAGATGGGCATGCCGGCATGAACGCCGTATTTTCTGGCCTGATAAGAAGCCGCACAAACCACACCCCGACGGGATAATCTTCCGTTTTCCTTCAAAATGCCACCCACAATCAGAGGCTTATCCCGGTAAACGGGATTATCCCGTTGTTCTACCGAGGCAAAAAAGGCATCCAGATCCAGGTGAATAATAGAACATTTCCTGGGAATAGACATATTTGATCTCCTTTTCTTGTATGCTGGTTACAGCGTCTTCTTTAAGGATAAGAAGGAATACCTGCTATTTCCTGTATAATCAGCTTTTCTTCACCATTTTTATTATTTACGCCTCCCCTGATCAGAAGCAGGGCATCTTTGACGAGCAGAGAATAATAACGACGGAATGCTTCGGGAAAAGCAATGGCTTCAAAGAAACCTGTTTCATCTTCCAGTAACAGAAAGGCCATTACTTTGTGATTTCTGGTAAATTGTCTTCTGACCTGAATCAATAGGCCGGCAATTAGAACGGGTTGGCCGGGCCTCAGTTGACTGATATGATGACTCCTGATATGAAGATATCCCTGGGATGATTGGGATGGCAGTTTCTGGCGGTAGATTGCCAGAGGATGGCTACTGACATGAATGCCCAGTATCTCTTTCTCCATCTTGAGAAGCATAGAAGGGGAGAAGTGGTGAGCAGGAATAGGTTCTTCAAGAAATAAATCTGCATTACTGTTCTTTGTTTCACTTTTTATCAGTATTGACATGATTTTTCCTCCTTTTCAGTTCTTTGTAGAATAAGCGGTAATAGATTTAACAGTACGGATCTGGGGTTACCTGTAAAATCAAAGGCTCCGACTTTAATCAGACTTTCGATGGCTGACCTTGTTATTCTGGCCGAGCGGGTCCTGGCGCAAAAATCATAGAGGGAAGAAAAAGGTCCATCTTCATCTCTTATTTTCATCATGCGATTTACCTGTTTCACACCCAGGCCTTTGATCCTGATGAGTCCTACCCGGATAGCCTCATCTTCCACGGAAAATCCGATCTGACTCTTATTGATGTCAGGCAGTAGAAGGGAAACGTGAAAACGACGAGCCTCCTGTATATAGCGATCTGTGTCATAATAGCCCAACCCGTAGGTAAGCAGGGCAGCCAGGTAATGTGCCGGATAATGTACTTTCAAATAACAGGTTAGATAAGAAAGCAGTGCATAGGAAGTACTGTGTGCTTTATTGAAGCCGTAATAGGCAAATTTGGCGACCAGATTAAATATCTTCATGGCCTCTGTCCGGGTTAATCCCTGCTGAGAGGACTTTTCCAGAAAATGAGCACGCTGTTCTTCCATTGTAGCTGGTGACCGGGAGCTGATTGCTCTGCGAAAGAGGTCGGCTTCCCCAGGGCTTAAACCGGCAAAGGCGGAAACGACCTGCATAACCTGCTCCTGGTAAAGGATAACGCCGTAGGTATCCTTCAGCACTTCCCGTAGCCGGTCATGGGGATATTCGACTTGTGCCTGGCCATTTTTCCTTTTCAGATACTGTTCGGTCATTCCGCTGTCTAGCGGACCTGGACGGTAGAGCGAGAGTGCGGCAATTAAATCTTCCAGGCGGGAGGGTGACAGCTGTTTTAACAGGGAGGACATTCCCGAACTTTCCACTTGAAAAACACCCAGTGTTTTTCCTTTTTTCAGGGCATAGAAGGTTTGGGGATCATCCAGGGGAACCTGCTTCAGGTCGATATCGATCTTCTTTTCTTTAAGACTTTGCATGGTCTTCTGGATAACCGTTAAACTGCGGGAACCCAGAATATCGATCTTTAACAGGCCCATATCTTTGATGCTTTCTTTTTCATACTGGCTGATAATTTCTCCCTCAGGGCTCAGCTCCAACGGAACCAGGTTAGCCAGGGGTTGATCAGCGATAATCATAGCCGAGGCATGAACCGAAAGGTGACGTGGCTTGCCTTCCATAAACTGGGCATAGGAGAATAAGGAGCGCAACGGCTCTTTCTGGCAGGGGAGTGCCTTTAACTCCGGCAAGTGTCTCAGGGAAGCTCTGATGACTCCGGGTGAAGAGAAGTAGGGCATCATTCCGGCGATTCTGTTCAGTTCCTGATAGGAAAATCCCAGAGCTCTGCCCGCATCTCGTACGGCGGAGCGGGCAGCATAGGTATTCATCGTGCAGACATGGGTTACCTGTTCCCGCCCAAACCGCTGGAAAATGTAATGAATGACCCTGTCTCTTCCTATCTGTCCGAAATCGATATCGATATCCGGCAGGTCAATGCGCTGAGGATTGAGAAATCGTTCAAAGAAAAGTTTAAATTTTAAAGGGTCCACCTCGGTAATATTGAGCAGATAAGATACCAGGCTTCCGGCTGCCGAGCCTTTGCCAGGTCCGACAGGAATGTCATTTTGTTTGGCAAATTGAACAATATCCCTGACAATCAGAAAATAGCCGGCGAATCCCATCTGGTTAATAACCTGCAATTCGTATTTCATACGATAAAATGCCTGACCGGAATCATCCGGATAACATTTTTTCAAACCCACCATGCATAGCTTTTCCAGGTATTCCGGGACAGAACAGGGATCAGGAGCGTGATACGAGGGAAGACGAATTTTGCCAAGTTCAAGATTAACACAGCATCTTTCGGCAATTTTTTCCGTATTCTGCAGTGCTTCAGCCAGATGGGGAAAAAGCTCTTTCATTTCCTGGTGTGACTTCAAATAATACTGGTGATTAGGCAAAGAGTGGTAGTGAAAATGCTCCCGGGTGCTCTGGTTGGCAATAATATTTACGATATTCTGGAAGGGAGCTTGCTCTTTCTCCGGGTAATGAACATTATTGGTGGCTACCAGGGAAAGAGATAGCTTTTCACCCAGGTCAATCAGATATTGGTTTATGATTTTTTCCTGCTCTATACCGTGGAGGGCAATTTCCAGATAAAAGTTTTCCGAACCGAATATTCTTTTATACCACTGGGCAGTTGTTTCTGCTTTCTGATATTCTTTTCGGACGATCAGCATGGGAATTTCTCCCTGCAGACATCCGGATAGAGCGATAAGCCCTTCATGATAAAGGGCAATATCTTGGCGATCAATGGCCGGTATGTCCCGTGGATGAGTTAGATGAGCCAGGCTGACAAGCTGACACAGGTTGCGGTATCCGGTATTATTTTGGGCCAGAAGTATCAGGTGAGTTGTACAGGAGGGGAAATATTCGCTTTTGACTCGAATCTCACAGCCAAGAATCGGTCGAATACCTGCACAAAGGGCTTTTTTGTAGAATTCGATGGCACCATATAGTCCATCGTGATCAGTCAGAGCCACTGCGTTCATCCCTAATTCCTGGACCCTGCCGATAATCTGTTCAATACTGCCCAGTCCGTCCTGCAGACTGTACTGGGAATGCAAATGTAAATGAATAAAACTCATATTCTCTCCTTTATCCTTTCATAAGTAAACATATGTTTGCCTCTCGGTGTAAAAAAATAATTGGACTGCATTATTCTTCTTTTACCCTCTGCCGATGATTATCTTCAATATTGATCATCTTAACTTCCTGTCGAAGCAACTTCGTCATCATCAGGGCATTCTTGGTTGCCTTTCCCTTATAATGATTGTTCATGAAGATATACTGATCCTTAGTTTGTGCGACAACCTGTTTGATTTTAGGCACCCATTCCTTTAGTTCCTGTTCGGTATAGAGATAATCATAGCGTTGATAGGCCTGCTCGTGTTGCCACCATTTTTCTTTGTTCCGTCCGTGAAAGCGAATATAGCCCAGATCAGAGGTCGTCTCTGCCACGGGAGGGACCAGTCCTTTTAAAGGGGGCTGATCAACTGCGCAAAATCCTATCTTATTCTTCCGGAGCAAATCAAATACTTCTTCCTTTATCCAATAGGCGTTGCGAAATTCAACAACCAGGGGAAGGCCATCCATTTTATCTGTCAAAGAACAGAGATAATCCCGGTTGCCCTGGTTATTATAAAAAGAATAGGGGAATTGTGCCAGGATACAGCCCAGTTTGCCGCTGTCCAGAAGTGGCTGTAACGACGACCTGAATTCCTGAAAGACAGTTTGATTATCCCCCCGGGTATGCGTTATTTCCTGGTTGGCTTTGACCGCAAACTTGAAATCATTCGGTACTTTACGCTGCAGACGATAGAAAACAGCTGCAGGGGGTATGCGGTAATAAGAGGAATTAATCTCCACTGTGTTAAATTGCCGGGCATAGAGGGATAGCATATCTTCCTTCTTGATATTTTCCGGATAAAATGGGCCGATCCAGTCCTGGTAGCTGAAACCGGAAGTGCCGATATAAAGCATCCTTTTTTACTTCCTCCCGTTCAATCTGCGAATAATGCCCGTGACTTTCCCCAGAATCATGGCCTCCTTGGTAACAATAGACTGATAGGCCGGGTTGGATGGTTTCAGGGTAATTTGATCCCTGTTTCGGTAAAGCCGCTTGACCGTTACTTCTTCCTGGTTTACAAGGGCGATTACGATATCTCCGTTATCGGCATTGCTTTGCGGATGAATCATGACATAATCCCCATCCAGGATATGGTCGCCGATCATACTGTCTCCTTCTACCCGGACCAGGAAGCCACCTTCATGTCCGGCCAGTTCTTCCGGCACAGGAATCACTTCGGTATATTCCTGCAGTGCCAGTAGAGGGTTCCCGGCAGCCACCTTACCGACCAGGGGAAGATTTCTTGTTTGCGGAGATAACCTGATGGCCCTGTTTTTTTCCTTCTCCCGCTTGATATAGCCTTTTTTCTCCAGAATTGTAAGATATTTAAAGGCAGTAGCTGAGGAACGAACACCCAGATAGTCGCATAATTCTCGAACTGTGGGCGGATAACCCGTTTCCCGTATCTTAATGCGAATCAGTTCGAGCACTGTTTTCTGTTTTTTGGTCAGTATTTCTTGATCGTGGTCCATAGGATTCCCTTAACATCGGAAATTTTATCATTCATCCTCAAGTGCTCCTGTCATCATTATAAAGTAAACATATGTTTGCGTCAAGAAAAAATATCAGCATTCCAAATCGATGGTAGTAACATGCATGATATGATGAATATTGATATTATTGAATAACGAAAGATCCTGTAACGCTGACAGGGTGGCTGAAATTATCATACATCGGAGAAGCTCTTAACGCCAGATCGTGCACTTTTTGCATCTCTTCTTTGGAATGCCGGGTTTTAACCTGAACCTCAAATTGTACAGCTTTAAAACCGGCTCGTTTATTTTTCTGTTCATCCTCCCATCCACCAGGGATCATTTCGCCTTCCAGCTCTACTTTCAAACCCTCTATGGCAACTTTGAGTCGATCTGCAGCATAAAGATAGGCAAAGAGCAGACAGCTAGCCAAAGCCTGCAGGGATATTTCGGCAGGCTTTGGAGCCAGATTGGTACCCTTCTCTTCCAAAGGCTTATCCATCAGTATCCTGAAACCTCTCGTTTCACTTTCCACCTGAGTGCCCTCTAACCAGGTTGCCTGTACCTTAAATACTTTCGACATGGTTATCTATTCCTCCCTTTTTAAAAATCTTACTCTTATTATATGACATGATGAAGTTATTTTACAATTTAAAAAAGCATCATCAGGACAGTTAAGTCATCTGATGGAAAATGGATTGCTGAATTCCGGATCAGTTTTTTGATTTGAACACCAGCTGTTCTTTGTATCACTGAGTCTTGAGAATAGTAAAAAAGTTAGCTAAAATGATATTAAATTGGTAAAATAGAATCAGCAAAATGATGGTATGATTATTTAGGTCATATCTTGACGTAAAAGTATACGTCAATGGAATTCTCAGGAGGATTGGTATGAAAAAGAAAGATTATCCATTAATGAATAAATGTCCTTCCTGGAAAATATTAATGGGACATTTTCGCAAGGCAAAGTCCTGGCACCTGCGTCAACTGTTTTCTCAGGATCCCCAAAGAGGGGAGAAAATGACCATAGAAGATTCAGGAATATATTTTGATTATTCCAAGCATAGAATAACAGAGGAGACGCTTCAATTGCTCTTCCAGTTAGCCGAGGAATCCCAACTGAGTGATCACATTGAAGCTATGTTCCGGGGAGAGAAGGTGAATATTACCGAAAACCGTGCTGTTTTGCATATTGCCCTGCGTTCTCCAAAAGGTCAATCCATCATGATAGACGGTGAAAATGTCGTGCCCAAAGTTCATGAAGTTCTTGAAAGAATGTCCAAATTCTCTCATCAGGTAAGAAGCGGGGAATGGAAAGGATATACCGGTAAAACAATTCGAAATATTATCAATATTGGAATCGGAGGCTCGGACCTGGGTCCGGTCATGGCTTATGAAGCTCTGAGATATTACAGTCAGCGAAACTTGAATTTTCGCTTTATCTCTAATATTGATGGTACGGATTTTGCTGAATCTACTTATGACCTTAACCCGGAAGAGACTTTATTTATCATATCCTCCAAGAGCTTTACCACTCTGGAAACCATGACGAATGCCCGGACAGCCCGGAATTGGGTGATTCACCAATTGAAAGATCAGAGTGCTGTCGCGAGGCATTTTGTTGCGGTTTCAACAGATGTCTGCAAGGTAACAGAATTCGGTATCCAACCGGAAAATATGTTTGAATTCTGGGATTGGGTAGGGGGGCGGTATTCATTATGTTCAGCAATTGGCCTGTCTAATATGATTGCCATTGGTCCGGAGAATTTCTATGGTCTGCTCGATGGTTTTCATCAGATAGACGAACATTTTCGCAAGAATCCTTTGTGCAGTAATATACCGGTTATAATGGGCTTATTAGGAATCTGGTATAATAATTTTTTCGGGTCACAAACCGTTGCCGTGTTGCCCTATCATCAATATCTAAAGCGTTTTCCTGCTTACCTCCAGCAGCTTACGATGGAAAGTAACGGTAAGTCAGTGACCATTGACGGTAAGAGGGTACCTTATCAAACCGGTCCTGTTTACTGGGGTGAACCGGGCACCAACGGTCAGCATTCTTTTTATCAGCTCATACACCAGGGGAAGAAGCTGATTCCCTCTGATTTCATTGTCTTTGAAAAATCACTGAATCCTCTTGGATCTCATCATGATTTACTGGTGGCAAATGTATTCGCCCAGGCAGAGGCGCTCGCCTTTGGCAAAACTCAACAGGAGGTAAAAAAAGAAGGAACAAGGGAAGACTTGATCCTTCATCGCACCTTTGAGGGGAATCGTCCTTCCAGTGTAATTATCCTGGGTAAGCTGACGCCCCGAACCTTGGGAAAACTTACAGCCCTATATGAACATATGGTCTTCACACAGGGAGTGATCTGGAAGATTGATTCCTTCGATCAGTGGGGAGTAGAATTAGGAAAAAAGCTGGCATCTAAAATTGCACAGGAATTACAGTATGAGATCATATCACCACTACAGCATGACAGCTCAACAAATCAATTGATTCGCAGGTACAGGAATGCAAAAACGTTGCTATAAGGTGCCAACTTTAAAGATATCAATTTCCTTTCCCGGTTATCCTGACAAATTTTTTCATATTCCAGGAAATGATGACCAGTTACTCTTGACAAGGTGAAGATATGGTATATAATAAGGTTAGATATTTATATGCTAATAGCATTATTTGTTAATAACAGGTATAAAATATGATGTCTGAGAATATTCTGAATCTGATCATAAGACTGAAATCTAACAAGTTACTTGAACAGGAACATATGCGGATAATCTGTAATCTCTCTATAGCTGAATACAGAGGTATTATGGCACAAAGAAATGGTCAGGAGATGACCTGTCAGGAAATGGCAAAGGTGATGGAGTTATCACCTTCCAGAAGCAGCCGGGTCATTGAGAACCTGGTCCAAAAGGGTTATATCATTCGCAGAATCAGCAGAAATGATCGACGTTCAGTAGCGGTTACCCTTTCCCAAAAAGGAAGGAAGGTAAAGGAAAAGATCAGACAGAACCGTGAGCAACTGGAGCAGGATCTGCAAAACATTTTTTCGGAAGATGATATCGATATGATAAAAAATTCTTTAAAGATGTTACTGGATCATTTCATGTAAAACAGGAAAATAACAAGGAAGGAGGTTTTTCTTATGGATTTAATTCGTTGGGAACCAAGGGAAAATGTCATGCGGAGTTTTTTTGACGATTTCTTTGATTTAGCGGGCAGATCAGGCGCAAATAGAAGAAGAAGCTGGGAAGAGGGCGGCATCTGGTCCCCGGCAACAGATTTAATTGACAAGAAAGACAGATTGGTGGCCAGAATTGAATTACCTGGTGTAGAAAAAGAGGATGTTAAAATTTCCCTTAGTGAGAATAACCTTACCATTCAAGGTGAAATTGAAAAGGATAAGGAAACAAAGAAGGAAGATTATTATTGTTGCGAGCGCGCTTACGGAACATATTCCAGAACCATCTCTTTGCCCGCGGAAATTGACCAGGATAAGATTACCGCAAAATTCAAAAACGGAATTCTTGAGATTACCATGCCCAAGAAACCGGAGAAGAAACCCAGAGAAATTAAGATCAAGACGGATTAAAATAACTGAAGCGGTTCCATCAATAAGTGCATAAAAAGGCTATTGTCAGACAATAGCCTTTTTATCTCTGCAAGATAAAAATTCAGCTTTCCCTTAAAGCGATATGGTATCCAGAAAAATCTGGATCACTTTTGCTCCTCCAATAAATGTTCCCAGTGAACTTCCCAGATTTGCCAGCGCAACAACCAGGAGAATTTTTGTAACCCGATTACGAAAAAAATCACCAAATGTGGTGATATTACCCAGATTTTCAAAATCTTTTACCTTTGGTTTATGCACCATAGACTCAACGATACCGGCAAACCATCCTGCTGCCAGCAGGGGATTCAGGGAAGTAATGGGAGCTGCTATAAATGCAGTCAGGATGGACAATGGATGGGCGGCGGCAATTAAGGCTCCCAGGGCAGACAGAGATCCATTCCATATCAACCATTGTAAAATCTGCTGATATCCACTGGGAGTTGAAATACGAAAGGTCGAAATGACCATAACAATAATGATAACCGGGATGGACCAGAGGATCCATTTGAACCAACTTGCGCTTTTGGGAATTTGATTTAACTTTTCCAAATCATGCTCTTTGTCTATTTCCTGTTTAATACCGGGTACATGACCTGCTCCTACCACTGCTACAATCTTTTGGCCAGGGGAATTTTTAATTTTTTCTGCCAGGTACTGATCTCGCTCATCGATGAGTGTACTTTTTAATCTGGGAAAAGAAGTGGCTAATTCCTGCAAAGCAGCGGTTAATATGTCTTCAGATTTAAGTCTTTCAATCTCCTCTTCTGAAATATCCTCTTGATTGAACATGCTGAGCAGTAACATGAAAAAGAGGCGTAATTTTCCGAAAAAACTAAGTTTTTTCCAGATCCTGGTAAAGGTTATCTGGATATCCCGGTCAGCGAGTGTCAATGGTATGTTGTGTTCCCGGGCTGACTGAATCGCCTGGATCATTTCCTGTCCCGGATTGATGCCCAGCTGGCGGGCAAGTCTTTTCTGAAAGGCAGACAGAATTAAGTTAACCAGCAGGAGAAGTGCTTTTTTCTGCTTAATGATGTCACTGATATCCATGTCTTTCCACTTGTCCGGATTGGTGATAGATTGAAAACGGGAGGAGCATAACTCTACACAGACAGAATCCGGTTTTTCTTCTTCGATAAATTTCTTTACCGTTTCCGCGCTGTCTTTGGAAACATGAGCAGTCCCGATGAGAAAAATATCCTTCTTTTGGAATGAAATATGGTGAATATCCTTATGATTTTGCAATAGCCTTTCTCCTTTAATCCTGTATCATCAGTTTCAATGCATTAAAAGTGAATACAATTATAGTATTATAGCATAACAAGGGATAATGGTGTAGAACTAATGAGTTAGTTCTGGTAAAATAAAAACAATATTCATCTCAAAGGAGGATATGATGAAGAAATCGATTGGTGCAACAACATTGCTGGCAGCTGTTCCGGTACTCATTATAGGGAGTTATGATGAGCAAATGAAACCAAATTTAATGGCCTGTGCCTGGGGAGGTATCTGCTGTTCCGATCCTCCCTGTGTTAATATCTCCCTGAGAAAATCAAGGTATTCTTACCATAATGTTATGTTTCACAGGGCTTTTACAGTCAATATACTATTTACTGAAAGGGTAAGAGAGGCAGACTTTTATGGCATAGTATCAGGCAGCAAATATGATAAATTCAAAGAAACGGACATGACTCCTGTAAAAAGTGACTTGGTTAATGCACCTTATGGAAAAGAATTTCCCATCATCCTGGAGTGCAAGATGATTCATCAGATTGAGATAGGATCACATGTTGAAGTTATCGGAGAGATCATGGATATCAAAGTAGAGGAAAACCTGCTTAATGAAGACGGAAAGGTGATGATGGAAAAGATAGATCCAATCCTTTATGCTCCTGTGATAGGAGCATATTATGCTCGTGGTAAGTATCTAGGCAAAGGTTATACTTTGGGTAAAGACATTGTTTCATAAATGAGCAATGAAACAGGGAAGACTCACACGCAGGATCAATGATTCTAATTTATTTCTGATCATTCTGATCCTGCGTGAGCTCGTCTTTAAAAAAGCCATTCCAGAGAGAAATACAGTCCTTGTGAACTTTCCAATATCCCTAACCTGGATTCCCGGTCCCCTAACAGGAAAATGTAGTGCACAGATGCAGTCAAATTGTCCCGAATCTGATAGTCAAAGCCGATCACATTACCCATACTCATATCCTTCAGACTTAAAATGCCTGTATAGATGGGGGTCAGGTCACAATGATCAATATCCTGTTTAGCATTAAGATATAAGTATGATGAACAGTCATTTCCTCTTTCGAAGGGAAGGCCATAAATGAAACCGCCATTCAGGTATACATTAGAGTCAGTGGTATAATCCGCACTGACTACAGCCTGGATATAGGGCTCTCCTAATATTTTTTCTTCCTGAAAGGACCAGGATTCCGGTATGATGTATGCCAGATCTCCTCTTAAGGTTGCCCCTTCAATTCCCGGAAATTCCCCCTGAAATTCCAGTCCTATCACACTTTTGGCAGGATAACCCAATGTTATCTCCATCGTTGTCCCGGATGAATTTGGTTTGATGGATAGATCAGCAGGAAAGGGTTCCATATAATATCCCCGGTAATAACTTATCCCGGCATCAAATGATGGGAAACTATGCATCAGGCGTATACCCCAGATGATATCTTCCGCTGATTGGTATAAAAGGTCTACCTGGTTGATATTATATCCCTGTGCCTGAAGAAAAGAGCCGTAATTTGCCAGGTAACTGTCCTTAAGATATTGATCAGGATAGGGCGTGGTTTTCAGACTGGGTAAAATAGCTGCCTGCAAGTAGGTTAAGTGATTGATGTAATAGGAGGCATTGAATCCCAGAACTCCCAACTTATCCTGCTTTTTGATTAACGAAAGGTTGGGAGGAGAAGGATTAAAATTATCCAGGGGGCTGAATAAATCGGACGAACCCCAACGGGTAATGATTTTTCCTGCTTTGAGGTCTAAATTTTCAATGATATTATATGCATTGAAGTAAAGTTCATTGGGTCCGATGATAAAGGGTTGCGAATAGGCTTTATTATTTGCCCTCAGTATTAAATCTCCTTCTATAAAAAGATCATCTGAGATTTCCTGGAAATAGTCGATGTTAAGTGTAAGCGTTTGATTAAAATGATTCCCGGAAAGATCATAGGAACCTTCATAGATCAATTGCTGTGATGCATCAAAGGCATAGACGGATTGGTAACAGACTGCACTTAAATATAGGCACAGTAATATGATGATTAAGGAATGTTTGAAGTTCATTCAATGCCCCCTTCTTCCTGCCATTATAGTCTCGGTTTTTGTAAAGAACGAATACTGAAAAAGTCAGACGCAAGGTCTAGATCGTATTCAATCTCTTTGATATTCATTTTTGTCTGGTGTTCATCAATCATATTTTTCAATTCTATTTGCATAGGTGTAATTTTCCCGTTGTCGTCAATCTGTACATCTTTTATTTCCAGAATTTTGGTAAACTGTTCATTGAGATTAAAGAATTCAACCTTTTCCATATAAAAATGCTCTTTATTGATATAGAGAAGAAACTTCCGGTAGGACAATTCTTCATCATCTGGAATGACCTCGATGATAAATTGCCCATCTGTCTCTTCCAGAAGTCTTTTCTGGTATTCTTCGCTCTGATAATCCATGCTGAGATCTTCATAGGAAAAGTCAGTCCCCATAAAATTTTCCTGTTTAGTCGAGCCGGCAATTCTCCTTGGTTTCTGGTAGGCAGGCATATAGAGGTAGATTTTGTCACCGTCTTCCATGCTTAACAGGGTTACACCTTCCACCGATTTCGGTGCGAGGAAACGCATTAATAGGTCTATCTTGTCATTCTCTTCTCTCTGAAACATGATGATTTCTCTCTCTTCCGTATTACCATTTTTATCAATTAGCGTCATTTCTGCCCGTGTCTTGCTGTTCATATAATCAACCTGATTTTCTTTAACCCGGTCAGTAATCTCATCTGCAGTCATCTGTTCTGCACTGCCGACAGGATTCAGGCTGAAAATCATCAAAAATACAAGAAACATGATGATAAAATAATTTTTCCAATGGATCATCTTTTTTCCTCCTTAAATTTAACAAAATGCAATAGAAGTGGTAATAGCAAAAGGGTATAGACGACACTGATTAACATGACACTGCCAATCAGCTTGGCAAATTCCGAAATCATTTTAATTTCCGAGAAAGCCAGAACAAAGCACCCTGCAGCCACAGATATTGAATTAAAGACAATGGCACGACCGGTTCCGGTCAGGGTCGTTCTTATTACTTTAACTGATTCAGCATTTTTAATCAATTCCTGCTTATAGCGGTTAATGAAATGAATGGTATAATCAATTCCAGCACCAATGGCAATGCTTGCCACCATCATGGTACCGATATTGAGTGAAATGTCTGCCATTCCCATGATACCAAAAGCAGTCAGAATCGTGAACATGATAGGAATTAAAGCGATGATGCCAATCCATAGTGATTTGAATTGCAGAACCAGCAGTATAAAGACGACAATAAATGCAGTCAGCATGCTTTTGATCTGTCCCTGATAAACGCTGTTGTTCACCTCATTGGTAATAACCGGAATGCCGGTGAGCCGATAGGAAAAGTTGATATCCCCCCCGGAATCAGGAATGTAGACCATATCATCGGTAAGATACCACAGGTAGTTTGCATCCTTCTGAGGCAGCTCTTTATGGAGGAGATTGACTATTTCCTTCCGGGCAACTGAAATCTTTTCATCTTCCTGAGCAATCATGATGGAACCGTCAATGACTTCTTTTAGATATTCAGCATCCTCTATGGTAAGATTCATTTTTTGTGTCAGATTTTCCAGGAATAAAGTATATTCAGATTCAGAGAAATCCTGAAGATAATCTAATACAACAGATTGAATTTCAGCTGCAGGTATACCCAGGTCTTCCAGTTCCAGGCCAGATAGATGAATCACTCTATCAGCAAATTCCTCAGTTGGTTTAATGAAATGGCTTATTGGAAGGCTGGCAATCTGCAGGAGCTTTTCTTTTATTGCCTCGCTGTTTTCCATTTGAGTGCCGTTGGCTTGCCAGGAGGAAATAATGTCCTCCACGATATAGGAAAAATAGGGCACTTTTTCCTGTTCAGATAATTCGCTTAGATCAACTGCCCTGACCGAATTAGGGATGGATGAGATAAATTTCTCTACCTGATCAATGGACCGGTCTACAGCGATTGAAGTCATCTCCTTGGAACGAACCTGGACAATGGTACTCTGTTTCTGGCTCTCATCAGCAATCATAGAATTGATATACTCATTATCTTCAGAAAAAAACCACAGATTATCGATTTTCTGTGGATTGGCAGGGATAATCATTTTATGTTCCATGGCATCATTCAGCTGGGTAAGGAAGGTGGTTATCGAAGATGGCTGGCCTAAAGAGGGGAGTCTCCTGGCATAATTTTGAATTTTATCCATCGTTCTTAGGATATAAGGATGTTTTACATTGTCTGATTCGATATAAACATATAAAAAGTCTACACCGCCTAACTTCTCTTTAAAATAGTTGATGGTCCGGGTGATCGGATTATTTTGTCCCAACCTATCTTCAATGGATGAGTCAGGCCGGACCTGAAAAGAAAAGAAGATCGAAATAATAATCATCAGGATAATGAAAACAAGCACAAAATATTTTTTATTGATGATAGATTCAGCGACCGTCTTTAGAACCTTGGTTACCAGGTCATTAGCCTGATAGGAAAAATTTTCAGGTACCCTTTTAGGTATATACCTGCTGAAGATTGCACCCAGCAGAAAGATTGCCAGAAGGAAAGCGATGAAGATGCCGATAGTGGCGAAGACCCCGAATTCAGTCATCGGTCTCACCACTGCCGTCATGAGCGAAGCAAAACCGGCCATGGTCGTTAAGGCACTCATCATGATGGGAATGAAAACATACTCAACCGTTTTTTCAACAGCTACCTGTGGGGAAAGAACGTTTCTTTCTTCATAGTAACGACTGATAAAATGAATGCCATACGCTGTTACCAAAGATATCATCAAAATAGGCATTGCTGATATCACGATCGTTACAGTCCTTCCGGATGATGCGATTGAACTCAGCACCCAGAAAGAGGTGAGCAATGCTACCAATAACGGTAAGAAAGTCCCCTGTATACTCCTGAAACAATAGTAGAGCAATAGAATAATCACCACTGCGGCAATCACAGCCAGAGACATATTATTTAAGGCCATCTCGGTGATCTGTGTCTCCATAATCGGAAGTCCATAGTATTCGATTCGGTTGGCATCTTCTTCGTTTTGGTAGATGATATTTTCCAGGTCTTGTCTGAACAATGATCCGTCCACATTATCCTGTGATTCTACCATGAGTAAACCTACCTGACCATCCGGTGACACATAAGATCCCCTGACCAGTTCATCTTCCAGGGTCGTTATCCTTAATTGACGTGCTTCCTCTTCTGTATTCGGGAAGACTTCAACAAATTCCCTGACTTCAATCCCGAAGTCAGTTGCGCTGATTTTGGGCATATTTAAAAAAGAGTTTACGGATATAATATTATCAGATTTTTCCAGCTGTTCAGCGATTGTTTTGAAATTCTGTAAATTTTTCAGTTCAAACAGGTCATCATATTCCAGGGAAACAAGTGTCAGGTTCTCGTCATATTTTCCGAATTTCTCTGATATCTCCTGATAAAACTTGATTTCCGGGTCATTTTCAGAGAGGTATTTGGTAATATCATCTTCCACTCTGAGGTTTTTAATCTGTGTAATACCTAATAGGGTAAGCAGCAGAACGAAAATAATAATGACTTTGGAATTTTTAGTGACAAAATGCCCTAATTTGTTCATCTAACAATGACTCCTGTTTGCTCTTAATTTTGATCTGATGATACTGCATTCTATGGTTCTGAAATACCACCTGTAATTATTCTGGCAATCATTTCAATGACTTCTTCAGTTGAATAGGAAAATCGAGATATCACTTCCGGGATGGCCACAGACTGAACTGTATTCAAAATCACCAGAACAATAATATCAAGATCGATATCTTTGCGGATTGTTCCTTCTCTTTTCCCCTGTTTGAGCAGTTCCCTCAATTGATTGTCAATCATCTTTTCATTGAGATAGCGGATAGTCTGCCAGGCTTTCGGATTGCTTCTGCGGATATCTTCAAATGCCCGAATGTTCAGTTGTGAGATTTGAGATTGCACCAAAGACATAAATTGCTTAAGCACACCTGTGCCACTATTATTCTCTTCTGATACAATATGGTTAATCTTATCCTGAAATTCCTGGAAGAAATCATAAATAACAGATTCCAGCAATTGTTGTTTGCTTTGGAAAAACTGGTAAAGGGTTTTTTTGCTCATATGAAGTTCCACAGCTAATTCGTCCATGGTTGCCTTTGAAAAACCGAAGGTAAAAAAGATTTTTCTGGCGGTTGCGAGTATTCTTTTTTTGATGGCTTCTTTCTGATTTTCTGTCATATCTTCTCTGGCGGAGCATCACTTTTTGTTGTGCTGCGTTTAGGCAATAAATAGATAAATGATAAAATATTAAAACCAAAACAGTATCTATAGTTTCCTTTAGATTATAATCTCATCTTCATTTTTATGTCAAGTATTTCATGTCATTTCTTTTTTATCTGTGCAGCCTATCAAGATGAATTGATTCAATATTTCAGCAAACCCTGTCAGAAAATAACGGAATCCTTATTTATGATGCCTTATGATAAAGATTTTTCTCATCGTTATCGGAATTGAAAAAAGAAAAGTCAATCCGGTTTGATAAGACTTATCATTAAAAATTTGATTCCACTGAAAAAAAATGTAGAATAGAGCAGAAAGGAGTCGCATATGAATTGCAATATTGAAAAAAACAAGAAAGATTGTACCTGCACCTATGAGCTATGTCCGAGAATGGGAAAATGCTGTGAATGCATAACCTACCATTGGAACAGGGGAGAATTGCCCGGTTGCCTTTTTCCACCAGAGGTAGAGAAAACATATGATCGTTCCATCAGGAAGTTCATAGAAGTTTACCAGAGGTAGCTTCATTTGAATGTTTCCCCATCTGGATATCCCAAATATTCGTCT
>CAYSSG010000033.1:17424-22426 GCA_964433635.1 uncultured Atribacterota bacterium | reverse complement strand
TCTATTTATTCATTTTAATTTTACCTTTTTCCCAGAAATCCAATATTACCCTATCAATTAATTTTTTACCTTTAGGCGTGACCCAGAATTCTTTGATCGCCCAAAATTCAATTTTGGGATGAAGTTTCTCTTCTTTGATATCGAGCGCTCCAAACCATTTTAAATATCTGATTAAAATACCGTTCACGATGGGTGTTAAGGCCAAAGCAATTTCTTCGAGCTCTTTACCTTCTTGCGAAACATTACGATAAATTTCTTTAGTAAAAACATTGCTGTTGATCTTCTCGTTTGGTTTAAAGTGATCGAAAGGATGCCATAATCCCACAATTTTACCCTGGTATTCCCTGGCATAGGGTTTAACATGATCTGCGGGCTGCAATTCAGCCCAATTGACTTTTTCAATCCACAGAATCATCAACTCTATGGTCTTTTCACCATACGATTTCTCACTAAATTTCTTAAATCTTTTATGATTGACCTGTATGTACCCTTTCTTATCATGATAGATAAATTTTGCTGCCCGGGCTAACAGGTGAATGAAGTGAATATAGAGCTTACTTTTTTCTTCGCCTGTTTTTTCTTCCTCTCCCAGGAATTTAAAACTGTCCTTACCGGGATTAATGAAGATGTTCGTAATCTCCTTCAGGTGCTTGAAGGGAATCCAGCGATTCTTTGGGGTTACCTTGATGCGATTTTCCTGAAAATAGCGCACAAAAGTTTCTACATCTCGCACCACCGGTGAGTCTTTCTCCTGAATATCAACCAGGTCAAAGGGGTCCTGAGAATTTAAAGTGACAGGGTCGATACTGATTGACAGGGGGAAATCTTTCCTGGGGCTATGAATTTTTTCCCGCTCTTCTTTCATAGCCTGAAAGGGCGTTTTACCTTCAAGCTCTTCCTGGGGTTCATGAAGCCATTTTCGCTGTAAATCCTTAATCGCTTTTTCTAATTCATCTTTATTGGAAAAGTCTGTAATATCCATATTTTTTTTCATATAATTCATAAAATCATCTAACAGCTCTTCTTCCAGGGGACCCATACTCCCTTTGGCTACTTCTTCCGGAGATTTTCCCTGGAATTCATCCCGAGGGGCATGATTCCAGAAATCATAGAAAAGCTGTTGAAAGGTGAGAAAATCTTCCTGGGAAGAAATGTGCATCATTCTAGCTAACTCCTTAATCAAGGGTACCGGATCGGTAACGCGATTGATCTTTTTTCTTAAACTCTTAATGGAGGGTGCCTTTTTGCCCAGGCGTTTTTTCAGATAATTTTTTAATTTCTTCTCGATATCCTCTATCGTATTCCGGTCATCATGCTCTGTAAAAGTACCCTGCTTGTTTTTCTGAAGGAGCTCTTTTTCAATCATTAAGGGATCTGCTTCCCGGGAAATGTCAGCCGGTAATGCTTTCAAGGATCTTTTAGCGGCATAAGATGGAATATCCGGTAAAAACAGATTAACCACGGATAAGGCATAATCTGTTTCATAGGGTAGGATCCGGCCGATAAAATAGTCGTTGTCTTTCAAATGCAGGGTAGCCTCATTTTCTCTTACTTTATATTCCTTTGCTGTGGTAAGGTCTTTTGCCTTGAAGTAAAATCCGGGGACAACTTCAATCACTGTAAAACTACTGTAGATATGGTGCCTGAAACCCTGCAGAATCGCTTGATCCGGTAAGCTGTATGCGGGAAGCGCCTTCTCTAAGAACACTTCCAGGGGATTCTTTTGATAGTGTTTTGAGGTGTAGGAATAAATAAAGTAATCGTCAAACCTCAGGTTGGCCATTGCCTCATCATCATGAGTCCGGTAGATCTTTTCTGGTCTCCTGGTCAGGAAATTTTCCCTTGCCCGGATCATCTCCAAAAATAAATGGGGGTCTGATTCACAAAAAGCCATGATATCATGGGTAAATTCATTGACCCTGGTAGCCGGTTCCATGCTATCAGTCATACTAATGCCCCTTTCTTTCTTGAGCGTGTCATGGTCAGAAGATATCGGATGTAGTCTCATTTTACCACGCATTTTTGATTGGTCAAAAAAAATACAGGAACACAGTATCAGTATATTGTATACCAGTATAACGTATAACATTAAAGCAGTATATGGCATGTAGGATGTAGTTAAAAAAAGTGATGAGTAAGAAGTGATGGACTGAATCGGTTTATAGTTGTTGGTTTTTGGTTTTTAGAAAAAAAATAAGAATGTAAATACAGGGATCTTCTAAATCAAGCAGGGATGCAAAGGTGCATAGATGCAATAATATGAGAATCTGATCCTATTATTTAAAATTTGGATGTTGATTTGTCATTTCTGATTATTGATTTTCTAAAAATTCTACAGCGGAGTCCAGATATTGGGCAGCTGTCTCGACAATTTGGGGCTCAATTTCGTAGATTTCCTGCCAGCCGTTATCGATCGAACCGGTGTATTCCCGGGCAGCCCAGGGACCGGTACCTACCTGAAAGCCATTCGTCCAGAAATAAAAGGGCGGCCATTCGATATCGAAATATTCCATGTATGCCAGTATGTCTTCATGATGCCAGTCATAGATCGGCGCATAGCGTACTACCTGGTGCTCATCAACATCCATTCCTTCTTCACCAGGATTATTACCATCCTTGGTTCTTCTACCCACCAGAATCATATCCAACTTATTTTTTCTAAAATATTCTTTTTGACCATCGTTTTGCACCAGCTTGAACCATCTTGAAGCAACCTCGGCATGCTGGGGGAATAACAGGTGCTGGTTCTGTGAAAGCCATTTCAGATCCTGACCGGTATTGACTGTTTCCAGATTTTCCGGCGCATTCTGTGTAATCCAGTCGACCACCTTCTGATATTCCATGTTGCACCTGACCCAGAATTTCTTTTCAATGTCCAATCCCCGGCATACGTGCTCCAGTACGATAGAATCCTTGCCACCGCTCCAGGAAAGGGCTACCTTCTTACCCTGAATTTTACGGGCTATCTTCTCTCTGGTTTTATCTCTGAGTCTGTGTATTCTTTTTTCAAATTCCGTATCTTCCTGTAATCTTTCACGGATCCCGTCCAATGCCTCCAGCCAGGCATCCTGCTCGATGTGTTGTTTGACGCCTAAGATAGTATCTACCTCCCTTACTGTATTTTATAGAGATTATGTATAGTACCATAACATTTTTTTTAAAAGATTGCAAATGTAAGCGAAACAAAAATGGTTGCTTGTGCTGTTAAAAGGCTTATGATATCCATTGATAATGATTTCAGAAGAAGAATTGATTATACAAGCAGGCTCATTTGTTGGAAATATAATGTTTAGTGTACTAAAATATTAGTATCGCGTATTGAGTATGTAGTATTGAGTCTAAATTCAGTGACAAGTAATAAGTGTGATTGATTAGCAGAAAATTGTTTTTTGTTTTTTGTTTTTAGATAAAATACAAAACCAATCAAAAATTCAAATCTTCAAATAAGCCAACCCACTTATCTATCGGGCATCCAAGTATAAGTGGATGAGATTATCGAGCTGTTAAAGCAAGCCTGCGATAATAAGTATAAAAGATCTTAAGTGGGAAATGAATCTAATAATAATTCGTTCAGGCCGGTTATCGTACTTTTCTTCCGGTGAGTTCTGGTATTCGTAATCTCTACTAATATTAATTCTAAGGTAGTAAAAACTTTAGCTTTTGTCATATGCCCACCACAGACGCTTCCATCTTCTTTCCCAAGCAAAACATGCAAATGAACCACTAATTCCTTATCCATGGGAAAAACATTACCCTCGAGGGATAAAATTTCATAGGGACCCTCCATTTTAAATTCATTTGTCTTGGAAGGTTCCATAGGTATTTTTATCCCTGGTAATAGATCCCTGAATAAAACATCCCTGGCACTCCCGATTGCCGAAACAATTAAAGCATGGGTTATGCTGTTCTCAGCGCAAAAATTGATGATTTTTTGAGGAATATCATCTTTCGGTATCATCCTGATGATATAAGGATTCCCAAACGCAACCTTTTCAAAAAATGGTCTATGCATTTAAATTCGCTCCTTTCAATTACAGCAATAAATGAAGAGTAATGAGTGTTTAGCTGAAAAATGGTTTTTAGTTTTTCGTTTTTGGTTATTAGATAAAATACAAAATCTATCAAAAATTCAAATCTTCAAATCAACCAATCTATCCATCTGTAAATCAAGACTTAAGTATAAATGGAGGAGATTGCCGCAACGATAAAAAGCGGCTCGCAACGACAAAATAGTCTTCTGTCTTGTGTATTGAGCATAAATCAGTATTCTTCTTTATCCCAGTTTGAGGCCGGAGGAACCGGCATCTCCAATGAAGGTATTCATCAGGAAGACCATGACAAAGACGGTTACCATTAACAGGACAGATAAGGAACTGGCTATGCCGAAATCCCCTTCTGCTACATTATTGTAAATCTGTATGGGCAGTGTTACCGTACGGGCAGAATACAGTAGAATGGTGGTGCTTAATTCCTGTAACAGGGTAGCAAAAGTCAGAATGGAACCGGCAATAATCCCTGGCAGTATCAGGGGGAAGGTAACCCTGCGAAAGGTATACAGCCAACTGGCTCCACTGATCGTGGAAGATTCTTCCAGTGCTTCATTCAGCTGGGTTAAGCTGGCGCCCACCGAGCGGAATATATAAGGCGTTCTTCTGACAATAAAGGAGATGATGATGATCAGAAACGTTCCGGAGATATTGATGGCACCGGAAGAAAAAGCAGAAAGCAGGGCTACGGAAACTACAATTCCGGGTAAGACAAAGGGAGTCATAATGGCAAAATCAATCAGCATTGCTCCTTTGGGACGACGCCTTTCGGTAATATAGGCAGCCAGTGTTCCGATCAGGGCGGTTAACAGCGTGGCAGAGATGGCCAGGAAGAAGGAATTCTTAATCGCTTTGGAAGCAACCTGAGGAATTATCCTGTAATTTTCCAGGGTAAATCCGGTTGGCAAGAAGCCTACCCATTTCTCAAAAAAGGACATAATGAGAATGGTTATCTG
>CAYSSG010000033.1:10519-17324 GCA_964433635.1 uncultured Atribacterota bacterium | reverse complement strand
ACATACTGCTGTCCTCCCAGCACTGCAGGTATACCAAAATTTCCGATAGAACGGATAAAAACCAGAATCGCTGCCGCGCCCAGACTGGGAAGAATTAATGGTATGGTGATGGTTCTGAGTATCCTGCTGTGACTTGCCCCCATGATCATGGCACTCTCTTCCAGCAAAGGATTGGTTGCCTTAAAGGCCCCGTAACTTAACAGAAAGACAAAGGGCAGATAAGTCAGGGACATGGTAAAGATAATTCCGAAAAGACCATAGATCGGCGGCAGGGATAACCCCACTAATCCCAGAACCTGATTGATGGCATGACGAACCACTCCCTGCCTCCCCAGCAGTATCACCCAGGAGAAGGCGCCTACAAATGCCGGGGTAATGATGGGTAGAATTCCCAACGATAGAATCAATTTTTTAAAGGGCATATCCACTCTGGCTACAAAATAGCCCATGGGTGCACCGATGATCAGGGTGAAGAACACCACGGCAAAACTGATGACAAAGGAATTTCGCAGGCTCCTCTGGTACATGGAAGAGGTAAAGAATCGTTCAAAATTTGCCAGGGTAAAATGATCCGGGATAAGTTCCTTGCCTTTCAGCACAAAAGCCCTGGCAATACTTATACCGAGAGGCCATACCAGAAAGACTAACAAAAAAAGCAGCGGTATACTCAAGATGATATAAGGAGTCAGGTCTTTTTTTGCCTGACTTGAGATAAATCTGGTCAACCAATACAAAAATGACATTCAGTCTGCCTTCCTTCCGGAGAATAAGAGGGTATTGTTCAGGTTGAAATGAATGCAAACCTCATCCCCTTCTCTGACATTAGGCAATCTTCTCTCCATATCCACTTCAATCAATTTGTTTTCTTGATCCTCCAGCAGACTGACTTCATAGCGAATGACTTTTCCTAAATTCTGCATGATCTGTATCCGTCCGGTAAGCTGGCCTTTCCGGTTATCGGTGCTGATCGTCAGGTTTTCCGGTCGGGAACCTAAAATCACTTTTTCGTCTTTACTTAACTTTTCTGCTCTTATCTGGCTCTTTTCACAGATTAAATCCATCTTTTTCTGATTGGCTTCCAACTCAACCTGATAATGATTTCCCTGTATTTCACGTATCGTAGCCGGGAAAAAGTTCATCTTGCCGATAAAGTTAGCCACAAACTCATTCTCAGGCTGATGGTAAATCTCATCGGAGGAACCGATCTGCTCAACCAAGCCGGTATTCATAATCGCCAATCGGTCTCCAATGGCCATGGCTTCTTCCTGGTCATGAGTGACATAGATCGTGGTAATATTGGTAGCCTTTTGAATCCGGCGAATCTCTGCCCGCATATATCTTCTTAATTTGGCATCCAGGCTGGCCAGCGGCTCATCTAAAAATAAAATTTCCGGGTCATAGACCAGTGCCCGGGCAATAGCAATTCTCTGCTGCTGCCCGCCTGAAAGTGCAGTAGGACTGGGATTCCTCCGCAATACATCCGGGAGGCCGACCAGTTCCATGATTGAAGTGACTTTCTTTTTTATCAAGTCTTCCGGTTTCTTTCTCACCCGCAGACCATAGGCAACATTTTCAAAGACACTCATATGGGGATAGAGGGCAAAGCTCTGAAACACCATCCCGATATTTCTGCGAAAAGGAGGTATTGAGGTGATATCCTGCTCTCCGTAAAAAATCTGTCCGCTGGTTAAACTTTCCAGTCCAGCAGTAATTCTCAGCAGGGTGGTCTTGCCACAACCACTGGGACCCAGCAGGCAGAATAATTCTCCCTGGCTGATCTCAAAAGAGACTCCCTTTAATGCTAAAACGGTCTCCTTTTTCCCTTCAAACTTTTTTACCACATCTTGATAGATGATATTCTTGGGACTCATGGTCATCTGTCCTTTAGTCATTTATTTCCCTGGTTTAAGGATCTTATATATCATTTCATCTATATCATCTGCCTGCATTGGTTGAATAAAAATGTTAGAAGCTCGGTTTTATAAGCATTCAAAACTTATAAAACCGAGCAGTGTTACAGGTCTGTTACAGCAGCAAGGTCAACGATGATGCCTGTGCATTTACTCGATTAGGTCGGATACCTGCATGGATAATTCTTCCCTGATCCGGGCAGCTTCGACATCATCATAATCGACAAGCTTGATTTCCGGCAGGGACGGCAGCGAACCGGGTGCCGGAACTTCCGGATGGACCGTTCTGCGGGAGCTGGTGTTAAACACAATCTCGTAAGCTTCCTTCGTGGTCATAAAGTCCATAAAAAGTTTGGCATTCTCCAAATTCGGTCCATTAGCGAGAATACCCGTGGCATCGAATCGCGCACCGGTTCCGTCCTCAGGATAAATGGCGATGACCGGGCTGCCTTCATCAATATGCGTGGCAATATTATATTCACCGGTAGCACCGATGGCGTACTCACCCCGAGCTACAGATTCCGGAACCATGCTGGAAGAGGTAACAAAGGTAACATTGGGCACCAGTTCTTTAATGAAATCCATTCCATAGAGGGTATAGATCTGGAAAACCTGGGAATAAGCTGATCCGGAAAGTGCCGGATTGGCTAGAATAATTTTGCCTTTATATTTAGGCAGGGCAAGGTCTTTCCAGGTCTTGGGATAATCTTCCGGAGCCAATACGGTGGTATTAACCATTAAAGCCTGTAAGGGCATGGAAAACCCATAATATTTGGGAATTTCTGCATCGTCTTTCAGGTTAGCCGGAACTTCACTGTCATTTTTCGTTTTATAGGCAGTAAATAAGTCGATATTCCCCTCAAAGGCTTCTTTGGCGATTCCTACGATGACATCGCCATTGGGTTTCGGTTGTTCAGCCATCAGACGGGTTAACAATTCTCCGGATCCTGCTCTGATCATATCCACATTGATATTGGGATAATGTTTGCTGAAGGCCTGAACCAGATTCTGACCTTCTTCCTGAGAAGCAGCTACCCATACCACCAAATTACCTTCCTGGGCTGTCGCTATTCCTGTGAACAGGAAACAAAGAGCGATAGCGAATAGCATTAAACGCATTTTTTTCATACGACTTCCTCCTTTTAAAAAATAGGTTGATGGCAATGCATCACGTTTCGTTCTAAATACCATCTTTAAAGAAAATATTTTCCAAGATTTTTCTGGTTATTATCACCTCCCGGAATTTTTTCAGACATCTCAACAGAACATGAAGATGCAGTAGATTGAACTTATTCTTTATTATAACATCTTTTCATTTGCCTGGATAAGACTATAGGTAGATTCTAATTCCGGCAGGGTCGTTAATTCAATGGTAATCCCCTTTACTTCTCTGATTGTCTTGATGGCATTCCAGATATCTTCAATCTCTTCCCAGCTATTGGGAGGCATATGCCTGCCTTCATCCAGCGTCTCATAGGCATACAGGTGAACATAGCGGATATAGGACTTCAATCGATTCATATATTCCAGCAGAGAAAGTTTCCCCTTCAGGATTTGAGGACTTGATGCAGCATGACCTGAGTCAAAGTTAATATATACCTGAGCATACTGGACTAAATCGATTAACTTTTCCGGCTCAGCTGTCCAGCCTAATTTTACATTCTCCAGGCATAAGCAGCCATTTGCTTTGGCAATGTGCTGACCTAATTTTTTAAGATTCACTTTACAGGTTTCCCAATTTAAGAGCCGCATAGACAGTGAATTACCACCGATGTGCATGGTGAAAACAGGCTTATATTTCTGAGCTCGTAACCATGGCTTCAGAAAATCAACATACATCATCAGATAATGCAAAGAGGTTTCGGAAATAAATTTATTCTTGTGTCCGATTTCCACATCCGTTGTGGGAAGGTGAAAAGAAAAATGTAATTGGGGATATTGATTCAAGTCCTGGAAAAAATCCTCTATTTTATAGGGATTTAAAATTAATCTCTTCTTTTCTAAATACCATTCCACCCCGTCATATTGGTGATCTTTCGCATAGTCCAGGGTTTCTTTCGTATTATTAAATATGCGGGAAGTAAGAAAAATTTTGTCCACAGGTAAACCTCCGATTATAGAAAATTGAATACAAACTTGTATCATGGTTCGCATGTACTCTGTAAAGTTCAAATCAGTCGTTGGTCGTTAGTATCTAATATTGAGTCGTCAGCGATGAATTTATTATAAGCTTTTTTAGAGGGTATGTCAGTCCTAATTTAAGAATAATATGATTAAATGGTATCAATGATTGAGTTAAAATGCAAAAACAAGATCGTTAAAATTGTACAAAGCTGAGGAATTTTACTAAAATATGAATAGCATATTGTTGTGTGTATTGCGTATTGAATTCAAGTAGAGTGATGAGTCATCTGTGACCATTCACCAGGAAAGAACAATTTATTTTTCTTAAACCAAATCTCTGAAAGCCATCAACCATTAACTTTATTTTGAGCAGAATCAAAGATGAAAAAGTTTGGGATTTCAGCAGAATATTGCTTATATTCCGGAATTTTCCTGGTATCTCTGTCTATCCTGATGTATGAGCTTACCTTAACCAGGGTCTTTTCTATTATCCAGTGGAATTACCTGGCCTTTATGATTATCAGTATTGCCTTTTTGGGATACGGCGCCAGCGGAACATTTCTGACCATTACTCCCTCTCTAACCAGAAAAGAGGATTTACATCACCTGCCGGAATTGCTGGTTCGTTTTTGCCTGATGTATGGATTGAGCATTCTGTTTTCTGTCTTTCTGATAACCCGGATCTCTTTCGATCTCTACCGCCTGAATGCCGATCAATACCAATGGCTATACTTAATGATCTATTACCTGGCAGTTGCCCTGCCCTTCTTCTTTGCCGGCATCTGCATCTCACTGGCAATCTCCCATTTACCAGAAGATGTCAGTAAGCTTTACTTCTTTGACTTGACAGGAGCTTCCCTGGGCTGCCTTGCTTTTTTATTTTTTACCACTCAGATGAAAATCATGAACCTGATTATTCTGCTGGCTATCCTCGGATTGACAGCTTCCTTTCTCTTCTCCCTTGCTCAACAGAAAAGAATCTTTTCTGTATTGCCTCTCTTTATCATCCTGGTATTAATTGTTATCAATCTTTTACCTTCTTCACTTCTGAGCCTGCCTGTTAATCCCTACAAGGAGTTATTTACCTTTTTCCGTTATCCGGATACCCGGATTCTGTTTGAAGAGGAAAACAGTTTCTCTCAGATTAAGGTGGTTGAAAGTCCCGCGGTAAAATATGCCCCGGGTTTAAGCCTTAATTTTAATGGCCGGATTCCTGAGCAGTTGGCTATCCTGACTGATGACACCGGAATGAGTGCCATCACCAGGTTCGACGGGAACAGGGCATCTATTCGCTTCACAGACTATCTGTCTAATGCACTCGGTTACCATCTCACCGAAGGGCGCCAACGTGTCCTGGTGATCGGCGCCGGGGGAGGTCTGGACATCTTAGGGGCTGTTTATCATCATAGCAGTGAGATTGAAGCGATAGAACTGAATCCTATTGTTATTGAGGTGATGAAGAATCGCTATCATGAGTATTCCGGCGGGATCTTTAACCGTCCGGGTGTCACCATACTGCCGGGAGAAGGCAGAAGCATCATGAAAAATATAGACCATGAATTTGACCTGATTCAAATATCCCTCATCGGTTCTGCCAATACCTCTTCCGGCGGTTTTCACAGTATCTCAGAAAATTACCTTTATACCGTAGAGGGAATGACCGAATTTCTGAAACATCTGTCAGATGACGGAGTGATTTGTATTACCCGATGGCTGCTGTTTCCTCCCCGGGAATCGGTTAAGTTGACTGCCATTGCCCTGGAGGCATTGTATAGTATGGGCGTGGAAAACCCGGCGAATCACCTGGCATTGATCCGCAGCTGGGGAACCATCACCTTCATCTGCAGCAGGAAACCCATTGGAAGAGAAATGACCGATATCATTGAATCCTTCTGTCAGGAAAGAAGTTTTGATCCGGTTTATTTCCCCGGCATTACCATCACCCAGGTCAACCAGAACCACCGGCTGGAAAGACCTTACTATTACCAGGCTGTTTCTACCATGATTGAATATTTTCAGAAAGGGCGGATGCGTGATTATTACCGGGAAAACTTTTTCAACATGACCCCTGCTACTGATAATCGACCCTTCTTCTTCTATTTTCTGAAATGGCGGAATATCCCCACCATTATCAGGGAGTCCAGTTTCTGGCAGCCGATCATTGAATGGGGTAACCTGATTGTCTTTGCTACCCTGATTCAGGGAATGATCTTCAGCTTCTTATTCATCTTTTTGCCCCTCTTTGCAAAAAGAATCTCCCCGGGCAAAGGCTGGCATATTCCCGTACTCTATTTTGCATCCCTGGGATTGGGTTATATGCTGATTGAGATCTCATTTATTCAGAAGTTCATTCTTTACCTTACCAATCCCACCTACGCCTCTTCGTCCATTATCTTCTCTTTTCTGTTCTTTTCGGGATTGGGGAGCCGATACTCTCAGCGGTATCAGGGAGAGGCAATCTTCTATCTGAAAAGAATTATACCGATCCTCTGTCTTTTCTTAATTGTCTACCAGGGATTGGTACCATTTGTGTTTCAATATACCCTGTCTTTTCCCATTCCTATCAGATTTATTTTAACTTCCTGCCTGATTGCGCCACTGGCCTTTTTGATGGGTATGCCCTTTCCCCTGGGAATCGGAATTGTGGCCAAAAGAAGAAAGAATATGATTCCCTGGGTCTGGGCTGCCAATCATTTCTGCTCCATACTGGCTTCGGTCTCAGCAGTAGTGATTGCCCTGTCCGCGGGTTTTCAGGCAGTAGGATATCTGGC
>CAYSSG010000033.1:2146-10419 GCA_964433635.1 uncultured Atribacterota bacterium | reverse complement strand
CCTTCAACAATGCATGCAATTCCCATTGATAAGGGCCTGTTACAAAAACTATCCCGGGAGAATAGACTGATTTCCAGTAACAGTGCAGTCGCCTTAGAATTCGGTATCACCAATCTATTGCCCTTCATTAAAAAATATCTTCCGGAAGCATTGATCATACCTCTATTGATTCCGGCTGATATGCACCAGGAGACTGTAACTGAGCTGGTGAACAGGATTCATGAGGTATCCCCATCCGGAACAATGATGATAGCCAGCGTTGATTTTTCCCATTACCTTCCACCGCAGGCTGCAGCCTTTCATGATATAAAAAGCATCCGGATTCTATTGAACATGGAAGAAGAGCATTTTGAAAACATTGAAGTGGACAGCTGGCAATCCCTGTATGCCGTGCGGTTATTTGCCAGATTAAGAGGAAAGGAAAATCCCATTGTTATCGGACATCAAAATTCTGTTCACTTTTTACCCTATGATTTTGACTGTACCACTTCTTATTTCAGTGTCATCTTCCGGCAGGAAAATACAGCAGGAGATGACAATGATGCGGAAACCATCCTGCTGACAGGTGATATCATGCTGGACCGGGGTATAGAAAAAAGTATCAGAGAGAACAGTATTTATTACCCTTTTCAAAACATTGTTCAGCTGCTGAGAGGAATTGATACCGTTTTTGCCAACCTGGAAGGACCTATCGTAGAAAGTCCCCTGGAATTTTCAGGTAACCTACCAAAATTCGCCTTTCATCCGGATGTGCTGGAAGGAATCAGCTGGAGTCAGATCAACCTGCTTTCGCTGGCCAATAATCATACTACGGATATGGGAAAAGAAGGCCTGGAAGAAACAGTCAACTGGCTGGAAAAATACAGGATACACTTTAGTGGCATTCCCTTTTCTTTAGAACAGAATAGGATGAATAACGCTTTTACGACCAGGCATGCTGTCTGGCTGTCATTTAACCGGATATTGCCTTTTATTCATTATCAGGAAGAGATCATTAAAGCGGTGACGGAGGCAAAATCGAATCATCCTGAAAAGTTCCTGATTGTCAGTATGCATTGGGGAAACGAGTATCAGCTGACCAGTTCCCTGACCCAGAGACAATTGGCCCGTCAAATGATCGCCGCGGGAGCTGATCTGATTGTGGGACACCATCCTCACGTTGTGCAGGAGATTGAGATGGTGGAGGGTAAACTGGTCTTTTATTCCCTGGGTAATTTCATCTTTGACCAGCAGTCATTACCGGATACCCGGGAGGGACTGACAGTAGGGCTGACGATCTATCCGGAAAGAATCACCTGCCGGTTATTCCCCATACGATGCGATTGTGGACAGCCCGGGTTAATGAATCAGAATGCCGCAAGTGATTTTCTCAAAAAACTGGCACAGAGGTCAGATAAAAAGTTATGGAATGATATAGAAAAGGGTATAATAGAAATACATAGATCACCGTAATGGAACAGGCAGATGAAAAGGAGGAGTAAAAAAATGAAAATAAAAGTAAAATCAATTTTGCGTAAGCATTTTTTGTTGATCCTGACAGCTTTACTGATCATTTCAGTGGGAAATCATGCCTCAGGTCAGACTGCCGTCTCCAAGCAACTGGTCAATCCAAGGGACTTCCTGGCCGAAGAATTGGAGGTGTTTCCCAGTATCCCGGAACACTCCCTTCCCCTGGCTGTTTCTGATCTGACGAATTATCAGGACTTTTATGAAAAGATGCCCCTGGGGCCTGATGCACTTGAATTATTGCAGAAAAATGCCTTTGCAGTTATCCCTACTCCCCTTGATATTGCCGAACAGGAGGTCTATTATCTTCCATCTTCTCCTGAGGCAGCAAATCCCAGGGATGATTTTGTGGCTTATTATGAGGTATTAAAGAATATTGATATACCGATTTTCATTACCACCGATTCCCTGCTGCACTACTATCATATCTTCTTTGATACTACCCTGATGCGATTGGAAAGAGATCTTTTCTATCAGGATATCTGGGCTATCAGCCAGGAATTATTTGATGTCTCACAGCAAGTGTTTGAACAATCTGAAGGTGAGCTCAAAGAGGCAGCCAGAAGAAATATGGCTTATCTATCCGTGGCCCTGGAACTGTTAAAACCGAAGAAGAACCAGGTTATCAACGATGAAATCATGAAAGAAGAATACTGTTTTCCGGAAATGGACCCGGAGTACTGTGAAATGATGATAGCCGGAGTCAAAAATGTCTACGGCGAACAAGCCAGTTACCAGTATTTCAGTGAGTCGGAATATGACCATTACCGGTTCGCCATTCCGGAAACTGTCCGGGATACAGTTCTTTCAGAGATAGAACTGATAGAAGCACATCAGGGATGGGAATATTCTCCACTTTTCATTTACCAGGAAGATTACTCCCAGTATGTTCCACGGGGACATTATACCAAATCAGAGAAACTGAAAAATTATTTTCAAGCGCTCATGTGGTACGGCAGGATGACTGCCCTGATCCAGGGTTCTCCTTCCCTGGCACAGGGAGAATCTCTCTGTAGTGGCGGTATGGGAGGAATTATTTCCGAATATGATGCCCGTATCCAAACTCTACAGGCATTTTTACTGACAGAGAAATTTATGAGCAGTGAAAATCTGCAGGGCAGATGGAACCGGATTTATGCCATTACCTCTTTTATGGTCGGATTTTCTGATGACTTAGGACCATATGAATACGGCGAAGTGCTGCAGCAAGTATTTTCGGAAGAAAGTGGCACAATAAATTCAAATAGATTAGCTAATAAATATAACCAACTAAGAGAAGTGATTGGAAATTATCCCTATAATCCTAAGATTTACAGTGGATTGGGTGCCTGTGAATTGCTGATGCCCTGCCCTCCTCTTATTGAAAAAGAAATTCAAGACTTAAAAATACAAGCCAGGGAATTACTTAAACAAACAAAAGGTTTTAGAATGATGGGACAAAGGTTTACCCTGGATTCCTGGATGTTCTCTGAAATCGTCTCACCTTACAGCGGAGAGTTTGATGGTCCAAGACTGCCATTACCCACTGAGGAAAAGCCTTTTACTTTCAGCTGGAATGATGAGTATGAAGAATCCAGGGATAGCCGGCCCTTTACCTGGGTAAAGACAGATGTGGCAGCCTGTCCTCCTCCGGCAACCAGGGAAGTCCGGGGATTCCCTCGAGGGTTGGATATTATGGCTTTGTTGGGTTCGGAGAGGGCCTGGGAAATTCTGGAATATTCCGGAGATACACAGTATACTGATTATGAAAAAAAGTTCTTCGAATTAAAAGATAATATTGATTCTTTCAGACAGGAAGACTGGTTTAAAAATCTTTACCTGAATTGGCTTTATGTCCTGAAATCTTTGCACGGTGAGTTTGGAAAAGGTTATCCTGCCTTTATGCAGACGGATGCCTGGCAGGATAAAGAGCTCAATACCACTTTAGCCTCCTGGGCTCAATTAAGGCATGATACGATCTTATATGTCAAGCAGAGCTACACGATGGCTGAAAAAGGCGGCATATTCCGACCTCCGGTAGTAGGTTATGTAGAACCGATCCCTGTGTTTTACAGCAGGTTGCTGAATTTAACCAATATGACCCTGAAAGGTTTTAAGCAACTGATTCCCTCTCAGGAATTGGAAGATCTGAAGATTGAGGCAGGCCTGAGCAGATTTGCCGAAATCCTGGAAAGACTGCTGAGCATTTCCCAAAAGGAATTGGCAAATAAGCCATTGGAAGAGGCGGACTATAACTTTATTGAAAATTTCGGCGGAATATCGGCAAGCTTAATCGGAGCCATATCCGGAGGCGATGTAAACCCGGATGCATTCAAAACGGTGATGATTGCCGATGTTCATACTGACGGAAATACCAGAAAGGTCCTTGAAGAAGGGACCGGTTTTATCAAAACTGCCGTGATTGCCTATCAGCTTCCCCAGGGACAAATGGTATTGGGAATTGGACCGGTTTTCAGTTATTACGAATTCAAGCAGCCTATGGATAAGAGGCTTACTGATGAAGCCTGGAGAGAAATACTGGAAAGTAATCCGCCAGATGAGCCGGAATGGATTGAAAATTTTTCAGACTGATTTTTGGGCTGAATTGCCGGAAAATACGGTTTTCGGTTTTCAGCTGTCAGTTTTCAGTCTTAAGATTAAGAATTACTGCATAGTTGGATGAAATTGATCTGGAACTATATACCAGATACTAGTTACGTTTCTATATCCCATGACTAATCTGTTTGCTCTTCAAAGAGCTGTTTTCCGCAATCATTTCATAATGATGATCTGCATGAAAGAGAGCTAAATCATAATCTATCGCTAGAGCAGCAATACAAAGATCAATCGTGGGTATAGTAATACCTTTCCTCCTTAAATTATAAGCTAATTGTGCCCCAATGTTCCAGGTTTCTTTTTTGGCTTCAAGGTAATGAAGCGCATGCATTTCTTCGGAGATCTCTTTATATTCTTTCTTATTTTTAGTTCCTTGAAAAATTTCCACCATTATCAATCCACAAGTTGCAACAAGATCTTTCTCCAACAAATCTCCTAATATTTCTTTTATAGTTGCTGGGCAATTACGTTTTAAGGCTAAAATCCACAGGGAGGAATCGATGAGAATCAGATTATTTTGCTTGTTCATCTTCTCTGCCCTTTTCAAGATCCTTCAAATCAATCGTTAAATCATAATTCCCTAAACGGTTTTTCAGATTTTTTATCCTGATTTTCCTGATATATTCTTTTAAAGATAGATTAATAAGTTCTTTTTTTGTACGAAGTTTTGATATTTTTAATGCTTCTTCTAAAACTTCTTTATCTATGTCTACTGTTGTTCTCATTATACATCACCTCTATGCATAAAATATCATAGATTTTTATGCCTGTCAAGAAACATAGGTATAGAATAATTGTTAGCAAGAGGGTTTTCAGTTCTTAGTTTTTTGTTTTTTGACAAAACAATATGCAACAAAGGAAATGGGGTCTATAATTAGTAGTAATTAGATAGACCCCGTAATTAGATATTAAATAATAAAATCAATTCTTTTCGTTGCTTCTACGGAATTACCATTATTATCAATTCCAACAACTTTAACCATAGCGTAGTGCTTTATTTTTTGGGTAGCCCATTGGAGTTTATTTTCTTCAATAAATGAATTCCCGGATATATAATTTGTCCCAAATGAATTGATAATATCTTGTGCATTTTCAACTGCTGAACCTAAAGACTGGCCATTTTCATTATAATAATTATATTCTATCTCCGTTACTGTTATTCCAACACCCCCGGTCTCGGTTATCTTCATTGCAAAACGCCAGGTATAATCATATTGTTCATAGGCGCTAACAGCATCAACAGTTACCGGATTTGGGGTAAAACTGATAGCTAGCTTGGATATTTTTGTTTCTGGCAAACTGCTACTACAACCGGTTAAAATGATCATTAAAGCAAAAAACACCAAAGACAACATAAGATACTTACGTTCTTTTTTCATAATGAGCATGTTCTCCTTTTTTTTATTAGTAACTTAATAATACAAAAAAGTCAACCCTATAAAAATTTTTCATTGACTCAAATGATTCATTATGGGTTAATTAATCTTTATTGTTACAGAATGAACAACAGCAAGTGCTTCTTCAAGGTATTTTTCAAAATCCGCTACCGGGGCATGAAAGCTGAACGTATAAAACAGGTCTCCAATAACAGCACTATAGCGAATATATTGATGGATTTCATTACCAATTTTAATAGTATGCAGCGCTTTGACTGCCGGATGACCGGATAGGGTATCGGGAACCGATTCCTGAAAGACTGCACCGACTGATTTCAGGTTTTCCATGTTCTCTTCCCACAGCTTTTCCAGGGTAGTTTCTTCCCCGAACAGAGGCGTACCCAGAATCATTATCGAACCCCTGGAATCCGGCGTATCGATCAAGATTCCTCTTTCCTGGGAAGAATAATTAATCCACTTTTCCGGATAAACCAGGGAAATATCCAGATAGGCATACTGATACTGATAGAAGACATATCCTTCCGGTACCGCTTGTGTTAGAACGTCTTCAGCTTGTTGAGCAGAAGCTGGTAAAATAATCCAGAAAAACAATAAGGCTAGTAAATAAAGGAAAATGATCTTTTTCATGTCTTCTCTGCTCCTCCTTTTGGTATTGGGATTGCTATTGGATTAAACTTAAATTAAAAGTTTTATTTGTATCATCCTGCCAGAGAAATTTCTCCAGCCAGGTATTTGGTCGAGCATGCCAGGAAGAATGAGTCTCTAAATCTTCTACCAAAATTTCACTAATACGCCATCCCGGACCTGGACCTGTATTATCATGTTTAATTTGAATTTTATTAATCTCGCCCAGATCGGATGAATTTACATAAATATTATCTGTATCTCCTGTCTCGAAGATCCCTAAATGTTTAATTGCAATATCATGAGGAGGGCTTGGTTTAGAATAAACATCATACCAGGAAGAAGTTCCTTTGCTTCCAGAAAGTTTAATGCTAATCTTGGCATCAGTTCCTGACAAGTCTTCATTGCCCGTCTTCATTTGTATTCTATAACGGCTTAAGAGCTTATCAGCAAATCCTGTAAAATCAATTTCGGGCAATTCTTTCCCTAATTTTCCTTCATCCAAGCTTAAATCATAGATATTGGGATCTATCAATTCAGGAGGTTCTCCAACATTATAGCAATCAAATCTGAAAGTTCCTCCCCCACCGCAGTCTTCACCAGCTAAACCCATCCATACACTAACATCTTCACACAAATCACAAGATGGATAGATGGCATGCTTATCTTCCGATGCATATACCAGTAACCTGTTATTATAAAACTGCAAGTTACTGCACATTACTTCAGAATGTGATTTTTGTGTTGTGGTTAAGGCAACATCACCTTTATTACATACCCTGTGCCAGGCATTCCAAACCCCATGATGAGCACAAGGATCCTCATGTGAAGATGTAAATACCCATTCCAATCTTAAAGTTTTTTCATTGATTACTTTCCAAGCCATAAAAATACGCTCATGGTCTCCCTTGTGAGCCTTAATACCAAATCGACCATAATCTTCACTCCAGGTAACCACATAACGGAAAATAATATATTGTGGTAAATTTCCCGAATGATAGCTAATAGTTGACTTTCCAGTAGAATCAGATGGATGTATTCTCACATAATTTGCTACATGGTCTGTAGTTTTTTTTGATAACCATTCCTCTTCTTCATCAAGTTCAATATAAGGATTAATAAACTCCATTGCTTTATCTTCCCACTCTTGATTTATCCCATCTCCATCTGTATCAACTTCGGCATTGCCTCTTTGCTGAGCACTTACCAAAATAGGAAGATTACTGATAAGTGCCCTACCTTCATCAGATAAGCTTAATATTAGTTTGGGTTGTTGATTTACAACATGAATCTTGTTTTCAACTGAAATATGTCCAGTACGCTCTGTAGTGCCGTTATTTTCCTGAACGGAAAAAATTAAAGTCTGGCTTCCTGGACCACTGCTGCCTGAATTAATCTGTATCCAGGAAACATCAGATACGGCAGCCCACTGGCAACCGGAATATGAGGGAGTTATAGTAAATTCCACGGTACCCCCCGCAGACTGAAAAGTTGAATGATAACTGGAGAATTCTATGTTACAAGGTCTACCCGGTTGAATTACGGTATGCACTTTATCCCCTATTGTGATATGACCGATACGTTCCGGTCCATCATTTCCTGCTATAATATATTCTAGAGTTTTAAGCCCTGCTCCACTACCGCTGCTACCAACTAAAATACGAATCCAGGGGACATCTACTTCTGCAGACCACTGACAATCTGGAGAAGAGGTAGTAACATATATCGTATTAAGTCCACCAGAAAATCCTGTACTCATTTCGTAGTTGGACAGAGTGAAGCTGCAGGATGTCTCTGTATCTACCTCTCCACTATCATCGTGATAGACCTCGGGAGTTTCTACAAAGAACTGATACTCTCCTTCTCCGGAAGAACGGGATACCCTGATGTACCAGGTGCCGGTAGTATCAGCTACATAATCCAGGGTCTTGGTATCCAGCTGCGTGGTGGAAGAGCCTCGGGAGTTGCGGTTAGGATCTAATAACGAGATATTAAAACTGGCATTGCCGGGAACCCTGAGCTGTAAGTTTATCTGTTGCCCTTCCTCCAGACTGGTACTATAATAATCCTCATGATCGCCTGCTTTTAACAAACCGGTATGGGTACCGACAGATACGGAGATAGCCTCCCGATAGGAATCACCGGCATCTT
>CAYSSG010000033.1:0-2046 GCA_964433635.1 uncultured Atribacterota bacterium | reverse complement strand
GTATGGGTACCGACAGATACGGAGATAGCCTCCCGATAGGAATCACCGGCATCTTGTCCGGAATCAGCATCATTCTGATTTTCTATTTCCACAGAAAGTTGATACTCGCTTTCACCTGAAGATCTATTTATTCTAATGTACCAGGTGCCGGTAGAATCAGCTACGTAGTCCAGAGTCTTCGTGTCTCTCTGGGTACTGGAAGAGCCTCGGGAATTGCGGTTAGGATCTAATACAGCAAGATTATAACTGGCATTGCCCGGAATAGTCAGCTGCAGGGTAATAAGCTGTCCCTTTTCCACCTCTAAACGATAGTAGTCACTATTATCGCCTGCTTTCAATAATCCGTTAAGGGTACCTGTAAAGATGGGAATCGCTTCCTGATAGGAATCGCCGGCATCCTGTCCGCTGTCTGCATCGTTCTGATTCTGGATATCAACCGACAGCTGGTATTCCCCTTCTCCGGAGGAACGGGATACCCTGATGTACCAGGTGCCGGTAGTATCAGCTACATAATCCAGGGTCTTGGTATCCAGCTGCGTGGTGGAAGAGCCTCGGGAGTTGCGGTGGGGATCTAATAAAGCAAGATTATAACTGGCATTGCCGGGAATAGTCAGCTGCAGGGTAATAAGCTGTCCTTTTTCTAACGCAATACTGTAGTAGTCATCATTGTCACGATGACCTTCACTGTCCTCTTCTCCAAGATCACCAATATAAGTACCCGATTGAATGAGAATCGCGCCTTCCCAGGTATCCGTCTCGGGTAATTGATCTTCTTCTAAAGGTGGTTTCTCTTCCTCTTCCTCAGTTTCCTCCTCTTCTACCTGCAAAACGATACTTTCTTTCTTAAAGGCAACGTGATTATCCTGGGCTGATTTCCGCTCTATCCGAAAAAGTATTATAGATGCATTAGGAATAAAAGACCTATCCACCCTTACCTGTCCCTGGCATTGATAACCCAGGGGGTCTCCCGGTGGCGAAACATTGGGGAGTGTTACAACTTTCGTTTTGAAAACTCCGCCCATATTGCCGCTTCCGGGAAATCCATAGATTAATTTGAATTTTGCCTCAAATCCTCTCCCTCCATCCGGCCGATCGGTAGCCAGAGCAGTAAAATCCAAGATTAAATCCTCATTACCAGGAGATATTTCCTGAAAAGTCCATTCTGCATATTGTTGAATTGCCGAATCTCTAAGCCAGTTCCAGCCCTCAATTAAATCTCCATTTGACCGATATTCAGCAGCCTGTTTTTCAATGCCATCTATTGCTCTTGCAGACAAATTGACGGACATTAAAATAGATAAGAAAATTGTCATAATAAAAATCGTTTTTGTTTTTATCATTTTTATCTACTCCTCCTTTCCTATACTCAAACTTCGTTTATGATCTATCCATATTATTCCCCAAAATAATAAAAATTTATACAATGCACACTGGAATCAATCTCTTTTCTGAATTTTTTTGTTGTATTAAAAAGGGTACCATTTTATTCTATTAAACTCAGATCAATAAAGAATATATGGACTTACAGAGAAGCTTTGTGTATAAATTTCATTCTAAAAAACTTGATATCAGTGTAGTAATTAGAATCATAATATCGTAAACGCGTCCGCACATATTTCATCTTTTCATGACAATCAGTTTAATTAGTATCAGGATAATTAAAAGAAGGTAAATACTTGGTTTTTGGTGATAGAAAACAAATATAGATAGAAACAAGGCGGTTAGTCATCGGTATTTGATAAAAAACACACATGGTATCTGGTAGATAGATATAGGTTAAGAGTTAGAATAATTGTTATCAATACCGTAAGTATATCTGGATGAGATTATTTTGTCACTTCAACCTGTACAATGATAAGATAGTTGTCAGTCATGAGTATCTGACATATAGCTTTTTGTTAAAGTGAGAATTCGGGCAAACATGAGTCGGCTCTTCAACTGAAAACTGAAAACTGTTTTTAGCTTATCACTCATTACTTTTTACTTATTATTGTATTTTAATTTGATACCGGATGCTTTCAGGGTGCCTGATACTGATTTATATTC
>CAYSSG010000032.1:21494-23353 GCA_964433635.1 uncultured Atribacterota bacterium | reverse complement strand
AAACTGAACTAGTCCCGGAATGGAAATTAATGGTTCCTATCAGATTGAAGAACTTATTAGAGGAGCATTAAATGGCTGATAATATTCAGGGAAATAAAGAATATTTTGAAAGATTTTCAAAAGAGACTAATTTTCATCGAGATACATTAGAAAAGATTTATAGACTTGAAGATCTATTAAAAGAAATTAATAAACATCCCGAGCTTAATAAAGGACTAGTATTAAAAGGAGGCACTGCGATAAATTTTCTCTATTTTAGATATCCACGTTTATCAATTGACCTTGATTTTAATTTTATTTCTGGTATTGGAAAAAGAAAAAAAGATGAAATAATACCTATAATTGATTCGGCACTCCGTTCCATATTTAACTTTTAAGGATATAAATACGAAGTTATTTCAGATTATGGGTTAATTAGGTATTTCTTAAAATACACTAATGTTTCCAATAACATTGATAGGATTAAGGTAGAGGTAAACTTGCTTCATCGATTATCAGTATTAGATTCTGAGCGAAAGAATTTTTTAAGCCCTTTCGGTAATTCAAACCTACCAATAAATACTCTAAAAGGACCAGAATTGTATGCTGGTAAAATATTAGCATTAATGGATCGTCAGGCTCCTCGCGATTTATATGATATTTATACACTTCTACAAGAAAAGATTGAATTTGATGAGACTTTATTAAAAAAGATCTTTATATTCTTTGGTTGTTTTTCTAGAAAAAATTTCCGTTTATATCAGCCTGATAACATTGAAAACATTATAGATGAAGATATAAAAAGGCAATTGCTACCCTTATTAAGAAAAAAGGAAAAAGTAAGAAGCGGAGATATGATAAAAAAAGTAAAGCCTTTTTTAAAGAGAGAAATATTTAACTTTACAACCGGAGAAAATGATTATATTGATAGCTTTTTGAAAGGAGAGTTTAAACAAGAAGCCCTCTTTGGCAAATTATTGAACGGGAAAAATTTGGCAAGACATCCCATGGTTATCTGGAAACAAAGACATATAAAAAATTTCTCACTTAATTCCTGACATACAGTAGTCACAACCAGATGGTAAAATGAAATAATAAGTTATTTGTTTTTAGTTTTTACAGCACAAGTAATTGAGGAAAAATAGTATTTAGTCGTTTGTATTTGGTATCCGGTTAAAAAATATTTTACCTTTTCAATTTCTTATACAATGGCAATATAGAAAACAGCCGATCGTGACAATCTCGTCAGTTTATGCTTAAAATACGATATTCATTATCTTTAACTTTTAAATAGCAGGCTGGGGGATTGATTAGAATTAAAATTATATTCGTATTTCAATGAATTCAAAGGAATACGTATGGACTGGTACCTAGATGTATTAAAGAAATATGCAGTGTTTAGCGGAAGAGCAAGAAGAAAAGAATACTGGATGTTCTGGTTAATGGACCAAACCCAAAGAAATACAACACAGAAACCCATAAAATAATGTCATCAGAAATGAAAAAATGCCCGGAATGCGCAGGATTGGTAAAAAGAGAAGTGCGAATCTGTCCTTCTTGCGGACATGAATTCTATCAAAAACCAAAAACGATTGAGGAAGAAATTAACGAATTAGATAAAAAGGAAAAGAACACAGCCATGTATGATTTTGAAGACGAAGAGATAATATAAAGTTTTTTATTTTTTCAAAATCAGGAGACTCAAAAAGTGAAAAATAATTAGGCTTATGCCTGTGGATGGTTTATTGAAAAATAAAAATATAATGGTTTTTAAATTTGCCGGTAATATATGAAAGGAATCTCTTCATACCAACAACTATCGACTAATTTTATCTAATTACTTATCACTTTTTACTCTTTTTAACTATATACCACATACT
>CAYSSG010000032.1:0-21394 GCA_964433635.1 uncultured Atribacterota bacterium | reverse complement strand
TTGGTCATTGAAAAATTTGACATCAGTCCAAAAAGATCTTATACTAAAGTTAGTTAGTTAAGTTAATTAAGAAAGTATCCTTAAGAATAATCCAAGCAGAAAACATACGCAATTTTCAATGAAATTATCTTCTGTTTTCATTTCTAATTAAAGATTAAAGTGAAGTGATTAGATGGAAACAAGAAAAATCAATCAGGGTATCGTTCTAAAAATGATCGAGCAGAATGGTCCTATCTCCAGGGCGGATATCGGAAAGACGATCGGATTAACGCCTCCTACCATTTCAGCTATTGTCAGGAATTTAATAGCAAGAGATATTGTTCGTGAAATTGGAAAAGGGAATTCCTCCGGTGGGAAAAAGCCCATACTACTTCAGATAAATCCGGAGACAGCCTATTTGATCGCCGTAGATCTGGGGGGAGAAAATGGCATCAGGGCAGCTTTGATCGATTTATCCTACAATATTGTCCGGGAGAAATACGGTCCGAAAATTGAATCCTTCCATACCAAAAAACTGAATAATGCCTTAAATATTCTATTGAAAGATTTTATAAAAGAAGTAGATGTTCCTAAAGAGAAGATCATGAATATTTGTATCGGCGTTCCGGGAATTATAGACTTCGAAGCCAGGAAAGTAACCGGTGCTCCTTATCTGAACTGGGAAGTTTCCCTGGATGATCTGGCCTTAAGTGAAATCGGCATACCAGTCATGCTGGAAAATGACGTTAATCTGATGGCATTGGGCGAGAAAACAAAAGGTGTAGCTCTGGAATCTGATAATTTTGTCTTTGTGGGAGAAAGGACAGGCATCGGGGCAGGCATAGTTATTAATGGAAAGCTTTATCAGGGTACACAGAATGCTGCCGGAGAGATAGGGTATCTCCTGATTGGTCCCCATCATACTCCAGAAAATCCAAGAGATTACGGCTGTCTGGAAAAGTTAGCCAGTTATAAGGTGATTGTTGAGAAAGCCAGGAAAAGGATGAATCGCCAGATTAGAATTATGGACATATTTAAACTGGCTGCTGAAGGCAATCATCAGGCGATTGAGATTGTAAAAGAAGCATTAGAATTTCTAGCTTTTGGTATCGGCAATATATCCTGCGTCCTCAATCCGGAATTAGTGATTATCGGGGGAGGAATTTCAATTTTACCACCCGTTTTTTTGGAAGAAATCAGAATGACCCTTCACAAGATCATTCCATTTGTGCCCAGAATAGAATTTTCCCGATTAGGCGAGGACGGAGTTTTAATAGGTGCCGCAGTAAAAGTGCTGGAACCTTTAAAAAAGAAGGGTTTAGCACTGATAACTTAATGGGAGAAGCAAATAAGAACAACAATAATAAGAAAGGAAATGCCTGACTTGATAGGATTCAAAGCATGATCCAGCCATAAATCTTATAGTGCTCAATCTAAGGAGATTACAAATCCGTAAAAAAGGTGGTGAGAATCACAAAAAACCGGTTTTTTCGCGTTTCGTAAGTTGTTCTGTAAATAGATTTTAAGGAGGATTTAAATCATGACAAGATATTTTAAATGTTCTGTTTTGACCTTGTTAATATTCAGCTTTGTTTTTGTAAGCCTTTCCGTTTCCTTTGCCCAGGAAAAACCCTTGGAAGTAGCTGTATTACTACCTGGTAGTGTGGAGTTCTTCAGTGTTCAGCGCAGGGGAATCGATCAGGCAGCGAAGGATTTTGGTTTAAATATTACCTATGCAGATGCTGAATGGGATGCGGGAAAACAACTCTCCCAGGTAGAAAATTTTATTGTGAAAAAAGTAGATGCCGTTATGCTTTGTGCTGCGGATAATATGGCTTTAATACCGGCAGTAAAACTATGCAATGATGCAAATATTCCCCTGATCAGTTTTACCAATTGCCTGGGGACAGATACAGAAGGAAAATTTCCGGGAGTTGTCTCCTTTATCGGCCGGTCCGAAGTCGGAGCAGGTATTATCCAGGGTGAGATGGCTGAACAGCTCTTAGGTGATAAAGAAGCGAATATTGTATTGATTGAAGGTAATCCTGGTACTACTGCGCAGAGAATGAGAGAAGAAGGATTTCTCAAGGTAGCAGAAAAACACCCCAATTGGACGATTGTGGAAAAGAGACCCATTGAAGGTTGGACCAAAGAGGGCTCCCTTGCCTTCATGGAAGCATTTCTGCAAAGTGGCAGAAAGGTTGACCTGGTCAGCTGCCAATGGTGGAGCGGAGCGATTGCCGCAGCCATGGCTTTAGAAAATGCCGGGGTGACCGGTGTATATGTTACCGGCCTGGAGTATGCCAGGGAGTTGGTTCCTTATATCAGTGATGGGGTTGTGACAGCCAGTACATACTTCTCCGTAGTCGAAGAGGGCTACAAAGCAGTTGAGGTTACAGCAAAACATCTAAAGGGAGAAGCAGTTCCTCAATTTGTAGAGATTAAACACATCATTGTTACAAAAGACAATGTAGCTGATTTTGAACCCGAGATGTAAAACATGGATGTTCAGACAAGCTGTAAAACTCCATATCATCAGTAATTCTGAATGCCAAAGGGACAATTTAAATATCTAAGGAAAAACCATGACCAAAAAATGGATTGGTACTCAAATTGTACTGAACAATAACATAAAGAATCCTTCAGCGGAACATGATGATTTTAAGAAGAAAATATCTCTGGCTAAAGAGAAGCTTGATCTGGATGCTTTGATCGTTTGGCCTGCTGACCAGAAAAAAAGTCTTGAATTGATTAGAAAAATCTGTACAGATCTTCAAATCAAGATGTATCTATGGCATCCTGTTTTAGCTGATATCTCTCTCTTTAGAATCAGACCTGACCAGGCAGTGGAATTATATGATGGATCGTATGGTTATGGAGTCAACGGCTCTTGGGATGAAATAGGGCAGGGAGGGGAAGATTTTCTCTTTCTCTGCCCTAATGATGAACAGAATATTAAAAGGATATTGGAACATTATCAGCATCAAATCCGATCAGGTAGCTTCGATGGCGTTTTCCTGGACCGTACCCGCTTTCCCTCTCCTGCCAATGGCCTGGAAGCGCTCTATACCTGCTTTTGTCCATCCTGTCAGGACAAGTTTCAGACAGATTACCATGAGGATTTAAATCATTATCGCAATCAGGTAAAAAGTGTTTTGAATGAACTGAAAGACAAAAGCCTAAAGGATTGGCAAGCTTGCCATTCATTAGCTGACATGATTTTTCCGGATCAACTGAAGCTGTTTTTTGATTTTCGGAAACAGAGTATTTATCAGATTATAAAGATGTTCGCTTATCAGGCAAAACAGATGGGCAAACTGGTAGGTCTGGATTTATTTGCCCCATCTATAGCTCCCCTGGTTTCTCAGGATTATCAGGTATTAGCAGAAACCTGCGACTGGATCAAGCCGATGATCTATTGCCATACTTCAGGCCCGGCAGGTCTTCCCCTGGAATTATCCTGTTTGATGAAAGCCATCCTGAATCTCAACCCGAGTTTGGATGAATCCCGGTTCATGCTGGAAATAAGCCGGATGCTCGGAGTCAAACTGCCATCTCAAGTGGCTGACCTGTCAGAAAAGGGTATACCGGAAAACATGATTGGCCAGGAAATGCAGAGGATCAAGGACTATCACTTACCAAAAAGTGTAAAAGTCTTTATAGGATTAGAGGCAGTACAGATACCCGGAATATGTCATATTGATAAGCGTATACTGGAAAAATATTTACGTAGAGTCCTGGCTATGGACTTGGAGGGAATAGTGCTGTCCTGGAATTTATTGAAGATACCCGATGAGAATATAGAATTTGCAGGTGATTACTTATTAAAACAGTTATAGAACTGAAGTCCAATGACCCGATCTTAAGGGTCACCAAACTGAAAAAGTCTTTTCCGGGAGTGATTGCCCTGGATGACATTGATTTGGAGATCTATCAAGGCGAAGTCCATGCCCTGGTAGGTGAGAATGGTGCCGGAAAGTCAACACTCATTAAATCGATTGTCGGTGCCTATCAAAAAGATTCCGGAGAGATCTATTTTGATAACCGGAAAGTAGAGTTTAATTCACCTGCACAGGCCTTTCAAAGCGGGCTCAGCGTGATTTATCAGGAAAATAGTTTAATACCCCAGTTAACAGTGATTCAAAATATCTTTCTGGGAGCAGAACATTTTACCTCATTAGGATTCATTGATGAAAATAAGATCTATCAGCAGTACCTGGATATAACCGGACAGCTGGGTTTTGAACTTCCTCCCCATGAGAAAGTAAGAAACCTGGGAGTGGCAGAGCAGAAATTGGTCGAGATTCTCAAAGCACTCATCCACAAGACCAAGTTTATCATTATGGATGAACCGACTGCCTCTTTATCGGAAAACGAGATCGAACATCTATTTAGAATCATCTCTGAACTCAAGGCAAATCAGATTAGCATCCTCTATATCACCCATCTGTTAGGAGAGGTATTCAGGATTGCCGATCGGATTACCGTGTTAAGGGATGGGAAGAAGATTAACACCGTTTTCACCAAAGATGTGGATCGGGACAAGGTGATTACGATGATGGTGGGAGAGAGTTTAAAAAATGCCTATACTTCAGAATTTTCCGTGGGTAAAGGGAGTCAAAAGACTGTTTTAAAGGTTGAAAGACTGAAAAGAAAACCCAGGATTGATGGCATATCCTTTTCCGCTTTTGCCGGTGAAGTGCTGGGCATTACCGGTCTGAGAGGTGCGGGTAAGACCGAGATGTCACGATTGATTTTCGGCGCTGATAGATTAGAAAGCGGGAACATAATCATCAATGATAAACCGGTCAGATTTCATTCGCCTGTCGATGCCATCAGTCATGGCATTTCTTTGGTTCCGGAAGACCGGAAAAAAGATGCGCTTATTCTAATGTTGGAATTATATAAAAACATTACCCTTCCCACACTCCACCAGTTCTCAGAGAAAGGTGTCATTTCACCCGACAAAGAGTTTAAGGTCACCAAACAGGCTATCGAGAAACTGGATATCAAGGCTTCGGGTGTACAGCAGGTTACCAAATATCTCAGCGGAGGGAATCAACAGAAGGTGGCTATCTCTAAATGGCTGCAGGCTGAGCCAAAAGTACTGATGATGGATGAGCCGACCCAGGGGATTGATGTTAAAGCCAAACTAGAAATTTATAACATTGTGCGCAAACTGGCTGAATCAGGTGTCTGTATTATTTTTATCTCTTCTGAAGTGTCGGAAGTGGTGAAAATCTCAGACAGAATATTAGTGTTAAGCAACGGCAGGGTAGCCGGGGAATTTAAACATGGTGTCAGCCAGGAAGAAATTATGAGAATGATATTACAGGGAAGTCATTAAATTTTGTGACTGAAAGAAAAAAGATTTATATGCTTAAAGCACGAATAGAGAAGGAATGATGAATAACAAGGCAGATTTAAAAGGAATTTGGTCTGTAATCAGTAAAAACGGCATCTTATTTATATTTTTGTTATTGTGTATTTTATTATCCATGATTACGCCTGGTTTTCTGTCCTGGGCGAACATACTCAATGTACTCAGGCAGAGTTCCATTATCGGGATTATGGCTATCGGAACAACCTTTGTGATTATCGGGGGAGGTTTTGATATTTCCGTCGGCTCTGTACTGGCTTTGACTGCAGCCATGTGTGTTGGCCTGCAATATCATATTCACTGGACTTTAGCCATATTACTGGTCCTTTTGATCGGTGCTCTCATCGGTCTGTTAAACGGATTCCTGGCAGCGAAGATACATATTCCTGCGATTATTGCCACCCTGGGTACCATGACAATTATCAGAGGTCTGGCTTATTTATATACCGGAGGATATCCCCTGTATGTAGAGGCACCTGAGTTTGCCTTTATAGGAACCGGCTACGTGGGACCTATACCCTTTCCGGTTATCCTTCTTGTGATCATGGTCGCTTTCTGGCAATTTATTCTAGAGAGAACCAGGTTTGGAAGATATGCCTGTGCCCTGGGCGGGAATAAGGAAGCCTCCAGGCTTTCCGGGGTCAAAGTAGATTACTATCATATCCTTACCTTTGTAGTAGGCGGTTTAATGGCTGCCATGGCAGGAGTGGTGTATGCCTCCCGGCTTTTATCTGTGACACCTCTTGCCGGTCAGGGCTATGAGCTGGACGCCATTGCCTCCACGGTGATTGGGGGAACCAGTGTATCCGGCGGAGAAGGGTCAGTTGTGAGAACTTTAATCGGTGTCCTGCTGCTCACCATTATCGCCAATGTATTCAATCTTCTGGGCATCCATATCTATGTGCAGTATGTCGTTAAGGGAGTTATTATCCTCTCAGCGGTAGGCTTTGACACCTATTCCAAATTCCGGCAATAGTGTAAATTTTAATATTTCACAGGATTTCAATATGAAAAAGAATGCTATCATAGGGCAGTTCGGTGGCCCCACCTCGGTCATCAATTCCAGTCTCTGCGGGTTGATAGAGGAAGGGCTGAAATCAAACAGATTGAGATACATTCTGGGCATGAGAGACGGAATCATAGGACTTTTGCAGGACAGAATTGTGGATCTGGGAAAGGAAGAGCCCGGAATGATCCGGGCTTTACGTCACACGCCTTCCTCCATTTTAGGTTCTTGCCGGTATATTCTGCAGCAGGGAGATCTCCCTCTGATTCTGAGGCAACTTCAAAAATATCATATCGGCTATTTTTTTCTGATCGGCGGTAACGGCACCATGGAGATCAACCGTCAGATATCCCGGTACTGCCAGGAACAGGGTTACCCCTTATGTGTCATCGGGATTCCCAAGACGGTGGACAATGACCTCTGCGGGACTGACCATGCCCCGGGTTTTGCCTCTGCAGCCAGGTACATCTGCCTTTCAGTGCAGCAAGCCGGTAGACTGGCGCATGATATGCAGAGTGTGGATAAGTATGTGATCATGCAGACGGTAGGCAGAAATACGGGATGGCTCGCTGCCTCTTCAGCACTGGTAAAAAAGAAGCCCGAAGATGCTCCCCATCTTATCTATCTGCCGGAAAGACCTTTATCCCGGGAGAGATTTCTATCAGATGTCAAGAAATGTATCAAAGCATACGGCTGGGTATCTATCGTCTGCGGAGAAGGCATCCTCTGGGAGGATCAGAGCTTTGTCGCCAGTCTCCATGCACAGAATGACGATCCGGATATCGAGTTTGGTGCCATGGCCGGAGGAAGCGCAGCTCTGAATCTGCATAAGCTGATTCATCAGGAGACCGGCTACCGTGGGGAATTTCAGATCACCGAATCTCTCTCCATGTGTGCCATTGACCGGGCAAGTGAGGTAGACCTGGAAGAGGCCTATGCCTGTGGAGTGAAGGCCATCAAACTAGCTGAAGAGGGTGTATCAGATGTGATGGTTTCCATCCATCGGATTAAAACCTCTCCTTATCGAATAGAATTAAGCGCTGTCCCCCTGGAAGAAGTAGCCTTAAGGATCAAACCGATGGATGATCGATATATCAATGCTGAAGGTAATTTTGTCACTGATGAGTATATCAAGTACATCAAACCTCTGGTGGGCAAACTCCCTGTTTATCCTGAATTGAAATTTATAAAATACTACGGATTGGCTGACAAGATTTAATCTTAAAATATTGATTATCTCTTTTTTTGATAAACAACCTTAAAGAAATAAAAACTCAATTTCATTGAATTTAATAATAATCACCTTCAGAGCATATCCACATAAACAGTGAAGAAGATATTGAAATGTTTAATTGAATATGATATATTGAAATAAAGTTACTTTTTCCATTGGAAAAAGTATCTAAATCAGAGTGAAAAGTTTCTATGAAAAGAACCGGAAACCAAAAATTAATTCAGGATTTAAATAGAAATATTATTCTCAGGACCATACGTCATGATGGCCCTATTTCCCGCAGCGAAATAGCTAAAAAGAATGGATTAAGCCCCACCACAGTTTCTTTTGCAGTTAAAGAATTCCTTAAAGTTGGATTAGTTAATGAAGACACTATAGGAAAATCAAGTGGAGGCAGAAAACCTATTCTGATTCGATTTTCTCCGGAAAACCTCTTTGTTATCGGAATTGCTATTACTAACGATGAACTTATGATATCAAAAATGGATTTGGAAGCCCAAATTATCAAACAAAAAATATTCCCGATCAGTCATTTAACAGGAAAATTATTTATAGAGCATTTAGTAAAGGTGATTGAACCTTTCCTGGATGAGTGCCCAGATTTGAAAAAATGTATCGGCATTTCGGTTATTTCTCCGGGTATTATCGATGTACAGAATGGGATTATTTATGAAAATACGAAATTAAAATTAAGAAACATTCATCTCAAAGAAATCCTGAATAAAAAGTTTAAGTTGAATATATGGTTAGAAAATGATGCCAATGCCATTGCCCTGGCCGAAAAACAATATGGGGCATATAAAAAATATGATAACCTGGTCTATATCACTCTTGGAGATGGAGTAGGAGCCGGGATTATTGTCAATGGCTCTATCTTTCGCGGATGTATCGGGGGTGCCGGTGAGTTTGGACATACCAGTATAGATTTAAACGGGATCAAATGTGACTGTGGAAACAAAGGTTGTCTTGAAAATTATATTAATTGGTCTACCATTCATTCTAAAATTGTTTCTTCAGTTACCAAGGGAAAATATACTGTGATGTTAGAACTGACTAAAGGAGATATAAATCAGGTTAACCATTCTATTTTTCGTAAGGCACTGGAAAAGGGTGATCAGTTAGCCCAGGAAATTATGGAAGAGACTGCGGTGTATCTATCAGCTGGAATTACGAACATTGTTAATTTTCTGAATCCAGAGGTAATCATTTTAGGAGGAAAGATTGCTTATGATAACCACTTTCTGATTTCCCGGGTCAAGCAATTAGTCTCTGAAAAAGCCCTGAAAATTATATCAAATAAATTGGAAATTTGTCCGACATCTTTGGGAGAGGATTTCAGAATGACTGCTGCGGCATCAATTCCTTTGCAGGAGATGTTCCATTTTTATGTCTTTCCCTGATATCAGGTTAAATAGTACTTAAAATGTTTAGAGATTACTTTTTTATTACTGAACTGATGGAAAGAATTTTATTAAGGCAAATTATTTGGACTAGATATAAGAGTACCCAACTTTTAGAATAAGCTTTTTAGATTAAGAGAAAATTGATAATGACACTGTAAGGAAATGATAAAAAAATATTTTATGATTGATTGATATGTGTTTTTAATAGTCACGGATAGAAGGATAATCAAAAATTTAAAATGGGGAGAATAACAATGAAAAGTCAATGCAGCCCCATGGAATATAAACATTGCATTTGGCTTTCATAGAAGGAGGTTTTATGACAAAGAAGAGATGATTAGTTTGTGTACTGAGTAGTATCTTAGCATCTTAGGGTGGACGATGAATCAATTTAAGAGAAAATTTGATTAAGATTGTTATTTTGGAAAAATAACAAAAGGAGAATGAAAAAAATGAAAAAAACTTTATTGTGCTTATTAGTTATCATGTTAGCCATATCTACGATGATTGCTTCTTCATTTGCCAAAGATATCATTGTATATATCCCACAAGTAGGATTTGCTGGTGAAAGTTCTTTGGCTCATTATGTCGGAGCTTATAATACCGCAATAGATAATGGTTATGATTTTGTCATGGGTGATCCTAATTTTGATCCTGCGGCACAGGTGAATATTCTGGAAAACTATATCACCCAAGCTGTGGTCAGCAAAAATATTGCCGGTATTGTTCTTCAACCGATAGATCCAAGGCTGGCCATAGAAGGTGTTAAAAAAGCAAATGATGCAGGAGTCCCAGTAGTTGTATTTGATACGGATATTGAGGGAGGCAGTGTTTTGGCAGTAGTGAAAACCGATCCAGTAGAAGCTGGAAGATTAGCTGGTGACTATCTAGTCAATGCATTGACCAGTAAATATGGTGAACCTAAAGGTAAAGTTTTAGGTGTGGTAGGTACCTTAACAGATCCTAACTCAATCGGAAGAACAAATGGATTAAAGGAAAAGATTGAAAAGTACCCAGCTATTGAGTTCATAGAGAAACCAAGCGATTGGATGATTCCAAAAGCAGATGAAATCACAAGAGATGTTTTAACTTCAGATCCAGATATAGTGGCTATATATACTGCCAGTGACTATATATCTGATGGAGTAGAATCTGCACTCAATACAGTTGGAAGATTAAAACCAGCAGGTGATGAAGATCACATTATCTGGGTCAGTATTGATGGAATGCCTATTGGTTTAGATAAGATAAGAAGAGGAGTCATGGATTATACCTCTAATGGTAATTTCAAGGTTCATTCAGCCATTGCTACCCAAATATTGATTGACCATGTTACTGGAAAAAAAGAACTTAAACCAGGAGATGTAATTACTGGAGATTATATTCCTGATGAACATCCGCATTGGGCTCCGGCTGCAGTGGTAGAAGGACCAGCTGGTCCTGTAGTAGTATTAACTCCAGGAAAAGTTGATTCTACAAATATCGATGATCCTTCTTTGTGGGGCAATATTGCCTGGAAAGCGCCAGAAAAATCCTAAAAGAAAACTTTTTATAATATGCTTAATTTTACTATTTGGGGAGTATTTCTCTCCCCAAATAGTAAAATTAAGGTCATGATGATACAGGAAGGGAAATTCAAGTGTCTAAAGATACTATCGTTAACCTGAGAGACATATGTAAGAACTTTGGTTCAACAAGGGCTTTAAGAAATGTAAATTTTAGCCTGGAAAAAGGAGAAATACATGCCATTATAGGTGAAAACGGAGCAGGTAAAACCACATTGGTCAATATTTTATATGGATTACTGGATAAGGATTCCGGGGAAATTGATATAAAAGGGATAGAATATAAAAAATTATCTCCATCTATCACCAGAAAAATAGGGATTGCGATGATTCCACAAAAAATTCAACTTATACCTGAATTATCGATAGGTGAAAATCTTTTTCTAAATGATTGGCCGAGAGCACATTCAGGCATATTGATCGATTGGGATGAAATTCAGACGAAATCTCATGAACTATTAAAAAAATTGGAATTAGATCTTGATCCCACTACAAAAGTTACCAATTTAAGTTATGTTAATCAACAGATTATAGCCATCACAAAAGCATTCTTCGTAGACCAGGCTGATGTTATCATTTTGGATGAACCCACAGCGCCATTAGCAATTCATGAAATAGAAATTTTATTTAGTTTTATAAGGTCATTAAGGAAAAGGAATACAACCAGTTTTGTATATATTTCCCACTTTCTTGATGAAGTATTGAAAATATCTGATAGGGTTACAATATTGAGAGATGGAGAAGTTGTACATTGCGATAAAACCGAATGTTTTACTATTTCACAATTAGTTCAATATATGGTAGGTAAAGAAACAGATCTTTATCCGGAAAGAGATGTTAATATTGGAGAAACCATTTTACAGGTGCAAAATATTTCAAAAGAACCTTTATTTAAAGGTGTCAGTTTTAATCTCAACAAGGGGGAAATCCTGGGTCTATATGGATTAAAAGGATCTGGAAGAACAGAATTGGTAAGGATAATATGCGGATTGGATCATTTTGAGAGTGGACAGATTCTATTAGAAGGTAGAAGAATTAAAAACCATAATGTTGAAGAGGCGATTATGAATGGTATAGGTTATCTTCCTGAAGATAGAATCAAGTGGGGTATTTTAACAGGGAGATCTGTTAGAGAGAATACCACCATTACTTTTCTGAAAAAACTTTTAAATTTGATTGGATTAATAGAAATAACAAAGGAAAACAATATTGTAAATAAATTTGTTAAACAACTGAATGTGAAACTTTCTAATATTGATCAAAAAATTGAAGAGCTTAGCGGAGGCAATCAGCAGAAAGTAATGGTAGCAAGATTATTAGGCAGCGGTTTGGAAATATTTATTCTGGATGATCCTACCTTCGGCATTGATATCAAAGCAAAAAAACATATTCATCAAATTATGAATGATTTAGTCAGCAGTGGCAAATCTATCTTGCTGATTAGTTCAGCTATTACAGAATTAGTAGAGATGAGCGATAGAATTATTGTACTTAAAAACGGTGAAATTAACGAAAATTATACTAAAAATGATTTTTGTAAATTGGAAGCAGTATGATTTTCATCAAATATGATTATTGAACAAGAGGTGGAGAGTGAAAGGTAATAAAAATTTTAAAAGTCTATTTTCTGATAATTTTGTCTGGATTTTATTGATATTGCTATGGATTTTTGCAGGTATGATCAATAAGGCATTTTTCAGTTACTTAAATATTGTGAACCTACTGGTACATTCAATCATATTGGGCATTTTAACGCTGGGCGGTTCTATGTGTTTGATCAGTGGATTCTTTGACTTAACTGTTGAATCGACCCTTGTTTTTACAGGACTTTTGGCTGGATGGCTTATGTCTTCTGACGCTTTAGCATCCGGGTTGCTTTTAAACCCGGTGTTAACCATAGTCATTATGTTAATAACAGGTTTAGTCATAGGAATTATCAATGGTTTGTTAGTGGCATACCAAAAAATGAATCCATTTATTACCACCTTAGCCATGTCGATTGTCTTGACAGGCTTGAGTGTATATATAAGTAAGGGGAAATCCATCTACCCTCTTAACAGTACTTTCAATTACTTAGGAGGAGCAAAAATTTATGGCTTACCGGTTTCCATTATATTCCTCATATCGCTCTATATCCTGTTTCACATCATATTAACCTATACACCTCTGGGAAGAAAGTTCTATGCAATTGGAAGTAACATAGATGCAGCAAGGGCAGCTGGTATAAATGTAGAATTAACAGTGCTGACTGCCTATGCCTTAAGTGGATTATTAGCTTCATGTGCTGGGTGGGTCTTGGCAGGTAGATTAAATTCAGTTTCATCACATATGTCCTCTGGATTAATCATGTATATATTTGCAGCAGCTGTTATTGGAGGTGTAAAACTTTCAGGAGGTAGAGGAAGAATAGTGGGAATTTTTGGAGGAGTGCTTTTAATTTCATCTGTGAATAATTTTATGAATTTATCTCATGTAAATGCTTTTCTGATTCAGGCTACCACTGGATTTATTATTTTGGTTGCCATGTTTATAGATACAATGAAAGAAAATTATTTTATGGATACCAAATGAATTAAGATTATCTGTTTAAAAGGAGAAAGCAATGAATACCAAAGGACAAAAAGAAAGCAGTGAAGTGAAAAAGAAAATGGAAGAAAGTCAGAATTATATCATTGAACTTTTAGCTCTTCTCTATTCTGATACCATAAAACATTTATCAGTCAAGTATGGCAAAGAAGTTATTGATGAAGCAAGGAAAGCTTTTATTGATTCCATGGTAAATGATGCCAGGAAGGCTTACCTGAATAAGGCAGATAAGAGTTTGAAATCATATCTTGACTGGCTTCTTTCTGGACTGACAGAGGGCCATGAATATGAAATTGTGGAATCCAAAGAAGATAGTGTAAAATTCAAATTTACCAGATGTCCCTGGGCTGATTATTTTAGAAAAATCGGTCAACCGGAAATTGGAAAATTCTTTTGTCTGGCAGATGAGCCCTTAGCAAAAGCTTTTAATGAAAAGATCAATTTTAAAAGAACAAAAACGATTATGGATGGTGATGAATATTGTGATCATCATTATTATATGGATTCAGAATGAAGTAATTGATGGTAGAATTTGGCAGATATGGTCATTATCTTGATGAATAAAAAAATATTTTTTCATGCGGAGATTTTTTATGAAACCGGTTAAAGTAATTATTTTTGGAGCAGGAGATAGAGGTAATACATATGCAGAATATTCTCTTTATCGCGGGTATGAAATGGAGGTCGTTGGAGTTGCTGAACCCAGAGAATATTATAGAAATGAATTTTCAAAAAAATATTCTATAAATAACCAAAATGTTTTTAATACGTGGGAGGAAGCCTTAGCCGTTAAGAAATTTGCTGATGCCGTCATTATTGCTACTCCTGATAGAGTGCATTATCAGCCTGCGGTGGAATCTTTAAGCAAAGGGTATCATGTGCTTATGGAGAAACCAATAGCTGTGAACAAAAAAGAATGTAAAGAAATTGTGGAAGAAGCCAAGAAAAGTAAAAAAGTTGTCGGGGTATGTCATGTATTGAGGCATACGCCTTACTTCAAGAAAATGAAAGAAATCATAGATGAGGATGCCATTGGAAAGATTATTTCTATAGAACACATCGAACCCGTTGGTTATTGGCATCATGCCCATAGTTATGTTAGGGGTAATTGGAGAAATTCAGAAACATCTTGTCCGATGATCCTTGCAAAGTCCTGCCATGACATGGACATTTTAAGATGGCTTGTGGGGAAGCCTTTTAAAAAAATTTCTTCGTTCGGTTCCCTGAAGCATTTTACAAAGGAAAATGCTCCTGAGGGAAGTACGGATCGATGTATCAATTGCAGTATTGAAGAGGATTGTCCCTATTCTGCTCTGAAATTATATTTGAATCCCCAACTGACCGGTTGGCCGGTAGCTGTGATTTCCCCTGATATATCATATAAAGGAAGAATCAAAGCACTGGAAGAAGGTCCCTATGGAAGATGTGTATATCACTGTGACAATGATGTTGTAGATCACCAGGTAGTTATCATTGAATTTGAAGAAAATATTACAGCTTCATTCACAATGTCTGCTTTTACGACCGGAAGTAGAAGAACGAGAATCATGGGCACTTTGGGAGAAATTATCGGAGATTCCCGTTTCATAGAAATCACTTTATTTAAAAATGATCAAAAAATAACTTATGATACTTTTGAAAAGAATAGAACTATGATTAGCGAACATGCCGGTTTTGGACATTTTGGTGGTGATTTTAAAATTATGTCTAATTTTTTAAATGCAATACAAAACAATGACCATTCTATTTTTTCGAGTGCAGTGGAAGAAGCAGTAGAAAGCCATTTAATGGCTTTCTGTGCTGAAGAGAGTCGAATAAAAAACAAAGTTATTATTAGAGAATAAAAAACAAAATTTAAAAAAAGATTATTTCCAATGAAACTAGAAAATACACTTTCCCTTGATGAGGATTTTTGTCCGGCTGCTTTATGGAATCGCAACTTTCTTGAAATTGTAAAAAATTCAGGAAAGGGTACCCCATTACAAATCTGTATAGATAAGAAAGATCACCATTCTTTTGTTTACAACACTCAGATTTTTATCGATGGAGGAGGGTTTTCTTCATCTAACTATTTCTATATAGAACGGCTGGTAAAAACGCTTCTATGGATCTATGGTGGGAATAAAATCATAATAGAGGGGCCAGATGAAATCAATGAAATAAGAGAGTATATTAAAAAAATGTATTCTACAGGGGGGAAGCGCGCCTTTGATGCCAACTTTATGTCAATTATATATGAAAGACCTTTTCTGCTCGATACTACTGACAATAAAAGAAATGTTCCTGCCAGAGAAGATTACATTCCTTTAGGCGGCCACAGCGAGGGATGCCGTATCGGGTTTGACCTGGGAGCAAGTGATAGAAAAGTCAGTGCGGTAATAGATGGTAACGTTGTCTTCAGTGAGGAAGTACCCTGGAATCCCGGAGAGCAGACTGATCCGGACTATCATTATCAGGAAATCAGGTCTATGTTACAAAGTGCCTCGAAACACCTGCCCCGTGTTGATGCTATCGGGGGCAGTTCTGCCGGGGTCTATATTAACAATCGTGTTATGGCTGCATCCCTGTTTCGAAGTATCCCTTCTGATCTTTTTGAAAAACGAATAAAAAATATTTTTTTAGATATTCAAAAGGAATGGAATGTCCCTTTAAAGGTCATCAATGACGGAGAGGTTACAGCTTTGGCAGGCTCCATGTCCCTGAAGGCTAATAAGGTATTGGGGATTGCCATGGGATCCAGTGAAGCGGGGGGATATGTCGATCGAAATGGAAATATTACCACGCAATTAAATGAGTTAGCCTTTGTACCTATTGATTTTAATCATCAGGCTCCTGTTGATCCCTGGTCCAAGGATTACGGATGTGGTGTGCAATATCTATCCCAGGTAGCCGTAATACGTCTGGCAAAAAAAGCTGGAATAATCTTTGATGATAAACAGAAACCGGCTGAAAAACTGAAATTTGTACAGACATTAATGGCAAAAGGGGATGACAGAGCGACCAGAGTATTTGAAACCATCGGTGTTTATCTGGGTTATGCAATCGCACATTATGCCGATTTCTATGATCTGGAACATGTATTGATACTAGGCAGGGTAACCTCAGGCGAAGGTGGGCGAATGATCATACTAAAGGCAAACCAGGTTTTACAGGAAGATTTTGCAGAGTTATCTAGTCGAATCTCCCTGCATCTTCCCGATGAATCAAACCGGAGGGTTGGGCAATCTATTGCTGCTGCCAGTTTACCCTTACTCAATGGGAACAAGTAAAAATGGATAAGTCCAATCTCAATATACTGATTTTATATTGCAGAAAAAATTGATTGTGAGAGTGACAAAGAATGATAAAACGAAATCGGAAAAAATTAGTTTTACGTGGTACAATCATGACCCCTTTTCAATCCCTGGAAGATGGGCTGTTGGTGATTGAAAATGGAAGGATTGTCAGCGTAACGGATAACAAAGAAGATCTGTCTATGCTGAAAAATGCAGAGATGATTGAAGCCAGAGGTCAATATATTGTTCCTGGCTTTATTGATCTCCATGTTCATGGAGGTGGCGGGGCAGATGTGATGGACGGAGAAGTTGAAGCCATCAAACAGATTGCCTCAACCCATGCTCGTTTTGGTACCACAGCCTTTCTTCCTACTACTTTAACCATGACCAGGAAGGAGATTATCAGAAGTCTCCACAGCATCAGGGAGGCAAAATTCAGAAGTACTGGAGCTGCCGAAATTTTGGGTGTACATCTGGAAGGGCCTTATATTAACTCGGCAAAGAAAGGGGCTCAGAATGAAGAAGACATTACCCAGCCCTCTATAGAGGAGTTCTTGAAATATAACCAGGCCTCCGGTCATTTAATTCGCCTGGTGACTCTGGCACCGGAGATGCCCGGAGCAATGGATTTTATCCGCTTTTTGCATCAACAGAATATTATTGCTTCTGCAGGACATACGGATGCTACCTACCAGCAAATGCAGAATGCCCTGCAGGAAGGCATGACTCATGTTACCCATCTGTTTAATGCCATGCGAGGACTGCACCATCGCGAGCCGGGAGTCGTGGGAGCTGCCTTATCTGATTCCAGGATTACAGCAGAAGTCATTGCGGATGGAATCCATGTTCACCCCGTTATCTTGAAGATGATACACCGGATGAAGGGCACCCAAAAGATGATCCTTGTGACTGATGCTATGAGGGCAACTGGACTTCAGGATGGTACCTATGATCTGGGCGGACAGGAAGTGATTGTAAACAAAGGGCAAGCCAGATTGAAAGATGGTACTTTAGCTGGCAGTGTACTCACCATGAACAAGGCAGTTTACAATATGGTAAACCAAGCTGGAATTCCCTTAACGGATGCACTCCAGATAGCTACCTGTAATCCAGCCAAATGCCTGGGTATAGACAATCACAAAGGCAGTCTGGAACCGGGCAAAGATGCCGATCTCGTAGTTTTAAATAAGGACTTTGAAGTCCAATTAACCATGGTCTCAGGGAAGGTCGTATTCAGGAGAGAAGAGATATGAATGTCATAACCGTCAAAGACTATCATCAGCTCAGTGTACAGGCGGCTCAGCTGGTTGCCGACCAGATTGCACAGAAGAAAAATACCGTCCTGGGGTTGGCTACCGGTCAGACACCGGTAGGTATGTATCAGCAATTGGTGCAGAAATTCCAGCAAGGCGAAATCGACTTTTCAGAGGTGACTACCTTTAACCTGGATGAATACTATGGCTTATCCCCGGAACATCCCCAGAGCTATCATTCTTTCATGTGGGCTACCTTCTTCCGGCACATCAACCTCCGCAAGGAAAACATCCACCTGTTGAACGGCACAACCGAAAATATCACCGCAGAATGCCAGCGCTATGAAGATCTCATCGCGCAAAAAGGTGGAATAGACCTGCAGATTCTGGGCATCGGTGATAACGGCCATCTGGGTTTTAATGAACCGGCTATCGGCTTAAACAGCAAGACCCATCTGGTCAACCTGTCCGAAGAGACCATCCAGGCTAATTCCAAATATTTTAACACGATAGAGGAGGTACCCAGGCAAGCGCTGACCATGGGCATCGGCACGATTATGAAGGCCGAAAAGATCATCTTATTGGCCAACGGCTTGAAAAAGGCACATGTCATTGCCAGAACCATTCATGGGAAGGTCAGTACCGAGGTACCGGCTACGGTCTTGCAGCTTCATCAGGATGTCACCATCATCATCGATCAAAAAGCCGCCAGCCAACTCTGAACCCATCACCCATCAGTTTTTAACTCTTAACCATATTTAACTACATACTATATACCACATACCATATACTAATTTTCCATTCATGCAACCCTGCATTATTGCATTACTATTTTCTTTTTTCTTATCATTCCTTACTCTTTACTGTATTTTAACGCAATACTGATTTTTACTCATCACTGATCACTCTTCACTTATTACTGTTTTTATCTACATACCACATACCATGTACTAATTTTCCATTCATGCAAACCAGCATTATTGCATTCCTGTTTGCGTTTTTCTTTTCACTTATTACTTTTTACTCATCACTGTATTTAAACACAATACGTTATAACGATTTTTCCCGTTCATTGTTTCCTTTTGATCAATTAAAAATACATGATAAAATAAAACTACATTTAATAACTTCTTACGATGACACTCTCGAAAAGGAAAGGTACATGAAGTATGGTTGATGGAATGGAGCCAGCTGACCGAATTATTAAATTTACCCATGATATACTTGACTTTTGTGCATCAGACCCTAATTTATTTTTGGAAATGATTCAAGAAAGAAACAATTTCCTGACAAAAAATCCTGAAAAATATTATCAGACTGAAGATATCAGAGAAATAGCAGACGTAAAATTCGAAGATTATTATATTTATTTCTACACCTCAGAATATTATCAAAAGGTACCACTGAAAGTATTTTTATCGCAAATGCTTTCTGAATATAACCCACAGGATCAAAAAATTCTTCAGGGCTTCCAAAATAATATCTTTAGCAGTTTTAAGGTCAAAGAAGCGTTTCCTGGTATTTACTTCATCGTAGAAGATCTTGTTTCGGGTAATGAATATAAGATTAGAGAAGATCAGTCCCTCTTTCAAATGAAAAAGAATGATTATTTTATTGGTAGAATTCTACCATATGAAACAGGTTATGCCTTATCTTGTGTCTCTCTATTTTTGCAGGAGATGCCATATGATGTAGCAAAGAAATTCTGGGGAAATCTACCTATCGATTTTTTGAATAAAATTAATCCCCTGGATATTGAAAAAATTTTTATGAATCAAGCTATGGAAAGTGAATATGTAGAAGATAATTGGAATCTTACTCCCCGGGATGAATTCCAGGGAAAGTCTCCGGAAGAAATGGCCCAGGGGAGTATAGGTCCATTGGAAAAAGAATTATCAGGCGATTTTAAGAAATATATTTTAGAAAACATGAGTATCAGCAAATTTTCTGATAAAGAGACATTAGAAAAAGCGATTAAGAAATTCCAGGATAAATGGCTGAATATAGCCCAGGAAAAGCTTAACGGGAAAACCCCTCTGCAGGCAATAAAAGAAGAGAGAGAAAGATTGGATAGTCCTCAGAAAGATTTCCCCATTTCATTTAACATTAACCCTATCGATCTAGGTTCACAGAATCCTTTCAATCTTAGTGATATCAAGGAGGAAGATTCTCCAGTAGCCAGAGATGTTGAGATTTTTGTCAACTATCTTCAGAAAAACCGAATTAAAGTAACCAAAAAAAATCGCTGGATTCCTTTCAAGCACCTCAAATTAATTGAAAAGAATTTCATTAATCCGGAAAAAGATAGTTTTTTATTTTTAGGCAAGGAAGAAGAAACAGGTAAAGAAACAAGAAAGAAATACATTCACTTTATTCACCTGTTATCCCATGCGGAAAGATTAATTTACTATGATAAAAAGGGATATGTACAGGTCAATCATAAACATTTTAAAAAGTTCACCCAAAATAATTATGGTGAGAAAACCAATAAACTGCTGGTGGACTGGATAGAGAAAGTTAATTGGGTTAAACTGCAACCAACTGAATATACCACATTCAATGCCCAGGATTATCAAGAAAATATCGTTAATATTTGGGGATATTTCTATCATTTAAAACCAAATAAGAAAAAAACACTTACTCCTTTATTAAAAGAAATGTACTGGGAACCTTCTATGGAAAAAGAAGAGTTTAACGAAATTGTTAGAGATTTTGCACCTACTGTACAGAAAATTTTATTGAGGTATTTAAAATGGTTTGGGGTCATTGCTACAATTGAAGAATTAATCTTTCCAGATCTTGGTATTCGGATAATCAAAAAGTTCTGGATTACACCTAAGGGTAAAAAATTAATCAATAGAGTATTAATGGATTTTTGGGAAAAAGGTAAAATCCAGACAGATGAATGAAGTCAGGTAAATTAATTTAACTTACAAGAGATTTCAATCTACGAGGGGAGAGGGAAATACGAACCTTACCCTGAGGAAGGGATTACCTCATCTCATCTCCTCCCCCTTGACGGCAGAATTAACTCTTCTTTTATCTCCTCCCCCTTAAGGGGGGAGGACTAAGGTGGGGGTGAACGGAATACGTAATACGGTATACGTTAAACTTTTTTGTCTTGCAGAACAGTAATTTATTATTATAATATATTAATAGAATAACAAATTATTAATATCAATACAGGTGAAATAAATGGATAAAATGACTAAAATCAGAGACAATTCGCAAATAACAATTCCTAAGAGTATAATGGATAAATTGGATTTAAAAAAGGGAGATACGATCTCTATTGAACTTCGGGATGACGAAATCGTATTAAAACCAGTTGTTATTATTGATAAAAGCCAAACCTGGTTCTGGACCAAAGATTGGCAAAAAGAAGAGAGGGAGGCTGAAGAAGATATTAAAGCAGGTAGGATAAAGACTTTTAATAATGCTGATGAATTAATGAAAGATTTGAAAAAATAAATGAAGATACAGATAACTCAACGGTTTAAAAGAAGTTTTCAAAAACTAACAAAAGAAGATCAACAGGCATTCCAAAAACAGATAAAACTGTTACAGCAAAATCCTATTCCACCATTTCATCCCTCTTTGCGCATCAAAAGAATTCAAGGTACAGTAAACCTATTCGAATGCAGCATCAATCGGAATATTCGTATGACCTGGCAATACCATCAATCAGATTCTATTTTACTTCGCAATATCGG
>CAYSSG010000031.1:18348-23852 GCA_964433635.1 uncultured Atribacterota bacterium | reverse complement strand
AAATAATTTTAACATAAAAAATTAAAGTACAACATAGAAATTGAGATTAAATTAATCTTTTGGGACAAAATGATAACTGAAAAATAATTAACAATCTCTACTATAATTATAAATTTTCTATTTACTACAGATAGTATTCCCTATATTAATCAAAATTAGTCGTATAAAAAATTTATTTTGAAATTTTCTTTCTAGAAGAAAGCATTCGAATCTTATGTCTGAAACAAATCTTCTATTTTTTTAAAAATAACGGATTTAACACTGTCTCGTTTTTTTTCTGACTCCTGCTTGTTTTTACCTAACAGGGACATATATATTTTAATCTTTGGCTCAGTACCGGAAGGACGGATGGCATACCAGGAACCGTCTGAAAAGATACATTTTAAAACATCAGATTGGGGAATATCGATCATTTCTTTCCGGTTCTTTTCATAATCATATTTAAACGAAGAAAGATAATCAATTTTGCAGGCAATTGGCATCCCTGGAATTTCCGGAAATCCCTCTCGAAAAGTTGACATAATCTTTGTCATCTGCTGTTCTCCTTCTATCCCTTCCAGGTAGATGGATTCCAGATGTTCCAGAAAGTAACCATGTCTTTGATAGAGCTGGTGGAGAATATCCAGCAAAGTCTGTCCCTTCTTTTTATAGTAGGCAGCCATTTCGACAATGAGCATGGCACTGATCACCGCATCCTTATCCTTAACAAAATTCCCGGTTAAATAGCCGATACTTTCCTCATAACCAAAAAGGAAGGTTTTGTCTTTCTTCTCCAGTTCCATTGCTTTGTTACATATGAATTTAAATCCGGTAAGGGTATCGTAAGTCGGAATCTGATAATCATTGGCAATAACCCTGCCCATCTCGGAGGTAACAATCGTTTTGATGACAAAACCATTCTGAGGCAACTGTCCGTTTTGTTTTTGCCTGCCCAGGATGTAATCCAGCAACAGGGCACCTGTTTGGTTACCATTCAGAAATATATATTGAGTCTCGTCGCTTGCTGAAGATGAGATTGCTTCGTCACTTTGCTCCTCGCAATGACGGGGGTGTAGAACTGCAACGGCAACACGGTCACAATCCGGATCTGTTGCTATCAGGATATCGGCATGAACCTCTTTCCCAAGCTTCACTGCCCTTTGAAACGCTTTTGGGTTTTCCGGGTTAGGTGATTCAACGGTGGGAAATTCAGGATCAGGTATTGCCTGTTCCTCATCCACAAATACATGGTGATAGCCCATCTCTCTTAAGATGGTCCGCACCGGCAGATTGCCCACACCGTGCAAAGGTGTATAGACGATCTTTATATCTTTGTCCACATCCTTACTTAAAGACAAATTTTTTATTTTCTGATAGTATATATGGTCAATTTCTTTCCCGATCCGCTGAAATACCCCCTTCTCTTCTGCCTCAGCCAGTGTTAGTAATTTGACTTCCGAATCATCCTGAATCTGGTTTATTTTCTCAATAATCCGATCAGAAACTTCCGGTAAGATCTGGGCTGCATTCTCTGCGTACACTTTATAGCCATTGTATTCCGGAGGATTATGACTGGCGGTCATCATGATTCCCGCAGCTGCACTCAATTCCTTGACTGCAAATGAAAGCTCCGGTGTAGGCCGCATATCATCAAATAAATAGACTTTAATGCCGTTCGCCGTTAGAACCCGGGCTGCTCTTTCAGAAAATTCTTTTGATTTATGCCGGGGATCATAGGCAATGACCACTCCTTTGTTAGTGGCATTGTCTACTTTAGCCAATAGATAATTCGCCAGTCCCTGGGTTGTCTTTCCGACCGTGTAGCTATTCATCCGGTTGGTCCCCATGGCAATCTTCCCGCGCATTCCGCCGGTACCAAACTCCAGATCTTTATAAAAACGGTCCTGAATTTCTTCTTCATTTTCTGTGATTGAACGCAGTTCGGCTTTATCCTCTTCACTGAGATAAGGACTATTCAGCCATTGGTTGTATTTCTCTTTGTAATCCATCAACTGTGTGCCTCTCATAATATTATAATCAAAAATCCTATTTGCTAAAACAGACTCTTTGGTATCTTATGATATTTAAAAAGATGATGTATACTGATATACAATACTTGCTTATTCCTTGCCCCCTTGCCAGAACTCCATAAAGAAAGCGATGAATATTCCCAGGAATAAACCCATCACTCCGGCAATGGCCAGATTCAATTTCTTGTTTGGCTTGATGGGAGTTTCCGGAACAAAGGCATATTTGGCAACTTCCAAGTTGGTAGATTCGGCAGAAAGGGCAATTTTAGTCTCTTCATTCTTCTGTGTTAGAATATCATAGATGCTTTTTTCATTTTCGTATTTTCGCTCTAATCTTGTTTTTATTAAACTCTCGTTTGCCAAATCATCTTTTAAAGAAACTATCTTAACCCTGGCTTCACGAATACTATGATCAAGCTGTGCAATCTCATTCTCCATCGATTCAATCAATTCAATACTGCTTAGTATAGAATGAGACTTGTCACCTTCCATATTTCGATCATCAATCATCTTTATTTCCAAATTAATATCATTCATGCTCACTCTTATCAATGAATCATTTATTTGATTGATGATATCTAAACTTGACATAGCTCCTATATCTTCCTGAAAGAATTGATTAACTGTGATGATTTCCTCAGATAAAAAAGCTAATATTCTGTTCACTGCCTCAATTTCCGCTTCATTATTGACAATGTCCATTTCTAAAGAATGACTATGCTCAGTTAACTGAACATAAATGGGATTGATTTCTTCACTTGATACTTTTAATTGATACAAGGATAATGCTTCTTGATCAAGGAGAGTTTGAAAAATTTCTTGCAAGTAGGGATCTTCAATCATGGATTTAGAGAGAACGGTTTTTTCTTCTAATCCGGAAAGCAAATCGCTGACCTTTGTAAATTGATTTTTTTGTTGAGCAGTGATTAACTCTAAATTTGCTTTTCGTGACTGAAAATACACTAATCTGGACTGAATGAGCTGTTGCCATAAACGGATGGATTTATTCTTTTCCATATTTAAGTAAATTTTTAGATTGTCAACTCTGGATTGATTTAGAATAGTCTCATCAGTGATTTGATTGATTTCTTTTTGGAGCATATCAATTCGGTTGGTAGAATTAAATTGCCGAATTTCATCATCCGTTTTGATGAGTTCTTCATCAGCTTTATTGAGCTGATCTTCAATGAATAAAGATGCCCTTTCATTATCCTTTTGAAAAATATTTTGGTTCTTTTCAACATACAGATCAGCCCACAAATTTACAATTTTCTGAGCAAGTTCAGGATCAGCAGAGGTCATCTTCATTTGAATAAGGTTAGAGTCTTTTATCAGATTTACCGATAGCATTTTATTTAAATTTAAAAAAGTCATTTCATAGGGAGGCTGCTTTAAATTTAACTCTTCAATGATTCTCTCTTCAATATCCTTATCCTTGATTAAATGTTCATAAGTTTCCAGACTAATATCCTGACTGGCTTGTGTTCTAATTTTTGGTTCTAAGGTTACTTCATATCTGGGCTTATGAAATAATAAAGTAGCTGTCGCTTCATAGACAGGATCTAGAATAAAAAAGCTGACAATACCAGCAGCTAATAATGCTAATATCAGTATGCAGATAATTAACCACTTTCTCTTGATTAAAACATTGATGTATTCCCGCAGATCTATTTCTTCTTCCACTGGCTGTTTATCCTTTCTTTTATGGATCTTTTATGGAGACAATATTATGATGATATCATGTGAACATCCATACTGTCTATTCGGTGGCAGATATCTCCCCAAAACTAAAAATACATACCTATCTTATCTTCCCCTGTATTCTCAGAAACACTACCTGTTTCTGGAGATCATTGCTCATGAGTCGGACGGATTTACGGAATTCGCCTTCCGATAGCTGGTTTGTATCAACATTTAACTCTACTAAAAACTTCTCTCCCGGGAGGATGGTCAGGGGAATATTCAGGTTATGACTGAAAATATCTTCGATAACAATGTCCTCTATGATCAGATCAGCATCCCCGCTGTTATAAATCGTAAATTGTATGGTGGGCTTTTCCTGGGATAAACGATCAATCTCTCCTAAATAAAAGGTCTGCTGGGATACTGTCATATCAGGATTGGGAACATGCAAGACATGAATGGTTAACTCAATCTTTTTTTCCGGTTCTTCCGGATCGTTGGATTTGATGGTAATAAATTTACTGACCTCTCCTTCATAACCATAGGGATCAAAGGTCGCTGTCAGCTCGGTTTCCTTTCCCGGAGCAATTTCCTTTGCCGATAAATCAGTAACAACGCAGGCGCAAGAGGAATAGACTGATTCAATGATTAGCTTCTCTCCGCCCTCATTTTTGATATTGAATTGATGTGATAGCTTTTTATCAGGGGCTACCTCTCCATAATTCCAGCTCTCTTCAGAAAGAACAAGCTTGGGAGGTTCAGGTTGATTGCATCCCATCAGATAGATAGCAATAAACATCATTATTATCAAAGATATGAACAGAATAAAAAATCGATTGTTGATTTTCAATGATAGACTCCATTTATTTTCAGTTTTTCTTTAAATTTTCTTTAAAGAGCTTGGTTTAAAAACATGAGATTGCTTCGATGCTTCGCTCCTCGCAATGACAGAAAATAGGAGTACTCCAATAAATTAAAATAGGAGTAATTGCAATGATATAGAAAAAACTCTACTTTTTTATTCCGGGGGCGGACAGACACCACCGTCACATCCACCGGTGCTACTGCTTTTTTGACTGGTAAAGGTAAAGGTCAGGTATTGGTAAAAGCTCTTTTCCACGCGAGTCGTAAAGCCGGAGAACACCCGCCTTACACCCAGGTCATACCGCAATAATACAATGGTAGGAAATTTTTCAATCTCAAAACTTTTTGTAACCTGAACCTCCCCGTCACATAAAAAGAGTAAGGGAATTTCAGATTTTTCCTGTAATACAATACAATCGTTCTGATACTGATCTTCCTGCGGACCGGCAATCACCGTAATTATTTGATAGGTTTCCTTGGGATTAAAGTCCTTCATAAAGGAAAGAAGGTCCTGGATGTTGTTCATCGCAGTGGAATTTGTACCTTCTACAAAGCAGAGCAGTATATAATCAAATTTGTTTCTAAACTGACTCAGCTGATAGCTTTCGCCATCCAATCCTGTCAGGGTAAAATCGGCTACTTGTTCGCCTGTTTTAAATTGAGCGATTACCTGGTTTCCAGTTAATGAGATAAATATCATGATTAAGAAAATAGATATCCCGATAGATACCCTATTTTTTCTACTCCTATTTTTATATTCAGTCTTGTAATTGAACATTTCCTTCAGCCCTCTCTTTTTACAAAAATATGATTTGAAATCATCCGTGACAACAACATAATATGATTTTTTTTGTATACAGTCATTATTTTCTTTTTTGAGTCTGAGTTAAAATTCTTATTGGTAGAAGTGCATGAGATTGCTTCGTCGCTACGCTCCTCGCAATGACA
>CAYSSG010000031.1:14719-18248 GCA_964433635.1 uncultured Atribacterota bacterium | reverse complement strand
GATTTCTTTTGTTAATCTGTCCTGAACAAATACTACACTATACAGGCGAGCAAGCTCATCATCAGAAAATTCACTTAAATCCAGATCAGAGATAAAGCTGAAATCCCTCTCCTCCATAGGAGCAAGCTGGCAAATATCCTGGTTTTCAAAGATATCCTTCACCAGGTAAAATAATTCACTCTCATCTCCTTCATGGTAAACCATTCCGCTGAGTAACATATTCTGTAACAAAGAATGGCTCTTGTTGGCAATCTTTCCCTGGATAATTGTTTTATTATTACTACAGATGGATTGCTCTGCCGTAATTTCAATTGGTGAAGTGCCAGCTAAATGCTTATCAATGATTTTCTGATAGCCGATAAAATTCTCTTCGATATCGCCACAGTCACAGCACAATCCCTGCACCCGTTCGGATAGTCCGTTAAAAAAGGTATCCGGCGTCCCCTTGGTTCCTCCTCCAACATACCAGTCATAGCGGGAATTGGTTTCCGGTGTATCATAACCATCACCCCAGATATGCTCTTCCACCAGAATCACCCTACCCGGTTCATAGTTCCATGCGAGTTCCTCCAGGCAAAAGGCAGCTTTAGGGCAGCTGGAACAGCCGGCATTTATAAAAAGCTCAATAAACAAGTTCCGGGGAATACCTGCATCCTTAATCGTTCCGTTACTTACAGCTGCAGCCGGGCTTTCTTCGGTTTGATTCTGGGCATAATTTAAAACTACTACAAATCCGACATTTAATAAAATAAATAGAGTCATCAATAATATTTTTTGCTTATTCATAATATTTTTATACCATAAATTTTATCCGATTTCAAACTCTCAAATTGATAACAAATAGAAACCTGATTATGTTAATAAACAAACTCTTATGGTTGATTCCCTGCTGGATCTGCCTGCATTTCATCCTCTATCTCGAATCTTTTTAATAACATGCGGGCATAATCAGCAACTTTGCTCTCCGGATCCAGTTCAATCACCTTTTGAAGTGCATGCACACCTAACTCATTCTTACCCTGACTTAAATACGCACCAGCTAAACCATAATAATTTGTGGCATTACTTGGGTCCATTTCCACTGCGGAAAGGAAACTCTGTTCTGCCCTTTGATATTGCTTCAGCGTTATAAAGGTATTTCCCAGACTATTATAGAGAGGAACCATATCCTTTTTTTTTGGCTGATAATGAATCGCTTTCTCTAAGTAAGGAATCGCCTCCTGCATCTTTCCATTTTTGAGATAAGCGATAGCAATATTCTGAGGTAAGTAGTGCTGATCCATATATTTTTCTGCCTTTTTGAAATATTCCAGGGCTTTGTTGTTCAAGCCATTGTCCGTTAAAATAGTGGCAATATTGTAATATAATTCTCCCTGCCAGGGATTCCATTGCAATCCCCTTTCAAACATTTTTATCGCCTGATTTTGATTCTGGGAAGCAATCTGTTGGTTGCCATAATACCAGTACACTCTTGCTGCAAAAGGCTTGATAACCCAAAAGATGGCTCCGATCATCATCACGATAACCAGAAGGGACAGTATTGCTTTTCTGATAACCTTTCCACCTGCCTGCTCTGTAATAACTTTGTTTTTTACATCTGCCTTCTCCTGCACCTTCAGTCTCTTCTCTTCCTCTTCCCTGTTCTCATGAATGAGATGAATCTGGGCTCCCGTTAAACCTATAAATATCCAAAACAGGGATAAACTCGCCGTTAATTGGAGTGGAAAGGCAAAAAACGCATCGATCAGAACAGCAGTCACACCCCCAGCCAGCCCTATTGTCCATCCCTTATTCTCATCTTTCATCTTCTGTAAAGCTAGCAATACAGTCCGGAAGTACACAAATATGATCCAGAGAAAAGACAACAGGCCAATGATTCCCAATTCAGACCACACCTGCAGGTATTCATTATGTGCCTGCATTGCATAGCCATGGGGGTAGATATCACGGTTTTGACCCTGGGAAAAGAAGTCAGCCTGATATTTCAAAGAATGGTAAGCATAGGTCCCCAGTCCGGAACCTGATAAAAAGCGGTCTTCAATCATCATCCAGGTAAACTTCCAGGTGGCAACTCGTCTTAAAACTGAGGGACCGGAGGTCAATGCTGTGATCGATATCCTGTTTTTCAACTTCCCTAAGGGCATATCGTCTTTGTTGAAAGGATGGGGCACAAAGACCAGGGCAGAGGCTATCACTGCTATCAGTAACAGGGCAAGCATCAGCTTTTTATAATATTTCTTTTGTGCATCGGAATCGGAACTATGATGACCAAGGAATAAGATCACCGGAATTGCTATGGCAATTGCCAGGTAGGAACTTCGCGTAAAAGTCAGGAGAAGGGCTATTCCCATCATCAAGATAGCAACCAATAAAAAAACACGGTTCCATGTTCTTTCTTTGAAAAGAAAAAGTCCCAGAGCAAGCGCTAAGGGCACAATGATATATTCCGCATAGTAGTTGACATTGCCAAAGAGACCAAAGACCTGCCCTCTGGCTACATTTCCTCTCCAGAATTCAAAATCAATTCCCAGGTATTGAAAAATTCCATAGGCACCCAGTATTGTCCCTACAATGACTGTTATCAATAATAACCAGTTAATTGTTTTCTGCTTATTTAACGATCTGGAAACAATAAAATAGAGAACCGGGCCAGCCAGAAATGAAGGCAATGCCAGAATGCTCTGGTCACGGTTAATAGACCAGAAAAGAGATAAACAGCCAACCAGAAGGTAGAGTAAGATCGGACTATCCAGACGACTTGTCCTGAAGTACAGCCTGTCTGAAAAAATGATTTTAAGCAGCCACATGGATAAGGCAAAAACAGTCAGAATGTGAAATGATAAGTCTTTGATGGGCGTAAAAACAGGAACACAAAAGGGATAAAAAACAACAGGAATGACAATGATTAAAGCAATTAGAATGATAAAGATACCTTCATCCCATTCCTGAGATTGACTCTGATTTAATAAAAAGTTATTTTCTTTATTCATAAGGTGGCCTATCAGTCTCTACCCGATTTCATTAGATTATTTTATCGATCGTCTTTAGATGCATCGGTTGAACAGCATCGTTCTCTCCTGATTCTAATGGCAAAAATACAAAGACTAAAATGCTTCCACGTCAGCGTTTGCCCATTTGTCACCGTATTTCACATGAACCGTATAATGACCTGCTTTGTGAGGGGAAAAATTCGTATAAAGAGATTCTTTGGTTGGTGAAATGGTCCATACGATTCCACAGGTAGCACAGCTATACATAGACACCCATTTTTCTACCTTTGAAGAATCAAGGAGTACCGGTTTATGTTCCGAATTATAACCTTTTACTTCGAATTTTTGTGTCTGGTAGATATTCATCGTCAACTTTTCAGGCAACACCTTAATATAAGACAATGCTGTATCATCTGCATCTTGTCCATCATCGGGAACAGATGGCGTCAATCCCTCACAACCGGTTAATGTAAATGCAATGCAGCAAACAATCAATAGAGATATAATAATGTTTTTCATCAACGATTTTCTCCTTGCAT
>CAYSSG010000031.1:0-14619 GCA_964433635.1 uncultured Atribacterota bacterium | reverse complement strand
ACAGACTGCACAAAAATGATGCCATCCAGATTTTGGCTATCCCAGTTTAATCCCTCAACGGTAATGGTAAAGTCAACCTCCTGACCGGGGGTGAGGGTGCTGATTGCCACTTTTTCATCTTCCAGAATATCTGTAACTGAGTACCGGTATCCCTGCTTGTTCCTGTCTTTAAAGAGCATACCGTTTACCACCAGATCGGCCAGTATGGAATTACTGATATTTTTTACTTTTCCGGAAATCACGGTTCCCGCACTGTCAGTCGTTCGGGAAGCCTGCAATTGAATGGCTGGCGTCAAAGAGAGCTGCGCCTCAATTTTTGTCTTGATAACGCTATAATTTGACTTTCCATAAATCCTGTCCTGCAGACCGTTAAATAAGATATTCGGGGTCCCCCGTTCTTCGGAATTGGAAAAATACCAATTGATACGATCATTTGCTTCCGGTAATGTGTAGATACTGCTGCCAAAAGGTACTAACTCTACCAGGATGATCTCTTCTCTTGTGTATTCATCTGCTGCCAGGCTTTCCAGAATAGGTTCTACGACGGTGCAGTTTGGACATCCATCCTGGATGTAAAGTTCTATCATGACTACCTGATTCTCGCCTTCGCCTTCCCCTTCGCCTTCCCCTTCGGAAGGAACAACACTATCACATCCGGTAATCACAAAGATGGTCAGTGAGAGTATCATTAAAATCATCATCCATTTTTTCATGCTATCTTCCCCCTCCATTGAATATGTGCTTTTTTTCAGATCAAGCTTTTTGATTTCATGAAAACAAATAATATATTTTAAATCTCGACAAATCAAAAGATTTGAATTTTTCAAAAAAACTGCAATAAGACCTTATAATAATATGTTTACCATTATAACAAAGTCCCAAAAAGATAACAATGATGTATTTGAGTCATTTCCTGATACCAAAATTGAAGAAGGAGAACTTTTGAGGGTTCTCCTTCTTCTTTTGATTGTTAATATTAAATCATATTTAACTTTAAGTTAACGATGATGAATTAGTCAAGAACATTATTAACAACACATGGTGGGCATTCCGGGCAATCCGGTGCACATTCTACCAGAGTAAGCTGGTCATAGCAGTCCGCACCTTCCGGTAATGTAAATTCTGCATCAACAAATTCATCACTGTCACAATCAATTGTCAACAATGCAGCCTCTGTAGTCTCGTTACCCACTTTATCCCAGATGCTGAAGATAACATAGAGTTCCATATCTCCGGAAGTCAGGCAAGGATCACATGAACCACAGTAATCCAAGCAAGGAGTGGTCACTTCTACCGGGCAGCCAGTTCCAGTATGTGTAAAGATAGGTTCTCCGCATTCAATCAAGCAGCACTCGTCATAGGGGTAGCCATCATAGATGTTAATGGACCAGCCGGCTACGCCAGAGCAGTCGTCTTCACAGACCAGGACATCCTCGGCACAGTCTACCGGGCTATAAAGGGTGCTGAAGGTTATCTCATAACCGCCACAGGTGCACTCATCCAGGTCTACACATAAATCAGCCACGGGTGGTTCACAATCAACAATCACCGGGAAGACAAGACAGGTGTCCGTATCACAGGCTCCGGAAATGATTGTGATGGTCGTTGCACAGCAATCGCCTTCTTCACATGTAGGGCATTCATCGCATGCGCAGGGATCTACACTCTGTGAGATGCAGTCAAATTCCACATTGCCAGTCCAGACGGTCTTATCAGCATTGGGGAAAAGACCGACTGTCCCTGCTTTGCTGTAATCGCCGGTGCAATCAGAAAGAGACATCTGAACAACACCAGTAACAGGTGCCGGGAAGGTTACGGTAACAGTTTGACTGCCACCTGCAACATAATCCCATCCGTCAATTGTAACCTTAGAAGTGATGTCCACGGTTACAGTTTCGACTTCGCCTTCGCCTTCGCCTTCACTGGGGACGATACTTTGACAGCCGGCGAATACAAACAGGGCTAAGGTTGAAATCAGTAAGAGTACTAATAATTTCTTCATTAAAGAATTCTCCTTTCGTGTTTCGTAACTTTCTTTCTTATTTTTATTTTCCATGGATTTTACTGAGAAATTAATTAATTTCTCTATTTATCTGGCATCCTGGGCTCTTTACCGGTAATCTTTTTCTTATTCATTATTGGCATTTTACGGGCAAATATTCCGCATGTCGACCTCATACGGGCTCAGAAACCAGCCTTTTAAGTCTTTGTGAGACAATCATTTTATTTTATAAACGATTTTTCTTGAGAAGTCAAGGATTTTCAAATGTTGTCAAAAGTGTTAGTGGTTTTCAGTTTATAGTTTTTGGTTTTTAGTCGTACGTTATACGGTATACGTAATACTTTATACTTTTCCTCTATTCTTTTTTAAAAGAGCTATCATTAATCTAACGGTGAGCTGCCACTCTCGCTGTCTGGTTTGGAAGTGCTGCTATCACCGGAAGATATAGGCGATGATCCGGTTTCTCCGGAAGGGACTGTTGTTTCTGTCGCGCTGCTACCAGACGGAGAGATCGATGCATCGGTACCCGGCAGACTGCTGCCGGATGACGGAACTGCTCCATCTCTTGGAGATGAACTGCCAGATATCTCAACTGCTACTGCAGCCATCATCAGGTCCTGAATATTCATGCAGATATTTTCCAGACTGTTCTGGCTCTCCATTGCCTGGCTGAAAATCATTTCAATTTTATCTTCCTGAAGACCCAGATCTGAAGCTCTTATTCCTAAATTAGCCATCTCTTCGGTAACCTCTTCCACTTCCTGCCAGTTCTTTCCCTGCTCGCTGCTGATCGTTAAGACCTGGGAAAGTGCACTTGCGGGAACACCGTTTGCCAGTGAATCAGCCAGGATATCAATCATCTCCCCGGAATCTCCGTTTTCAATCTGAGCTTCGGCAAGCATATTACGGACGATCTTCATATTTTCTGATTTCTGGGTAAGGGCACTAATAATCAGTCTCTCTTCTACATTCTTTGCCAGTCCTTCTTTCACCTTATTCAGGAGAGGCTCTTCAGAGATGCCCTCCTCTTTTGCCGATGTGACTGTGTCAAAGAATTTCTTCACATTATAGGCATCTATTTCATTTTCAATGCTTCCCTCCAGAATGGAAACAGCCTCATTAACGGAGATGCCCTCATCGACGGCTTCCTGAACTGAATTCATAATCATTCTCTTTTGAAAATCACTGTAAGAAGAGCCTGCCAGATCTTCTTCAATCTGATTGATACCATCCATCTCCGATAACTGAACCGCTGACACAGGAAATGCTGTGATAAAAAGAAAAAGAATAAACAGAGAAAATACGAACAACCTTTTAGTTGTCATTCCATATTCTTTTTTTACCATTCTTTTGAATTTCATGTTTTCTTAACCTTGATAGCTTTCAGCTATCAGTTTTTAGTTTATTGTTTTTAGTAAAAGAATCCTTCGCAATTATACATATAATTCTTAGGCTCTTTACTGATTACTTTTACTGATTACTGATTTTATCCGCTGCAGTCACTAATCTCAATAATTGCGTTCTTGTTGCCAAAACCGTCACGGACATAACGGTAAGCCGCCGGGTCAGGAATCCACTGCTGCCCGTCCAGGATAAACATATATTCATAACGTCCCGGTTCTAACTTAAGCGTCGTTGTCCAGACTCCGTCACCATTTTCATCATTCAGGGGATTCCGTTTGGGGTCCCAGTCATTAAAATCTCCTACGATAGCAATACTTTTAACCTGGCTGGCATCAGCCTGCAAGGTAAAGGTAATCTCTGATAGATTGTTGGTACAAATTGGCTGAACGGGAGAAAAGTAAAGATTAAATCCCATCACGGCAACCACCATAGCCGTTCCCAAAGCTGCTGCCCATTTCAGGGAAACACGTGGTATGGTAATAATGTGATGAACCTTCTCCCACCAGCTTTGTCCGACTGCCGGCTCTGCTTTACCGATCTGCTCCATCACCCGGGCAGTGAAGTCAGGGGAGGGACTTTCTACCGGAATAGAATTCAATGCCTGAAAAAGATCCTTCCATGACCGGTATTCTTTCTGACAATTAGAACAGGAATTCAGGTGTGCTTCAATCTCCGCCGCTGTTTCGGGGGGCAGTTTTCCATCAAGGTAATCCTGTATATCATTCTGGAATTCCTGGCATTTAGATATTTTCATTTAATCTTTTCACCATTTCTATCTTTCTTTCCTACTTAATGATACGTAGATTTCATCTTTATGTTACAAAAAAAATGCGGATTTATTGATTTTTTTCCAGAATTTCTTTTAATTGAGCCCGGGCGCGATGCAAACGGACCTTGACAGAATTCATGGGTATATTTAAGATTCCGGATATCTCATGGTAGGAAAGGTTTTGAATATGGCGCAGGACAATCATTTCCCGATGGGATAAAGACAATGCACTGATTGCTGATTGCAGTTCCTGCTGACGTTCGCGCCAGATCTGCCAGTTCTCCGGATTTACAGCGGATTCATCGCTTAGGCTTGAAAGGGAATCATCAACATCTTCATCATCATCTCTCTCCCGGGAATGATACTGGAAGGATAGTTCTTTCTTTCTGATCCGGTCACGAATAATATTGAGTGTGATTTTATATAACCAGCTGGAAAAAGAATATGACGGGTTATAGTGGTGTAAAGAGCGGTATGCTCTGAGAAAAGCTTCCTGGGCAATATCCTCGCTATCATGGTAATTTCCAGACATTCTCAGCGCCAACTGATAAACCATATTCTTATATTTATCAACTAAATATGAGAATGCTTCTGTGTTCCCTAATTGACAGGACTCTATCTTTTCCAGATCACGACTGGTATCGGGCATCTCTTTTGGTTCCATTGCTTAAATCTGTTCGTCAGGAGGAAGGATATTTTCGTTAATATAATTGATGCGCTTTTGGGCATCGGCAGCAATTGAGCTGCCATCATCCCACTTGCTTTTAGGATATTTTTTAATAATAACCTGATACGCGATGATTGCCTTTTCCCAATTTTCCAGTTTTTCATGACAATATCCGATATAAAAATAGGCAGCCGGAGCAATAAGCCGCTCTTCCTGTGGCCAGGAAGATTGAGGGTAATGATTGATTGTTGTTTGGAACTCACTTATCGCTTGACTATATTGACCTGAATCATAATAGATTTCTCCAATAAAATACTGAGCAGGGGGTGCATAAACACTATCAGGATAAAGCTCAATCACCTTCCGAAATTCTGCAAGTGCCTCGCTATAGTAAGAAGTACCAGCCCTTCGATAACTCCAGGCGATGCCATACTGCGCAACAGAATGAAGTTCACTTCCCGGATAAAAATCAAGGACCTTGCCGTATTCCTTGATGGCATTTCCGTAATCTTTGGTGGCATAATAGCAATTACCTATCCCCAGTTGGGCATCGTCAGCCCAGGAACTGTCCGGATAATCCAGCAATACGCCATAATAGGATAAAATTCCCTGAATGTATAAATTAAATTTACTTTCATAGATAAAACCAATAAAGTACTGGGCATCGTCAGCCCAGGAACTGTCCGGATAATCATTACGCAGTTGCAGAAAGCCGTCCATCGCCTGTTGATAATTCCCTTGGCTGTATTCGTCGTAAGCGATATCAAACAGCGCCCTGTCTTCCTTTGGTTTAATAATGATAGGATTACCAAGATTTGCTTTATTCACAATATCCGGTTCGACAAAGATATTTGCCACTTTAATCGTAAGATAACCCTCTTTAATAATGGTTAAGGTTCTCTTACCTGCCGGAACTTCATTGAGTAAAAAATAACCCTCAGAATCTGTTAAAGCAGTATTTGTTGAACCACTGACGCTAATAAGGGCATCTTGAAGCGGTACAGACCCGGTAGAAATTTCACGGTGCACAACGCCTTCCAGTGAACCTGTCTGCGGGTTTACACCCGCACAACCGCTGAAAACAATAATACCGGCTAACAAAAAAAGAATCAACCAACCAGGGGACGGTCCTTTGACCCGTTTTATTTTCTTAATATTTTTTATCAATATTGCTATCAACAAAAACCCTCCTTACGAGATATATCGTTAGTCGATTTGTAATTTATTCATAAAAAGGAAAATCATTCTAAAATAAAACAGACTTAAGAAAATTTAACTTCTGTCCGACAACCATTTTATAATATAATCTATAAAGTTATAAAATTGACCTATACTCTGAAGATTTTTATACACTTCATTCCAATCAATATCTAAATATTCATGAACTAAGATATTTCTAAACCCGGTAATAGAAGCGAATTCCTGTGCAAAATCATAAGGTAAATATTTTCTTCTCCCAATCTAATCATAGATCCATAATAATCCTTTGGTTTTTCCAACTGTTCCAAAGAAATAATGCGGTTGGCAATATCGATGCAGGATTGAATGGCAACTTCTAAATTTCTTTCCACAATATCCTGCAAGTACTCATCTTGAAAAAAGTCTTCTCTACTTTTTTCTTTAAGTGGCTCTAATTTTACCAAGCATTTCTTCAGTTTTTCTAAGCGTTGCTCTATACCGCTGAATTCTGTTTCCATGTTTATCTCCCTGGGGTTTGAACCTGAGTAAATCTTTTTTCTGAGCCCGCAAAGTAGGCAAATAATCAAAATAGCGACTCAAAGTATCGGCTTCAAATTCGGTTTTGATAATCATATTTTTTTGAAAAATTATTTTTCCCAAAGTAATTACATGATATTTTAATTCTATGGGAGCATCATTAAGAATAATCAAATCTACTTTTTCAGATTTTAAAACTTTAACTAAACTGTGCTTTAATTTATATTTATATTGAGAAGACGGTTTGTGCAATAATAAAACAGCAAAGTCATAGTCACTTAAAGGTCCTGTTTGACCCTGGAGTTGAGAACCAAAAATATAGGCAAGCAAAATATTAACTTGTTTTTCCGAGGCAAATATTTGTTTTATATCATTCAATCTTTTATCATCATACATATTATCATCATACATATTTGGTTCCTTCATTTTACTATTTCAATTCTTTGCGGGCTCTGTCTGCCATATCCGTATCAGGAAACTCTTCCAGAATCAGATTAAAGTAGTATTCGGCTTTTTGCCTTTCACCTATTTTATCATATGATAAACCCAAGTGGTAGTAAACGAAATCACTTTTCATGCCCGGTTCAAGATATCGGAGAAAATAATCAATGGCATGCTGATATTCTCCCTGCTGATAATAAATCCATCCCATATGGTAATAGGCAGAAATCAAATTTGGTTTTTCTTCCAGTAATTTTTGGTAAATAGCGATCGCTTCCTGGTATTCATCTACACCCGGTATCAGACTGCGGATCTGGTAAATATAAGCCAATTGGAGATATTGATTCGTATGATCGTCTTCAGGTTGTTCTGAAATCTGCTTCTGATATTTTTCAATTGTCGTATCGGAAATTTCGTATGCTTTGCGAAAGTATTGGTATGCCCTTAAAGAATTTCCTCTCTGGGCTGACTGCTGACCCTGCTGGAAATAGGACTGTCCTATATAATAGTAGATCTCCGGGTTTTCCGGATCCTGCTTGAGGCATTCTTCCAGTTGTTTGATTGCCTCATTGTATTCCTGTTCCCAGAAAAGTTCTTTTCCCTCCTTCAGGCAGATAACTTCTGGGTCTTCTTCAATAGCTGGAGACAGATTACGCTGTTTCCCTTCCTGTGCTAATGTCACAACAGCACAACTTGAACCAATCACCAAAATCATCAATATGTATATTAATCTCATCAATAGCATTCTATTCATCTTTATGAACATTCTTGCCTCCTTCTTAAGAATTTAAAGCATCATCTATCATACATTATAGCAGCTTCCAGTTGGCTTGAATCTCACTAATTACGTTTATAAGCTAAATCATGGCTAACGGAAAGTATGAGATTGCAACTCTCTGCATGCCCTCACTGATAAAAAGAGTTTTTAGTTATTTGTTTTTGGCTTTTGGCTTTGGTTTAAAACATGTCTTGAAATAATGTCATCTGGTAACTGTTTAGGTCTTTATCAAAAAACGATAAACTGAAAAACTAAAGACTATTTTCCACAATCCATAATACTTGATTATTTTATTTAGAATAATAATCCGGTTGTAATCAGTAGAATAGCCAAACCAAAGAATAGAAATGCCATAGCCAATTTCATCTTTCCGAAATTCTTTTTAGTCAGATCAGCCCACTGCTGGGAGCTGGTTCCCCAATAGGTAAACAGAAAGACCACAATCAGCGGTACTACAAACATCAGGTTATAAAACAATAGGTAAAGCAGCGCATTAGATCTTAATTCCGGAACATGACTGATAAAAATCAGAGTCGGCAGATAAATCTGCCCAGTGCAGGCAAGCTCCAGAATGGAAACCAGGAATCCTGTGGCAGCTGCCATTAAAACAAAATGATGGGTCTTTACATTCTTTCGGATTGTAGAGTGAATCATATTCTTGATACGTGGTGGCAGTTGCAATGTAGCTTCGGTGGTTTGCCCGGTCTTTTTGAATTTCAGATAATCAGACAGGCTAAGAAAGCCAAGTACGATACCAATGCCAGCAGTAACAAAACAAAATATTTTTCTGGCCAGGGGCAGAAAAGAGAGAGATGTAACTACCTTCAGAGCCCCGGTGCCAATCAGAAAATAGGTCAGAAAAACAGCCAGGGTGAACATGCCACCTACCCATAGAAGCTCCCTGCCCTTGCGGTTTACCAGGGTCAGGTAGGAGATAAAAAAGATGATAGTGGCAAAGGCACAGGGATTAATACCGTCAATTAATCCACTGACCGCGATCGCTCCTATTCCGAAAGACTGGAAGCGTTCAATCAGACGATCCTGAACTGAAGTCTCATCTTCTGCGACACGTTCCCAGGGAGGTAGAATCTCTTCCAGCTTTATCTCTTCAATCGCATGGATCATGTTATCATAGGTTATCTGTTCTCTCAGCAAATATTGATCACCTATATAGATAAGGGGTACCAGTAACCGTTCATCTTCCGGTACCCGGTACAATTCCCCTAACTGCTCTGCCAGAGTAACACCATCAGGAGTGGAAATATCAACATTCCTTATTTCAATCCTGGGATATTGAAAGACAATTTGTTCTAATAACAAGGATGCTTTTTCACAGTCATGGCAACCTGGTTCGGTAAATTTGGCAATATAGATTGGATATTCCTGTACAGCATCAGTTTTGGAAAACTCACCTGTCTGATTGTTACTTACCTGACCAAGAATGGGCAAAGTCATGGCTATTATCAAACAAATGGCGACCGAAAAGAACAAAAACCTATTAAAGATACTTATCCTTCCACTACATTTTTGTTTAAATAATTTTTTTATCTCTTTCATCTTTCTCCACCGCTCTCATTTTACTAGGTTATTATAGTACCTTTTTTATTTTTTTCATTTCACCGTATGATTTCTCAATCCCGGACTCATTTATCTGAGTCTATAATCTTCTATTATCCTCTGGACAAAATTCACTTGTGATTATATCCTATTGCAATCAGATATTCAAGAAATCACTCGATATGAATCATTTAAATCAAATCATAAAAATCATTTTTTATTAAAATGAATTATGTTATACTAATGAAGAAATCGTGCCTGGCAATTAAAAGTATCCTGTCATGAGTGTTAATTATCACGTCGAAATACATAAATAAAATGCTTAAAACGAAATAGATTACAATAACGCAAAAATAAGAAATTACTATTGAAGGCATACATGATGAAATTACCAAAAATTAAAATTATAGACCGTTACATTATCACCCAGGTTATGAGTTTTTTTCTGGGTGTAGTTTCTTTATTGACTATCCTGCTGATCATGGAAACGTTGTTTGAACTCATGGAAATGTTAATTAATAAGAAAGTCCCTCTAATAAATGTTCTGGAACTGTTAATTTACAGACTTCCTGCCTTTTTAGTTCTAACCTTCCCGGTGGCCTTATTAGGTTCCAGTGAATTGGCTATCTCCCAGATGTCCACGAATAACGAAATTGCTGCGATGCGCACCGGGGGCATCAGTTTTCGCCGGATTTTGTGGCCATTTTTAGTAGCCGCCTTTTTAATCAGCATACTATCTTTTGTCACCAATGATTATATCGTACCGGAAGCCAATCATATTTCTCAAAATATTATCAGGGAAATTGTCCTGAAACAGGGACCTCCGCATATTCAACGGAATGTGTTCTTCAGGGATGCTGATAACCGTTACTTCTATATCAACCGTCTGGATGAAGAAAATATGATTATGAGGGAGATCATGGTCTATGAGATGACCCGGGAACGATTTCCCCGTGTTATCACTGCAAAGGAAGGGCGTTGGGTCCAGGATACCTGGGAATTAAAGAACGGAACGGTATATAACTATAATGAAGAAGGCAAGATTACCTATGAGATGAGTTTTCAGGATATGCAAATTTTGGTCAAAGATGAATTGCAGGACTTTTTTAAAAATCAACGTACACCACAGGAGATGAGCAGTCGAGAGCTGAAGCAGCAGATACAGATACTTTCGGATGCCGGGGTAGATACCAATAATTTTGAAGTCGACTATCATGTAAAATTTGCTTATCCCCTTGCCGGGCTTATATTTGCCTTATTGGGAGTCCCTCTGGGCACTCAGATGAAAAGAAGTACCAAGGCAACAGGTATTATTATCAGTATCGGACTGGTTTTTCTCTATTACGTGGTTTACTCACTATCCCGTTCGCTGGGAAGAGGCGGTATGATCGATCCCTTTATTGCCTCCTGGATACCCAACATCATTTTTATTATTCTGGGAATCATTCTGGTCTATAATGCTGAAAAAACATAAAAAAACTGCATATAGTTACCGTATTGCGTATTGAGTTTTAAAACAACAATAAGTCGTTAGCAAAATACAGTTGTTGGTGGTTAATATTTAGCGGGCGGTATCTGGTATGAATTGTATAGAATTGTATATAATAAAAATTATACAGTATATAGTGTTTTAAATATGTGAAAAGGTATGATGAAAATTTGAAATTGTTATAGATAGGAATCAATATGTTGTATAAAAAGACAGATAAAAATATTATATTTGTTTTTTCTTTCATATTTTCACTTTTAAGCATTTTTTCTTTTGCCTTTATCTTTGCAGGTGCACAGGATATTTTTTCAGATGATGACATTAGAGCCTATGCTGTCACCCGTTACTTTGAAGGATTTACCGAATATGAAGTCCGATTGACATGGTCAGCCTTTGGCGGAGCTGATGAATACAGGTTATTCAGAAGTGTGGACGGTGATGAATTTGAAGAGATTCAAGATGATTACGAAGATGAAGGATTCCAGCTATGGTGGATTGACCAGGATGTGATAGAGAAAAATTCTTACATCTACTACATTGAGGGATACTGGCAAGGAGAATCCATAGGGAAAACCCGGCAGGTAGAGGTCAATTTCTGGCTACCACCCTGTCCCGCTAAATCACCGGTCAATAACGAAATTGTACAGCTGGAAGAGCCGGTCTTTGAATGGGAATCTATATCTATCACTACTTTTCCCTTTAAAAATGTTATTTTTTCAGCCCAGGGAGAATTTCTACTTCATGACTTGACCGAAGAGGAGGAAATCTGGCAGGTAGATATTCCGGATATTAACACCAATCAAATTGCCTTTATGCAGGATGAAGATGAAGGTGTCAAGGTATTAGAAAAAAAGCATCAATACCAATGGCAATACAAAGTAACAGGTTATGATGGAGAAAATAAGGCACTGGCAGAATCCATTACCGGAGGCGTTTTCAGTTTCCAGGAAAAAGTTGAAGAAATCGAAGCAGAAGAAGAAAAAGAAGAAGCGTTCGCGGAAGGAAGTTTGACTATTGATGCTGATGCTGTCAGTTATCAGATTATTGACGGAGAAGATGTCATTATTGCTCAAAAGAATGTAAATCTTCACTATGAGGATCTGGCACTGAAGTCTGAGTATTTACAGATTATTGTTGACCGGAATGAGCTTATTGCCAAAGACCAGGTCAAATTTACCAAAGGAGAAGAAAGCTATTCATCCCAGGCACTCAGTTATAACTGGGAAACCGAAAAGATTATTCTGGAGGAGCTATCAGGTGAAGCAACCGGTGAAAAAATAAAGGGAACAGTATACTACCAGGGAGGAAAGCTGGAAAATTTCCCGGAAACCATTGAAATCAGCAGTGGTATCTTTACTACCTGCGATCTGGAAAAATCCCACTGGCATATCGAAGCCGAACAGATTATTATCTACCCTGATGATAAGATTATTGCTAAAAAAATCTCCTGGTATGAGGGGGAAAAGAAGATATTTACCCTGCCCTCCTTCATGATTTTCCTCAGAGGCAAGAATCAGCTTCCCTATATTCCAGATATCGGGCAAAGCAGCAGTGAGGGATGGTTTTTTAAGAATCAATTTAATTATGTAGATGATGAATCATCCTACGGAAGCCTCTATCTGGATTGGATGCAGAAAAAAGGTCTGGCAGCCGGTATTGAACACACCTTTGAATTGGGAGAAAAAGCGACTGATGATGGAGAGGTAGTCCTGTATCTTTATGGTCTGAAAAGAAAAGGCGCCAACATCTATGATCTGGATGCTAAAATTGATTACTGGCAGAATTTTGAAAATGACCTGCGATTAAAGGCAAATGTTGTCTATGACGGGACCATTTATCCTGGATCCCAGAGTTCCACCCATATCCTGAAACCTGATTTTTACATCTATAAAAAATGGGAAGATGCCTTATTCACTTTAACCGGAAAATATAATTTCAATATTAGTGAAGATATCAGCATCAGCAGCACGGGAAATATAAAATTATCCTATGATCAAAATATTGCGGATAACCTGAAGTCCTATCTGGATTTACTCTTCACCTCCAAGAGCCAGGGAGATGAGCCGACGGATTATGAATTGCGACCTGAATGGATACTCAGGTATAGTGGCAAGGGCTATACCCTTGACCTGATAACCGAAAAACAGATTGACCTGGACGGCGATAGTTTTACCGGTGATAGTTCGTTGAATACACTCGATAAGTTACCTGAACTGGTCTTTAAAAAAAGTAGTACAAAAATTAAAGATACTGGCATTAATTATAGTATCGATGCTTCGTTAGGTAATTATTATGAAGGTGCAACTGACCAGGAAAATATTCGCGGAGAATATATTATCAATGTAAATCGTCCTTTTAAAATCAATGACCATATCAGCTTGACTGCCTCTGGCGTCTATCGGCAGGATGTCTATCTGACCGGTGAAGCAAGATATCAACTGGGTGGAAAACTGGATTTGAAAGTGGGCTATCAACCGGAATTTTATGGCAATTTCTCTTATAATTATTATATGTCTGAAGGACCAACACCATTTAACTTTGATGTGATAAGTCCTTTAACCGAATCTGCCAGTGCAAGTGTGGTTTTAAAACCCAGAGATGATCTGCAGATTAATTTATCCACGAATTATAATTTTGTCAGTGAATCTTTTGGCAGTCTGGGCGCCAGAATCCAATGGAAACCGAAGAACGAGCATGATATTTATCTCAGCACCTCCTATGATTTGAATAATATGGAATGGAGTAAGAGGGTTGATACCAGAATGTCACTTAAGTTAAGTGAGGAATGGAAACTGGCTTACAGCGGATCGATTTATTTCGATGATTTTGATATTAGAAACAGCGTCATCAGTGTAGTCAGAGACCTGCACTGCCGGGAAATCAGTATTAATTACCGGCAATCCACCCAATCGATCTGGGTTGATTTCCAGATCAAGGCTTTCCCCACAGAGACGATCACCATTGGAGGATGATATAACTATATCGTATACAAAAATTATACCGTATAACGTGTTATGTATTTCGAAAAATGCTGTGAGTACATCTGGAAGCTGCAATAAATGAATAAAATACTAACTACTACTGCTGACTATTCACTAGACACAGCTATTCCCACAGATGCCAGTATATTTTACGGAATAATCACGGTAGTAGTCACCTGGGTGATATCGAAATCAGGACTACCAGAAGAATCCGCTGTAAAATCTATCTCACTTTTTGAAAAAATTAAATCAGTATTGATATAGAAGTCAACATCAAGGGCATCATACGTTTCGTTATCTCTGTCAGTAGCAAGGACATTCATATGTATTCCTTCCGGATCACCTAAATCGGCAAGATTTATTGTTACTGTAAAATAATGATCTTGTTTTGTCCCGTTATAATACTGCCATGAGGACTCCAATGAACCATCAACAGAATCCACCTCCAGGATTTCCCCAAAAATAAAACCGAAATCTCCTAACTGAACAAAATAATATCCTGCCAGCCAATTTCTTATATCATCATCCGGTGGAAAAGCAGCATTCTTGTCGGTATCAAGGACAATATAATAATAACCATCCTCATTATTTATCGTACCTTCTTCGTTAATCTCCACTTTTACGACCAGCTGCTTCTGTCCGGTTCCTCCGCCTCCATTGGGTTCCTCCGGCCAGCGGGCACAGCCATTTATTAAAATTGCCAGGATAGATATGATCAGCAAGTTAAAGATATATTTCTGCCAAATATTTTTACTATGCATGGAACACCTCCGTCATTCAGTTATTCAGGGGTCAAGTCTTCACATTTGACATTT
>CAYSSG010000030.1:22573-25644 GCA_964433635.1 uncultured Atribacterota bacterium | reverse complement strand
AGTAACTTTATTAGTCGTATTGAACTACTATGGGAGGTGTGAATACAATGATAGAAATACCTGAATAACCATAAACGTCCCCTGTATTATGTATGGAAAATACAGAGAAGTAAAATCGATAAAGATGAATGGAATGGTAAAGCTATGGAATTAGTCATTGAAGGTATTAGTCATAATGGAGAGGGAGTAGCCCGGTATAAGGGTAAAGTAATTTTTATACCACGTGCTATTCCTGGAGAAACCGTGAAGGTAGATATTGTAGAAGAAAAGAAAAAATATTCCCGGGCTGTTTTAAGGAAAGTCATTAAGCCGTCACCTGACCGGACACAAGCCAAGTGTCCATATTATAATCGGTGCGGAGGGTGTTCCTATCAGCATATCAGCTATAAGCAGCAATTGCTTCTAAAAAAAGATATTACCAGAGAAGCAGTAAATCGTATAGGGAAAATAGAAGCAATGGTTTTGGATACGATAGGTATGCAGGAACCATGGAATTATAGAAACAAGGTTCTATGGCATCTTAATGATCGTCCGGATGGTAAAAAAATGGGTTTCTACCATTACAGAAGCAAACAATTAATTGAAATAGACCATTGTCCTCTACTTCTATCAACGTTAAATCAAAGGAGTGTTTTAATCAAAGAAATGCTTCAAGGAATACACTTGGAAGAAAATAGCGCTGTAATGCTGCGCCAATCAAAGGATAGTCATCAGGTTATACTCGAATTTATTAACTGTTTTGCCGATAATAAAATAGTCAATAAACTTTCTCAGGAGATAGATACAATATATGAAAAACGACATGGCAAAACCAGATTGCTTGCCGGGAAGGGAGTCATAAAAGAGAAGGCTGGAAAGTGCTATTTTATAGTAGGTGCTGATGATTTTTTTCAGATAAATCCTACCCAATCTGAGTTAATGATTCATGTTGTTACTGAATATTTAAAGATTACCAAACAAAACAAAGTACTTGATGCATATTGCGGAACGGGAATGTTTGCCTTAAATGTTGCTGATAAGGTCTTATCAGTCCTTGGGATTGATGCAAATGCTTCGGCTATTAAGAATGCCAGAAAGAATGCAGAATTGAATGGCATTAAAAACTGCCAGTTTATTTCCGGTTTATGTGAGTCTATTTTACCGAACTTAAAAAACAATTTTGACCGGGTCATCATTGACCCGCCTCGAGCAGGTCTGAAGCCAGAAGTTATAAATGCACTGATTGGCAATTCTGCGGAGCTGATGGTATATGTATCCTGTAATCCGGCTACTCTGTCAAGAGATTTGAAACAATTTATTCTCAATAAATACAAGGTGCTGACGGTTCAGCCTATAGATGTGTTCCCCCAAACAGGTCATATTGAAAATATTGTTACACTTCAAAGGGTATAAAATACATTTTTTTCAGGTAAATCATCATAGGCAAAAACAAGTCTTTGAATGGAGCGAAAAGTCTTTAAAGAATCGAAAAAAGTAAACTCATTTTACTTTTTATGGATTTCATACCAGCATGACAAACAGCATTGGTATTCTTATAATAGCAGATACAGGGAATGCTATTTGTATTACAAACTTTAGAGGCAATGATTGTGAAATAACATGGTAGATAGAGCAAACTCATTTGATTGTTTAAGGGCAAAAAAATGAAAACAGAAATCTATTATTTTTCAGGTACCGGGAATTCTTTACATGTGGCCAGGGAGTTACAAAAAAGATTAGCCGGAGCAGCACTGGTACCGGTAATTGGTGCATTAAAGAAAAACGCGATGAAGACAAATGCGGAATCAGTGGGGTTTATTTTTCCTAACTTCTGTCTTTCGATGCCTATGCCTATCTATGATCTTTTAAAAAGCGCAGATTTATCTTCCGCACAATATCTCTTTGCACTATGTACCAGAGGCGGCACACAAAATGAAGCCTTTTATTCTATTAACAAATTATTGAAGAAACAAGATAAACATATTCAGGCTCAGATGACCATCAATATGCCCTGGAACATTCCCATCGGGAAAGAAGATTTACCCAATTCCGTCAATGAAGAAAAAATAAAGCAATTGGAGGAGAAGCTACAAAAAAAATTGGATTATTTCAGCAAAATGATTCTTGCTAAAAGAGATTATCAGGAAGAAGATCTTGAGGTAGTGATGCCGGTACCATCCTGGATAAAAATGCTTAATCGACTCATGCCCAATTTCTTTCATCAATCCCACTTTTATTTCTACCGCAAGATTATTCATTTTTACAGCAATGAAAAGTGTAATGCTTGTGGCATTTGTGCAGTCATCTGTCCCCAGAGTAAAATTGATTTAGTTCATCAGAAGCCTGTATGGTCAAAAGATATTGATTGTTTGGGATGTTTTGCCTGCATTAATTATTGTCCCCAAAAGGCTATCCAGGTCAAATCACAATTTCCTTTACGATCTTACACTGAACAAACCGGACGGTACCATCATCCTTTGATTTCCTATCGGGATATTGCCCAACAAAAGGAGTAGATCATTTTAGATTACATTTGATATTGATTCGTGGAAAAACTCTTATTAAATTACATATTAAATGAGGTGGTTTATCATGAAAAATGAGAGTCGAAGGTTGTCACCGGAACAAAGTGAAGGAATCCTTAAATTATTAAAAGCTTGTTTTGAAAAAAATATGGATCGCCATAAAGGGCTGAAATGGAGCGAAATAAAAGAAAAGCTGGAGAGTCATGCTGAAAAACTATGGAAGTAAGTGAAATGGAGCGGAATCTTACTATGCTGACCGGGGTTTTCGTGGTTTACTAAGCATATAAATCCTGTCAAAAAATGTCTCTGGAATAATAGATAAAAATGAATATCCAAATCATTTAATGTTAAAGAATGATTGTAGTTGCTGTTTAATCAAGACCAGGATTGGCTATTTTCACTTCTTTGGATGTTTGAATTTCTTGAAAATACCGAGAAACCAAAAGGCTACAGGTGTTCATATTTGACTTATTACCAAAGAACATACTAAACTTATTTTATGTCCAGACACTTACTATTGAGTCAAGGGACAGATACATGACACACATAAATCATCATTAAACAAAA
>CAYSSG010000030.1:0-22473 GCA_964433635.1 uncultured Atribacterota bacterium | reverse complement strand
TACTATTGAGTCAAGGGACAGATACATGACACACATAAATCATCATTAAACAAAACTGGGTTTATCATTAAAAATAACAATCAACTTCAGATAAACCTGATCAAATGGTAGTTTCTGGATTCTGTTAATAGATTCAATGAATGAGATTAGGTATAAAATGAATCAAGATTTTATGGAAGCTGTTGCTGAGAGCATGGAAATGAATCCAGCCCTTTTGCCTTACTTATCAGAGTTGTTTGCCGATTTCTGGAGCCTGGGTAGTTTTCCGGAAATCATTGTTAAAACACTAAAACCATTAAAGTTTTCTGCCGATCAGGTCAAAGCTCTGGACTTGGGCTGCGGTAAAGGAGTAGTTTCAGTCACTCTGGCGAAAGAGTTAGGTTATCAGGTTACCGGTGTAGATGGGCTAGAACCTTTTTTAGAGGAAGCGAAAGCCAAAGCACTGGAATACGGGGTAGAGAGACAGTGCTGCTTTATCCATGATGATATACGGGAATATGTAAAATCAGCTTCCGGTTTTGATATCGTCATTTTAGCCTCTGTCGGTCCTGTTCTGGGAAATTTAGCCCAAACAGTGACAAAACTGCGAAATATTATTGGAGAAAACGGCTATCTACTCATTGATGACGGATTTCTCAAAGGAGAAAAACCTGTCCATTCTGCTTATTACCAGTCTTATCGAACCCATGCGGAAAGCTTAGAGCAACTGACTTCTTCTGGAGACATGCTCATCCAGGAAGTTATTTTGCCAGACGCACTGATAAAGACACAGAATACTCAGTATATGAGCAGGATTAGACATAGGGTAAAAGTTCTGATGAAACAAAAACCCCAACTACGAGGATTATTGGAAGAATATTTTAACCGACAGGAACAGGAGTGCTCATTTTTGGAAAAACACTTCATTTGTGCCATGTGGTTGTTGCAAAAAAAAATAAACAAAGGATCAGGTCTGACCATCTTTTCAGAACAAAGCCTGGTCTGTTTGAAGAACAAACAGACCAGGCTTTTAAAAAGATCAACAAGTAAAATCATTTGAAACCATTTGATGGCTGTTACTTTTTAGGCGGCTTCCATTCTTTCCAGACATTTCCTGCTAATGCTGGTGATGGCTTTAGTGTAACTCCACCTTCTGTCCATCCGGAAGGCATAACTTCACCTGTTTTCTGATGGTGCTGGTATGCTTTGATCTGACGAAGAAGTTCTGCAGGATTTCTTCCAACTGGAGGACTTAAAATTTCGCCTGCCTGAATAATGCCTTCGGGATCAATCAAAAATCTTCCCCGGACATTTGTTCCCGAATTTTCATCATATACATCATAGAGTTTTCCGATAGACCCTCCTTGATCTGAAACCATTGGGAATGGAATATCGTTACCAACCATTTTACTAAGCTCAGTTTCGTTCCAAATTTTGTGTGACCAAACACTGTCTGTACTTACCGAAAGTACCTCTACATTTAATGCTTGAAGTTTATCATAGCCCACGGCTATGTGTGAAATTTCGGTTGGTCAGACGAAGGTAAAATCACCTGGATAGAAACATAAAACAACCCATTTGCCACGATAATCTTCTAAAGACACTTTTTTAATTTTCCCTTGATGAAAAGCGGAACCAGAAAAGTTTGGTGCCTGTTTAGTTACTAGCATAAATTCAACTCCTTTCTAAAGTATAATATTTATTTCTATTCTATTATTGATAAGCATTGAAGTCAAGGCAAAATCAATGGGCTTTATCATTGAAGATAGCCTTCAACGATGAAATAATTTAGTCAAAAGTTTTCAAACCAGTCACTTTATACCAGGATAATACCATCTATATGAAGAAACATTTTTTGGATAGAATAGAAAATAAGCCAGGTTAAAATCAGTAAGCGGTAAAATATAAAATGAACTCATTGGTTCCTTGAGAAGAGTCAATGACAGCTTTTTACCTGATGATTTATGGACCTATGATTCTAAAAAAAGGTTTCCACGCGTATGGGCTTTCAGACATCTTTCACTATCAGAGAAATCCTAAGAATTCATCCAGTGGGAGCCACTAATGAAAAAGATTCCGTAAACAGGTGTTATAATTTAAACCAGAATGTAAAATATTCAAGGAAAAATGGACATATTGGAAAGGAGAAACTATGAAATTTTGTTGGGTAACAATCAATGTGAAAGATATGGTAAAATCATTACATTTTTACCAGGTGATTATTGGCCTTGGAATGAACAGGAGATTCAAACCGGATCATGACAGGGAAATCGTTTTTCTGGGAGGCGGGGATACACAGATAGAATTAATTTACAATTCTAAAGCCCCAAATATTGCAGTTGGCGAAGATATTTCATTAGGTTTTGAAGTGGATTCAATTGAGCAGATCAATGAAGCTCTCAAAAGAAACAATATCTCAATTCATTCTGGTCCATTTCAGCCCAATCCTTTCATCAGGTTCATTTATGTTCTTGACCCGAATGGCGTCAAAATACAGTTTGTTGAGAATTTATAGAAACAGCCTATCAAAGTATTCCTTCGCATCACTATCCGTCTGAAATTCAGAACATTCCAATGCAAATCCCGTATATACTCCTTAACGGTTAGAATAGGTCTAATTTCATAGTGAAATCAATAATTTATCCCCATAATAAGAAACCATTCAATATGCCAGTAACAGATCGTGAAGATTGCATCTACTCTAAAAAATAAGATAATTAGTATATTACAAAATAAAGATGAGCTATATCTTTTTGAAATAACTTGAGTAATGTGAAAAATTGGTTGAGTTTTTGTACATAATAGGATATAAAAGAAAAATACAGAAAATTTTACTCGAGGACTCAACCATTAATAACATCAACTTCAGGCTTTTTTGATTTATGATATTAAGGAGAAAAATATGAAGACAAAGATAGTTATTGTCGGAGCGGGATATGCTGGTATCCTGACCGCAAAAAAATTGTCTAAGAAATTTAAAAATAATAATGAAGTTTCAATCACAATTATCGATAGAAATCCATATCACGCATTACTCACAGAACTGCATGAAGTTGCAGCGAGACGTGTTAATGAAGAAAGCATCAGGGCAAGTTTAAAAAAGATTTTTGCCGGAAGAAATGTAAAGGTAGAACTGGATAATGTAACCTCTTTTGACTTTGATAAAAAACAGGTTATAGGAGAGGAAAATACTTATGATTATGATTATTTAGTTCTCAGCGCCGGTTCAAAGCCTACTTTTTTCGGCGTTAAAGGGGCTGCAGAAAATACCTTCCAACTCTGGTCTTATGATGATGCATTGGCAATTAGACATCATATCCAGAATGTATTCAGCAAAGCCAGTCGCTTGAGAGATAAAGAAGAGAGGAAAAAGGTACTCACTTTTTTCATTGTTGGTGCAGGCTTTACCGGGGTAGAAATGGCTGGTGAATTAGCTGAATATATACCAATTGTAACAGAAAAATTTGACATAGATCGGGATGAAGTAAGTGTTAATATTGTTGATATCCTTAGCCGTACAATTCCCAATTTACCTGAAGCACTCTCCCGCAAGGCTGAAAGATATCTCAAGAAGATTGGTGTAAATTTATTTCTTAACTCCAATGTCTGTGAAGTAGGTCCTGATTATATACAGATTATTCAGAATAAAAAATGTAATAAATATGACACAAATACTGTTATCTGGGGTGCCGGGGTAGAAAGTGCAGATATAGCTGGAAAAGCTGCTGAGGTATTAGAATCCGGAAACAGGAACAGGATTAAAACTGATGCCTATCTCCGTTCTATAAATTATGAAAATGTATTTGTTATAGGAGACAATATGCTCTATACACCTGATGGGGAGGAAAAACCGGTACCGCAAGTCGTTGAAAATTGCGAACAGAGTGCTGCGACAGCTTCATATAACATTTATTGTTTAGTTACCGGAAAAGAAAATCTGAAAGAGTATAAACCAAAATTTCACGGATTCATGGTATCCATCGGGGGGCGTTATGGCTTGGCACGTGTCGGATTTCCAAACTTTATGGTTAACTTGCCCTCATTTCTGGCTATGTTTGTCAAACATTTTGTTAATGTTATTTATTTTGCCCAGATATTAGGATGGAATAAGGTCTTTAGTTATCTTAAGCATGAATTTTTTACCATAAGGAATTGCAGGAGTTTTGTAGGGGGGCATTTTTCAAACCGTACTCCCAGTTTTCTCCTTGTTCCATTAAGAATCTGGCTTGGTATGGCTTGGATATTTGAGGGAGTTAAAAAAGTAAATGAAGATTGGTTTTCAGAGGCTAAGCTGAATTCTTTTTTTGGTTCAGCAACTGATTGGTTTAATTCGGTTCTTGGGATTGCTTCAGAATCTTATGAAGCTACAAGCTCAGCCACAGCTGCAGTTGGAGCAAATGAGGCAGCACAAAGCATCGGTACTGCCATATTTGACTGGAATATATTGGGATTATTCAAGGTTATCTTTGTAAGCGGCAAGGAACTTATTGAGTCAGGCTTAAGTGACTTTGCCTTTAAGCTTGATGTACCGCTTATTAATTGGATTATTGATAATATTGTTTTATCGGGCGACAAGATACAGATTTTTATGCAGTCAGGGATTGTTATAGCTGAAATATTAATTGGATTAGCTCTGATTGGAGGATTATTTACATTTCCTGCAGCAGGAGTCTCTTTGATTCTGCTGTTTATGTTCACCTGTACTACCGGTGTTTATCTCAATAATTTTTGGATGATCTTTGCCGGTATTGCGGTTCTAATTGGCGGAGGAAGAATCTTTGGTCTGGACTATTATGTGATGCCAAGGTTAAAAGCATGGTGGAAGAATATTCCAATGGTAAGAAAGTTGTATATTTATAATGACTGATATTTTGAAACAGGCAGATAATGTAACTGAATACGGGTATGAAGAAGCTCTGAATATTTTACAAAACGAGATAGAAAAAATTCTTTTCACTTCTCCAAAAATTATTCGGGAATATACGACTCATTTAGGTAAGGGTTTCGGAAAATTATTGAGAGCAAAATCTATCTTGATATGTGCCCAAAATGAACAGGGTTTTGTAGGTAAAAATGCAATCAGTCTTGCGACTGCAATTGAAATATTACATCAAGCTACCCTGGTGCATGATGATGTTATCGATAAGGCTGATATGCGGCGTGGTGAGGCTACACTGCAGAAGAAATACGGAAACAGAATTGCAGTTATTTGTGGAGATTACCTGTTAAGTATGGCATTAAAGATGGTTGCTTCAGTTTCTGATAAAGAAAAATACTTAGACAAGAAAATTCCGTATTTTGTCGGAAATATCTGTTTGGGGGAATTACGTCAGCAAATCAATAACGGTAATTACAGTTTAACAGCGTTTCAATATTTAAAGATAATATCGGGTAAAACTGCTTGTATGTTCAAGACTGCCTTTTATGCAGGAGCTTCCCTGATAGAGGAAGATGATACTATTATCAGGAAATATGCCAGGATTGGTCATTATCTGGGAATGATATTTCAGTTGACTGATGATTGCATAGATTTTGAATCAACCCAAACAGCAGCAAAAAAACCTGTACAATCTGATTATGAAAAAGATGTCATTACACTGCCTTTGATTCATGCATTCAGGATTTTCGGGAATATCAGGGAAAAAGCTAAAAAACACATTTTAACCAGATCCGAAATCAATAAATTAGTAAAAAAGTCCGGTGGGCTTACCTACACAAAAAAAATAGCCAGGAAATACTATGAAAAAGCGATTCATTTAATCGGGGAACTAAACATGACCAGGCAAAAGAGAGAAAGAATGATATGCCTGCTGGACAAAGCTTACCGTGTTTTTTAGTTTTCATTGATTTTAAATTTCTTAAAAAATTTTTTATTTAAAGTTAGATATATATTCGAGTAGAATAATGGTAAGGAAATTTTTAAGTTTTATAGAAATAAAAACCAAGATTACCAGTCTATTTGCCTTCCTGTTAGCATTAGCATATCTATTCTATATTCAACAACCTATTCATTGGAAATTGACCGGGATTTTCTTTTCTTCAATGTTTCTCTTTGATCTGACAACAACATCAATAAATAATTATATTGATACGAAAACCAATGATCAAAAATTACAATTTGAACGAAGAACTGCTTTATTGATATTGCTTTTATTATTCGTTATAAGTACTTCATTGGGAATATATCTGGCAATACTTACCGATGTCATGGTGCTTTTTCTTGGCGGATTGTGTTTTTTAACGGGTATCTTCTATACATTCGGGCCAATACCTATTTCCAGGCTGCCATTGGGGGAAATCGTGTCAGGATTATTTTACGGATTTTTTATTCCATTTATAATGTTATACATTAATATGCCAAAAGGAACCTTTCTTTCATATGGCATTCATAATAAACCTTTGTCTATATTTATAAGTTTTAATATGATACCGATCATAAGTGTAATTCTATTATCTGTAGCCCCTGTATGCACAACTGCAAATATCATGCTGGCAAACAATCTATGTGATCTGGAAAAAGATATAAAAATAAAACGTTATACTTTACCTTACTATATCGGAGATAAGTCATTAGCACTGTTTTCGTGGCTATACTATATCATTTATATCATGACCATATTCATGGTCATTTTAAAAATATTGCACCCGTTTGTTTTACTATTTGGATTCACTTTTTTTATCGTTCAGAGAAATATAAGACAATTTTTAAAACTGCAAGATAAAGAAAAAACATTCCCGGTATCCATTAAAAATTACATTATCATTATGGGAAGCAAGGTGGTTCTGATATTTTTAAGTGGTTTATTATAATGATGGAAATCATGTAATCGTATGAAAAAATATGATATGATTATAATCTTATTCATGCTGTTAATCAGTTTCTTATCATATATCATCTATCAAAGCCATAGCTCAATAAATTCCCCAAAAGCTGAAATTTATTATTATTCAGAATTAGTAGAGACAGTAGCCTTAGACCAGGGAGTTGACAGGATTTTTTCCGTTAAGGGAAAAGAGAATGTTGTTTTTCACCTTTTTGAAGACGGAAGTATTTGTTTCGAAAAATCTAATTGCCCGGATAAATTATGCATAAAAACAGGAAAAATTTCCAAACCGGGACAATTTGCTGCATGTTTGCCCAATCGCTTGCTATTGAAGATTATCAGTACCAATGATGATAATCGGGATGCAGATATTATACTGGGAAATTAAAGAGAATTGAGATAATAATGGAAATTGATGAAACTTACCGTTTAACCAGGAATATGAATAAAACACAGGTAATGGTGTTTACAGGATTGTTATTTGCCGTTGCACTCATTTTTTCTCTGGTAGAAAGCATCCTTCCTGTATTGCCGATAGCAGTTCCGGGGGTTAAACTTGGTTTATCAAATATTGTTGTAATGTATGCAATCTTTTTTTTAGGTGCAAGAGAGGCTTATTTTATAGCCTTGTTAAAGGCAATATTTGTTTTTTTTACCAGAGGCTTTATAGCAAGTACATTAAGCCTGTCCGGAGGTTTGTTATCCATTACCTGTATGTTATGCATGTTTTTTCTGCTAAAAGAGAAAATATCTATTATTGGCGTCAGTATTATTGGAGCAGTTTCGCATAATATAGGTCAATTTGTCGTGATTTCAATAATCTATGTTGGTGTAAGTCTATGGTTTTATTTACCTATTTTATTGATCTCGGGCATTATCACGGGTTTATTAACCGCAATACTGTTGAAGATTTTATTGCCTGTACTCAAAAGACTGATATAATGAGTATTATTTTGGAATCATTCCTGATTGCTATGTGGAAATAAGATCATATTGTTATGTAATAATAAAAAAAGGAGGAAAAAAGCAGTGAAGAAATCAATACTTATATGGATTGTTATCATGTTTTTATCAGCATTATCGGCAGCTGGTCTTTGCCAGGACACTGAGAATGCAAAAACCGTTTTAGCAGTAGATACATCTATCGCAAAATCAGCTGATGCAGGCGAAAAAGATGGATTAGCACAGGTCGATTCAATTATTGTTGCAGTAATTGTTGATGAGAACGGTAGAATTGCAAACTGTGCTATTGATTCTGCGCAAACCCAGATAAACTTCTCAAAAGATGGTCAAATCCTTACCCCTCTTGAAAAAATATTTGCCGGCAAACAGGAATTAGGAGAGAACTATGGAATGGCAGTTGCTTCATCTATCGGAAAAGAGTGGAATGAACAGGCCACTGCCCTCTCTAACTATGTGATTGGCAAGACAATAGAGGAAATAAAAGGCATCGCGCTGACCGAAGAGGGAGTGCCTGCTGAATCTGAATTAGCCTCTTCTGTTACTATCCATATTTCAGATTTTATTGCATCAATTGAAAAAGCGGTCATGAAGGCTGAAAATCCTGGTGCAGCAATCAATGACAGACTTGGAATCGGATTGATGACCACGATAGATATGTCAAAAGATGCCACTGCTGAAGCAGACGGAACAGCTCAGGCTTATTCAAATATAGCCGCAGTAACCTTTAACGGTGAAGGGGTAATCACAAGTTGTATTATCGATGCTGCCCAGGCAGATGTTAATTTTAACCGGGAAGGCAGAATTACCAGTGATTTATCAATCACCCCTGAGACTAAAAATGAAAAAGGGGATGCCTATGGCATGAAAGCAGCATCAGCAATAGGAAAAGAATGGTATGAGCAGGCAGATGCATTTGCAAAATATACAATCGGCAAAACGATTGATGAAGTTAAAGGTATTTCCTTGGATGCAGAAGGAATACCTGCTGAATCTGAATTAGTATCTTCAGTGACCATTCACGTAGGTCCATTTATTGAGATTGTTGAAAAAGCATATAACTCGGCCAGATAAAAGTTAAATATTCATATGATGAATGTCTGAGTATGATAAAAATGAGAGGTAGCGTAAATACTAGCCTCTCATTTTTTATACTCATGAGGTTTTTAAGGTCTTAATGTAAAAGTAAATAACAGGAAATCAGCTTTTAAATCTTCCATAAAGACCTGGAATGATTTTGTGCATATGATAATGAATCAATATTTTTTTCAAAAAAAAATATATACAAGAATATTTTTATTGATCATCATCTGTCTATTTGTATTTTTCATGACAGCTTGCCAGAAACCAGAGAAAAAAAGATATGAGGCTCAGTTTCTATCTTTATTTGATACAGTAACACAAATTGTGGCATATATGGAGAGTAAAGAACAGTTTCAAGAGCATGTAAATCAAATCTATCAGGATTTAGAGATTTATCACCAATTGTATGACATATATCATACTTATAACGATATAGTAAATATAAAAATAATTAATGACAGTGCCGGAAAAGAGATAACAGATATTGACAGTCGAATTATAGACTTGCTGTTGTTTGCCAAAGATATCTATGAAAAAACAGATGGAAGAGTAAACATCGCCCTGGGTTCAGTATTATCAATTTGGCACGATTATCGGGAAAAAGGAATACTGGATCCGGGGGAGGCACGTTTACCGCAAATGGATTTACTCAGAGAAGCAGCAAGGCATACCGATATCAATAAAGTTGTAGTTGATAAGGGCACTTCTACAGTATCCCTCAAAGACCCCTATATGAGCCTTGATGTTGGTGCAATTGCCAAGGGGTATGCAGTTGAACAGGTCAGCAAAAGAGCTATAGAAAGAGGGTTTACATCCGGATTAATCAGTGTAGGCGGAAATGTAAAAATAATTGGTACCAAAGATTCTAACAGAGAAGGAGAACTTTGGAATGTAGGAATCCAAAATCCCCAATTACCGGGAGCAGAATCTAACTTGCATATAGTCTATCTGTCAGACCAATCTTTAGTTACAAGCGGTAATTATGTCCGATATTATACAGTGGATGGAAAGAGATATCACCATATCATTGATCCTGTCACATTATACCCTGCGGATTATTTTACTGCTGTTACAGTCGTATGTGAGAATTCAGGCGAAGCCGATGCGCTAGCGACTGCCATATACAACATGCCTTTAGAAGAAGGTTTTTCATTTATTGAAAATCAGCAGGGCACTGAGGCATTTTGGGTACTGCCAGATGGTAAACAAAAATTTTCCACAGGATTTCAGAAATTTTTAGTAAAATAATAAAACTTCTACTATTTTCATTTCGTCATGATACAGATGTGATTAAGGGGATGGTTCTCTATTTAATGAAATAGGCATTTAGTTCGCTGTTGAACAGGCAATCAGAAGTGTTGGAATTAATAATTGGCAAGTTGTCATGCTTTTTGGTACTCTTTGCAACTCGTTTACCGGAAGAAAGATACGATATAATAACCTTACAAGAATTACTGGATTACAAGAATAAAAAACCAATGATTTAATAGATGGTACTTGCTAATTTACAAGGATTTAGGAACCACTTCTGACCTGGATCGGGTATTCATGAAAAGTAATATTCGATCTTATGCTATGCAGACGATCAGGAAGTAGAGAATAGGAGAATTGAGATGAAAAATGTTCAGGACTTACCCAAAGATATTGATGAGTACATCGCTGGTTTTCCACCTGAAGTAAAAGAGATTCTGGAGCAGATACGAATTACAATCAGGGAAGCTGCACCCGATGCGAAGGAAGCAATTAAATATCGAATGCCGACATTTGTTCTGAATGAGAATCTGGTACACTTTGCAGCCTATAAGAACCATGTGGGATTTTACCCAACACCGTCCGGAATTGAGAAATTCAAGGACGAACTGTCTTCATACAAGAACGCGAAAGGTTCAGTACAATTCCCCATCGATAAACCAATACCCTTGAAACTGATCAGGAAGATTGTGGCATTTCGAGTAAAAGAAATCCAGGCGAAAGCATCAGAAAAGAAGAAGAAATAGTGAAGCAAAGACAGTAATGAGCATCTATTTGAAATCTTAAAGTTGATGAGATAATCAGTGAAAGTCTGATTATATTTATGGGTTATATAAGTAAATCAAGGAAAAAGAATACTCATTTGATTACTATCTTCTTCCGATAAGGACCAGGATGATTTTTAGATAATCTTTTTCGCAATATCTTCCGCTTCTATCTTGAATAGATGCTTAAAATCATGAAAAAGTTTGGGGATAATCTTTCCCGGCAAGACTGTTGCTCCCAGCTCTCTCGCCTTGTTGCCCATCATGGCGATTGCTCTTCTCCCACCCAGTGAGGGGTGGAAAAATCCCATGGTTACGAAAGGCAGGATTTTCTTTCCGGAAAGATCACCCAGTTTTTCCAATGCCGCTACAGCAACAGGGGAAGCCGAAAAAGCCCAGACCGGTCCGCCCAGCAAAATAAGCTCATAATCTTTTACCTTCGGCAGGTTGGTTATTTTAAAAGGAACAGTTCGACGAACAGATCCGCTCTTTATTTCAGGTTCAGTCTGCAGGTGAACAAGGTCAACAGCGTGTTTTTTTTCTTTTAATTGAGCAGCAATATGTTCAGCAAATTCCAGGGTTGTCCCGCTTTGGGAATGAACGATAATAGCAGCTTTCATTTTTTTACTCCAACTATATTAGAATGATGTCATTATATTTAGCCTGTAATTTCTTGTCAATATATTTTTATGCATAAAAAAACAATATTTAAAGCATTCAGAATATAATAAGTAATACTCAATATTGATAAGGGGGAAGTTTATTTGTTTGACAGCTTTTCACTAATTACATAAGGTTATTTTAATTCATGTCTTGAAGTATAAGTCATCAATCATCATCATACACCAATTTCTCAGCCTTTAACTGTTTCTTTATCCCCTGTTTCCACTTCAACAACTCCTCTCTGGGCAGGGTATTTTCTCCCATCTTCCGGTATTATCTTCTCCTGACTATTTTTTGGGTTTATGATGTACATCTCACTTGCGGTGATTTTATCAGCAGAGTGGAGAGGTTTGATTTAAATGGAAACCATAATATGCTTATGATGTTGAATTTTTGGATTATCATGAGTCCATGGAAGAAGGACAATAAATACAGATAAAGCTTTATAATCAGGAAATTCTTCCAAATATCAACAGAGTTTGGCTCAATCTGCAGCCTTATTATGATTTAGTAGTTCACTATGATAAACTTAAATCATACTTGATTCAAAGGTAAAGGTTTACACAAAAGTTGGTTAAAAAGCATTATAGAAATATAAATTTGTATGGTGATTAGAAACTTTGATAAAATATCAAAAACTATTTTAATGAAAAAGGAGAAGGCAGAAAATGCAAAAAATAATTCCTCATTTATGGTTTGATAATCAGGCTGAAGAGGCAGTAAAATTTTACACCTCTATTTTTAATAATTCTAAAATCGGTGATATTGCTCTCTATGATGAAGCAAGTGCCAAAGTCTCTGGCATGCCTGTAGGAAGCATATTAACTGTAGAATTTATGCTAAACGGTTTTGAATTTGTTGCTTTAAACGGAGGTCCTGCATTTAAACCTACACCGGCCATATCCTTTTTTGCTAATTGCAGAACTGAAGAAGAAGTCAATGCAATATGGGATAAATTGTCTCCTGGTGGAAAAGCTTTGATGCCCTTGGATAAATATCCTTTCAGTAACAGATATGGATGGATCCAGGATAAATATGGTATTTCCTGGCAGTTAAATCTCTGTCAGGCATGTGAAAAATTTATACCTTCTTTGCTGTTTGTTGGTCAAAATGTAGGTCGGGCTGAAGAGGCAATCAAATTTTATACATCAGTTTTCAAAGATTCTAATATTGGAGATATTTCCCGTTATGGTGCAGGACAAGCACCTGATAAGGAAGATAATATTAATTATGCGGAATTTACTCTCTTAGGGCAAAAGTTTGCTATTATGGAAAGTGCCCTGGACCATAAATTCAATTTCACTGAAGCAATCTCTCTATTGGTGAATTTACATTCTCAGGAAGAGGTCGATTATTACTGGGAAAGATTATCAGCCGTTCCCGAAGCAGAACAATGCGGGTGGATTAAAGACAAATATGGTGTTTCCTGGCAAATCGTTCCTGAAAAGCTAAACAAAATGTTAAAAGATCCGGATAAAAACAGAACAGAAAGGGTTATGAAGGCAATGCTTAAGATGAAAAAATTAAATATAGCGGTTTTAGAGAAAGCCTACAACCAATCGTAATAACTTTGTTTTTATCAAATATGAAAGCGAATACTTTGTGTAATAATTATCTATAGTTTTAGCAATTCAAGAGACATTTTATAAACTTGTTAATAAAACAGATATTTTACAGGGAGGTTTAAGTTTAATATGAATAATGGAAAAAAGTTATCACCGGAACAACATGTAACAATACTAAAAATATTGAAGGAACGTTTTGCTAAAAATATGAATCGCCATAAAGGACTTAAATGGAGTGAAATAGAAGAAAAGCTGGAAGGTAATGCGGGAAAATTATGGTCACTCAATGAAATGGAACAAACCGGCGGTAAACCGGATGTTATTGGTTATGATAACAAGACCGGCGAATATATTTTTTATGATTGTTCAGCCCAAAGCCCTGAAGGCCGCAGAAATCTGTGTTACGACCGGGAAGCGCTGGAGTCAAGAAAAGAACATAAACCGAAAAATAGCGCTATTGATATGGCCACAGCCATGGGTATTGAGATTCTGACAGAAGAACAATACCGACAGCTCCAGAAACTGGGAAATTTCGATACTAAAACATCAAGCTGGGTGAAAACACCTGCTATTATCAGAAAACTTGGAGGGGCTATCTTTTGTGATCGCCGCTATAACACTGTTTTTGTATACCACAATGGGGCAGAATCCTACTATGCCAGTAGAGGGTTCCGTGGTTCACTAAGGGTCTGAGAGAAATGTCAATTGTAAAGACCTGAAGGCTATCAGGTGATATACCCGTTTAAATTCCATAGCCAGGGATAATTATTTTCGATCTGTTATGGCAATTGCTATAATACCTCAAGCGAAATAGCAGAATAGTTGTGATCTCTCATATACCATAGCAAGTTAAATATAAGAATAGTAGAGTAAAAAGGTGATAAAGAAAATTTATCCGCAGATTTTATTAATAATATCTTCAAATTTTTTATGAACTTCAAATCTTTTTACTTTGAGTGTTTCAGTTAATTCTCCTGTTTGTACGCTGAACTCTCTTGCACATAGGGCTAATCCCATCACTGTCTCATAGGGATTAAATCCATTTTCCCTGGATATCAGTCTCCTAACTTCCTGTTGGAATAAAGAAATAATTTTTGGGTCTTTTATATAATCATTCAGGTTTTCAATTTTTGCTTTTTCTTTTTCCCAGAGCGATTTTAATGTCTCAAAATTCGGGACAATGAGGACTCCCAGACGAGTCTTGTCCTGTCCCACTACAACAGCCATATTGATATATTCACTTTCCAGCAATTTCTCTTCCAGAGGTTGGGGTTCAACATTCTCTCCACCTCTTAAAACGATGGTATCTTTTGACCTGCCTACCAATTGCAGATATTTTCCGTTTTTTGTCTTTCTTCCTAAGTCGCCGGTATTAAACCAGCCATCCTGGATAACCTCTGCAGTTTTCTGCTCATTTTTATAATAACCCTTCATAACCATTGGTCCTTTGGTCAGAATAACGCCGGTTTCACCATCAGGCATCTCTTTTTTCAGATTATCCTTATCAACGATTTTTATGTCAGCCTCAGGCATGGTAGCTCCCACTGTAGACATAATCCGGGCATTGGGATTTCTGGCAGATAAAACCGGGGAAGTTTCAGTCAATCCATACCCCTCACAGACGAAAATTCCTGCAATGTCAAAGAATTTGTCCACATTATCCGGTAATGCTCCACCGCCACTGATAGCAAACCTCAGTTTACCTCCGGCAACTTCCCTGATCTTCTTATAGACTAACCTATCAGCCAGTTTGTATTGCCATCTCAATAAAGTCATGGTCTTTCTGGCTTTTTTTCTTTCTTCCGGGGTGAATTCCAGCTTATCAAATAATGGAAGGGTATGATTGACAATTTTTTCTGCTTCTTTATACTTGCTTCCTATATTAAAAGCCCAATCAAATACTTTCTTCTGAATGGCGCTTCCTTTACTTGCTTTTGCTATGGCACCCTGATAGACACTCTCCCATATTCTTGGCACGCTGGTCATGATAGTCGGCTGCTCTTGGGCAAGATCGGGTAGAAGGATTTGCTTAAAAGGTTTGCTGTAAGCTGTTGAGGCACCAACGGTTAAGGATAAGTATTCTGCCGTTCTTTCAAAGATATGCCAGGAAGGCAGGACCGACAAAAACCGGTCACCTCCATGAATTTGTTGAACAGGGGGCATTACCCGAATATTATGAACAAAATTGGAATGAATTAACATAACACCTTTAGGGTCTGCTGTCGTTCCTGATGTATAGATGATGGTTGCCAGGTCATCTTCCTTGACACGATCAGCTATTTGCTCAAACTGATTATTTCCTTGTTTTAAAAGCTCCTGTCCTTTTTGGGAAAGATACTTAAAAGAAAATATTTTAAAAGAGTTTTGCTGATTAAACGCTTTGTCAATCGTGTATATCCTTTGCAGAAGGCTTTCGGTAATAAAATCAGCAGGTAGATTTTCTTCTGATATTTCTAATATTTTATTATTTTCTTCCAGGTAATTTTCAAGATATTTTTTGGCTTTTGGTGATAAGAATAAAACAGTATTTTGATGCTTTATAAAATGATTTATTGCTTTTTCAAACTTTTTGCTGATTTTGTCATTTTCAATATAGGCAATAGGAATTGCCCATTCCGGGGTTTCTTCTTTTTCACAAAAAAGATTGATTTTATCTAACAAAACTATATTTTTAATATTTGGTAATGTCCGTGGCATTTGGAGAAAATTAACAAGCTGTTTTTCTCCCTCCAGTACAGCTGCAGTGGCATCAGAATGATTAAGTTTAAAATAGATATCTTTCGGCGAACTATTCTCACTGCAGGGAACATCAGCTGCCCTGAGATGTATAATTGCCAGATCTGAGATAATCCATTCTAAACGGTTTTCACTAATCAGGCCAATATGGTCTAATTCTTTTATGCCGATATCAAGTAATCCGGTTCCGAATGATTTTATCCTGAAGTATAGCTCCTTATAGCTGATTGGAATAAACTTACCTTCTTCTTTAATCTTAAAGGCAGGTTTATCCTTATATTTTTTAACGCTCTCTTTGAGCATTTCAGGCAGCGTTTTAAAACTACTCATGGTCATTTCCTCGATCCATATTAAACTATTATCTGGTCATAAAACTAGTTATTATTTTTTTATTATCATACCATTAATGTCAAACTTTTTTATAAGAAGATGAATTTATAAGAAGATGAAAAGTCCTGATTTTGTCAGGTGAGAAAATTGTGGCATACTATCAATCGGAAAATAAAACCATCCTGAAGTAGCAGAAGGAGTGACCAGACTTGGATCAGTATATTGCCAAAATCCTTTATATTATGTAAAATATTTTATCAAATAAATAATCTGACTAAGGAAGGAGAGGTAATTTAAATGCCAAACTATAATTATGAATGTCAGGATTGTAATCATGTTTTTGAGATTACGGCCTCAATAAAAGATATGGAAAAGGGAGATTTCCCCTGCCAGAAATGTGGCAGTAAAAATACACAAAGATTATTTGACGGATTTGGCTATTGTAATCGAAATGGCAGCAGCAATATTTCACAAAATCATTATTCCGCTCCTACATGAAGTGCAGGGAATATTTGTTCTCTGTAAGAGAACTATTTGAGAATGATTTGGGAGATTTGAGGGTCAGTTCTCAGCATTTAACATTTTAATAAAGAAACAACAAATGCTGAGTCTGACTCTCTTCATTTTCACCTTGAAGAAGTGTTAATATACTGTTTAGATGTTAAATGATTTTTTGGAGACTACCAGGTTCATATTCAGGAGGAACAAATATGAATGCTATACAAATCATCAACCTCATATCATATAATTCTGATATAAGGGGTATCTTTAAGCCCCGAGTTGCCCGTTAAAGATAAAGCCATCCAGCAATTCATCGACTTCCATCATCAGCCTGATAATGATCAGCATTTGGATATCACTGTAAAAAGAGATACTCTATCTGATCAATCAATCAGGAAGCTGGTTTCCAAAAAAACTTGGAATTAGGTATATTCTCCAATACACCACTACTAAAATAAGGATTTAGAAATAATTATTGAAATTTTTTTAAGAATTGAAAGCTATTTCCTAAGACAGTTAGTTATGTTAACAGGATTTGTTTTCAGTCAGATTATGAGAACATCATATAAAGAACCATCAGGCTGTTTTGTTGAAGGAATATTTATTAAATGTGATTGACCATGGTGGTCATTATAGTGTATTATGAAAGTGACTACTCTGGTCAATCAGATTTTTTGTTCTGAATTTTGCGCTGAAAAAGAAAAAAGGTGACAATTATTTACTCACAATTTCATAGCCGGGAATCAGAAAAACAAGAACGTATCATTAACGCAGCTCTAAAAGAATTTGCCCGAAATGGTTATAGCAAGGCATCCACAAACGAAATTATCAAACAAGCGGGAATCTCCAAAGGCTCATTATTCAACTATTTTAATAATAAAAAGGAGCTATACTTATTTCTGCTCGATTATGTATCAAAGGTGATTGAAAAGATCTACGCTGAAGTGGATTGGAATGAACCGGATTTCTTTGCCAGAATGAGACAATTGGGATTGGTAAAGTTTAAGATTTATAAAAAGCTTCCACACGCATTTAATTTTCTCAAGGCCGTATCCCATGAGGATGCAGCTGATGTAAAGCCTGCAATTAGCAAACTTAAACAGGACATGATTTCAAGTGGCCTGGAAAAAGGCTATCAAAATATTGATTGGAGCAAATTCCGGGAAGATATTGACCGTGAAAAAATGATTAATATAATTAACTGGACCATGTTGAGCTATGCCGAGCAACATATGAATGAACTTAATTCCATTGAAGATGTTGGAAGGAAAATCCTCAGTGAATCAGATGAATATTTTGATATTCTGAAACAGTGTTTCTATAAAAAGGGGGAGCAATAGCATGTTTATTATTGTCTCTGATTTAAAGAAGACCTACACAACCGGTATGGTTAAAAATGAAGTTTTAAAGGGCATAGAAATAAAATTAGGAAAAGGAGAGATTGGCGTCATCCTTGGCCCCTCAGGTTCGGGTAAAACCACTCTGCTGAATATCATTGGCGGTGTTGATCGAGGTGACAGCGGTAAGGTTATTGTGGATGAGATTGAAGTAGACAAGTTGAATGATGAAGAGTTGACTGAATATAGAAGAGAACACATCGGCTTTGTATTCCAGTTCTATAATCTTATCCCAAACCTGACAGCCGGGGAAAATATTGAGGTAGTTTCCAATATCAGCAAATCACCACTGAGTAAGGAAGAAGTCTTAAAGGCAGTAGAAATTCTTGACAAAAAGCACCGTTTCCCCAGAGAGCTGAGTGGAGGTGAACAACAAAGGGTCTCCATTGCCAGGTCTGTTGTCAGAAATCCGAAACTATTACTTTGTGACGAGCCAACCGGAGCCCTGGATTATCAGACCTCCCGCAGTATATTAAAGCTGTTGCAACAGATTAATAAAAAATTTGGAACAACTATTTTGATGATAACCCACAATGCTGCCATTGCTGCTATGGGCAATAGAGTGTTTAAACTCAGAAGCGGTATCATAGCAGAAGAAACAGTCAATGAGGTAACCCTTGCGGCGGAAAGGATTGAATGGTAATGGCTTTGAACAGGAGAATAATACGGATTTTCAAGGAAAATAAATTACGCTATCTGGGCATTCTTCTTCTGATTATTCTTGGAAGCTATACTTTTATCGTGGCTGCCGGACTTTCCCGGAACCTGGCTAAGCTGGTTACATCTTTTACAGAAGAGCATATACAGGAAGACCTGTCCTTTTCAACAGATAAGATTATATCCGACAGCGCAAAATTAGAAAAAGAGGCAGATATCATCATCGAAGAATATTTAAGTTTTGATGCTGACCTGTCTGATTCGCTTACATTAAGGCTATTAAGTGAAACAAAAAAGGTAAATATTCCGTCTGTAATTGAAGGACAGCCTCTTTCCGGACCGGGAGAAATACTCCTTGATCCCTCTTTTGCCAAAGCCAATAACTATCCTTTAGGGAGTCAAATAGAAGTGGCAGGTAAAAACTTCACTGTGGTGGGTTTTGTGTCTTTACCCCATTATATCTATCCGCTGAAGAATGTGAATGATATCCTGTATTCTCCAAATGATTTTGGGGTAGGTGTTATTAATCGTGAGGCATTTTCAGATATAGGTAAAGCTGCCAGTATTTATTCAGTCAGGTTTAATAATAGAAACCGTAGTATTAACAGTCAGGCAGTCGAATTGCGGCAAGCTTTACAGGAAGAAGGTTTTACAGTATCTGACTGGATTAATATTATGGATAACAAACGGGCAAGAATGGTATGGGCTTCCATCACCGGCATGAAAACCATGAGCGTACCGCTCCCGGTAGTAATGTTTCTGATATCCTGCTTAATAATAGGTATCATGTTCTGGAGAATGATTCGCCGGGAATCGGTAATTATCGGCACCCTTTATGCCCAGGGATACCGGCGTGGCGAGTTAATGCGTCACTATATGGCCCTTCCGGTCATGCTGGCTTTTGCAGGTGGAATAATAGGAAGCCTGCTGGCTCTGCCTTCTATCAAGCCAATGGTTTTGGCTATGGTTTCCTATTATAATGTTCCTGTCCCAAGTATTGAATTCAGTTTTCTAAATGTATTAATCGGGATATTTACGCCGATCCTGTTTTTAGGCCTCAGCAGTTATCTTGTGATTCGTTCGGAACTGAAGCGCTCACCAGCAGATCTTATGAAAGGGGATATACAAAACAGCAAGGTTAATGTACTGGAGCGGGCTTTAAAATTAGATAGGTTTAAATTCAGTACAAAATTCAAACTGCGTGAGCAGTTTAGAAGCATCTCGCGGCTTTTGTTCCTCTTTCTGGGTGTTACCAGCGCCTCTGTTTTAATTCTCTTTGGTTTTACTATTATGAACTCTATGAACCATGCATTCAAATCTTCAGATGTATACCAGTTTGACTACGAATATTCCTTCAGGGAAATGCAGTTTGGTGAAGTGCCTGAAGGGGTGGAAGCCTTTAATGCAGGAAAGTTTTATCCTGAAAATAAGGAAGAGATTGAGTTTTATATATCCGGGATAGAGCCCGATTCAACGCTTGTGATTCTAAAGGATGGCAAGGGGGACCTCATTCCTAACAACCAGACAAATATTACAAAAGCTCTGGCCAATCGGCTGGATATTAAAGCCGGTGACAATGTAACCTTCATTAATAAAGAAGATGGGAAATCATACTCCTTTCAGATTGATGCTGTCGCTGATTCTTATATCGAGCAGTTTTTATATATGCCGATTGCAGCGTTTAACCAAAAAATGGAGCTTCCCGAAAACAGCTATATGGGTTTATTCAGCACAAGAAAACTTGATATTCCTGACGAAATGCTGTCAGGAACAAAATCCATGGCTGAATTACCTGAAGCAATGGATGAATTTATGGGACAGCTGATTTCCATGGTAGTATTGATGACTATTGTCTCCAGTATTGTTGCCTTGATTATTCTCTATCTGGTAACCTCACTGATTATTGAGGAAAACAAAAATACCATTTCACTCTTCAAGATATTTGGTTATCGACGCCGGGAGATTCGGTCCCTGATATTGAACAGCTCCACCCTGGTTATCTTGGTCGGATTTATAGTTGCTATTCCTATTGCTATGGTCTCAATGGGTGTATTGTATGGTTATCTTGGCAATATGATTAATTTAATGCTGCCAACAATTATTAGTCCCCTTTATGTGGTCATATCTTTTATAGCTATCATGCTGACCTATCAGCTAAGCAAACTGCTTTGTGCGAAGAGTGTGGAGGCAGTTCCCATGAGCGAAGCCCTAAAAGCAGGAGTGGAATAGAAAACTGCTGAAAAATTTTATAAATCGCCTCCTGGTATCTTTCAATTATATTGTTATTTATAATATATTTAAGAAAATAATTGCTTCAAAATCCCTAAAAAAATTTACAATTTCATTTTTCTGATCTTATGATTTAAATATATTTTAATATATCTCTAAAACATTTGCTTAAATTTTTATTGATTTCTGCAGATAGAAAGAAAATTATTAGAATTTTAGCAATTTGAAATTTTTTGTGTAAATAAAGTCAAGCATAGCTGAAACAATTCTGGTAGTATTTTGAACAGATCTGAATCGTTTTTATATTAATTTTCTTTTCCCAGTAAACCATATAGAAACAACCTGAAGATTCCCAATTTGTATTCATCGTTGGTTTTCAGATAGTCAGGATCTTGCATAATGGTAATGGAAGCGTTCAAATAAGATAAGATTGCATCGTCGGGAATCCATTTTTCAATCGCACCCTCTTTTTTACCCAGCTTGATAAATTTTAAATAGATATGGGTTGATTTTATTAGTGCTGCTTCCCGGTAAACCTGTCGCAAAACTTTGTCTGACCAGGCATATGAACTGAACAGTGAACAGCTGGCTTCAATCACCGCTGCATGTTTTTTTGTCATAATGATGGTGAGCTTTTCCGGGAAAGGGATATCCCTGTTCAGAATTTCCTCATATTCCTGAATCACTTCATCAAGTATGATGATTAACACCTCTTTAGCAAGGTTGTTTTTATCTCCAAAGTAGTTATAGATGGATACCTGTGAAACATTGGCTTTAGCTGCAATTTCACTGATTTTAACATCCGTAACACCCCGCTGGGTAAAGAGCTTTCGGGCAGTGTTTATAATGGACTCCTTTTTTAACAGGGTTCTTTTTTCATAACCATTCATACTTATCACCTTATAACTATCTTAACATAGTTTTGTAATATTACAATATTTATTTCAAAACACATTGACAACATGATTGTTCTGACATATTATGAAATTACAAAGATGATATTTCAAAACAATGAAGAAGGTAAGAGGTAACATGCTAATGAACTCTTATGTACTTGACTTCTCGGAAATAGATAAGACAAGGCTCAGCGTTGTGGGTGGAAAGGGTGCAAATCTTGGAGAGCTGAATACAATAGTCGGAATCCAGGTGCCTGCAGGTTTTTGCATCACAACCGATGCCTACAAAAAATCTATCCATAACAACCAAAAGCTGAAAGAACTTATGGAAATACTGGTCGAAGTACACCATGATGAAAAAGAAAAAATTTCGGAAATCAGTAGTAAGATTCGTTTGACCATTGAAAACGCAGGGATGGCAAAAGAGGTGGAAGGTGCCATCATTGAAGCATTGATAAAGTTCGACGAACAGCAGTCCTTTGCTGTTCGTTCCAGTGCTACTGCTGAGGATTTACCTGATGCCTCCTTTGCCGGTCAGTATGATAGTTATTTAAATATTAAAGGTAAAGAAGAGATTTTAAAACATGTGATTAAATGCTGGAGTTCATTATTCACCGATCGTGCTGTAATCTATCGAA
>CAYSSG010000029.1:0-25962 GCA_964433635.1 uncultured Atribacterota bacterium | reverse complement strand
TCTTAATAAGTGATAAAAATGATTAATAAACTATTAACAATAATAAAGATATCATTCACTTCAGTAGAATTCTTTTAGATAGAGGGGATTTATTTTCAATGAAATACATCAGTACCCGGGGGAATATTCATCCGATATCTTCTGCAGAAGCAGTCAAAACGGGTATGGTACCCGGAGGCGGCTTGTTTGTTCCGGAAGGAATTCCTGCCATAAGTCGGCAGCAACTGAATCAATGGAAAGACCTGTCCTATGCCCAGCTGGCTGAAAGAATCTTTTCCCTTTTTCTTGAAGATGATTTTTTGGAAAAGGAAATTAACGGGATTACCCGTCAAGCCTATTATGCCGGGCATTTTGAATCTGAAGAGGTTACCCCTGTCAAACAGCTTTCAGACCAGCTCTTTATCCTGGAGCTCTTTCACGGACCGACTGGTGCATTTAAAGACATTGCCCTGCAGGCACTTCCGAGAATACTCACCCTGGCAGTCGACAAGCTTTCGATTACCAACGAGATGCTGATCCTGGTAGCCACCTCGGGTGATACCGGTAAGGCAGCCCTGGAAGGATTCAAGGATGTACCCGGCACGCACATTGTAGTCTACTACCCCTACCAGAAGGTCAGTAAAATCCAGGAATTGCAGATGAGCACCACTGAGGGAAATAATACCCATGTCATTGCCATCCGGGGAAATTTTGATGATTGCCAGAATGCGGTGAAGCAGATCTTCTCTGATTCAGATTTTTGCCGTACGCTGGAGAAGAAGGGATTTGAATTTTCCTCTGCCAATTCCATCAACTGGGGACGGCTCTTTCCCCAGATTGTCTACTACTTCTATGCCTACCTCTCCCTGTTAAAGAAAAATCAGATACGGGTAAACGAAAGAATTAATTTCGTGGTTCCCACCGGAAATTTTGGAAATATCCTGGCAGCCTGGTATGCCTTCCGGATGGGCTTGCCGGTAGCAAAACTGATCTGCGCCTCCAATGTCAATAAGGTGCTGACTGACTTTTTTCAACAGGGCATTTATAACCGTAACAGGTCCCTGATTCCTACCATCAGCCCTTCCATGGATATTCTCATCTCCAGTAACCTGGAGCGGTTTCTCTTTGAGATTTCGGGACACCGGGAAGAGATGATTACTGCCTGGATGAAAGACCTGCAGGAAAAAGGACAGTTCCGGCTGGATAAAGAGATGAAAGAAAAGATGGAAGAAATCATCTTTGCCGGTTATGCCAGCGAGGCGGAAACAATGGAGACTATCAAGAAAACGTATCATGATTATCATTACCTGGTAGATCCGCATACGGCTGTCGGCCTGAAAGTTTTTGGTGATTTCCAGGATACTACCGGGCTGGGCACTAAAACCGTTATTGATGCAACCGCCAGCCCCTTTAAATTTAACCGCAGCGTCCTGTCTGCACTAGCAGGAGAAGAATTTGTACAGAATAAGGATGAGCTTGTCCTGTTAAAAGAATTAAGTGACTATTCCGGCCTCCCGGTCCCTGCTATGCTGCAGGATTTGGGGAATAAGAAAATCAGGCACAATCTTGTTTATGACAAAGACGGTGTCAGACAGAGTTTAATGGACATTCTGCAAATCAAATAATGTAAATACATTATCTGATCTCACATTATTTATCATCAGGACATCGGATTAGTAATGTGATGACATCTTTATACTTTAGAAGTTATTTTCAGCAGGATAAATCCATTTCAGAATCTTGTGATGATCTTTTTCTGCCTTTCCCTATTTTTTGTCTTTTTCTCTACAAAAATCGGCTCCTCATTGAATGGGTTCCTACCGGTATAATACATCACTCCTGACCAGGTGGAAGGAAGGGGAATAAAGATCTGCACCTGTTCCGGATAGATATGAAGTTCTCTTTTCAGGATCTGCTTCAATTGCATCATGTCTTCTTCCTGGCAACCCGGATGAGCAGCTATAAAGTAATAGGTTAAAAACTGTTTCTGTCCTGTCTGGCGGTTCATGCGGTCAAAACATGTCTTAAACTCCACTAAATCCATATAGTCATTACTCTTTCCCATCAGGGTAAGAACCTGATCTTCGCTGTGTTCAGGGGCAATCTTCAGTTGTCCTGAAATGTGATACTTAATCAGTTCTTGAAGATATTTTTTGCCACTCTTTTGATCGGCCATCACTAAATCATACCGGATTCCGGAGGCTACAAACACCTTCTTGATCCCCTCTATTTTCCTGATTTTCCGCAGTAAACTGATCTGCGGCTGATGGCTGAGGGAAAGATTATAGCAGACTGAGGGAAACAGGCAGTGTTTTTTCAGGCAATGACACTTTTTCAACTGACTTTTACATTTCATGCCATACATATTGGCAGTTGGTCCACCCACATCCAGAATATATCCCTTAAAGTCCTCTCTCTTGGTATATTTTTTTACCTCCCGGATAATCGATTGCTCACTCCGAGATTGGATGATCTTCCCCTGGTGAACGGAAATCGCACAAAAATGACATTCCCCAAAACATCCCCTGTGAGAGGTCACGGAAAATTTAATGGTTTCCAGAGCTTTGACCACGCCCCATTTCCGGTAAAAGGGATGAACCGCGTGCTCATAATCCAGTTCAAAGATTTCATCCAGCTCTTTTTCAGATAAAGGAGATGGAGGGGGATTCTGAATCAGGTAGCGGTTATCCTGCTGCTGGGCGAGTACCTTGCCTCGAAACGGATCCTGATTCTGATAAAATAATTGAAACATCTGGATAAAACTTTTCTTATACTTTTTGACTTCCGAAAAAGAAGGTAGCATAAGATCTTCTTTTTCGGGTAATTCAGAGATATAACAAAGCCCCGGGATATCATTGGGACTTTCTTTCCGGGCAAGCCGGTCAGCCAGCTGCAGGATACTTTTTTCAGCCATTCCATAAACCAGGTAATCCGCTTTGCTGTCAAACAGGATGGAGCGCCGGATTTCATTATTCCAATAATCATAATGGGCAATTCTTCTCAGGCTGGCTTCGATCCCGCCCAAAACGATGGGTCTGCTATTCTTGAAATATCGTTTGATAAGGTTGGTATAAACGATTGTTGCCCGATCAGGCCGACGGTTATTTATAACCCCCGGGGTATAGTCATCTGTTTTTCTCTTTCTTCCGGTGGCAGTGTAATTTGCGACCATGGAATCCACTGAACCGGCTGTGACTCCCCAGAAAAGCCGCGGTTCTCCCAGGCGACAGATATCATCCGGTCGGTCGATGTCCGGTTGGGCAATGATGCCTACGCGATAACCCGCTTTCAGTAAAAACTGTCCGATGACGGATACTCCGATATAAGGACTGTCAAGATAGGTATCCCCGGTTACCAGGATGATATCCAGATGTTCCCATCTATTTTTCTCTATTTCTTCCCTTGTGGTCGGTAAAAACATACATGAGACCTTTCTACCATTTTTACGGATATTGCCTTTCTATTCTATCACAGAGGAAAAGGAAATCATTTCCCTGAGGCATTGTCAGGATTTTAAAAACTGAAGACAGGGTTATTTCTGATCTGAAAAACTGCGGAAGTAAGGTATTCTGATGAAAGTTCTATGGCAGGGTCTTAAATCAGGTGGTAGTTGACTTCGCCCCACATTCCTATACGATCCTCTATGATCATTACAACTCCGGTGAGTCCGGTAATGGTTTTAGCACAGTTGAGTCCTTTTTCAATATCCTCCTTCTTCTGAATCAGATTTCCAAGGGTAGTGGCTGCAGCATCAGCCAGAGCAGCAGAACCGGAAAGCACGGTAACCGAATCCGCTTTTCCCATGCTGAAGGAGGGACCGACGGTACCGGATGAGGTGCAGATACCCATTCCCTTCTCCCGGGAATCAATCTGCAGAACAATCCTGTTGCTGAGAGGAGAGAAGCCGGCATAGATGATGACTTTTCGGATATGGGGACTTTTCAGATAAAGGTCTCCCCCATTTTCAATGATTAGATCATCTGTATATTGTAATAAATGTTGTGCTACATTCTCTGAGATGCATCCTGCGACCGCTGCCATGGGACCAACATTGCAGATGGCAGAAACTTCGATCATTTCCTGAATCACAGGAGGTGCTTTTTCATCAGGAGGGTATGGTTTGAGAGTTGTTTTAAAGGATGGATTTTCCTTAATGTAATTTTCCAGGATGCTCCGATAATAGCGCAGGGCAATCCGTGCTTCGTCCTCCAGGTTAGCTGAAGCCTGAATGAATAAATCGCTCTCCTTCTCTATGACCTGAAACGGAATCAGATCCGGACTCTTCATCTGCTGTCGATAAGAGCGATTTTCATGACGGGGATCAAAATGATTTTGGTCGTTGAATGCTTCCTGATCCATGGTCTGAATCGATCAAAAAATAATTTCAATGGCCCCAACGGGGCAGGCATCTGCGCAGTACCCGCAAACTACACATTCCTGGTAATTGAATTGCAGGTGAAAATTTTCTCTGTCCATTGTCAATGCACCCACCGGACAGATCGAAATACAGGCGCCACAGTGATTGCATTTCCTCTCGTTCCAGAAAACTTCCTGTTCCAGGAAATCTATCTTTACCTTCTGTTCTTCCAGATAACTGAACGCCTGATCAATCTGTTTCTTGTCTCCTCTTATCTCAATAACCAACTTTCCGCCTAAACCGGGTTCAAATTTAGCTTGAAGAATATTAATCCATAAATCATATTTTTTAATCAACTGATAGGTAACCGGTTTCTCCACGGTGGAAGAATCAAAACGGAGAATGGCTTTTTGTTTAATCATTTTACCTCCCTGAGATATTTAATTTCATTCCAGATTTTTATTCAAGCATTTTTATTGAATCCGGATTGTTTTCAGTGCCTTAAAATCCCGGGCTGGAGCTAAGGACTCAATAGGTTCTTGAAGAAAAAATGCTCCTTCCTGAATAGATTTTTTTAATGAACCGGCAATCATTCTTGCTTTGGCATAGCTGGACATGGAAGAGGTGGGAACTTTTTTCCCATTGATCTCTATCTGTCCAGTTCTAAGTTGAGCATAATTGACCAAACCAATGGAAGGTTTGTCCAGATGGGGGTAGCTATAATCAGAAATCTCGGTATATATCTCTTCATCTTTAATACTGACTGCCTTCAGTACCTCTTCGTCGAGTATGGGAATCGGTATCCCAATTCCCAGATACAGGGTTACACCGTAACCAGATAGATAGGCAGCTTGCAGGAAATCCGGTGTCATCTTCTTTAAATCACCTATTAAGGCCAGTACTGCACCTTTTTTTGTGAATACCTTCCCCTGATTCTCAAAAGAACCGGGATGATATTGGGTACCTTCCCCTATGACATAACCTTGCGCACCTCCGATAAAGACACGCGTACCGATACCAATGGTCCTCAAATCGGGATCATTAAGCAGGGGACTCAACTGGCCGCTGGTGGTATAGCTGGCATTGCCTAAATTGGGAAGCAAGATACCCATATAGGTATACAGTTTCCGGGAAGACTGATTAACTGCTACATTGTAATTCTGATAAGTATTCCTGGGATTCACCATAAAGGCCTGGTTTACTGTTTCTTTAGAAATAATCGCTTCCACTTCTCTGGCAGGATAGCAGTCTGTTCCAGAAGAGATTGCTTTCAGATGAATATTTTCTCCCCTGACAAAATCTTCAATGACATGTGCTCCGCCATAATCATTTCTATCCGATTCTGCTAGCTGGGTTGCTCCTAAGTAGATATCGACAGCTGCCAGGCCGGCATAAGCCATTACATCATTGAGCCAGACTTTCTGCATTCTGATGGGGGGATCACTGTGCCCTACATTAAAAAATGCTCCGGATGAGCACATAGGACCAAAAGTACCGGTAGTAACCACATCAACTATTTCCGCTGATCTGGCAATGCCCTGTTCCTCCTTTAAGGCAATCACTTCTTCCGCAGTCATGACGACTGCCTCTTTCCGGGCTATTTTTTCATTGATTTCCTGAAATGTTCGTCTGGTCTTTCCCATCAGATGACTCCTATTCTAACCGGCAGTCCGGTAAAGTATCCATTATTTCCATAAATATTAAACCTGTAACTCAGTAATTGTCAAACTTCTTTTTATTCATTTATGTTCTCACATATCAATATTCACTTTGAGTAGAAAACCAACATGGTAACACGGTAATGATTCTGGCTTATTTAACTTCCACTGATGAACATTGACAATGGTTAAAAAGTTTTCCTGAACTGACAATTAATTGCCTGGCAGATTTGACAGGAATGTTTATTTTTCGAAGACAATCTAATATTTCTACCTACCCCTATGATCCAGGATAAAGATTTCTGGGGAACCATCATATAAGATTCAGTTAATGATACGCCAATTTTTTCAACCGGAATCATCTGAAAAATATTTTTCTGCTGGCTGATATTCCAATCAACAGAGCCAGGGCTGAAACATGTGGTCGTTTGCATTCCCTGTTCCCGGGATTCCTGACATGCTAAACTGGTCAATTGATCCCTAAAAAATCGAACGGCTACTGTCCCAACAGCATCAAGGGCAATGGCCCTGGGATATTCCCCTGCGGTAAAAAATCGGGAAACTTGATTTTCTAAAGAGCTTCCGATGGTAACGACTCCCACGATTAAAGAATCGATCCCTTCAAATAAGTTTATCATCGAATTACTGAACTGCAAAGAACAACCATTTTTTAAATATATCTTTTTTTTGGAAACAGATATCTGTTTAATTCTAACGGAATCAAGAATCCCTTTTGGCTCGAAAAGATGCAGACCTTGTTTAATTTCTTCCCGGGTAATCTGTACGATTTCCACAGGCACTCTCTTTTGGTTATCATTAGTGAGTCCCTGGTATCGCAATACCTCGTCTTCATCTATATTCAATCTAATGTCTGTTATTATTTTCACTTAGTATACCCCAGTTTCTCAGTTAGCCTGCTATTGAACCAGAGATGTTTTATTGATAGCTATTAAGAACTTATTCTTCAAAAGTTAACTTACCTTCCCGGTAGGCTTTAATGTATTCACTGCAAAAAGGATCCTTCCCCATAAGTGTCATGGCTGTTTTGATTAAAGCCATCATCTTTTTATCGGTAGGATCCATGATGGCGGCATCCATCCCGCATCCCATGGTTAACATCATAAAGACCTGGTTAATGAGTTTTCTCTCCGGCAATCCAAAAGAGATATTGCTTAAACCTGTTACAATTCTTACTTCAGGATAAGCTTCTCTGATACATCTGATGGTTTCCATGGTAATCAGGCCATTTTTATCACCGGTTCCGATTGGCACTACCAGAGGATCAATAAACAGGTCTTTCAGGGGAAATCCAATATCAGTCAATAAATTGATTAATTTTTCAGCAATTTCAAACCGCACTTTCGAGCTGTCAGGGATACCTCTTTCATCCATTGCGAGTGCGATGACGGCACATTTGTATTTCCTGATGACCGGTAACAATCTATCGATTTTCTCCTTTTCCCCGGTAATAGAGTTAATTAAGGCTTTGCCTTTATCCCAATCATGAATCTCAAGGCCCTTTTCAATTTCATCGGCATTGGGACTATCAATACATAGGGGGACATTAACTACCTTCTGGACAGTCCTTGCCAGCCATTCCATATTCTCATCTTTATTACCACCGGCGGCAGAAGAATTGACATCTAATATTTCCGCGCCGGCTTCTACCTGCTGCCTGGCTAAATCCTGGACTGATTTTACATCTCTGTTTTCAATCATTTCCCGTACTTTTTTACGGGTAGAGTTTAATTTTTCTCCGATAATGAACATTCAGCCTCCTTCAACTCATGACCATGAATGTTTTTAAAATGCTTACAGTTTTGTTATATTCCTGATTAACTCAGGAATAATCTCAAATAAATCCCCGACAACTGTGATATCTGCCATCTGCATCATCGGGGTATTTGGATTCTTATCGATGGCAATAATCAGGTCACAGGACTGCATCCCTACCAGATGCTGAATCTGTCCGGAAATGCCACAGGCAATATAAACCTTAGTCTGGACTGTTTGTCCGGTCTGACCAACCTGATGGGCATAAGGGATCCAGCCTGAATCAACTGCTGCCCTGCTGGCACCAACGGCAGCCCCGCCCAATTTTTCGGCAAACTGTTTAAGAAGCTTAAAACCTTCCGGACCCTTCATTCCTCTTCCACCCGAAACAATCATCTGTGCATCGGAAAGATTAACAGCAGTTTCGGTACTGTGAAAAATATCGATGATCCGCTTGACCTTTTCTGTATCACTGACCAGTATTCCTTCTCTGATCATTTTACCGGTACGACCAGGAACAGGTTCGGGAGATTTCATGACTCTCGGCCGTACGGTTGCCATCTGGGGTCTGTGATTGGAGCAGCGTATGGTAGCCATAATATTTCCCCCAAAAGCTGGCCTGGTCTGAAGGAGATCACCATTTTCAGAGTCAATGGAAAGATCCGTGCAGTCCGCAGTAAGACCACAATAGCTCATCACAGCAACCCGGGGAATGAGTGACCTTCCTCTTGATGTTGCTCCGCAGATAACCACCTCAGGTCTATACTTTTCAATCAGTCGCTGTAGAATTCTAGCCTCTGCCTCATCCACATAACCGGATAATCCGTAATTGTCAACCAGTAAAACAACATCCGCTCCATAGGCATAGAGTGAATCTGTCTTATCTTTCATGCAGGAGCTGATGACTACAACCCAAACTTCACTATTTCTAAGATCAGCAAGAGACCTTGCTACTCCTAAAAGCTCACTTGTCACCGGTTGTATCTTGGCGGATAACACCTCAGCAATGACCCAGACATTACTGTATTTTTTCTTCTCGGCATCTGTTATGGCAATCATGGTTTATCTCCCTGAATCATACGATGCTTCGCAGTCTTAATTCCCTGAGCAGGGCCTGGGCACATTCTCTGGCAGAACCTTCGATTCTAAGTGTTCTGGTATGCCGTGGTGCCGGAGGCTGTGTTTTTACCACCCTGGTAGGTGACCCGTCCAGGCCTATTTTTAAAAGATCTGCCAGGATGTCATCAGGTTTCCATATCAAGATGTTACTTTTGATTGCAGTCAGCCAACCTCTGAGTGACGGTACACGGGGAATATTAATGTCTTTTACTACAGTAATAAGAGCAGGCAGATCCATTTCGCATACATCATAACCATCTTCATGCATCCTTTTGACTCTGACGTTACAAGATGATAAATTTTCTACAGCCATCACATAGGTAGCCTGCTGCCAGCCAAGGTGAGCGGCAATGCCGGGACCTACCTGGGCAGTATCGCCATCAATTGCCTGTTTGCCGCAGATCACCAGATCAACATTACCAATCTTTCGAATGGCCTTCGCCAGCACATAACTGGTAGCCCAGGTATCAGATCCGCCAAAATTCCGATCACTGAGCAGAATGGCTCTGTCAACCCCTAATGAAAGAGCCTCTCTCAAGCTTGTCTCAGCTTTAGGAGGACCCATAGACAGGGCAATAACTTCTCCTCCAGATTGATCCCTCAATTGTACGCCCTCTTCCAGAGCATAGGTATCGAAGGGATTCAGAATTGCTTTGACACCTTCTCTTACAATACGCTTTGTTTCCGGATCAATTTTAGCATCGTGTGTTGCCGGAACCTGCTTGATACATACAACTATTTTCATCCTGCCTCCAGGTATTCATGATCCTCAAATCCAAGTATCCTTAATCAAATCATACTGGGTTTTAAATCCCAGCAGTGACAGGTAAACACCACATCTGGGATATAATTTATGAAGTAATTTCAAGGTAGCGATAGGGTCAAATTCAGTATTTTCAGGTATTTCATAACCTACTGCTTCGGACAGAAGATACAGCTTTCTACTCATCCAGGCCTCTACAATCACAGGAATATCAGGATATTTCTGAAGAAGTCTATCCACCACTTCATTTCTTTCTATCAAGGGCTGGGTAATAATAAAGGTGGCACCTGCCTTTACTTTTCTTTCCATTTTTTTAAATTCGTGTTCTACCGGCTCGTAGGGATTAAAAGCCACGCCAAGTATAAATATATCCGGATACTTACAGTTGATATACTCTAACAATTCCACTGAGGTGACAGACTCCACATCATCTGCTCCAATATCTGAGGGACGAAGCCTGGGAAGCCTTACTGAACCATCCCCTGTTATAATCAGGAGATATCTGATTCCCTTTGACTTGCACAGGTCAAGAATATTGTCCAGATCATCTTTTCTGTGGAAAGTATTCAGATGAATCATCACCTGCTCAGGTTTGACGGGCAGGTTATATACCTCAATGATCTCGGTTCCCTGGAAAGACAGAAGACCCATGGCATTGTCCGTGATACAGGCACAATAACCGCTGTCTAAAACTCTGAGATATTTTCCATTGAAAGTCTCCAGATCCTGCTCCAGCTTTTCAGTATCCTGCTTGGGTGGTAATACCTCAACGTGATAGGTTTTATTCCGGATATGATGAATCATGATATTCCTCTATATTTCATCTTCAGACGATAAAAGTCCTGGCATCCTCTACCGCGGTTGCCGCATCAGGTGAATAACTGTCTGCTCCTATCTGTTCAGCATAATTCTGTGTTACAGGAGCCCCTCCTATCATGATCTTCACTTTATCTCTTAATCCCGCACTCTCAAGGGCTTTGATGACTTCAGGCATATTCACCATGGTAGTCGTTAAAAGTGCAGACATCCCGATAATATTGGGTTGATGCTCTTTTACAGCTTCCACGAATTTTTCCACAGACACATCTGTTCCTAAATCTACAACTTCAAAACCCGCTCCCTCCAGCATCATTTTTACCAGGTTTTTGCCAATATCATGTAAATCCCCTTTAACCGTTCCTATGGCCACTTTACCAATATTCTTGACTCCCGTTTCAACCAATTTTGGCTTTAAGACATCCATTCCGGCATGCATGGCACGAGCAGCAATTAACACTTCCGGTACATAAACCTCATTGTTCTTAAATTTAACGCCGATGATATTCATACCTTTAATTAAACCCTCTTCCAGTATCTCTTTAGGTGTTATTTTCTCCTCTAACGCTTGTACCACAAGCTCTCTTACCTTTTCTGCGTCTCCCTTTTGTAATGCCTCAGATACATTTTCTAAATTAACCATAGCGTTACCTCTAAAATTCGTTAAATTTTAAATTATTTTAAGAAATAAAAAATATTCCTGCTATAAATATAATCATATTATTAGGTAATATCTTGCTTTTTTCAAGGTTGTTACACATATTATTCATTCTTTTTTAGCCTGATTGGGAATACTAAGAGGTTAATGGAGGAACAAAATTACCTTTTCATTCTTTTTCTATATTCAGAAACTGATATCCCTTCTGATTTCTTAAAAACTTTACAGAAATAACTCTGATCAGCATAACCTGCTTCAAAAGAGATTCGCGTGGCATTCCAGTCCGTTTTTTCTAATAATCTTTTAGTTTCTTCAATGCGGACTTTAGTAATATATTCCAATATCGTAGACCCTGTTTCCTGTTTAAAAATATGACTCAAGTAGTATGGACTTCGATAAATTGCCTGACTTATATCTTTTAATTTTATCTTCTTCTTATAATTTGCCAGAATAAACTCCCTGGTCTTTCTGATAAGATCTATATTTTTAATATTTCTGTTCTCATAAACTGATTCAGTAAATCTGTCTAAAACCTTTACGATCCAGACACACAGTTCTTCAATCGTTTTAAGCTTACCCACTTCCTGAATATATTCAAGATTTAATCCCAGAATCATCTCCAATTCTGCCTTAGCCTCTACTGCAGCCCGGGAAAGAACGACCGCCAGCTCCAGGATTCGAGCTCGAATTAATTCTAATTGACCGGCATTTTTAAATAATATTTTTCCTAAAATCTCATTTAATACTTCTTTTGCTCCTTCTTGATCTCCTAATCTCACTCTTCTTAGTAATTCTCTTTCTGTCTCTAAGGGATAGAGTGAACAGATAGAAATAAATGAATTTTCATTTTTTTCTTCTTTTTCAAGCAACTCTAATTCTTTTCTTTTGATACTATGGATTTCCTCAGAAATTTTTGCCTGTTGAATGTATTTCTCCTGACGCAATTTAATATCTATTAACTCCATTTCTGCTAAATAGTTCGCCATGATATGAAGAATATCTGCGGCTGCTTTTACCTTTTTTTCTGACACTACTTTGACCTTCCTAAGAACCTCCTCTAAATGAGAATCCTCTATCTGAAAAGCTTTATCTACCTTTTGAATCTCTTTTAAAAAAGAGGAATCAGGTTTTCTCATCAGAACGCCACCTGAAATGAAGCAACCCAGCAATTCTCCTTCAAAAGAAAAAGGTGCAGACCATTCAATCAGACCAGCGTGGCATTGATAGATATAGGGAAACCCATATTCTATACTCTTTAAGGCACTATCATGGAAAGTCTTCAGACACTTATTATTTCCTTTTGAACGATCCTGGATTATTTTACAAAAATGACAGAAAGTCCTGTGAGAAGTTAAAGGCGAAAGTATGTTGCCTTTTCTATCTACAAAGATCACTCCAAGTCCGGTAGCTTGATAGTAGGAACTTAAAAGCCATCTTATAATATCTTTCAGCTGGAACATATCTTTTCTGCCTAGGATTTCGTCTGCATGATAAAAATTGTGCATTGAATTTTCTTTCTTCCATATTGTCTATTCTTTTTATAGCGTACATTCAGTTAAACAAAATAAAGTTTTTGGGATCATATCAGATCATTTTAAAAACAAGATGAAGACTTGATCAATACTTAGTGAATTGTTTCCGGTATGCATCTACAGTGTCAACAATTGCCTGGATATTTTTATCGGGCACATCCCAGCCCATATTGATGCAGCAGACGCCTGTTCTTTCCGGATCTGCAGATTGTTCCAGCATTTTTCGGATATCGGTGCTGACCTCATCTGGCTGTGCCTGTCTCATCTTTACTGGATTATAACGCAGGTTTAAAAAGGCTTCTGGTAGCTTCTGACGGCAGAGAGGAATATCCGAACCCCAGCCTACATCAAAAAAAGAGGCTCCCCTAACCTTTGCATAGCCATCTGCATGAATGTGCATATTATTTCCGCAGTGATGGATACCATAGGGCTGCAAGGTTTGGGATAATTCCATATCGTAGTCTAACAATAATTCCTGATACATATCCGGAGAGATCATGACTACCGAGCAGTTTGAATGCAGATTCAACTCCGGGTTAATCAATTGAACTGTCCTGTTGACTGAAATGGAAAAAATATTTGCTTTCTCTACCAATCGGATTATCTTGTCTAATTTATAATTAATCATTTACTTCCCTAATCATAAAAAATCATGAAAATGTTCTTACTTCATCGATAAATGCGTTCAGGTTATCCGTGGAAACACCTGGCGGCATTCCTCCGCCGCAGGACATGATAAAGCGCGATGTTTCTTTCATCGCGTTCAATTGTGACCGCACTGAAGCTCGCACCTCGTCCGGAGTCCCATTCGCCAGAACATCCCGGGGCGGTATATTGCCAACTAAGACGATATCAGGTCCACAGAGATGACGCATTTCATTGATGTCGGTGTCTATACCGAAATTGAACATGTTTATCCCGATCCCTTTGAGGAAAGGAGCGGAAATAATGGAAGGAGCATCATTGTGGAAAAACTTTACCTTTACGGTAAAATAGCTGAAAATCTTTTTCAGATAAGGATAGGCAAACTCTTTAAAATCTTCCTTCCCTATAAATCCAACGATATCATCCAGGATCATGATACCATCCATAGTGGGAAAGTTCTTAAGCTGGTATCCCAGCCAATCACATATGAATTCCGTGATGATCTGTAAGATATGATGGGTATTTTCCGGTTCCAGTTTAAGAAGCATTAGAAATTCGGTGGTACCCAGCAGGAAACTGGCGATATTCAAAGGTCCGCGGGAAATGGCAAAAGGATAGATATGCCCGGCTTTCTGTACCCTGTCCTGCATCAGTCTCAATCGATTGATTACAAAAGGGAGTAATCCATCGGTCTCATGATTGGGCTTGACCAGTTTTTTAAAACGATTATCCTGGAATATGAGTTCATCAACATTGGGGAACTCATTATGCGGAAAAATACATTTTGCCCCAAAAACTGAGGGCTCTGTACACATACCATATTCAGACCAAAAACCCGGAAAGAATATGATATCGGGAAAAGTATCTAAAGCCTTTTTATTTGCTTTAAACCATAATTCATCATTGGTGAAATAATCGATGATGGGAATACCATACCATCCGGGCAGCCATGGACTATCTATGATAAAGCCAACCTTTAGAAGGTTGTGCTTTCCATCAATAATATCATACAATAATTCCAATTGATTTCCCGTCATTCAAACCTTCTTATCCGTATACCCTCATTCAGGAAATGAAAGGGAAATATACTTTTCTGAATTAGAAAATGTATTTTTTCTAAGACTTTTCGGTTTGCTATCTAAATATTAGCCCATCTTTTTTTCAAAGTCAATGAAGCGCATTGTATCATCAATGTCAACTTTTTGTATGATTTTTGGTTTTTTAGATTGCAAAATCTACAAGGTCTTCATTTCATATGAAAAGAAGAAGGCATAGTGCACATTCCTTATATTTCCCATCCGGTAATCAATGATGATAATCATTATCTCTCCTCTATCAAGCTAGAAAACCCTTGCTGGAAGGAATATTGCCCTTCAGTCTTCTTTCTATCTGAATAGCCTGATCTAATGCCCGGGAAAAGGCTTTAAAAACACCCTCGATCATATGATGCCTATTCTCTCCCTTTAACAGGTCTATATGTAGGGTAAATCCCCCTTCAACTGCCAGGGCAGTAAAAAATTCCCACCAGGCTTCCCCTTCAATCTGACCAATTCTGCCTATCTGTTGCACCGGTAATTGAAAGAAGAATATTCTCCCTCTGCCACTTAAATCAATGGCCATACGAACCAGTGCTTCATCCATGGGTAAGAGATAAAATCCATAACGCCTGATTCCTGATTTATCACCCAGGGCTTCTTTGATAGCTCTCCCCAGACAGATACCCAGATCTTCCAGGGAATGGTGGGCATCTACTTCAATATCCCCTTTCAACTCCAGCTTCAAGTCAAAAAATCCATGTCTGCAGAACAGATCGAGCATATGATTTAAAAAAGGTAATTCGGTATGAAGACTGCTTTTTCCTTCTCCGTCAAGATTGATTTCTACCCGAATATCCGTTTCACCTGTTTTTCGGTGAACTGAGCCAATTCTCTTTTTCATAACCAATTCTTCCCTTCTTACAGCTATTTAAAATCCATGTCAAGCACTTTAATTGCCCGGTTTACATCTTCGGCTAACAGATCAACATTGTGTTTCTGATAATGTTCTTTCTTACCACCTTCTTTTTGGAAATCACTTCCCAGCACCAGCCCGGAGAGACAAACCGGTTTCCCATAATGCCGATTGAGATTTTCCACGGTCAGAAGATCATCCATCGTATCACCGATATAAAAAATCATTCTGGATCCGAAATGTTGCCTTAAAAACATGATGCCCTCCGGTGAAGGTTTACCCGGATAGCTCTCCGAGGTTACGATGGCTTCCGGATTAAGCCATTTATTCCAGCACATCTGGTCCAGGATAAATTCCGTCTCTGATCGATCTCTGCCGGTCAGGATACCTAAATGATACTTCCTGACTCTTGCTGTACTTTCAGCTTGTATCAGAATGGTTTCCTTCTCCATATATCCTTCTACCTGGCCAACAACACAGGGATGAAAATGATAGATTCTGAAACAATACGCTTTACCTGCATAGAACTCCTTTGCTATTTGAAAAACCTGTTCTCTATTCCATAAATTAAAAATCTCTTCCTGACGGGCAGAATTTTCCTTTACCCAGACTATTAATTTTAATAACCCCCCGCCACCCGACAGTATTTTATGACTGAAATCAGCAATCAAAGGGGGATCATGCTTCAATCCTTCCAGTGAATTGATCTTGAATTCCTTCATTTTCCAGATATAAAATAACACGGCTGCAGCAGCCAGTTCCCAGTCATTATTGAATCCACCCATCATTTTAAAGGTATCAATGGATTTTTTGTTCATCAAAACAGCTTCTCCGGACAGATGAATCACATGGAGAAAATAATATTGCACCGCATCGATGATCGTCTGAACATAGGAAGCATTGACATCCACCAGCACACCGTCAATATCAAAAATAATGGTATCGATCTCTGCAAATAACGGATAGGCATCTTCCCTGATCATCATTTCATTTTTCTGTAAATATTCTTCAGTCAAAGATTTTCTCCTGAAATTAAGGATAGCGCATCCTGTTTGATATCCATCAGTACCTCTTCTTTGGAGCGAGAAGCAGCCAATACAATACGGCAACTTCCCAGACCAAGAACCAATCGTTCATAGACGTCTTTTTTTTCTCTAATAGAATATCTTTCCCGGCTATCCCCATATCTGCTACACCACACTCTACATAGGTGGATGTATCTTTTGGTTTTGTAATAATAAAACGGATAGACCCCTCCCGGTTATAAAAAACCAGATGCCGATCCTTTTCCTCCTGGTAGTGGACCAGACCGAAATAACCCGATCTTTGCAGTATATTCAGAATGGGTTGAAATAATCGGCCACTGGGCAAGGCAATCGTCATCATAGCATTTGTAACTTCTTTTTTTCATTCGTAGAATACCTTTTCTAACAGATTGGACTGAAGATCGCAACGGGCAACCTGATTCAGATTCTCTGACTGTATATCGATAGTATAACGTATTTTTTATCCAGAGAATACTGGAGATGGACTTTTCCTTTAATTGTTCCAATTCCATTTCAACGATATTATCTTCTTTTCTCAATCTTTCTGCCAGCCTGAAAGCTGTTTGAAGTAAACTTTTAGGATATCTGATGAGATATTTATGGCCATCTCATTCTTCCTTACCTGCCAGATTCTCCAGGTTTAAAGCCTTAAGCAATTTTTCGATACCGATTGCCACACCGGTAGAAGGAATATTTTTACCAAACTTCTGACATAAATGGTCATAACGACCGCCCCGCATATTGCCGTCCTGGATTGATCGGTCTATCAAGTCTGTTGTTTTCTTAACATGATTCCGGCAGCAAAACGACCGGTAATCCCACCTTCTCTTCTGTTGGAAAAGAAGATGTCAGTATGACAACAGGTACAAAGTTCGGCAACTTCTATATTTTTATCAGGTATCTGGCAATGAAGTAATTGTATTTTATTGGCCTGCCATAGATTGAAATAACCTTTCCCCTCAGAAGAAATTGAATGAATAAGTTCTTTCTCTTCGGGAAATGCTTCTTTTGCCCTGATGATCACCTCAGGTCCGACCTGATAGCAACAGGGACCGATGGAGGGACCAATAGCACATAAGATATCCTGGGGTTTACACCCCCAACAAGCCTTCATCTGCTGAATCGTTTTGTGAGTAATCAGATCGATTGTTCCCTTCCAGCCCGCATGAATGACAGCAATCACTTGCTTTCGGTAATCAAAAAGAAATAGCGGCACACAATCGGCAATGAAAATGAGAAGGCAAAGATCCCTTTGATCAGTGATGAGTGCATCACTTTCTCCTGCAGACCGGAAATGATTCGCATCAAAATTATTGTTTTCCTCCTGACCTGCTACGGATATCTGTGTTCCATGTACCTGGTTTGAGGTGATCAGTTTTCGGGGTGGCATATGTAAAGATCGGGCAAGTTTGGATCTGTTTTTAAGTACATCTTCTCTTTTATCTCCCACATGCAAGGCTAAATTAAAGGTATGAAAGGGCATTGTGCTGTATCCGCCCTCTCGTGTTGTCATAAAATGAAGTAATTCCGGATGGGCTAATAAACCGGGAAAGAAAAAAACCGGTAAATCATTAATTGTAGATCTTCTGATTTTTTTTTCTGATTGATCATCTGTTTCAGTTGTGAACAGAGCAGACATCTTCAACTCTCTTTAAAGAATTGTATTTTATTGGTAAAGCGGTTGCAATACCACTATCATTTGAATAACACCTTTTTCAGGCAGGCAGGAAAATCAATCTGGGCATGCTAGCGTTTTCGGGTGGATTATTTCTGTTTACAGGTACAGAGATATTTCGTAAGCCAATTCTCAATAGGGGAAAAATCTTTATAAATATTAAAAACAAATTTTAACAGATTACGATTATATAATTCAGCAGGGATAAGCATCTCTATACTGGCCATCAATCCGTTCAAACGAATTAAATCTGCCCTTCTACCCTGTACCTGGTAACCTTCCGGTATATTCTTATAATAAATCTCATTAAGCCGGTAATCTGTATTTTTTTCGATTTTTTCAACGATATGAGCTAGCTCTTCCCCACTCTTCGGATCAGCAACTGCCTCACGAAAACAACGAAGTGCTTTCCTGGAAAATACACTGATTCCTGCCGCAAGAGATAATTGCTCAGGTTTTAATTCGAAATAATAACCCGGAGATTCATTAACCTTCCTGGTTCCCTGCCAGAACCAGATGCTCAGGTTGTTTTTGTAAGGATCTTGATCAGCAGAATATCGGGTATCCCGGTAAATCCGGAATATGGAACGATTCACTTTCGGTTCAGCATGAATCCCAGGGGATAACTTTTGCAGCATATCACCCATCTCAATAACAAATTCAGCAGCAGGATGTAAAACCTTCTTATCATAATCCTTTTTCCGGGCTAAGAACCAGTCGCGATTATTATTTTCCTTCAGGTTTTTCAGAAAAAATACAGTTTCTGCTGAAAATCCCTCGAAACGATGTTCTTGATTCAATTTCACCATCCTGATTTCCCTCCCAAAATGTATTCATTATCCTCATTAACAGGGCAATTTACCAGGGATTACCCATTATTTCAGGCTTCAGATTCGGTAACACCCTGTAAGCCAATGTCATCTGCAACTTCCTGCATGCCCTTAATGGTATCATCAATTAACTCTGCCAGGTCTACACCAAGCATCTCGGCACCTTTAAGAATAATATCACGGTTAACTCCTGCAGCAAAACGCTTGTCCTTCCATTTCTTCTTAACCGACTTCACTTCCACATCCATCACGCTTTTAGAAGGTCTTACAAGGGCAGTAGTTACCACCAGCCCGGTTAATTCATCAATAGCAAAAAGCGTTTTTTCCAGTACTGTTTCTGGTTTTTCGTCAGAGCAAATCCCCCAACCGTGACTTACTACGGCATGGATGTATTCCTCCGGCCAACCCTTTGCCTGCAATATTTCCCTGCTTTTTGTACAATGCTGCTCCGGGTATTGTTCATAATCAAGATCATGGACCAATCCTATGATTCCCCACTGATCTTCATCTTCTCCCTTTTTTCTGGCAATATAACGCATCACACCTTCTACAGCAAGGGCATGTTTGATCAGACTGTCGTCCTGATTATACTCTTTTAATAATTGGAGTGCACCTGCCCTGGTTGGAATATATTCTTCCATACATGTCCTCCCCTTTTTATATGGCTTTCAATGATTGCTATACATTATAGCATTAGAAGAGGGGAAAGAAAAGTGATGGTAAAAGTGACGATGGATTAATCAGCAAATACTAGAAAGATGTACTTAGACTTTATGCATTCACTCCTGTCTCTGTTGAATAATGCCGTTTGTTATTGATATGGGATAAATGCGAGGATATCTTTTAAACATAAGTTTATATTTTTTCTTTATGAAAGAAGATATTTCTTTCATCCGGTCTTTTTCGATTAAAGCCAGTACACAGCCCCCAAATCCTCCTCCCATCATTCTGGCACCTGACACACCCTCACTGGTATGCAGATAATCCACAATGAAATCCAGTTCAGGACAACTGACTTCATAGAGATATTTTAGTCCATTATGTGATTGGTAGAGTAATTGACCGGCTTTTTTAAATGCTTTTTTCCTTAAAACCTTGACCATCTCCTTGACCCGAAGATTTTCTTCGGCGACATAGATGATTCTTTTAAATACATTGACGGGAAATCGATCGCTGCATCGATACATATCTTTCAATCTTGCTTCTCTTAAGGATGTTAACCCCAGAGCCGTACATTTCTGTAAGATCTGTAATCCTGTTTCACATTCCTGTCTCCTGACATTATATTCACTGTTACCTAAACTGTGGGAAATCATGGTATCAATTAATATAAAAACATAATCCCCAAGATGTAAGGGAATATACTGAAACTTCATATTCTGAATATCCAAAAACAGGGCATCATTCTCCTTGCCCATCAGGGAAACAAATTGATCCATGATTCCGCACTGTACTCCAGCATAATCATTTTCAGCTTTTTGAGCTAATAAAGCCATCTGGACGGGACTGATATGGAGGTGAAAAATTTTATTCAAAGCAAATAAAAAAACCACCTCTAATGCTGCTGAACTGGAGAGACCGGCTCCGATAGGTATATCACTGCTTATATAGATATCTAAGCCAAAGCTCATCTGAAATCCAATCTCTTTTTGGAGCATGAATAGAACTGCTTTAATATACTTACCCCAGCCATCATTTTGATTCATCTTCGTAAGTGGAAAACGAAATTGCTTCATCCCCGGGAACTCCCGGGAATATGCTCTTATGATATCTGTTTTGCTCTTCCTGATTGCCAGTCGCATATACCTGTCAATTGCTGCAGGCAGAACAAAGCCGTTGTTATAATCGGTATGTTCTCCGATAATGTTGATTCTTCCCGGTGCCTTAAAATGTACAAAATTTTCTGTATGAGCAAAGACTTCATGAATCATCTTGCCTTTCAAGATATGCTCCTTAACTGTCTGGCAATCTCTTCAGGGGATGAAGGATTAATAAATTGCCAGGTTGTGGTTTCCACACTTGCCATCCATTTAATCTTATCTTTATCTCTTAACGGTGGGCAAAATTCCACATGAAAGTGAAAATAAGCATATTTATCCTGTTCTGAAGGGGAAATGAACAACGCCATCATATAAGGACAAGATCGTTGAAATAGTGCATCATACTTTTGAGTTACAACCTTTAAAGCTTGGGCAAAAGACTCTTTCTCCAATTCATTCATCTCAACAATTGAACCCAAATGCCTTTTTGATAGAATATGAACCTCGTAGGGGAATCTGGCATAATAGGGAACCAAAGCGATGAAAGAATTGTTTTGAAAGACAATACGATGATTTAGTTGTACTTCTTCCTTAACGATATCACAAAGCATACAGTGTTGATTCTTGTTAAAATATTTTTTCATATGATTTAATTTTATCTTTACCCTAAAAGGAATAAAGGGAAAGGCATATAATTGTCCATGAGGATGGGACAGGGTGGCACCAACCTCTTCACCCTTGTTCTCAAAGATAAAGATATATTTTATCCGGGGATGACCGGATAATTCCCTAATTCTATCCTTCCAGACATCAATTAAATTCTCTATCTGCATGAAAGACATTTGCGCAAGAGAACTATTGTGAACAGAAGTATACATAATGACTTCACAGATACCATGAGATGGTTTACTTTTTAGAAGATCAGAACCTGAATTTAACGGGGTAGAAGGGTGGCGTATCAGAGCAGGAAATCTATTCTCGAAGACCGCCAGATCATAATCCTGCTCAAGCTCTATATTGCCGGGACATAAGGGACAACCTTCAAAATCTGAGTGTATTGGTCTACTTTGTCGACCGGAAGAAATCATCACCCATTCGCCGGTCATTGGATTGAAACGAAGTTCCTGCATCTTGTTTCCTTTTGTTCTTTTTAATGAGATAATAGTACACTATTCTTCCATCATCCTTGATTTTTTTTATTTTTTTTAATCTTTTTAAAACCAAAGTCTCTTTCCCGACTTTCAGAAAATGAAATCCATCAAAAAGAGGGGATGTAGCAATCCCCTCTTTTTGATTTGATGACCTATCTAATTCCCATTTCAATCAATTCTTTTAATTCTCCGATATTTTGCGGAGTAGCGACACCTACACCGGTATTAATGTGTAATCCTGGTATATTATAACGTTTTGCCAATACAATCTGCTGCACCGGGAAAAATCCTTGCAGATACAATATTTGATCAAAGGATACGCTCACATATCCCTTTTCAATTCCCTCGATGGTTGCTGGCGAAAGGTCAATTCCTCCACAGATTATCTCACCCGGTTTCTTCCCTGCAGCCTCCATTACTTTCATTAAATTGGAGGTTACATTTCCATGTTGCGTTCCAATTGCTTTCACATCCGGATTCCTTTCCAGGTAAGCTGTCAGAATAGGAATACATAATGAGGCTTCCGCATCTACTTCAGGTGAGATATCAAGCTGTTCTACAATAAGTCCCTCTTCTGTTAAAGCATCCACAATTCCCATGGGGCTTTGCCTTCTGCCTTCTTGAGAGAATAATCCATAGACCAAAGCCTTGTCGCCTGCTTTCAGTCCTTGCCTGATCATTGTTTTACCGGTCAGGTATCCGCCCTCATAAAGCTCAGCTCCGGCATATCCGAAACCATTAATCTGATATTCTTCCTCCAGGGTAGGCAGCGGATTATTGCCACTGGTGACAATAACACCCATCCCAATAGCTTCTTCTACTAACGGAGCAAAGGCCCCTTCGCCGGGGTGGCCCATGATGACAATACCATCAGGAGAAGCAGCCATTGCTTCTTTGAATTGATTGATCATTTTCTCGGGCTGCCAGCCGGAATACTGTTCAATCAATTTAACACCAAAATGTTCAGCAGCAGCTTTTGCACCATTCGTCCTGGCCAAAGTAGATGGATCACCTTCCGTCCCTCCCATCTGCATGTAAATGGTGATTCCTTCACCTAATTTCTCGGCACCGAAACTACTCATGGTAATACTCAACAATAACATGAAAATCACACTTAAGAAGAGAAACAAAGCACTATTTGATTTTTTCATTCCAGGAAAACCCCCTAAAAACAAATTTTTTACTACTAACGAATATGAAACACCAAAAATTTATCTTTTCTATAAAGATAAATTTCATTTAAATAAACATAACCACCTCCTTCTATTCATAATATCTTCTCTTTTTGATTATCCCTCTAGCCATTCTATACTACATGATACTTTCTCTTCCCTGCAGGATAAATATCATCGCCTCTACTTTTTTATACCCTTTAAGAAAACAGAATCTTTCAGTGTGTCCACAACTCTTTTTTCTTTTGAACTCCCCAGTACTACATTCAAAATAACCGAAATTGCCATCACCAGTCCGGTCACTAATCGTGTCCAATAACCCCCGATACCAGAGGCGACGACTCCAGCCTCTAAAGATCCAACGATATAGGCTCCAAAGAAAGAACCAACAATGGTTCCTTTTCCCCCGGCGATGGAAGTGCCTCCTATAAATACAGCTGCCATAACCGGAAGAAGAAATCCTGATCCCTGGGTAGTCCAGAAATTAATCATTTCCAATGTTAATAAAATGGAAGCAAAACTGGATATAATTCCCATAACTGTAAATAGTCTTATCTTGGTAGCGACAACATTGACTCCCATCACCCTGGCTACCTCAGCATTATCCCCGATAAAAGAGATATGCTCTCCAAATACATGTCGGTTTAGAATATACCATAGGAAGATAGCCATCAATAAAGCCCAGATGCTCTGGACCGGGAAAATTCCTCCTATTCGACCCACAAAAAAGGGATGAATAGAATATTCTTTAATTTCCTTAATATTCCAGGAAAGGCCTCCTGATAGCAGGATTGTTACTCCATTCCAGAAAAACTGAGCAGCAAGGGTAGCCATAATGGAAGGCACGCCAATCCTGGCCACCAGTAATCCGTTAATATACCCTACCAGCGCTCCTGATGCCAAAGCCAGGATAAAAGCGAGCCATGGCTCATCAAAAGTACGGAATACATAACAGAATATAAAACCTGAAAACGCAATCACAGCAGAAAAACTTAAGTCAATCTCTCCTGCCGTGATAATCAAGGTTAATCCTAAAGCCAGGACAAGTGTGGGAGGAACCGTTTGCAGAAAAGACATATAGATTCGATATCCGGTAAAAACCTGGGGAGCCATCATTAAGAAACCGGCCATAATAATAAAATAGACTAAAATAATGGGCAAACTCTCAATCTGTTTTATTTTTAAAAGGCTATTCTTTGTAAACAATGTCCTTGATAACCTCAAGTCTTATTTTTTATTAGCATACTTTAATAAAAAATCATTTAATTCGGTCGGGGAGATCTGGCTCTTCTTAAAGTTTCCTATCACTTTCCCTCTATCTAAAATGATAAAACGATCAGCAATCATATAAACATGGGATAACATATGAGAAATATAGATACAGGATCTTGCGGATTCTTTGATCTTATTCACAAAATCCAAAACTTTTTGCACTTCTTTTAATGATAATGCCACCGTCGGCTCATCCAGTATAATCAAGTCAGCATCAAAATACATGGCTCTACCAATGGCAATCCCCTGCCTTTCTCCGCCGGATAATTTACTGACAGTCGAGTCGACGGTAATACCCGCGCTACGAAATCCGATGACATTCATCATGATTTCATGGGCAATTTCTTTTTCCTTTTTCACATCAATAAATCCAAGCCTGTTTTTTATCTGTCTGCCAACAAAGAAATTTCTCCATAAAGGTTGTTTTTCTCCCAGGGATTTATCCTGGTAAACCGTTTCAATGCCTGATTCATGTGCTTTCTTCACATTGTAATGATTGATATCAACCTTCTGATCACGAATATATAAATCGCCTCCTGATGGTGGGAAAACACCGGTGATAATCTTGATTAAAGTTGATTTACCTGCACCATTATCACCAATTAGACCAACAACTTCATTTGCTCCTACTTCAAAGTTAATTCCCTTGAGAGCAGCGGTATGACCAAAATATTTAACAATATCAATCATTTTGACTGAATATTCAAATGACTTTTCCTGTTTCTTTATCTTATTCATCATAAATCGTTAAGTTCCTCTTACAACTAAATCAACATCTAAGACAATTTTTTTATTTTTCTGACGATTTCCATTAATCCTGGACAATAATAACTGCACACTCTCTTTGCCCAATTCCTGTTTTTTGAGATGAACGGTTGTTAATGGAGGAGAAACAAGGGAACTGAACAATATATCATCATATCCGACGATACCTATTTCTTCCGGAATTCGGTAGCCTCTCTCCTTAATAGCCTGCATTGCACCAAAGGCCATCATATCGTTATAGCAAAAAACAGCCTGAAAATCTATTTTCCGATCCAGCATATACTTCGCACAGTTGTAGCCATCTTCCATATCAATATCACCAATGATGATTCGTTTTTCCTCAACCGGAATACCATAATCATGTAAAGCTTTTTTGTAACCCTCCAATCTTTTTCGAGCAGGTGATTTATAAAGATAACCGCCTATGAAGAAGATCTTCCGATAGCCCTTCCTGATTAAATATTCCGTGGCTAGATAGCCACCCCTTATTTCATCATTAAAAACAGCATCAACAGGAAGGTCTTCATAATCCCTTCCCACGATGACAAAAGGGATATCTGAATGAATGAGCCTATGAATATCCTCATCTTTCTCCTGTACAGGCGCTATTAATAATCCGTCAATCTGTTTGGCAGATAATAAGGCAATGGAGTTTTCTTCTTCCTGATAGCTGCGTTGTGTATTAGCCAGTATAATATGGTAATCATTATTTTTTGCTTCAGCTTCTATTCCGCTTAATACTTCCGCATAGAAGGGATTACTGTTATCGGCAATAATGACCCCCAGCGTTCTTGTTTTCCGGGTGCGTAAAGCTACAGCTGTCGCATTACGTATGTAACCCACTTCCTTCGCTATCCGTAATATCTTTTTTTTGGTGGAAGAATTAATATCTGTTTTGTTGTTAATGGCACGCGAGACAGTATTAACGGAAACGCCTGCTTTCAGGGCTACTGTTTGAAGGGTTGGTTTTTTCATTTTTGATTCCATTTTCGAAGATTAACGTTACCGGTAACGTTAACACTAATATATAATAGAAAAAAT
>CAYSSG010000028.1:0-26578 GCA_964433635.1 uncultured Atribacterota bacterium | reverse complement strand
AGTAAATAAAATGAAGTGCAACTATTCCATTTATAAAATAATTTTAGCGTCATATGCATCTATTAAATCCAAGGAGGATATAAGATGAAATTATATATTTTAGACAGAATGGCAGAAATATTGATTGGATTATTCTCTTCCTTGATTTCCTGCTTACTTATATTGATATTATTTCTGAGCCTGTCATCTGGATTCACAGCTAATGCACAGGAAGAGATGTGGAAAAGTATCCAGATCATAAATCCCAGACCTGATTTTTCCCTATCCCTGAGACTGAATAAAGGGATCGGTGCTACCTATGCCCCTGGTGAGATAATAAGGGTTTTCTTTAGAAGCGATAGAAATGTCTATGTTACCTTATTGGGATATGAACCATCAGGAAGTGTTCAAATACTTTTTCCCAATCAGAATCAGAAAAAATCTTTTGTGGAAAACAATCATGAATACAGCATTGATAGAATCGTCGAACAGGGCTTACCTGCCGGAATTGAATATATTCAGGGATTTGCCACAATCGATCCTGTCATGACTCCTGCAGAGCTGGAAAAAATGCTGGCAGAGGAATCTTCTGCAGAAATTGATGGGAGTATTCATCATTTTGTGCAAAGACTCAGGGAAACTTTAACAAAATTACCCACCGGGGTATGGGTCAGCAGTGAAATTATTCGTTATCAGATAGTCGAACATAGACCGGAAACAGGACAATTCATTATGCACTCTTCGCCGGAAGGTTCAGAGGTTTTTCTGAATAATCGTTATGCTGGTAAGACACCTCTGGATATCAACCAAGTACCCACAGGAGAATATATCGTCCGTGTCGAACTGCCAGGTTATCAAACGTGGACTAGAACCATTCAGATTCATCAACATCAAAGCACCTTCCTGAGTGCTGATTTGCAGGGAACTCAACAGTTTGGTTCTATCGCCATACGCTGTAATAAAGATATTGCCAGAATCTATCTTGACAACCAGTTCAGGCGTATTACCAATCAGAACAGAGAAGTTATATTAGAAGATATAATAGAGGGTTTTCATGATATCAGGATAGTTCTGAATGGATATTATGATTGGACCCAAGGGATTGAAGTAAATGCAAATCAAAGAATACCGCTGACCGTAAACCTGGAAAAAATAGATAAAGCCGGTTCTATAGAAATATCCTGCAATGTGGATGATGCCATGATCTATTTAGATGGAAATTACCGAGAAAGGACCTCTTCAGAAAGAAGTGTGATTATCAGTGATATTCCGGAGGGTAGTTATGAAATAAGGGTTGAAAGGAAAGGTTATCAGGATTACACCGCCATGGTTACAATCCGTTCTGATGATATACCTCAGATTAAAATACAAATGCAGCAGAAATTATTGAAGGAAGAGAACGGTGTTATTACCATCTATTGTAATGAGAAGGATGCCAGGATATTTGTTGATGGAATGTATACCGAGACAACTTCTACAGACCAGGCAACATTTCTGGAGGAATTAGAAGAAGGCAGCTATGATATAACAGTGATAAAAGAGGGATACCATATCTGGCAGGAAGAAGTATATGTCTATCCTGGAGAAAAGACTTCCATCTTTGCAGATTTGGTTAAAGCTGAAAAATAATCATAGAAGGTGCTTGGAAAGTTTGTTTAACTGCTTCATTCAATTTTTTGAGCTATACTGTTTACTGCTTGTGAATTGAGAAATTTTCACTATTCCAGAATGCTATAAGAATGGTGAATGATTGAAGAATATGATAAACTGATGAAAGTTTTAAGTTTCATTCCGGGATCATATGATGACAAAGCAAAATAAGATTTTCGACTGGCGTTTCAGATCTAAATGGTTAAACTATGTTGCTCAAAGCAGTATGGCAGTCATTGCAGTACTGCTGGTATTTATTGCTCTGCGTCAACAGCACCTAGTTGTCGTTGCTTCTCTGGCAGCTACTGGTTTCACTATTTTTACCATGCCGAATAATGTTACAGCTTCTTCCCGAAATGTATTAGGTGGTCATATGATTGGTATGTTCTTTGGTTCATTATTCTCTTTTTTCTCCATGGAATCGGGTATAGGACAGGATGTCATCTATGCACTGGCAGTGGGTTTTTCGATGTTCGCTATGACCATAACCAACACGGAGCATCCCCCTGCAGCAGGCACCGCTTTAGGTGTAGTATTAGACGGTTTTTCTCAGGATGTGATAATGGGTATCACGGTAGGAGCGGGGATCCTCACAGCAATCCACTGGCTTTTAAAGCCTTACCTTCTTGACTTGATTGCTGAAAATAATAGAAATAACTGATTTGTCATCATTTAACTACAGAATGATACAAATATAGTAATGCCGTGTTGGAGTTAATAAAGAGTGTCTCAAAATATTTTATTTTTACAAATGAAATTTCGTAAATACAGATTAATAGTAAAAAATAATGAACCAGAACCATTAGCGGTTCTTAACTGACAAATAAGTCTTATTTGCTTGTCAATTGTAAACCCATTTGATATATTTATATAGTTGTGCAATAGGAGGAAAATAATGAAGGCAATTGGAATTGTTGGATTTAAAAAAAGTGGCAAGACGACATTAACCGTTTCCATAGCCAGGGTATTAATGGAAAGAGGGTATCAGGTGGCTGTAATTAAGCATTCTGTTGAAAGTATCAGCCACGGGAATACTGACAGCGGTCAATTTATGAAAGAAATACCCCAGGTAGCAATCATAGCACCTGAAAATTCAGAAATTATTCTTAAAGATGGTCACCAACTGAAAGATATCATATCTTATTTTTCTGCGGATTTTTTAATTGTCGAGGGATTTAAGCAAGAAAAGTATTTTCCCAAGATTGTATGTTTAAGGCAGGAGGAGGAGAAGAAGGTACTCGATGATGGTCTTGTACTTTTCACCGCAGGGTTGGATGCTTCTCTAAAGAAGAATAAGGCTGTTGATTTTTTAATCACCGTTGAGGAAGATGTCGCTAAAATGGTCACTGAAATTGAAAAAAGAGGATTTTTTCTTCCGGAAATGAATTGCGGTGATTGCGGATATGAAAATTGTTATGGCTTTGCCAAGGCTATCGTAACAGGAACAGCATCTGAGGAAAAATGTGTTTTTTCTAATAGTCATTTAACAATTAAAGTGAATAAAAAAAGAGTATACTTGAACTCCTTTATGTCGAAACTTTATCAGAATATGATTTTGGGAATGTTTTCATCTTTAAAGGGCATTCATTCTCTGGAAAATGCCCATATTGAAATCAAATTAAATTCAGAAGAAACGTTAGACGTGAAAAAGGACAATTAACAGTGATCTGGATATTAGCGAGGTGGATAAATTGGTAGATCAAAAAGAACCAAAATTAAACGAACATGTCTATGAAACCATTATTATTGGGGGAGGCCCGGCTGGATTGACAGCAGGTCTTTACCTTAGCCGTTCCAGGATTGATGTATTATTGTTTGAAAAAGGCCTGCCAGGCGGACAGGCAAATCTAACCGAGATGATTGAAAATTATCCCGGCTTTCCGGAAGGTATCCTCGGTCCTGAACTGATGCAGCTTTTTGAAAAGCAGGCCAGGAGTTTTGGTTTGGAAATAAAAAATGAAGCAGTGCTGGAAATTTCTCCAGATGACAAGAGAAAAGAAAACAAATTTCAAGTTAAGACTGATTCAGAAATTTGTTATTGTCAATCAATTATCATTGCTTCCGGTGCCCAGGCTAGTCAGTTGGGTGTTCCGGGAGAAAATAAATTTAGAGGAAGAGGAGTATCTTACTGTGGTACCTGTGATGGTGCCTTTTTTCGAGATAAAAAAATTGCGGTGGTCGGAGGAGGCGATACTGCCATTGAGGAAGCCCTGTATTTGACCAGATTTGCCAGAAATGTTCATGTAGTTCATCGCCGGGATAAATTAAGGGCAACCAGAATACTTCAAGAAAGGGCATTTGCTAATCCTAAAATTCATTTTATCTGGAATTCAATTGTGACAGAAATTAGAGGAGGGGATCAGGTAGAAGAAGTGAGATTGAAAGATGTCATCAACAAACAGGAGAAGCTGTTCCCGTGTCAGGGAGTCTTCATCTTTACCGGATATAAGCCTACCTATCCTTCGTTAGGTCTATTTCAGGGACAGCTGTCCAACAAAGAGGATTATATTTTAACAGATGATTCCATGAGGACATCTGTGGAAGGAATTTTTGCCTGTGGAGATGTTCGGGCTAAGGTACTGAGACAGGTAGTTACTGCCTGCGGGGAAGGGGCAAGTGCAGCATATTCTACAGAAAAATATCTGGAGAATATAGTTTCCGAAAAATAAGAAAAGTTAAAGAATATTTCTCAAAGACAAGGATGAGGAAATGAATCTGTCTTATGGCATATCAACGATGGTTTTTTATCATGAGAGGATTGAGAAATTGTTGCCTTATCTGGCTGAAAAGAAGATGAAGAACATTGAAATCAGACCTCGTACAGGACATTTTGAATGTCAGAATCCTGAATCATTAGATCAACTGAAAAGAAAGATTGATCATTATGGAATAAAGGTAAAAGCCATTCATATGCCTATGGCAGACGTGGATATTTCTCATCCCGAGGAATATGACAGAGTAAGGTCAGTGCGGGAAGTAGAGAAAACCATGTTGACGGCTTTCAGGCTTGGAGCAGAGCTGGTTGTTGTTCATCCTGGTAGAAAATGCGATCAGTCAGAAGATCGAAAGAAAAGATTGCAATACTGTATAAGCAGTCTGACAGAAATTGTTGAATTCGGTCAATCATGGAATATGAAAATTGCCCTTGAAAACACTCTGCCCGGTAGATTAGGTGATCAATGGGAGGAGATGCAGCAGATTATCAGCAGTATATCTTCAGCGTATCTGGGCTTTTGTCTTGATGCAGGACATTATTTACTCAGTCAGCGGTATTATGGTAAGGAGGAATTAAATTTAGAGAAAGAGCCGATTCACTGGTACAGGGATCTGTTTCATGTTCACATGCAGGATAATGACGGTGAGCAGGATTTGCATTTATTGCCCTGGGAAGGAGATTTTCCCTGGGATGAATTAATCTTTTTCTTAAGAAAAATAAAATATCATGGCAGTATCATCATTGAGCCAAAACACCAGAAACATCTGCCCACTTATCTCGATAAGATCAACCAGGTAATTGAAAAGTGCCAAAGAGTTGAATGTTAGAAACTTATTGAAAAGAAAAGATGTTTTCTCTTTACAAGGCTTTCATAGTTCTCTTTCTGTTTTGCTATCTTGGTAATATTTTGATAGAATGTTTTTGATAATTATTATTTTCAAGGAGGAATAACGGGTGACGAAATACGATGTAGAGAAAGTGAGAACACTTGCTGTTGCTGGTCATGGTGATTCCGGTAAAACCTCTCTGACCGAAACCATGCTTTTTGATGCTAACATGATAACCCGGTTAGGAAAGGTTGAACAGGGAAATACCGTTACTGACTATGATCCCAAAGAACACAAGAGGGGTATTACAATTAATTCTTCTTTAGCTTATCTTAACTGGAAAGACTCAACATTTAATATCATCGATACTCCTGGGTATCTTGATTTTATTATAGATACACGATCAAGTATGCAGGTAGTAGACAGTGCTGTGATAGTCGTATGCGGTGTGTCAGGTGTGGAAGTGCAAACTGAGAAAGTCTGGGATTATGCCGAAGAATTTGGCCTTCCCAGGATTTTCTTTATTAATAAAATGGATCGAGAAAGGGCTGACTTTGCACGAGTCAGTGAAATGATCAGGGGAAATTTTAGTCCCAATGCCGTACCGGTACAGTTGCCGATAGGTTCGGAGGAAAGCTTTGAAGGCGTTATTGATTTATTAAACATGAAAGCATTCTATTTTAAGCCTGGTCCTGAGGGTAAAAATCAGTTTGAGGAGAAGGATATTCCGGGGGAACTCAGAGAAAAATCTGACGAATATCGCCAGAAGATGATTGAGGCAGTTGCTGAATTTGATGATGAAATATTAATGAAGTACCTCGATGGTGAGGAATTGACAAAAGAAGAAATTCTCTCCTGCCTGAAGGGGGGGATGATAGCAATGAAAGTTTTCCCAATATTATGCGGTTCATCAACCAAGAATATTGGCATTGAATTGCTGCTTGATTTTATAAAAAATTATTTTCCCAGCCCGATTGATTTACCTGATATAGCGGTAAAAGAACTCAGCCAACAAAAGGAAATCAAGCTAAAACGTTCGGTCAGTGATGCACCATTTACTGCACTGGTATTCAAAACAGTTACTGATCCTTATGTGGGTAATCTAACCTATTTCAGAGTCTTCACAGGGGAATTGAACTCAGATTCAATGATTTATAATGTCTCCCAGGATATTGAAAATAAGGTAGCTAAGATTTATCGGATGCAGGGAAAAGAGCAGACCGCAATTCCTAAAATATCAGCAGGGGGGATCGGGGCAATTGCCAAGCTCAAGAAGACCAATACCGGAGATACGCTGTGTGACAAAGAGCATGCTGTTGAATTTAAAAAGATTGAATATCCTGAGCCTATTATGAAATTAGCCATTGTTCCTAAAAGTAAGGGAGACGAAGATAAACTCAGTATTGCGATAAGCAGGATCATTGAAGAGGAACCTACTATTCAGATTTACAGAGATGATGATACCGGGGAAACAATTATGGCTGGCATGGGAGAATCTCACCTTGATGTAGTTATTGAGACGATGGAGACAAAATTTGGTGTAGAGATTGAGAAGAAGATACCCAAGGTGGGATATAAGGAGACAATACGGAAGACGGCAAAGGCGGAAGGGAAATATAAGAAGCAATCGGGAGGACGCGGACAATACGGGCATTGTTTTGTTGAATTTGAACCTAAAGGCCGAGGTGAAGGATTTGAGTTTGTAGATAAGATTGTAGGTGGTGTGATACCCAAACAGTATCGTCCTGCAGTGGAAAAAGGAATTATCGAGTCCATGAAAAAGGGAGTTTTAGCCGGTTATCCCACAGTGGATATCAAAGCAACATTATATGATGGAAGTTACCATACCGTTGACTCATCAGAGATGGCATTTAAGGTAGCCGGTTCACTGGCATTCAAAAAAGGAGTAACCCAGGCTGATCCCATTTTATTAGAGCCTATTTATGAGCTGGCAGTAATCGTGCCCAAGGATTATATGGGAGACATAATCGGTGATCTGAACAGCAAACGCGGAAAGATCATGGGTATGGATGAATCGGAAAAAGGCAAACAGATTATTCGGGCTCAAGTGCCTTTAGCGGAGATATTCAGATATTCTATAGATTTACGTTCACACACTCAGGGTCGAGGGACTTTTACCATGAAATTTTCCCATTATGAGGAAGTCCCTTCCCAGATTGCCCAGGATATTATTGAAAAAGCCAAACAGGAAGGTGACGAAGAAGTATAATACCAGCGTTGAATGATGAAAATTAATTATTTTATTTAAAAAGGCCTTGTTTTTAGTTATTCTTGTTACTATAATAAGGGCAAGATTAATAATTTTATATGAATTAATAAGGGAGGTGGAAGTTAATGGGTTTATTTGAAGATTTGGAATGGTATTGGATTGCTGCTATCATTGCAGCCATTGTAGGTGTTATATGGTGGCTGGGAGAAGATTAAAAACCGATTGGTTATTACTGATTTCAAGTGTTTATTAATTCAATATCAAAACAAGTGCAGGGACATTAAGAATTGATGATAATGACCTGCACTTATTTATTCACTATTCTTTTTTCTATTTTCCCGGGTGTTTGACTTTTAATATGACTTTCATTATAATAATTTAAGTTTTAAGATTGAAAATAATGACAGGAAAAAATAATTGGGATATACTGATGACAGAGAGTCAGTAATTGGTGTGAACTGACAAGTATTTCCAAGAAAACTCACCTGTTAGATTTACGGGCATCATGAAAAATAAAAATAGGAAGATAGCCCGAACGTTTTTCAGCGTTATCGGATAGAAGGGTAGATGGGGTTGTAGCTCAGTCGGGAGAGCGCCTCCTTGGCGTGGAGGAGGTCGCGGGTTCGATTCCCGCCAGCTCCACCATTTTTTATCTACTGAAAAAGGGTGGTACCACGGGGAAATCTCGTCCCTTGTAATGATAAGATATTACAGGTGGCGGGGTTTTTCTTTTTTCAGTATTCAGAAATAGCTATTACTCAGGATTTTTAGGGAGTACGAATCAAGATGAAAGAAAAGTATCGTTTTAAAGAAGTGGAGAACAAGTGGCAAAAATACTGGTATGAGGAAAAATTATTCACCAGCAGGATTAATAAATCTAAACAGGAATATTATGTTCTGGAGATGTTTCCCTATCCATCGGGAGAACCACATATGGGGCATGTTAAAAATTACGTTATCGGCGATGTCGTAGCTCGTTACAAGAACAGTCGCGGTTTTAATATTTTACACCCTATGGGTTGGGATTCTTTTGGTCTTCCGGCTGAAAATGCTGCGATTAAGAATCAGATACACCCTGCCACCTGGACACAGAATAATATTAAAAAAATGAAAAAAACCCTCCTGGCGATGGGAATTACATATGACTGGGAACGTGAATTATCCACCTGTAGTCCCGAATATTATAAGTGGACACAATGGATGTTTTTACAGCTGTATAAGAATAATCTTGCCTATAAAAAAAAGGCTGTGGTTAATTGGTGTCCCTCCTGTGCCACTGTTCTGGCTAATGAACAGGTCGTAAACGGCTGTTGTGAGAGATGCGGAGCTGAAGTAACAAAAAAGGAATTATCCCAATGGTTTTTTAAGATAACCGATTATGCACAACAGCTTTTGGATGATATGGCTATTCTTGAGGAATGGCCGGAACGTGTCTTGACCATGCAAAAAAACTGGATAGGCAGAAGTGAAGGGGCCAAGGTAGATTTTAATATTTTTGGCACTGAGGAGACAATTTCAGTGTTTACTACCCGTCCTGACACTCTTTTTGGGGTTACTTTCTTTGTCCTTTCTCCAGATCATCCCATAATAAATCGACTGACCAAAGGAACACCCTATGAAGAGCAGGTAAGGGAATTTAAAGAGGAAGTAAGCAAACAAAAAATTTCAGAAAAAGATTTGGCTTTAGCTGAAAAGAAGGGTTGTTTTACCGGTCAATATGCAGTCAATCCTCTCAATCAGGATAAAGTACCTATCTGGGTGGCTAATTATGTTCTCATGGAATACGGTACCGGTATGGTGATGGCAGTTCCCGCGCATGATCAACGGGATTTGGAATTTGCCAGAAAATATAACCTGCCTGTAAGAGTAGTTATTCAACCTGGAGATAGAACGCTTGATGGTGACACACTCCAGGCAGCTTATGATGAAGAGGGAATCATGGTTAATTCCGGTCAGTTTAACGGTCTTTCCAGTTCCCAGGCGATAAAAATCATCACCAATTATCTGGAAGAAAAGAAGATAGGAAAAAAAGAGGTTAATTATCGGCTAAGAGACTGGCTGATTTCCAGGCAGCGTTATTGGGGTGCACCGATTCCGATTCTATATTGTCCTGAATGTGGAATGGTTCCGGTTCCGGAGGATGATTTGCCGGTTTACTTGCCGGATGATGTTGATTTTAAACCTACCGGTTTATCACCCCTGTTATCCAGTGAGCAATTCCTTTACACGATATGCCCCCAGTGCGGTGAAAAAGCCAGGAGAGAAACAGATACCATGGATACCTTTGTCTGTTCTTCCTGGTACTATCTCCGTTTTTGTTCACCTCATAGGACTGACAAACCTTTTGATCAGGAAGAATTGCATTATTGGATGCCTGTTGACCAGTATATCGGTGGCGTAGAACATGCTATCTTGCACCTTTTGTACTCACGATTTTTTATTAAAGCTCTCCATGATATGGGCTATCTTCATTTCAGGGAACCTTTTAAACGTCTGTTTACCCAGGGGATGGTGTGTAAGGATGGAGCTGCCATGTCTAAATCGAAAGGGAATGTAGTTACCCCGGGAGATATCTTTGATCGGTATGGTGTGGATGCTACCAGGGTCATGATACTTTTCGCCAGTCCTCCCGAGGTTGATATGGAATGGAGTGAAAAAGGAATTGAAGGGGCTTCGCGCTTTTTGAATCGTATCTGGAGGCTGGTCTATAAATATCACAGATTATTTCAAAAAATTGACCATAATCAGGTTAAAGAAACTCAAACCATGCCCAGCTTAAAAAAAATTGAGAGGAAGACGCATCAGACAATTAAAAAAGTAACGGAGGACATTGAAGAAAGATTTCATTTTAATACAGTCATCAGTGCTATCATGGAGCTGGTCAATGATCTCTACAGCGTGGATATAAAGCTGTCGCAGATGAATCAACTGGACAAGAATACCATCAGAGATTCAATCTTGTCCTTGATTAAATTATTAAATCCCATTGCACCTCATTTTTGTGAAGAAATATGGCATGAAATAGGTTATGAGACAAGCCTGTATTTCGAACCCTGGCCACAGTATGATCCCGAATTGCTGAAAGAAGAAGAGATTCTGATTATAGTACAGATTAACGGTACACTGAGAGACAGGACGCTAGTGATTGCAGACAGTTCGGAAGAAATGATCAAGGAAAAAGTATTGGCTTTACCTAAAATTAAAAAGTGGATTAATCATCACAAAATTGATAAGATAATATATGTACCGGGAAAATTAATAAATCTTGTGGTACATTGATGATTATTTTTATAAAGTTAAAATTTTATTGAAGATGCGTTTATTAAGCTAACATTTTTAGTATTTTTTGTGAAGGGAGGAATTGATATGGCATCTTTTGGTGATCTGAACTGTTTTGTGGGAATTGGACGCTTAACCAGAGACCCCGAATTGAGGTATACGCCTTCCGGAAGGGCAGTCTGTAAATTTGGCCTGGCTATTAATCGAAGCTATAAGAACCAGGAAGGTAATAATGTAGAGGATACTCTTTTTATCAACGTTTCTTCATGGGGTAGACAGGCTGAGTATTGTTCCCAGTTTTTAAAAAAAGGCAGAAGAATTGCTGTGAACGGTGAGTTAAGATCAAATAACTGGCAGGATAGGGAGGGTAATAAAAGAGTTACCTTCGAGATCAATGCCCGCAGCGTACAATTTTTAGATTATATAAAAGACCTGGATGGTTCACAGGATACAGAAGAATATTCCCGGAATGAGCAGCTTAAAGAGGAACCCATGGAAATAGAAAATCCGGAAGAAGAAATAAAACAAAGCGAAGAGAATGCAAACGAAGATGATATACCCTTTTAACGGAAAGACAATCAGTGAGGCAGGCATGATTGCCTGGTAGAAAAAAGTGAAATGAGTAAATGATTAACCTGCAATTAATTACGCAATAAAGCCAGTTTTTTTATAGACAAAGAAAAAAAGAGATGTTATAATAAAGCTTGCCAGTTTACCAGGGTGATTTGGGCGGGTAGCTCAGTTGGGAGAGCACTGGCTTTACAAGCCAGGGGTCACAGGTTCAAGCCCTGTTCCGCCTACCATTTTTTTAAGGGGTCGTAGTGCAGCACGGTTTAACACGCCTGCCTGTCACGCAGGAGATCGCGGGTTCAAATCCCGTCGACCCCGCCATCTAAAAACTTAAATTCTTAAAATTATATCCAGCCGAGATAGCTCAGTTGGTAGAGCAGTGGACTGAAAATCCACGTGTCCCCAGTTCAACTCTGGGTCTCGGCACCAGTAATTTGTTTGCGGAAATAGCTCAGTGGTAGAGCATCGCCTTGCCAAGGCGAGGGTCGCGGGTTCAAATCCCGTTTTCCGCTCCAGTTGTCACTAATTTGAGGCGGCATAGCCAAGCGGGAAGGCAGAGGACTGCAAATCCTTCATCCTCGGTTCAAATCCGAGTGCCGCCTCCAGATAAAATGATATTAAATAAGTTGGATTGCGTGGGCGGTTAGTTCAGTGGAAGAATGCTTCCTTGACGCGGAAGAGGTCACTGGTTCAATCCCAGTACCGCCCACCATTTTTTTATCAATTTTCAGTGCTGGAATAGTTACTCAATCTTCATAGACACTTTTTGAGTAATTATTTCTCTATATATTTCAGAAGGGATAAGAATTCAAGTACGGTAAGCGCGCATAGGTTCTAAAATCTCATGTACGTAACGTGAGTTTTTTTATTTTGGAGGTTGGACATGGCGGATATCAACGTTGTTTTGTGGAATGATAAAAAAATAAGGGTAAACTCAGAATCTACATTTTATGATGTTATAAAACAAAGCGATACTCAATTAGCTAAAAAGGCTTTAGCAGTAAAAGTAAATGGTATTAACAAAGGCCTTTATGATATAGCTGAAAAGGGAGATAAGATTGAGATTATCACCTTTGATTCCAGAGAGGGAAAGGAGATATTCTTTCACAGCTCATCACATATTATGGCTCAGGCTGTGCAGGCATTATTTCCCGATACAAAGTTAGCGATTGGTCCTGCCATAGAAGAGGGTTTCTATTATGATTTTGACACCGAACATATCTTTACCCCTGATGATTTTAAGGCAATCGAGAAAAAGATGAAGGAGTTGGTGAAAAAAAACCTTCCCTTCCAGAAAGATGTTTTGACAAAACAAGAAGCAATCAATTTATTCCAACAGAAAGGTGAAGTCTATAAATTAGAGTTGTTGCAGGAAATACCGGATCAGGAAGTAAGTATCTACAAACAGGGGGATTTTGTTGATCTATGCCGTGGTCCTCACATACCCTCATCCGGTAAGATTAAGGCTTTCAAATTATTGAGTGTAGCGGGAGCATACTGGCGTGGCAATGAGAAAAATAAGATGCTGCAGAGAATATATGGCATCTCTTTTGATTCTACCGAAGCATTAGATTATTATCTGGAAATGTTGGAAGAGGCAAAACGAAGAGACCATCGAAAGATTGGAAGAGACCTTGATTTATACAGTTTTCATGACGAAGGAATTGGATTTCCTTTTTTTCATCCCAAGGGAATGATAATTCGTAACCTACTGGAAGATTTCTGGCGGGAGGAACATCATAAACAGGGATATCAGGAGATTAAAACCCCGATTATTTTGAATAAATCCCTATGGATTCAATCCGGTCACTGGGATCATTATAAAGAGAATATGTATTTCACCAAGATAGACAAACAGGATTTTGCTGTGAAACCGATGAATTGCCCCGGAGGTATTTTAGTCTATAAGAACAGGTTACATAGCTATAAAGAATTTCCCTTAAGGATTGCAGAGTTAGGATTGGTCCATCGCCATGAATTATCGGGTGTTTTACATGGATTATTCCGTGTTCGCTCCTTTACCCAGGATGATGCTCATATCTATATGATGCCCAATCAGGTTAAAGAAGAAGTCCAGAACCTTATTGAATTAGATAGTTTTTTCTATCGTACTTTTGGATTTGACTATCATATTGAATTGAGTACTAAACCGGAGAATGCAATGGGTACTGATGCTATCTGGGATAAGGCTATCAAGAGTCTAAAGGATGCGCTGGATGACAAGAACATATCCTATAAGATTAATGAGGGTGACGGGGCTTTTTATGGTCCCAAGATTGATTTTCATTTAAAGGATTGCCTGGGAAGAAACTGGCAGTGTGGAACGATTCAACTGGATTTTCTGATGCCGGAAAAATTTGATCTTTACTTTATTAACCCCCAAGGTGAAAAGGAGCGTCCGGTGATGCTACATCGGACTATCCTGGGAAGCCTGGAACGTTTTATCGGAATTTTAATTGAACAATATGCCGGTTCTTTGCCTGTCTGGATCTCCCCCATCCAGGTTCGCTTACTTCCTATTGCCGATCGTCATATTGCCTACGGAAGAAGAATTGAAGAAATATTGACCAGGCAGAATATCCGTGCTGAACTTGATGAAAATAATGAAAAAATCGGTGCCAAGATAAGGAATGCAGAGATGGAGAAAATTCCTTATATGCTTATTTTTGGCGATAAGGAAATTACTGAAGATATAATAGCTGTCAGGAGGCAGGGAAAAGGAGATTTGGGCACAGCTTCAATCAATCAATTTGTCAGCCAGATCAGCCACGAAATTCGGGAAAAGCTGTTGCCTTGAACCGTGATACCCTGAATAGAAACATGGATTATTTTTTATGCCAGGCTCTGATAAAAAAGATTAATAAAATTGTGCTGTTGACTAAAAAAAAGCAATATGCTATATTCTTTTAACAGGAATTTATAATGATCGTGTTGAAAATGATAGAAATACCATCTTTAAAAGGAGGAATGTGAAATAAAGTCACAGTCTACATTTCGGATAAATCGAGAAATTAAAGCCAAGAAGATACGATTAATTAATTTTGATGGCGAACAACTTGGTTTAGTTGATCGAGAAGTGGGATTAGAAGAAGCACAAAAAAATAATCTGGATCTGGTGGAAGTTTCCCCTGAGGCTAATCCACCGGTTTGCCGGATTATGGATTACGGGAAATACCGGTATATGATGGAGAAAAGGTCGAAGCAGGGGAAAAAGAAACAGAAAACGACCAGTCTGAAAGAGATAAAAATGCGTCCGAATATCGGTGAGCATGATTATGAATTTAAAACGAAACAAATTCATAAATTCCTTCAAGATGGGAATCGTGTTAAGGTTACAATGATGTTCAGAGGCAGGGAGATGAAATTCGTTGAAGCAGGCCGGGAGCTTTTGGATCGAGTGATATCCGAGACTAATGAATTCTCCAAAGTTGAAAAAAAGCCGAAATTAGAAGGAAGAAATATGACCTTAATTCTTATTTCTAATAAAAATACTTAAAAGAGTGGAATTATCTTGTAATGGAGGATGAGTAGTTATGCCAAAAATGAAAACACATCGAGGTGCAGCCAAACGTTTCAAAGTGACCGCAACCGGAAAAATCAAGCGTTCCAAAGCTTATAAAAGTCATATATTGACCAAAAAGTCACCTAAGAGAAAAAGACAGTTAGCCAAACTGACGCTAATAGATAAAAGTGACAGTAAACGCATCAAACGTTTATTGCCTTATCAGTAAAAAGTATAGAGAAAGTCTCGATAGATATTGAATTTCATTGGACTAAGAGATTAAACAAGGAGAAAAAATCATGCCAAGAGCAAGCAATAGTGTTGCTTCGAGAAATAGGAGAAAGAAGATACTGAAATCTGCAAAAGGGTATTGGGGCGGAAAAAGTAAATTGCTACGAACTGCAAAGGATGCAGTGAGGAAGTCTTTATCTTATGCTTATCGTGATCGAAAAGCAAGAAAAAGAGATTTCCGAAGACTATGGATCACCCGTATCGGAATAGCTGCCAGAGCAGAAGGTCTTTCTTATAGTCAATTGATGAATGGTCTTAAAAATGCTAACATTCTACTGAATAGAAAGATGTTATCGGAAATAGCGATTCGTCATGGCAAGGGGTTTTCCAAGCTTTCCCAATTGGTATCAGCAGAAAACAAGTCCTAGTTGATATAAAGCCGAATAAAGGTGATTTTTTGAATTAAATTGGGAATAAAATAATAAGAAGACAGTAGATAAATTTTTTGACTTTAAATGAGACAAAATATTTATCAAATTTCACTTCTTTATTGCTGACTGAAAATGACAGAATAGGTTTGCACGGGTTCTTACCGTTAAAGAGAAATGAGTTTGGACTTGTATGATGACGAGTCAACAAGGGTGGTAACGCGGAAAAGTTTATAATTTTCGTCCCTTAAGGGGAAAATTATAAACTTTTTTATTTTATAAGGAGGATTTTTTGGAAAAGAAAATCAATCAGATAAAAGAACAATTTAACCAGCAAATATCCAGCTTAAAGGATAAGGATAAATTGATCAGAATAAAGAATGACTATATAGGACGTAAAGGAATCATTTCTCAAATGTTGAAGGATATAACCTCATTATCCGAACGGGAGAGGCCTGGATTTGGTTATTTACTCAATGAGACCAAGCAGTATATAAAGCGTACCATAGAAGAGAGAGAAAAAGCCTTTTTACAGTTAACGTCAGATGCAAAAGAGCACTTTGACATTACCATTCCAGGCAGGCCATTCCGAATAGGAACGATTCATCCGATTGAACTGGTGCTACGGCAAACGGAGGAAATATTCACCGGCATGGGATTTTGTATTGTTGACGGTCCGGAAGCAGAGCTCGATTATTATAATTTCGAAGGTTTAAATATTCCCAAGGATCATCCGGCCAGAGATGATCAGGATTCTTTTTACATAACATCAGAAGTCCTGCTGAGAACGCAGACTTCACCCATGCAGGTTCGGACGATGGAAAATCAGCCACCTCCTGTACGTATGATTTCAACCGGTAAATGCTATCGAAGAGATGCCATTGATAGTACGCATTCACCCATGTTTTACCAGATAGAAGGATTAGCAGTTGATGAGGACATTTCTCTGAGTGATTTAAAAGGTGTTATTTCAGAATTCTGTTACCAGACTTTTGGCAAAGATAGAATCGTTCGATTCAGGCCAGGGTACTTCCCTTTCGTAGAGCCAGGTGCAGAAGTAGATGTTTCCTGTGGTTTATGTAAAGGTAAAGGCTGCAGATCATGCGGGTATACCGGCTGGTTAGAAATTATGGGAGCAGGAATGGTTCATCCTCATGTCCTGGAAATGGCAGGTTATGATTCAGAAAAACTAACCGGTTTTGCCTTTGGAATGGGTGCAGAAAGAATAGCAATGCTCAAATATGGGATCAATGATATCAGACTATTCTTTGAAAATGATATACGCTTTTTAAATCAATTCAAATAAGACGGAAGGAATGTGAGGGAGAATATAACATGCAAGTCTCATACAATCTTTTAAAAGAATATGTTGACATCGAATTATCTCCGGATGAGCTGGCAGATCGTCTCTCAATGAATGGTATTGTTGCCGAGCACAGTCATAAGATATTTGAAAATTTAAAGGGAGTGATCGTTGGGAAAATAAAAGAAGTATCTGCTCATCCTCAGAATAAAAATCTGTCAGTCTGCCTGGTTGACACAAAAAATGAAGAATTTGAAGTGGTTTGTGGTGCAAGAAACATGCAAGTCAGCAACTTTATTCCTTTTGCCCTGGAAGGAGCTTTTTTACCTGGCATAGGTAGGATTGAAGGAAAAAATATTCAAGGAGTATTTTCCAGGGGTATGATTTGTTCAGCATTTGAGCTGGGATTAGAAAAGAGCAAATCCTCTGGCGTGCTGATTCTGGATGATAAACTGCCTCTGGGTAAAGAAATCAATACCATAGAAGGTATCGGTGATGATATTATTTATGATTTTGAGATATTTTCAAATCGCCCGGACTTGATGAGCATGATAGGCATTGCCAGAGAAATAGCTGCCTTCAGTGGAAAATCATTACAGATACCTGAAATAAAGATCATTGAAACAGAAAAAAGCATTCATAGCCAGATTTCTGTTGTGGTAAATGATCCGGATTTATGTCCCAGATATACCGGTAGAGTAATAAAGGATTTAAAAGTAAAAGAGTCTCCATTCTGGTTAAGATGGAAATTATTTCTATTAGGTATCAGGCCAATCTGTAACGTGGTGGATGTGACAAATTATGTAATGATGGAAACAGGTCAACCTCTTCATGCCTTTGATTTGGACTATATTCATGGTCAAAAAATTATGGTTCGCAGGGCTTATCCAGGTGAAAGGTTCAGTACACTGGATGGTGTCCAGAGAGAGTTAAGGAAGGAACACTTAGTGATTGCTGATTGTGATAGGGCTATCGGTCTGGCAGGAGTGATGGGCGGAGAAAACTCAGAAATTAAAGATGATACCAGGGATGTTTTTTTAGAATCAGCCTATTTTGAACCGGTGAATAACCGTAGGACTAGTCAATATTTCTCTTTGCGAACTGATGCTTCAAGCCGTTTTGAAAAGGGTTTAGATCCAGATGGACAGATTTATGCAGTGAATAGAACCGCCTCCTTGATTCAGCAGCTGGCATCCGGTCATATACTTTCCGGAATCATCGATAAATACAGCCAAAATCTGATTAATAGGAAACCTATTTCTTTAAATTTTAAAAAAGTGAAAAGAATCATTGGTACCTCTATTGCTGAAGAAGATCAAGAGGCAAAAGAAAAGATAAAAAATATTCTGGAAAAATTAGGTTTTCAGATTATTAATCAGGAAAGTGAGTCGCTCGAGGTAATTGCTCCCACATTTAGGGGAGATGTTCGGAGGGATGTAGATTTAATAGAGGAGATTGCTAAAATATACGGTTATGAAAAGATACCTTCCACATTATTCAAGTCAACGGTAGTCCAGAAGGGTAAGACTTCCAGTCAAAACATGGTAGATAAAATAGAAAATATGTTGGTAAGCTGCGGTATGCATCAGATGATCAGCTACAGTATGATCTCACCGACTTGTTTTGATTGGATGAATTTATCAGCTTCTAACCCTCTACGGAAATCAATCAAGCTGATGAATCCCTTGATCCAGGACCAGACGATTATGCGCACGACTTTAATTCCGGGAATATTGAGAGCAGTCCAGTGGAATGTAAATCGTAAGGTGGAAAAAATAAGTTTATTCGAAATAGGCAAAGCATTTTCTCCACGGGAAAATAATCAGACACAACAACTTCCCCTGGAGAGATTAATGATAGCAGGCGCGATAACAAAAATAGACAGGGGAAATATATGGGAAAAAACAGAGATATGGGATATTTTTTACTTGAAGGGAATGTTAGAATCAATATTTGATGGTTTGAGAATACAGAATGTCACCTATTTACAGGGATCCTTCCCTGTTTTCGAATCAGAACAGAATGGTGTCATAAAAATTGGTGCTCAGGAAATAGGAATTTTTGGCAAAGTAAACCAGGATGTGATTCAATTTCTGGGGATACCGGAAGATGTTTTCCTGTTTGAACTTGATTTTTCAGTAATACTTTCTCTCATCAGTCCACATGTGTCTTTTCAACCACTTCCCAGATATCCCTGCATACAAAGAGACATAGCAGTAATTGTTTTAGAACAAATAGCAATTGACCAGTTAAGTAAGGTTATTCGGGAAACAGATCAGGAAATTATCAAAAAGGTAGTATTATTTGATATATTCAGAGGAAAACAGATAGAAAACGGGTTTAAGAGTGTTGCTTTTTCACTTGTCTTTCAGGCAAAAGACCGTACTTTAACAGATGAAGAAGTCGACAAAGTAATGGAAAATGTTAAAATAAACTTAAAAGTACGTTTACAGGCAGAATTGAGACGGTAATTATAATTTGTTTTTAAAAGATGTTAACAGAAACATTATAGCAGTTTCATTTTTACCAACAGGAGGTAAAGAAAAATACTGAATTGGGTTGACTTAATCATTCTTGCCATTATCCTATTTAATGTAGTTATTGGTTTTAAAAGAGGAATTATTGCCGAAATATTAACTCTTACAGGATTAATAACCGCGATATTCATTGCGATCTTCTGGTATGATGATTTAAGTGTCTTCTTGATCAAACAGTTTAAGTGGAATCAGCCTCTATCAAATGTACTCAGTTTTATCCTTATTTTTATTGCTGTTATCATCTTTTTCCGGTTGTTAGAAAATCTTTTATATCATCTGACTGCATTGCTTTTACTGAATTGGATTAATAATCTGGGAGGCGCTCTGTTTGGTTTTATAAGAGGTTCAATTATTATTGGATTATTTCTCCTCCTGCTGCATTATATTCCATTACCTTATGAGATTGAAATTCAGGTCGGGCAATCCCTCTTAGCCCACTTTTTCCTGGATGGAATTATCAGTTTTTATCATTCTATACAGGAATGGTTACCGGAAAATTTTCAGTTTGAAATTGATTTTCTGAAAGAACAATTTTATCAGAATGCTCATATCTAATAGAGATGATTAAATAGTCATGGATAAACAGCTTTTTACTATTTTGGATTTTATAAATATTAAAGCGTTATTGGAAAAAGAGATATTTACTGTCCCGGGTAAAAAGTTTCTGCAAAGTCTGTCTCCCGGTACCAAACTATCCCTGGTGCAGGAGTGGCAGAGGGAAACTACAGAAATGAAAAATATTTTAGAACAAGAGGGGAATCCTCCTTTTACACCCTTAAAGGATATTCAATCTCAAATAAAACAATCTGAGATAGAAGGAAGTATCCTAAATACCGAAGAACTCCTGGCTATAGCCAGGGTATTGGAATGTCTGAATTTAATTCGAGAATTTTTTAACAAAATTCCTCCTGAGCAATACAACCTGATTTCCAAAAAAGTTTCAAAATTAAAAGCATTTCGCTTACTGGAGAAGGAGATAAAAGACTGTATCAATGAAGAAGCTGAAATTGTTGACGAAGCCAGTCCGACTTTGAAAAAAATAAGACAAAGGATTCATAATGCGGAAAAGAAAATAAGAGAACGATTGGAAACAATGATTAGAGATCCCAGGAATCGTACCTTTATTCAGGATGATATTATCACGATTCGCCAGGGAAGATATGTAATTCCCATAAAACAGCAGGAAAAAGGCAAATTTCCTGGAGTGATTCATGATAAGTCAGAGAGTGGTGTGACAGTTTTCATCGAACCTCTGGCTATTGTAGAACTTAACAATGAATTGAGAGATTTATATCAGGAGGAGAGGAAAGAAATATATAGAATACTGCAAAAATTGACTGCCCTGGTTGGCCAGAATGGACAGGATATTCTATATTCTTATCAACATTTAGGAAATCTGGATTTTATTTGCGCCAAAGCAAAAATAAGCCTCAAAATGAATGCTATTGAACCCAGGCTCAATCCTAATGGTGTGATTCATTTGTATCAAGCCAGACATCCTCTCCTGAAAGATAAAGCTGTTCCAATCAATATAGAATTAGGAGAAAAGTTTGATGTATTAGTGATTACAGGTCCCAACACCGGTGGCAAGACTGTTACTTTAAAGACAGTCGGACTTTTACATTTAATGGCCCAATCAGGATTACATATCCCGGCAGGATTGGATAGTGAAATCGGGATCTTTGGGAAGATTTTTGCAGATATCGGAGACGAGCAGAGTATAGAGCAGAATTTAAGTACCTTTTCTTCCCATATGCAGCGTATCATCAAGATATTAAAAACAGTTGATGAGAATACCTTGATTTTATTAGATGAATTAGGTGCAGGCACCGATCCATCTGAAGGTTCTGCACTGGGAATGTCAATTCTGGATGCATTAAGAGGCAAAGGAGCTAAGATTTTGAGTACTACACATCATGATAGCCTGAAAGCCTACGCCTATCTGACCGAAAAAGTGATGAATGCCAGAGTGGAGTTTGATGAAATTACTCTTCAACCAACCTATGAAATATCGATCGGCCTTCCCGGAAAGAGTTGTGCATTTTCTGTTGCCCAAAGACTTGGAATACCGGATAGGGTCATTAGCGATGCTGAACGATATCTGGCTAAAGAAAAGATGGACCTGGAAAATTTGATCAAGAAAATGGAAAGAGACCGGGATTTGATGACAAAAAATTTGGAGCATTCGGAAAAAGAAAAATTACATATCTTGGAATTAAAAAAAGAGCTGGAGTTAAAGATTGATGCTTTTGAAAAAGAAAAACAGCAGGTTAAATTAGAAACTTATCGCGAGGCAGAAGAGATTATTGCCACAATACAACAGAAGGCCAGAAAGATTTTTCAGTCCCTCAGGAAAAGAAAATTCGATCAAGAGGAGCTTACTGAAGAGATGAATCTGCTGGAGGGAGTCAAGCAGGAGATTGGTAAAAATATAAAAATACATGAATTATCTGGAAAAGATGAGATTCAGGTTCAGGAAGGAGACAGGGTTATTATCAAGAACTTGAATAAGAAAGGTGTAGTCATTGAAAAGAATGAAAAAAGGAAACAATGCCAGGTACAGGTTGATTATCTGAAGTTAACCGTTCCCTTTAGTGATATTCAAATTGTCAACAGCAAACCTGTTTTTCGGGAAAAAGGACTGGTTAGTATCACAAAGGAATCACTTTTTCAATCATCCAGTGATAGATTAGAGAAAAAGGCTCAATTCAATCATGAGATCAATATTCGGCAAATGAATGCCAGGGATTCACAGATCAGACTGGAAAAATATCTTGATGATGCTTTTATGCTGAATGTTTCACCGGTATATATTATTCACGGTAAGGGAAGGGGGATATTAAGAGCCACAGTTACCTCTTTACTGGATAAGCTTTCCTACGTCAAATCATACCGTTCAGGAAATAATCAAGAAGGTGGTGATGGAGTGACGGTTGTTTATTTTTAATGAGTTGAAGATTATTTGTTTTTTTGTTTTTCTCTTTCTTCTAACCTCTTTTTGAGTTCATCTACCAAAGATTGTAAAGTATCCTTCTCTTCCACCGGAAGTTCTTCAGACTGTTCAGTCTCTTCTTGCAATGTTTCCAGTTCGTTTAACAGAGGGAATTTTTTATCACCCTCAATAACCGGAAGGTATTCCTGGGGTGGTGGCTGGTAGGGTTGAGAATCAACGAACATTTCAAACGGCTGGCTTGTGCCTTCCTGGCAAATTTCTTTTGGCTCTGTTCCGGAGAGAAAAGCAACCCTTAGTGTCTCATCACAATGATTGTTGGGAAGAAGACCGGTTTTGGCACAGACACTTATTTCTTTCACATTGGCAGGTTTGGAAAAATTCTGCTCAGGCTTACCCTGAAGAGCACTGATCATAAAATCATGCCAAACAGGAGCAGCGACAACTCCCCCGGTCATTTTATTACCAAGCGTTTTCCGATCATCATTACCGATATAAACAGCACAAACCAGATCTGGAGTGAAACCGACAAACCAGGCATCAATAAAATCATCTGTAGTTCCAGTTTTTCCAGCAGCTGCTCTTCCAATTCGGGCATTCCAACCCGTTCCTCTTTCTATTACACCTTCCATTAATTTAATTAAGATATAGGTGACATCTTCGGAAAAGACTTTTTTAAAAATTGTGTGATTCTGTTCTAATATTTTTCCGTTGAAATCTTCAATCTTGAGAATAGCAGTCGGTTCAACATAAATACCCATATTCGCGATTGTTCCATAAGCAGAAGCCATTTCTAAGGGTGATACTTCAGAGGTGCCGAGTGCCAGAGAAAGGTCCGGCCTTAGGGTACTTGTTATTCCTGCTTTTTGAGCATTCTGAATGACATCCCTGACACCAACTCTCTCCAATAATTTGACTCCAATGATATTAATTGAATCCTCAAAGGCTTCCCTTAAGGTAACAAATCCTCTAAATTCATCTTCTTCATAATTGGAAGGTGACCATCCGTTTTCATAGACAATAGGCTTATCTTCCATGACTAAACTCGGTGAAAGTCCTTTTTCAATAGCAGTCAGATAAACAAAGGTTTTAAAAGCAGAACCCGGTTGTCTATAAGCTTGGGTAGCTCGGTTAAATTCACTTTCTTCATAATTCCTTCCACCGACCATTGCCTTGATATAACCCGTTTTAGGTTCAATAGCTATCAAGGCCCCTTCGCGATTGCTTTTCAGGAACGCTTCCTCAGCTTTTCTCTGGATATCCAGGTCAAGGGTAGTATAAATCTTTAATCCACCTTTGAATACCATATTTACACCATATTGATCCAGTAGTTTAGTTCGAATATAACTGGCAAAGTAGGGTGCATTTTCCTGAGTCTCCCGATTTTGGCTTAATCCTATCTGCTCTTCTCTTGCTTGTTGATACTCATCTTCTTCAATATAACCCAAATCCAGCATTCTTTTAAGAATGACATTCTTTCTTTTTAAGGCTGCCTCTAAATTAATAAAGGGCGAGTAGTAAGAAGGTCTGCGAGGGATACCGGCAATTAGTGCACTTTCAGCAAGGGAGAGTTCGCTGACCGATTTGTCGAAATAGAGCTTGCTGGCTGCAACAATACCGTGTGCACCATGACCAAAATATATGAGGTTAAGATACATTTCCAGAATTTCGTCTTTCGTAAATGTTCTTTCAATTTGTAAAGCTAATAGAGCGTCTTGTATTTTACGTGAGAGCGTTTTTTCTCTGGTTAAGAACGTATTGACTGCCAGTTGCTGGGTAATCGTGCTACCTCCCTGGCCCTGAAATATTCTTCCTTCTTGTTTAATATTTTCAAACATGGCTCTTATAATACCACGGATGCTGACTCCATGGTGTTTATAAAAATCATCGTCTTCAATGGCAATAAAGGCATTAATGAGATAAGAAGGCAGCTGGGACAATGTGATAGGTGTACGGTTTTCCTGATAATATTCTGTCACTAATTTTCCGTTAATATCATAGACCTTGCTGGTGATTGGATTAATAAAGTTGCTTGTTTGTACCATGTCACCCATCTTCTGGTTGGAAAAGGATACCAGAAAAGCAAAAGCCAGTATAAAGGACAAAAACAGTGCGAATAGCGAAAAAATCAGTATTTTTTTAACAAAAGGTTGGGGCTTATCTGTAGTTTCTTCGTATTCATCATCTTCATCATCATAATAATCATCGTAATTTACTTTCGATTTCGTCATAATGCTTCCTGTTTTTTTATTAAACTGTCAAATTCATTAAAAATTTATCATCATTACCAGAATAGTGTTAGTATTGCATTCTATTTATATTTTATTATAATGTGTCAATCTTTCTTACGAAACATAAATATGTTATAATGAAACAAGTTTTTTATCAGATAAGGAATCGTGATTGCTCAGTTCAAAATATTTGATTCGAATTGCTTTTATTGCTGCAATATATGTTACCATAAATATTATTTTTGCACCAATCAGTTATGGTCCTATTCAGGTAAGGATTGCTGAGGCCTTAGCGGTATTACCGTTTATCGACCCTGCAGCTATTGGCGGGCTTTTTTTAGGATGCATTCTCGCAAATTTATTGGGAGGACTTGGTATTGTAGATGTATTAGGCGGGAGTTTATGCACTTTAACTGCTGCTTTATTGACTTATCATATGAAAAAAGCGATATTTGCACCATTTCCACCTGTTGTGATAAATTCCCTGGGGGTTAGCTTGTATCTGCATTTGTTATTTCAGATTCCTTACTGGTTATCAGTAGCCTATATCTGTTTTGGAGAGATCATAGCATGCTATGTAATAGGTTATCCCCTGTTAACCATACTGCTTCGACGGAAAATCTGGGTATATAGAAACAGATAAACAGGTTTTGTTTCATATTTTAAAATCAAATCATTGTATTAATATTATACGATAGAAGTATACTCGACGATGAATATTTCGCATATCTGAAGAAATGAGAGGAAGTAAAATGGATTTATCAGAAGAAATGAAAATAATAAAAAGAGGGACAGATGAAATTATTTCAGAGGAAGAGTTAGAAAAAAAGTTAATTCAATCCAAAAAAACAAAGGTACCATTGCGTATTAAACAGGGCTTTGACCCAAGTGCACCTGATATCCATCTGGGGCATACAGTGGGCTTGAGGAAATTACGCCATTTTCAGAATTTAGGACATGAGGTGTATTTCCTCATTGGTGATTTTACTGGTATGATAGGAGATCCCAGTGGGCGTTCCTCCATGCGGAAACAATTAACACCTGAGGAAGTGAAAAAGAATGCAGAAACATATAAGGAACAGGTTTTTAAAATATTAGATCCCGAGAAGACGATTGTAGAATTCAACAGTCATTGGCTGGGGAGACTTTCATTTGTTGAGGTCATACAGCTTTGTTCTAAATATACAGTTGCAAGAATGCTGGAAAGGGATGATTTTTCCCATCGCTTTCAGGAGAAAAAAGCAATCTGTGTACATGAATTTTTATACCCTCTCATGCAGGGTTATGATTCCATTGCCTTAAGAGCGGATGTAGAATTAGGCGGAACGGATCAAAAATTTAACTTATTGGTAGGCAGGGATCTTCAAAGGGAATATCAGCAGGAACCACAGGTAATCATCACCATGCCGATTATTGAGGGTACGGATGGGGTGGAAAAAATGAGCAAGAGCCTGGGAAATTATATCGGAATCAATGAATCTCCTGTTGATATGTATGGGAAAGTTATGTCCATTCCTGATAAATTAATGATTGCCTATTTTGAGTTACTTACCGATATTCCATATACGGATTTAGAAAAGATCAAGAAAGATTTAACAGAGAACCGTATTCATCCTCGAGATCTAAAGAAAAAATTAGCCAAAGAGATTGTTAAAATTTATCATGGTTATAGCCTGGCAAATGAGGCTGAAATTCATTTTGAAACGGTTTTTCAAGAAAAGATGGACCCGGACAAGATTCAGAGCTTATTGATTTCACCACAGCTGTTAAAGACGAATAAAATATGGATTGTCAAATTGGTCAAATTGACGAAACTTTTGAGTAGCACAAGTGAAGTTATCCGTATGATTGAGCAGGGTGGGATTAGTTTGAATCATGAGAAAATATCTCAGGCGAATATTGATATCGAAATACAAGATGATGATATACTGAGGGTCGGCAAGTTAAACTTTTTTCGGATTAAAATTAAATGATGACTCCATTTTAAACCAACATCTTTATATCGCTCAGTTGAAAAACGATGCAATTTGTATTATAATAAAATCATAAAAGATAGTTTTTTTATTTAAAAAATAATAATATTTTTGATGATTTTTTCTTGACAACACCCCCTAACTCTGTTACTATCTTATTTGCCCCTTCTCA
>CAYSSG010000027.1:6400-27508 GCA_964433635.1 uncultured Atribacterota bacterium | reverse complement strand
GTTACCGGAAGATTATCAGGATGGCACTTTTACGATCTCCAATTTAGGTATGTTCAATATAGAGCAGTTTACCGCCATCATCAATCCCCCTGAGTCAGCTATTCTGGCAGTGGGCAGTATCAAGAAAAAGCCGGTTGTAGATGATAATGGTAATATCATTATTAGACCAATAATGAAAATGACTTTATCAGTAGATCACCGTTTGATTGATGGAGTAACTGCTGCCTTGTTCCTCAAAACAGTAGAAGAATATTTATTTCATCCAGAAGTACTTTTTTAAAGAATGGTATTTGATAAAAAAAATGATGAATTGAGGTATATTGTTAATGATGATCTCTAAGGAAGTTCAATTAATGAAAAATTATGTTGATGGCAAGTGGGTAGATCCCGAAAATTCAGGTTATCTGAATGTCGAAAATCCGTCCACAGGTGAGATTTTAGCAAAAGTACCGCTTTCTACCACAGAAGAAATCAATCGGGCGATTGACTCCGCAGCCAGAGCTTATCCCGGATGGAGTAATACACCTGTAGCCCGAAGGGTAAGATACCTGTTTGAGTTAAATGAACTGCTCAGGGTAAATGAGGATAAACTGGCGCGGACTCTTGTTGCTGAAATGGGAAAATCCATGCCGGATTCCATTGCTGAATTTAAACGGGTCTATGAAAATATTGAAGTAGCAGCGGGTATGCCGGTCCTTCAACAGGGAGACAAGATAATAGGGACATCCTTCGATATAGACGGAGAAGTATTAAGACTGCCAATGGGCGTATTTGCCATGATTGCCCCTTTTAATTTTCCGGCCATGGTGCCTTTCTGGTTTCTTCCCTATGCTCTGGCTACCGGCAACACCTTTATCATTAAGGCATCCAAACAGGTTCCCATGACCATGCAGCTAGTTACCGAATATCTGGACAAGATCGGCCTTCCCCCGGGAGTATTTAATCTGGTTAACGGGGATAAAACAGTAGCAGAGGCATTTCTTAACAGTTCGAAAATAAAGGGTATTTCCCTGGTAGGCTCTACCAATACCTGTAAGACGGTGGCAGAGAAATGTGCCCAGACCAATAAGCGTTTTCAGGCCATGGGCAGTGCCAAAAACCATCTGGTTATTATGCCGGATGCCAAATTAGACCAGGTCATCAGAAACGCTACGACCTCCTGTTATGGCTGCGCCGGACAAAGGTGCATGGCTTCTTCCGTTATTATCGGTGTTGGAGAAATTTATGAGACGGTGTGTGACAGGTTCATTGAAGATTCCAAAAATATTATTGTAGCAAATCCTCTGAATCCTGACCTGATGAATGAGCCGTTGGTGATGGGACCGGTTATATCCAAAAAGGCTAAAGATTTCATCTTATCCATGATCGAAGAAGGAATCAAGGAAGGCGCTCATCTTGCCTTAGACGGAAGAAATATTGCAATACCGGGATGTGAAAAGGGATACTTTATCGGACCTACTGTGTTTACGGGCGTGACGCCCGGAATGAAGATTCACACTACAGAGATCTTTGGACCTGTGGTATGTATGATGAAAGTAGATTCTTTGGATGAAGCCATTCAAATCATTAATAATCATCATTATGGGAATGGAGCCTCCATCTATACCCAGAATGGTTATTATGCCAGAAAATTTAAGTTGGAAGCAGAGGCAGGCATGATCGGGATTAATATCGGCATTCCAGCACCGGTAGCTTATCTTCCCTTTGGAGGCATGAAAGAATCCCAGTTTGCTGATATTAAAGCCCAGGGTAAGGCTATCGTTAATTTCTTTACTGAGGATAAAATCATTACGGAAAGATATTTCAGAGAAGAATAAATTCTATTGACTTCTTATTGGGAATAGGATGAGAAGATATTTTCATATTCCTATTCCCGTGAGGATTTTCCCAATGGAAGATAGAATTTCAATCATTTTTATTAAGTAGCTGTTCTTTACAAAAGGAATAGAAGTGGTATAATAATCATGCAATAATTTGAATTGACAAGATGTTACTGGGGGAGCTATATGCTGAGAAAAAGCATTTTGCTTTGACCCCTGAACCTGACCTAGGTAATTCTAGCGGAGGGAAGTAACCATTAAATACATCAAACCGCTGATGCCATTACCTATGTTCAGGTAATGGCATTTTTATTGGAGGAGAATTTGGCTAAAATTACACTTGGTTTACAGGTATTGCCTTATGTACGGGAAGAAGAGTTATATCAGGTTGTTGACAAGGTCATAGCGTACATTGATTCCTGTGGTGTCAAATATGAGGTTGGACCCATGGAAACAACGATGGAAGGAGAGCTGGATGATCTGCTGTTGATTGTAAAGAAAGCTCAGGAAATTTGCCTGGAAGAGGGAGCATCCCGAGTAGTATCCCTGGTAAAGATTGATTACAAGAAGACAGGTGTCACCATCGATGAGAAAGTGGCAAAATATAAAAGATAAATCAATTCCCATCTTATTTATGATCTTCATTATTATGATATGGCAATTGGTTGTGGATCAGGGATTAATTGCCCGCTATATCCTGCCCTCACCCTGGGATGTTATAAAAGTTTCCGTGATGATCCTTCCTGAAATAAGAGAGCATATCTATACCACCCTGCAGGAGGCCATTACCGGTCTGTTGATAGCAATTATTCTGTCGGTTATACTGGCTGTACTGATGGATAATTTTGTGATGGTCAGGAAAGCATTACAGCCCTTATTAGTGATTTCGCAGACCATTCCCATTATGGTTTTAGCTCCTCTATTCGCCATGTGGTTTGGGTTTGACTTACTTCCCAAGATTATGGTCGTCATCCTGGTCTGTTTCTTTCCAATTGTGGTCAGTCTGCTGGAAGGATTAAGTGCTCTGGATCAGGATCTTTTGAACTTAATGAAATCAATGAAGGCCAACCGCTGGCAGATTTTTCATCTGGCTAAATTTCCCTCATCCCTGGGAAGTTTTTTTTCCGGTCTTAAGATCGCTGCAACTTACAGTATTATCGGTGCTGTCATTGGCGAATGGATGGGAGGGAAATCAGGACTTGGTGTCTATATGACCCGGGTAAGGCAGTCCTTTGCCTTAGACAAGGTATTTGCCACCATTTTAATTATTGTACTATTAAGCATCCTACTGTTTACAACTATCGAATTGATTCAATTTTTGGTGATGCCCTGGAAAAGGGCCTCGCAATGAATTGACTGAAGAGGAGGTGATAAAATATGTTCTGGACATCCCTGAAGTTCAATTTTGTGATCCTGTTAATGCTGGTGGTTATTTTCGTGTCATTTATTCTGTTGCCTGCAGGAGCGGATGAGGCTTTGCGGGAAATAACCGTATTGCTGGATTGGGTCCCTAACACGAATCATACCGGAATGTATGTAGCCTTAGAAAAAGGTTTCTATCGTCAGGAAGGATTAGCGGTCAATATCATTCAACCTTCCGAGGGCGGTCCTGCTGCACTGATTGCTGCCGGTCAGGGTGAATTTGGTATCAGCTATCAGGAACAGGTAACCTTCGCCCGTACCTCAAAAGAGCCTTTACCGGTCGTTGCGATCGCGGCACTTATTCAGCACAATACCTCCGGGTTTGCCTCTCCAAAAGAAAAAGGCATTGCACGTCCCCGTGATTTTGAAGGGAAGAAATATGGTGGCTGGGGTTCCCCTGCCGAAGAGGCAATGATCAGGGCATTGATGGAAAATGACCAGGCTGATTTCCATAAAACTGAAATAATCAACATCGGTGCCATCGACTTTTTTGCTGCAGTACAGGAATATGTAGATTATACCTGGATTTATTATGGCTGGGATGGTGTGGCAGCAGAATTGAAGAATTTTCCCATCAATTTTATCTTCTTACAGGATTATGCCCCTGAATTGGATTTTTATACACCTGTGATTATTGCCCGAGAACAACTTCTGGAGAGTGAACCGGAATTGGCACGAAAATTCTTAAGGGCTACTGAAAAGGGCTATCTGTATAGCATAGAGAACCCGGAAACAGCAGTAGAGGATCTGTTAAAACATGCCCCTGAGATTGACCGGGATATCGCCGTTGCCAGTCAGAGATACTTGGCAGAACAATATCAGGCAGACGCTCCTTATTGGGGGATCATGGATGAGAAGCGCTGGGAGGATTATGCACGATGGTTATTTGAGCGGGAACTGATAGAAAGAATGCTGGATGTTGAACCATCTTTTAGTAATCGTTTCTTGCCGGGAGAGGAGAATTAGCATCAAGTTAAGAGTAGCTCATTTTAAACAGAATTACGAAGGAATGCCCATTATCAATGATATTTCTTTTCATCTGGACAAGAATGAATTTGTAACCCTGATTGGTCCCAGCGGATGTGGGAAGAGTACCATCTTTAATATGATTGCCGGTATTGTCCCTATCGATGAAGGAAGTGTCTTTATCGATGGCCATGACCGTACCGGTGAATCCGGCCATGTCAGTTATATGTACCAGAAAGATCTACTGCTGCCCTGGAAAAAGGTCATTGATAATACCGTTTTACCCCTGCTGATTAAGGGTGAAAACCTGAGAGAGGCAAGAAAAAAGGTAGCACCCTACTTTGCCTTATTTGGTTTGGAAGGATTTGAATATAAGTATCCTTTTCAACTATCAGGCGGTATGCGGCAGAGAGCGGCCCTGCTCAGAACATATATGTTTTCCAGGGATGTTGTACTGCTTGATGAACCCTTTGGCGGGCTGGATGCCATTACCCGTACCAGGATGCAGATATGGTTGTTGCAGGTAGTAGAAAAGATCGAAGCTTCTGTTTTATTTGTTACTCATGATATCGAGGAAGCAATCTATCTCTCTGACCGAATTTATGTTCTTTCTGAAAGGCCGGCAAGGATTAAAGAAGAAGTTCAAATACCTTTGTCAAAACCCAGGGAACGGGAGATTGTTACCACTTCCCAGTTTAATCGAATAAAAAGACATATTCTATCCAATTTATCCTGAAAGGAGAAATAAATGGCAATTTTTGATGGCGAAGCAAACAATTATGATCAATGGTATAACACCAGGATAGGGCAGTACGCCGACCGGATAGAGACAGATTGTGCCTTTAATCTCTTTCAGGTGAAACCGGGTATGCGGATTCTGGATGCAGGCTGTGGAACAGGGAATTTCAGTATCAAACTGGCGCGCAAAGGGGCGATCGTTACCGGGATTGATATCTCCGAGAAGATGCTTGTGATAGCTCGCAAGAGAGCTTTACAGGAAAAGCTGGGTATTGCATTTAAACAAATGGATAGTCTCAATCTGAAATTTCCGGATCATTTTTTTGACGGTGTCCTGTCCATGGCCACAATTGAGTTTATTCCTGATCCCCAACAAATGATGGATGAGATGTTTCGCGTATGCAGGACAGGCGGTCTTATTCTGGTAGGGACCATTAACCGGGAAAGCGATTGGGGCCGATTGTATCAAAATCCTGAATTTCAAAAGAATGTACCTGTTTTCAAATACGCCCATTTTAAATCCCCGGCAGATTTAAGCAAATTAAGAAAAGAATCTTTGATTGCTGTGCAGGAATGCCTTTTTATACCTCCGGATACCCCTGATTCGGAAATCAGTCTGAAGAAAGAACGGGAGTGGTCTTCCCTGAACCGTGGAGGTTTTTTCTGTGTTCTCTGGAAGAAGAAAGAATAGTGTCACAGGGACGGTTCTTTTGACACAGTTTTCAGAAAAAGGTAAACTAAAAAATGTAAAAAAAACAGTAGGTAATGGTATTTTTATAATGGATAGTATAAAATTTAAGATAACAATATTAATGTGCTCTGTTCATGCTGTATTGCATTCAATTCAAAAAAAAGGAGATAAACAATGAGAGTAACCGGAAGTGCCATCAGTGGAATTATTCTTTTGATATTAGGGGTTTTACTTTTGTTAGCGAATGTTCTGGGTATTAAAATTAATTTTTTTCGACTGTTTCCGGGTATTATACTGCTGATTTTGGGTATTGTTGTGTTGTTCGGACAATTTGGGGGAAGTCATGAAGTTATTTTTGATAGAAAGAGGATTGACCTGACTGAATCCTTCAGAGAAAAGAATATTATATTTGCTGAAGGATTGATTGATCTGAATGATTTAACCGAACTGGAATCAACCAGAAAGATTAAAATAAATGTAATCTTTGGTTCAGGGAGATTAATTCTCCACAGGGAAATACCGTCAGTCGTTCACGCCAGTTCTGTATTTGGTAACCTGGAATTACCGGAACATTCAGTCAGTTTTATCGGTTCTACAGAATATCGGACAGGGGATATTCAGACGAATCAACCGTTTTTGGATGTTGAAGCCAATGTTATTTTTGGGCAAATGAAAGTAGCTAAACCATGATCATTTAGATCATGATGTGACGAAAAATGAAGATAAACTCGAAGCAGGCTATTGAAAGGACAGTCAAGTTTACTAAAGAGTTTTTTCAAAAAGAAGGAACCGGTCATGATTGGTGGCATACGCAACGGGTCAGGAATCTGGCTTTAAAGATTGCCACAGAAGAAGGAGCAGATCTTTTTATTGTTGAGATGTCCGCGCTTCTTCATGATATCGGTGATTACAAGTTTTTTCAGGGCAATGAAGAGCAGGGTCCAAAGGTAATTGCCCAATTCCTGGATTCCATATCTTTACCTTCGAAGATGAAAAATAAAATTCTGGATATTACTGGCAATGTTTCCTATATGAAATCCCTGTCTGAAGGAAAGAATTCACCAAAGGAATCTCAAAACAGGAATCCAGAGTTGATGGCAGTCAGTGATGCCGATCGGCTGGATGCCATGGGAGCCATCGGAATTGCCCGCGCCTTCACCTATGGTGGTTATTATCATCGTACGATTTATGATCCTGGTATTCCACCCAATCCCAATATGACCCGTGAAGAATATAAAACAACAGCTGCACCATCCATTAATCATTTTTATGAAAAACTGCTCAAGCTGAAGGATATGATGGTTTCTTCCTATGGCAAAAAACTTGCCCGGGAGAGGCATCATTTCCTGGAGTTATACCTGGAGCGTTTTTTTGCTGAGTGGGAAGGGAAAAAATAAGTAGGAAAGAAACAAGGAGCATTCATTTTGTCCCAAACTGGTGTTCATTACACTGAAAGACTTATTGTTCGTCCCTTTCAGCATAAGGATTCCCATCATTTCTTTCTATTGTTAACACATCCGATGGTCAATTCTTCTATAGGGGCATTTCAATTTAGTTCTCATCCTCATCTGGTTAAGCATTTTTTAGCACAGTTTTCGTCAGCAGGTGAAATTGCCCATTCCTGGCTCTTGTATTCCATTATAGACAGGAATGATGATCAACTGATAGGCGGTTGTGGATTAAAACTGAATCCGAACCATATGAATGCTGAGATATTTTATCTGCTTTATCCTGAATATTGGGGGAAGGGGTTTGCAGCAGAAGCCTGCAGATTCCTGCTGGATGATGCTGTACATCAATATAGATTGAAGAATGTTTATGCTTTTATCATGCCGGAAAATATCAGGACACAAAGGGTGGCAAAAAAATTAGGCTTCAGGAATGTCGAGAACCTGAAATTATTCCGCTATAGCCAGAAGATTGAAGTCCAGAAATGGATGCTGAATTTGATATGACAGAAAAGATATTCTATCGTTTTGTAGGTATTTTATACACCTTAAATTCATTGAGAAAGTATCGGAGATGGAAGCGGCATAAGAGGGGAGATTAACAATATTATATTGACAAAAATATGAATTTGATTTAATATTTTTATGAAAGATCCCTTTGAAGATTGAACCAAGCTGATCTTCTCACCTTTTTGCTGTAGCAAAAGAGAGGAATGGCGATGCGTTTAACTGGAACAAAACAAGAATACATTCAAGCAAAGTTTTATTCTGGCAGAAGTTTTTATATCAATTCATTATCAGTCTCTCAATTAATCCAAATCAAAATTATTTTCATATCTTTATTTGCACCACAAATATTCCAGCCATGTCAATAATCCTATGACCTGATTTCCTTTTTAAATAGAATATCACTGGTTCCCGGTGAGAATCGATCTTTAGAATAAAATGATCAATTTAAAGAATAATAAATTACAATTAGTTTCCTTCATGAATGGACAGCAGATAAATCCTATTTATTTGTTGCATGATGAACAAGTTTTTAATGTTTAAAATAAAAGAAGGAGGATAACAAAGTGTTCAGAACAAAGTTTTTAGAGCATACCCGTGTTTTACTGTTTATCATTATGATTATCTTATTTTTAAGTGCCTCAGGTATAGGCTTTGCTAATCAACAGCCTTCTATTCCTGAATTGGAATTACCCTTAGTTGTTACAACCTGCGGGCAGAGCCCCGGGGCGCTCATGGTCTGGGTTTTATGTAAACAGATAAAGTTGCCTTGTGAAAGAGCAGATTTGCTCAAAGCTGAAGATCTTAAAGCCAAGGATGAAGAGGGGAATCCCTACAAGACGTTAATCATTACTACCGGTACCAGCATGAAGGGCATGGGTGCTGCCGGGGTGGATATTGATTTTGAGGTAAAAAGAATCCAGGCTATTATCGATGAGGCCAAAAAGGAAGGCATGTTGATTGTTGGGGCCCATATCGAAGGTATGGCCCGAAGAGTGGATGCCACGGATGAAGCCTCGATTGAGACAGTGATCCCCCAATCCGATCTCCTCCTCATCAGAGAAGACAGCAATGAGGACAGCTATTTTACCAAAAAAGCGGAAGAGATTGCCATTCCCATGATTACCTTTAAAGAAACATTAGACCTGGTTGATGTCTTTAAGGAATTGTTTGCCCTGGAATAGAAATTGAGATAGTTTCATATGAATATTAGATTATTTAGTTTCATCATTTTTCCCGATGACGAAAGGGAGGAATAAAATGTTCATGCATGCTGGCATGATCTTGGCTGTCATCGCTGTGGCTTTTGCCATAGCCCGGTTACTGAAGTTGAGTATTGAGTTATCCATGTTTGTAGCAGCCATTGCCGGGGCTCTGGCACATGGTGCCGGTATTCCCATCCGGCATATTGTAGACGGTGCCTTTACTTATTATGATGTCTGTCTGATCTTTATTACCGCTACCTTCTTTATGAACCTGCTTAAGGAAGCAGGAGGAATTACCTATATCATTCGAAGCATTATTAGCACTTTTCACCAGCGGCGTTTAATCTGTCTTTCCCTGCTGACCCTTGTTCTTCTAATTCCAGGGGCTTTAACCGGATCGGGAGCAGTAACGGTGCTGGTAGCCGGTACCCTGGTAGGAACCGTACTTGTTTATATGGGAATATCAGAAACCAGAACTGCTGCTATTATCTTTCTCTGTGCTGCCATGAGTGCGGCAGCACCTCCCATTAACCTCTGGGCTATGATGGCTGCTGCCGGTTCCAATATGCCCTATGTGGGATTTATGAGGCCGTTGCTGGTCCTCACGGTCTGCGGAGCCCTGCTTTCTATGTTTATCCTGGGATGGAAGGGGCAATCGGTTGATATTAAAAAGGCCCTGCAGGAACTGCCTGTTCCTCATGAAAAGATGAATCTTCTCAGAGTAGCGATTCCCTTTATGGTGTTTTTTGCTCTGGTATTGGCTGGTAGAATATGGCCTTTTCAGATGCCTGTTCTGGGGTTGCCTCTCATGTTTCTTATTTCGGCAATCAGTGTCATCTTTATCAGTCCGAAAAGACTTCAGGTCCTGCAGATTGCCAGTGATACCATTCATCAGCTCATTCCCTTGGTAGGAATCATGATTGTCGTTGGGATTTTGATTCAGATCATGGCCTTAAGTGGCGCTCGAGGGCTCATCTCCCTGGGAGTCGTAACACTTCCTCTTACCACATTGTATGCTACTTTATGGCTCATTCTTCCCTGGTCTGAAGGCTTAGTGCAGTATGCGGTTGCTCCCTTATTAGGCGTTCCGCTTATCCTCTTATTTAACATGAAAGGGCTGGATCCCATTATTGCACTCTCCGCAATGGCAGTGATGTGGCCTTTGGGTGATTGTCTTCCCCCAACCGCAGTCGTAGGCAGAGCAACAGTCATAGAGCTGAAATACAAGGGAAGTTATTATGGTGCATTTGTAAAAACCTGTCTTGTTCCCATGATCATCATCTTATTTATTTGTACTTTGTTTATTATTTTCAGTAAACCGTTGAACTTTCTTGTTGGTTGGTAAGCGGAATGAAACAGTCGTGTAAAAAAAGCTGTGATTGAAAAGAAAGGAATCAGATATTATGGCTACAATGAATTTGATTATCATGATTATTTATCATATCATGAGCGCCTTTATAGCCTTTATACTGATCTGGAGCATTATAAAAACGAAAGATATCCAGGAAGCTATTCTATATTGTATTATCTTAATTCCTTTTACTTTAAGAGTATTTCATATCAAATAATGTATAAGATGGTTTCTGATATGCTAAACCATTCGTTCCGGAGGTAAGATATGTCTGACAAAGGATTAAAAAATGCCAAGATCATAGCTCTGACCTTAACAGTCCTGGTCATTCTATTGGCCGGCAGGGCTTTTTACGAACACCGTTCTTATCAAGGAGCGGTAGTCCTGAGTTCTGGAGTGACGGAAGTGAAAAAGTTAAGCGACTATTTTGCGCCCCTCAAAGGGACCATGAATGATTGCCATATCTATCTCTTAGATAGCGGGATTCCCGGAGGAACGGCGATGGTCATCGGGGGAAGTCATCCTGAGGAGCCGGGATCCATTTTAACGGCTCAGATTCTGGTAGAGAATGCCCGGGTGGAGATGGGAAGACTAATCGTAGCCATCTGGGCTAACAAGAGCGCTTCTACGGTCAGTCGTCCGGGAGATGCCTATCCCCAGTTCTACTATATTCCTACCGATTGGGGAAGTAAAAAGTTCAGGATGGGTGACCGCTGGGCTAATCCCCTGGATTCCTGGCCTGATCCCGAAGTATATGTGAACTATCCCAGTGGCCAGATGCTCGCCTATATGGATGTCAGAAACCTGAACCGTACCTGGCCCGGCAAGCCGGATGGTTCCATCGTGGAGCAGACTTGCTATGCCTTTATGGAGCTGATTAGACACGAAAATGTAGGCTTGTTTATCGATTTGCATGAAGCCGAATTGGAATATCCGGTAATCAGCACCATTGTAGCCAATCAGAATGCCCAGGAGATTGCCGCCATGGCTTCCATGATGCTGACTGCCATGGAATTTGCACGGCCTATCGGCATGGAATTCTCTCCCCCCTCCTTGCATGGCCTCTCTCATCGGGAGGTAGGAGACCATTCGGAAGCCCTCTCCCTCCTGTTTGAAGCTCCCGAGCCTTTCCTGGACCGTGTACGGGGGATTACTGATGAACATCTGCTCCTAACGGGGAAGGATCCCTTTGTAATGAAGGCAGGTGAATATGGGCTGCTCTATGAAAAGATCGATGAACAAGGATGGCCGATTGATGTACGGGTAGGGCGTCATTGTTCTACCATATTACAGGTTGTACAAACTTATTCCGACATGTACCCGGATCAGACATTGACCATCACCCAGGTTCCCCGCTATGCGGAGGTGATAGCTAATGGCGTAGGGCATTATTTCTATGATCCGGCTAGGGTTTCACAGGACAGGGTGGTCTATGAATAATGAGATCTAAATCAAATCTTAAACGATTGAAGGGAGGTGGAAGAATTTAGAGATCAGGAAATAGATCATTACATGGTTCGTGTTGATTGGTTAGTTCAGAATTTTCTATGAAGTTTAGAAAGGATGTAACAATGAAGATAAAAAAATTAAATTTGATTGTAACAATGATTTTCATCGCTTTGTTGCTGGTATCTAATCCAGGATTTGCCAGTGATTTTCGTGATGGTGGTTGTATGGATGTCATTGTAGGCAAGGGTGCCACTATTGATGGTTCGGTGATGACATCTCATACGGTTGATGGATGGTATGACTCAGATTTAAATATTCGCGTAGTACCTGGTCAGAAATTTCCGGAAGGTGCTATGGCTGATGTTTACTGGGGTCTTGTGAGGGAAGAGATTAACCAACCTAAGAAGATCGGCGAAATACCCCAAGTGGCTGAAACCTATACTTATTTTCATGATGCCTATTCTCATGGCAATGAACACCAGTTATTAATCGGAGAAACAACGATCGGGGTAAAAGAAGAGTTAAAGACATTCCTCGGAGAGAAAGCCATCATGACCATTGAGCAGTTAGAAGCTTTTGCTCTGCAAAGAGCAAAAACAGCCCGGGAAGCCATCAAAGTGGTTGGGGAATTGGCAGAAACGTATGGTTTTCTCGGTTCCTGTATTGAAGAAGGAGAATGTCTAACGATAACTGACCCGAATGAAGCCTGGGTCTTTGAGGTTTTCCCGGTGGGTATAGGATGGGATCCTGCCAGTGGGAACCCTGGAGCTGTTTGGGCAGCGCAACGAGTGCCGGATGATGAGCTGGTTTGTGTTCCTAATATTAGTAGAATCAGAGAGATAGACTTGAGTAATCCGGATTACTTTATGGCTTCTGAAAACTACATGCAGGTAGCAATAGATCATGGATGGTATGATCCGGCGAGTGGCAAACCATTTATCTGGCAGGAAGCTTATACCCCATTATTAGGCGATTGGGCGCTTTCTAATGATTGGATCTATATTCGCTTACATCTGGTTTACAGCTGGGCAGCTCCTTCTCAGGAATGGGATCCACATCGGGATACAACAACCTATCCATTTTCTATTAAACCGGAGAAGAAAGTCTCGGTTATGGATTTAATAGAGCTACAGCGCTCTACTCTTATCGGAACTGTTTTTGATATGGAAGCAAATCCAGCCTGGTTGGTACCTGGCCCTGATGGTCAATGTGTAAAAAGCCCGTTTGCTACACCTTTTGTTGATGGTGATACCCGTAAATTGCTTAATATTCCTTATTATCGTTCTGCTGCTCGACAGGGTTGCTCTTTTGGTGTAGTCACTCAAGCCAGAAATTGGCTGCCTGATCCAATTGGAGGAATCATCTGGTTCTACTTTGATAATCCGGCAACCAGTATCCATGTCCCCATCTATGTTGGCGTGCAGGAGATTCCTTCTTCCTGGACTAACTTTAATAGAACGAAGTTCAACCTGGAATCGGACCGTTGGGCATTTATGCTGGCTGATGATTTAGTTAATAGAAGATATCAGGATGCTATTAAAGAGTTAAAAGCAGTTCGTGATCCTTTACAAGCAGAGTTCTTTGTGAATCAAATACCCATTGAGAAGAGAGCCCTTGTGTTATACAGTGAAGATCCGATGAAAGCCAAACAATTTTTAACTGAATATACACACGAAACAATGGCTAAAGCTACGAAGGCATATTGGAATCTGAATTGGGAATTAATTGCCAAGTATACCAATAATACCGGATTAACTCCGTAATCTAAACTGAAAAAAACCAACAAAGAGGAAAGTAGAATCTCCCTCTTTGTTGGTTTGATAATCTAAAATCGAAGGCTATTCGTTCTACACTCGTTCTCAAAAAGATATTCCAAAAATAATACACTTTATGTACTATTCTGAATTTCCATAACAGAACAAAAATCTGTGATGGATTTTAAAGAGAAGGGGGGAATATTTCATATGAAATGATTGAAAATTCTCATATCATTCTTTTACGATTAATATTTGTAATAAAAGGAGGAAAAATAATGAAAAAGTTAATTTTAGTAGCAGGTATATTAGCAGTTGTCTGTTTGAGCACCTTGATGGCTGGAGCACAGTGTACTTCTGTTGTTGTAGGAAAGGATGCCTCAGTGGATGGCTCGGTGATGACGACCCATACTTGTGACGGATGGTATGATGCACGTCTGGTCGTTGTACCAGGACAATCCTTTGAACCAGGTGCTATGATGCCCATCTATAAGAATATATGTATTGATACCAGGCCAGGTATAGAGTTAGTAAAAGTTGGCGAAATCCCACAGGTCGAGAAGACGTACACTTATTATCATGTAGGCTATCCCTTTATGAATGAGCACCAGATTATGATTGGTGAAACAACTTTTGGCGGACGTCTTGAGTTTGAAAATGGAGATGCCTGGATGATGATTGAACAACTGGAAGTACTAGGATTGCAACGGGCAAAAACTGCCAGAGAGTGTGTAGAGATCATGGGTTCTCTGGCAGAGAAGTATGGGTATGGGGATGGTGGAGAGTGTCTTACAGTTACTGACCCCAATGAAGCATGGCATTTCGAGATCATAGGTCCCGGTCCGCTCTGGACACCTGCCAGTGGTAATCCGGGTGCAGTATGGGTAGCGCAACGAATCCCGGACGGGGAGGTAGGCGTAAGTGCTAATCGAGCCAGGATAGGCGAAATAAACCTGGATGATAAGGATAACTTTTTGGCTTCCTCGAATATATTTACGCTTGGAGAGGAGTTCGGCTTTTACGATTCTAAGTCGGAAAGACCATTCAGCTTTTATGAAGTCTATGCGCCGAAAGACTTATTCTATAATAGACGAAGGGAATGGAGAGCACTCAGTCTGATAGCACCATCTCTGAACCTTGATCCATATGCAAAAAGATATCCTTTCTCGGTGAAACCGGATAAGAAACTTTCTGTCCAGGACCTGATAGCGATCAAAAGAGATCATTATGAGGGTACCGAATTTGATTTAACCCAGGGAATGGCAGCAGGTCCTTTCGGTAATCCGAACAGATATCCTACTCCCAGTTCAGTTAGACCGGAAGATCGCAAGAGTTTGGATTGGGAGCGGGCTATCTCTATGTTCCGATGCTCATACAGCTTTGTTTCTCAGTCCAGAAGCTGGCTTCCTGATCCGATTGGGGGGGTACTGTGGTTCGGAGAAGATGCGCCCCATTCAACCTGCTATATTCCATTCTATTGCCAGGTAACTGAAGTTCCTGAATCATTCAGTGTGGGGAGAAGAGATATATTCGATCGTAATTTTGCCTGGTGGGCTTTTAACTTTGTATCCAACTGGGCAGACCTTAAATATTCTTATATGATTGAAGATATCAAAAATGTTCAGCAGGAATTAGAAGGTGATTTCTTTGCCATGCAACCGGCTGTGGAGATGGCAGCACTTGAGCTTCACCAGAAAGACCCGGCACTGGCTGTAAAATACCTGACCAATTATTCTAATGATTGTGCTAACAGGGCAGTAGACAGGTGGTGGAAATTAGCTGATAAATTGGTAGCTAAGTATGATGATGGTTATGTAAATGCGTTGGATTCAGTGGGTTATCCAACCTGGTGGTTAGAAGAGGTAGGTTTTGGAGAAACGTTGATGGAATAAAAGCGATGAAAATCTCTTAGCCTGCTCACATTCATTACAGAAAGGAATTCTTTTTTTATCCAAGAATTCCTTTCTGTTTTTATTCCAGAATTTGTATTTTCTCCCGGCATAATGATAATAGTTATAACAATAGTTTTTTATCTAAAAATTATTTTGATATTTCTAAAAATCTATTGACAAAAATTTTATTTAAAGGTATAAGTTATTTAGATTAAGAAATATCATATCGGCCGATGTGATGAGACAAGAATTGGTTCCTTACATAAAGAAAGTTAAAAAGAAAGAGGTGCCAAAATGGCCAAAGGTTGCGGAAAGAAAACCAAAGAAGCCGAAAAAAAGAAGAAATAATCATATAGTTTTAATAATTTGATCTTCTAACTGATTATTCACAGTAATCAGTTTAGATAAATCGCAAATTCAAGCCGATTTCAAAAACCCTGAACCACCCCTCTGGTTTCAGGGTTTTTGAATTGTATGAAAAATAGAAAATGAGGATATTCATCAAGTTCATTGCTATTAAACAATTGAAATGGGAGATCAACGTTTCTTGAGGATATTTTTCAATAGGATTGGACTGTCCAGGATCTTCCCCACAAAAAAGATGATTTCATTGGCTTTCTGAAGAGCATAACTCTTGAGAAGCGATTTCCCACCTACGGTAACAGCGGCAATCAGACTGAGTACAAATAAATCCAGCCAGCTTTTGGGCGCCTTCCAGGTATTTGCGATTTTGATGACAATGACTGCTCCCAAAGAACCGCTGAGAATTCCGCAGATATCTCCGACAATGTCGCCCATAAAATTAGCCACACGATTGGCATTTTTTACTAAAAAGAGGCCCTTTTTGGCTCCAAATACCTTTTTCGCTGCTTTGGCATGAAAGCATTCTTCCTCCGCAGCAGCGGCTGCAAATCCGATCATATCCCCAATAACACCTGTAGCGATAATAACGATTAGAATGATGACTGCCGGAAAGAAGGAGATTGATGCAATCCAGGCGTAGGAAAGTAATGCAGCTATGATAGTCAGGAAAAAAGTTAAAAATGTGCTGAAGATACTTTCTTTAAAGTGTTTCAAAATTAGATTCACCCAGTTATATTAAATGCTTTACTGTTAAGCGATAAGATGAAAAAATAACTAAAAAATGGATGGTAATAGATCAGATCAATGTTGCGGCTTAGGTCCAGTAGGCTTTCCCCTGGAATAACCTGCTGTTACCAGACAGGCGGTTTCCCCTTTTTATTCCAGCTATATGGTCACCCGGTATAGGACTGGATTACCACTGAGGCCACACTTAAATCCCTGATATATCCGGTTTTTCAACCGACAGCCTAGAAGATTTCCTTCAAATACTCTCTGTTCCTTAGCTTCTTTAGCAGCCCAGGTTTCAGCTAGCGTAATAGCACCGGGATCCTCAGTGCTTACCTAGTTTTTATGCTTCCCCCTGAACCACGCAAAGCAGGCTACGCTGTACCCATCTTGCAACAGATACAGGTTCGCTCAGATCCCTTCTCTTTGGCGATCGAGCCTCCACGGGAAAGGGGTCCACGCCCACATGCCATTGCGGATCGCCCCCAACCCTTAACTCCCAGCACCAACTCCCAACTGGGCGTCAGCAGCCAGCACCAGGAACTTCGTCGGTGTGCCCTTGACGGATTTTTAGGCCCGCCTTCAGGAGCAGGGTATTAACTAGGATACTGCACCATCCATTTCGTGTGAAATATTGTATCAGATAATTTGGAAAATACAAGCAGTAAGTAAATATACATGATTAGATGATCATCAACTGTTCTTCAAATGAATGATTTGCCACCCTGTCTTATATTATATAGATAAATGGTAAAAATACAAATACCCTTTCAGGTTCGTTTATAAGTAAAATAAATTTCTCCGGCTAGACATGACGATATCATGTATTTTGGTTGTATAAATGTCTTGATAAAAGTATGATAAGCATATATAATGAGCTGATTCTGATTAAATGATACTAAAATTACTGGATGACTATCAATGTAAGGAATTGTTCAGATTCCTACGGAGGTCTCATGGTTAAAAAAATAATCATTTTTTTATTTATTTTAATGATTGGATTAAGCGCTTTTTATTTTTACCAGCGTTCCAATCCTCAGGAAGTAAACTACACCCGGGTTCAACAAGTGAATTATAATGAGAAGATATTAACCACTGGAACGGTTCTTTTAGAAGGATTAACAGAGATAAAAACTGAAGTTTCTGGAAAAATTGTTGAAGTTCTGGCAGGTGAGGGAGATGAAATTAAAAAAGGTGCCATTCTTTTTCGATTTGAAACAACCGATGTCTACCTGGATTTAAAACAGGCGGAAGCCAGCTATATCCTGGCCGAATCCCGTTATGATGAAATTATTAATACAACCTGTCCCACCTCCCGGGAACAGTACCGTCAGGCACAATTAGCCGAGCAGGAATTACAGGAAAAAGTAATGAAATTCGAACGGCTTTATTCGCAGAAGGCGATTTCACAGGATCAGCTGGAAGAAGCCCGGCATCAGCTGGAATTACAACAGTCAGTTACCGAAATTCAGAGAAAGTTTATGGAATCCTGTGCTGAAGGTGGTGCCAAGAGAGAAACAGCTCTGGCAGAAATGAGATCAGCTCAGGCTCGCATTGACCTCTTGAAAAATAAACTGGATAAGCATATCATTCTTTCCCCCATTGATGGAATTGTGATTGAGCGATATAAATCATTGGGAGAATATGCCATGATTGGTGAGAGCCTCTTTACTCTGGCAGAAAAGGACAGTAAATATATAGAAATTGAACTGGATGAAAGGAATCTTCCCCGCATCAGTCGTAGCCAGACTGTGTTTATTTCAACCGAATTCTATCCCGAGAATAAGATAGAAGGCACCATTGATTATATTGCTCCCTCCGTGGATCCCAATAAAGGAACGGTGAAAGTGAAAGTGAGACTCATTGGACAGGAAGATTATTTAATCAAGAATCTGACTGTTCGCTGTGAGATTGTTTCCGCCGAATATCCCGATGCACTGGTAATACCTCAGGAATACTTATTCAGGGATAACGAACGTTTTTATGTCTTTTCTTTTCAGGATGGCCTGGCAGAGCAAAAAGAGATTAAGATTGACAATCCCAATGCCCAGGAGATTAGAATTATAGAAGGGATCCAATTAGACGAAATCATCCTTAAGCCGGAAGGATTACAGGATGGTGTGGAAGTGGTTTTACTGAAAGAATAAAAATATGGAGCAGAGGTTAGATGTTATTTTCTTTACGCGTTGCTGTCAGATTTCTTATTGAGGGAAGAGGCCAGTCCCTTTTTATTATCATCGGGATTGCAGTGGGTGTATCGGTGATTATTTTTATCGGTGCGATTATTACCAGTTTACAGTCAAACCTGATTGAACAGACATTAGGAAACAGTGCCCATATTACCATTAGCGAAAGCAGTGATATTTTCAGGGATATCAGGCAGGATTCACGTTTTGGACTGATTGAAAGTCAACAGAGAAAAACGGTTGATTTCCAGAATTGGCGTCCTGTTTTAGATAATCTGGAAAATAAAGAGCCCTTTACCGCTGTTTCCCCGGTACTGGAGGGTAATGGCTTCCTGGTTAAAGGAGGAGAAGATACCTCGGTACTGTTAAGGGGTATTGAATTGGATAGAGCCAACCACATCTATCAAATATCAGAACGAATCATTAAAGGTACTGATGCGCTGGAAGGCAATCGGATTCTCATTGGAAAAGATCTGGCGGAAGATTTCAGGCTGAGTGTAGGTGATGTTGCTGTCATCGCTTTAGCCAATAACATAAGGGAAAGATTCAACATCCAGGGAATATTTGATTTTGAAAATCAGTCTATTAATAGCAATTGGATATTTATTGATCTGAAGAGAGCTCAAAAATTATTAGATAAAGAGACCTACATTTCCAAGATTGAACTGCAGGTCGGGGATGTTTTTGCTGCTGATTTACTCAGCCGTGAATTATCCCTTCAATTGGGCGGATTAGCGGTGGATAACTGGAAAGATCAGAATGCCCAGTTATTAAATGCCTTAAGCAGTCAGAGTCTCTCTAACTATGTTATTCAGATATTTGTTTTACTGGCGGTAACTTTGGGTATTTCCAGTGTGCTGGGAATCTCTGTAGTGCAACGTTCACGCGAACTGGGTATCTTGAAAGCTTTAGGAATTAAAAATAACAGTTCGCGAATGATATTTATTTTTCAAGGCGGTATCCTGGGATTTTTTGGGGCTTTAATTGGCACCATACTGGGTGTTTTATTAATCTATGCCTTTACAAATTTTGTCAGCATCTTTTCAATTGATGTTCAAGTATCTCAAATGATCTTGATTGTAGTCGTTACGACTATCGCTTGCATTGTATCAGCAGTTATTCCAGCAAATAGTTCAGCAAAATTAAATCCCATTGAGGTGATCCGAAATGCCTGATAAAGGAGATATGCTGTTAGAAGCAAGAGAGATCCAGAAAATTTACGGCAAAGTGATTAAAACGGAAGCCTTGAAAAAACTCAATCTTGAAATTAAAAAAAATGAATTTATTACCTTAATCGGTCCTTCAGGTTGTGGTAAAACAACATTAGCCAATATACTTGGTGCTCTGGACCAGCCAACGTCGGGGGAGATCTATTTTCAAGGCCAGGCATTGGGAAGGATGAAGCAGAATCAACTGGCTGAATTCAGGAATCAGCATATCGGTTTTATCTTTCAATTTCACTTTTTGTTAAAGGAATTTACCGCCCTGGAAAATGTTCTGATACCTACCTGGATCAAACATCAGCTGACACCGGCTAAAAAAGTGAAAAGAGCCAGCGAGTTACTGGAATTAGTCGGGCTCAAGGAGTGGATGAACAATAAGGGCAATCATCTTTCTGGAGGGCAGCAGCAGCGGGTTGCCATTGCCCGAGCCCTGATTAACGAACCGTCCATTATTCTGGCAGACGAGCCGACCGGAAATCTTGATTCCACCAATACGGACCAGGTATTCGGTTTATTAAAAAAAATTAATCAGGAGATGAAAACTTCCTTTTTAATCATTACCCATGAGCGGCACATTGCCGCCAAATCCAGTCGGGTTGTGGAGATGCTTGACGGAGAAATTATTAAGGATTACAATATCGAAGATAATCAGCAGAATAAAGAGGAACATTGGTTGGACCTGGCACCGGAATATTGTAAGTTATGCCACGCGGACCTGTCCAAACAGAGCAATCTAAGATAATTTAAATTAATTTTTTTTAAGAAATTTACTTATTGTAAAGGAAAGAGTCAAAAGAATGAGAGAATGAGCAAAAAGGATCGAAAAATTGTTTTAATGGCTCAGTGCCTGGTTAATCCCTATTGCCGGGTTCATATTCTGGGACAGAATTTTCCTTTATCACATGAACTCATGGATTATTTAATGCAAAAGAAAGTAGGCATCATCCAATATCCCTGTCCAGAAACCACAGCGATGGGATTGAAAAGAAATCCCCAGGGAAGACAGCAATATGATAATATCTTTTTCCGGAATCATTGCAAGGAGTTGTTGAAAGTACCCATGCTGATGGTTCGGGAATTTATTAGGAGCAATTATCGGCTGGTCGGCTTTATCGGTTTGGAAAACAGCCCGACTTGCGGTATCCACTGGGGAAAGCATAAAGTAAATCGGTATAATACGGAATCACCTAACCCGGTAGAACAACCGGATCCGGATGAACCTGTTCTGATGGGTATCATGGCAGAAATATTATCAGAGGAATTACATCAGGAAGGGGTGAAGGCTCCTTTCTTTGAATTGCCGGTAAAAGATCCGCCGGGTTCTGAAAAGAGAAAGAAATTTTGGTCTGATTTAATAAAAGAAGTAG
>CAYSSG010000027.1:0-6300 GCA_964433635.1 uncultured Atribacterota bacterium | reverse complement strand
CCGCCGGGTTCTGAAAAGAGAAAGAAATTTTGGTCTGATTTAATAAAAGAAGTAGAACCATATAAGGAGGAGGATAGGTAAATGAGTAAAAAAATAATCAATGTAACGATATTCATGTTTGTTTCTGTATTGCTGGCTGGATGTGCGATTACCGGTGCCCCGGTGCTGGATAGTATTCAGACAGTTGATCAGGTAGATCTGGAACGCTATGCGGGTGTCTGGTATGAAATTGCCAGCTTGCCAACTACTTTTGCCAGGAATCTGGTATGTGTCACCGCGACTTACACGATTATGGATGATGGGAAGATCCAGGTTCTCAATCAGGGATATAAGGGCACACCGGATGGAAAATTGAGTAGTATAACCGGAACTGCATGGGTTCCAAATCCTGCAGAACCGGGACAGCTGAAAGTCAGTTTTTTCCCCATCATTTCCAGTCAATATAACATTATTGTTCTTGATGAGGAAGACTATTCTTATGCCATGGTTGCCGGAAAGAATTACAAATTCTTATGGATTTTATCCCGGACACCGCAGATGGATCAGGATACCTATGATATGCTGATCCAAAAGGCAGAGGATTGGGGTTATGATATAACCAAGATTGAAGCAACACCCCAGATTTGTAATGAGTAGTTTAGAAATCATAAAAAAGAAAAAAGGGTCAGTTTTGTAACTGACCCTTTTTTTCATCCTGCCGGTTTATAAATCACATGATTTACTTGGCTAATTCGGTTGTGCAATTGGGGCAACGCTTTGCCTTAATGGGAATCATGGTAAAGCAGAAAGGGCATTCCTTTGTTGATGGGGGAGGAGCCTCCTCTTTCTTTTTTAAACTGTTTACCTTGCGAACCACCAAAAAAATAGCCAGGGCAATAATCAGAAAGCTGATAATGGTATTAATAAAGACACCGTAGTTCAAGGTGACGGCACCAGCTTCCTGTGCCTGGGCTACAGTGAGATATGGTCCTGGTGCGGTTCCCTCTTTCAACAGGATAAAGAGATTACTAAAATCGATTCCCCCCAGGAGTAGACCGATTGGAGGCATGATGACATCCTTGACAAAAGAACTGATGATGCTTCCAAAGGCAGCACCGATGACAATACCGACTGCCATATCCAGGACATTGCCCCGCATGATGAATTTTTTGAATTCTTCTAACATAATAACTTCACACTCCTTTCCAATATTAAATCATTTAATCCTGATAATGATAAATCATTATAGCATTTAAAGATATCGTAGTCATTAAGAGAAATAAAATAATATCTTTTTTACAGAATTTATATTATTTGGCTTTCATTATACCTGCTTCTTGGGCCACCACGGGAAAAATTTTGGAGTTACCCGGGCATATTGTTGAAATTTGGGATTATCGGCAAATTTCTTTTCCAGCATCGGTACCCCGGATACATAGAGCAGCAAAAGCGTAATAGTTAAGGGACTGATAATAAACCAGAAGCCATTGGGTAAGGCTAAAGCAATGATAAAAATTCCCCACCACATGGTTGCTTCGCCAAAATAATTGGGATGACGCGTGTATTTCCATAAGCCGTATCTCATAATTTCACCTTTATTTTCCGGATTTTGAATGAATTTTGCCAGCTGATAGTCTCCGACTGATTCAAAGAGAAATCCGATTAACCAGACAGCAGTACCCAGAAAGTCCAGAAATTGTAATCCTGTTTGAAGGGAATCATTGATAAAGATAACCGGCGAGGCAATGATCAACATCAGCAGACCCTGCAGCATGAATACCTGGAAAAATCCGCGAATGACCAGCCATTTTCCCCATTCCTTTCTCCATTTGGCATAGCGAAAATCTTCCGGTTTTCCCCAGTTTCTCTTGAGAATATGATAGGAGAGGCGTGACCCCCAGATTAGAACCAGGATGGTAACCAGGATACTTCTCAGGGTTATCATCTCCGAAAAGATGAAGGTATAGAGACTGAGAACAACAAATCCCAGGCCCCAGCCGATATCCACGATGGAATTATTCTTTATTATCTGGGCAATAATAAAGAAAGCCGTAAAAAAAAGAAATACAACCGTAATGGATGGAAGAAAAATAGTCAGCATCTGTTTTGTCTTCTCCTTTCTTGTAAAGGTAGTAGGTCACCTGTTCTATGGTCTCTCACTCACTCATCATGCATACAGCAACTGCTCCTTTTCCCGAAGCCATGGCGACGACAGAGGAAACCTCTTCAATGTATTGAGGTTCCCGTTGTAATATTTGTACCAGTGATTGACGATACTGCTCAGCCAGTTCGGGTACCCGGGAGTGTACGATGCAATAACGGGTGACAGGATTTTTCTGATGACTTTTCTGAATGATATCTATAATCTTCTTAAAATTTGCCCTCTGACTGAAAGCCTGAGCAAAGGCAATTCCCTTCCCGTTCTCATCCAGAGAGATAATGGGTTTTAAATTCATGATTTTTGCCAGGTATCCCTTTAAAGGACTGACCCTGCCGGATTGAACCATGTATTTGAAATTGGCAACACTGACCATGATTTTTACCTTGGGGATCAGTTCCTGGATCTTTCCAACGATCTTTTCATGACTGAATCCTGCTTCTATCAGCTCGGCTGCTTTCTGTACGAGCAAACCCTGGGCGCCGGAATTAAGTTTTGAATCGATGACCTCGATCTGATACCCAGCATCCTTAAACTTCTTTGCAGCCTGGTATACTGAATTCCAGGTACCGCTGATCTGGCTGGAAACCATCAGGGCAATCATTGATTTATAATGGGTAGCTAAAAACGACAGCAGATTTTCGATATTTTTTACACCGGGCTGAGAGCTGGTTGGAAAATGTTCCGATTGTTCAACCAGTTGATGAAATCTTTCCGGGGTGAGGGTGGTTTTATCTAAAAATTCACCCTGATCAAAAAAGATAGAGACAGGCAAGACATGGATATGATATTGATCGAGCAGATTCTGGGGAATATCTGCAATAGAATCAGTTACCAACGCAATGGAGGGATGTTGACCATGGGCAGCAGCATATTGCCTTCTCATATCATCTACCTTAGGGTTATAGATCATTCCTTTATCTTTTAGCTGAAAAAAGACTTCTTCCGGGTGATTGGTGTGAATATGAATACGGGTTTTTCGTTCATTTCCGGCAACAATCACTGATTTCCCCAATTCTTCCAGTTCACTTTTAATTTGATTGATTTTCTCTGTTCTAATCCCGGTTAACATGCATTCCGTACAGTAGCGATTACCCAAATCAGTCTTCCCTTCCGGCAATGATTGAATACTTTCAGTTAATTTTTCATGTTGCTGAGAGCATTCTCTTAAATTGCCGGAACGAATAAAACGATTCATTCCTTCCAGTAAATGAACAAATCCTTTTGCTCCGGCATCAACGACATGTGCATCCCGCAGGACCTTTAATTGATTGGGAGTATTATTCAGGGCTTCTTTGGCCTTCAGTAAAGCAGCACTGAAAAGCTCGGCAAAATCATATGTTTTATTCTTCATGTCATACACGGCATGAGCCCATATTTTAATAACGGTAAGCATTGTTCCTTCTACCGGATGGAGGACAGCTTCGTAAACATAAGGGACTGCAGCCTCTACTGATTCGCCAAAGGTTTGAATGGACAGTGTCTTCTTCTGTCCAACAGCATTCGCCCAACCGTTGACAAATTGAGCAAAAATAATACCTGAATTCCCCCGTGCGCCTGCCAGTGCTGCATCAGCCAGAGACTGTATCGTCTCATCGACACTCTGGGATGCTTTGACATCCTGAAGCATATGTTGGACTGTGGAAGCCAGATTTGTGCCGGTATCGCCGTCCGGGACAGGAAAGACATTGATTTTATTCAATTGATCTTTCTTCCGAATCACTTCCTGTGCACCGGAAAAGAAAGCATAATATAGTCGTTTCCCATTCAAATATGTTACAGACATAAAAAACTCATTTATGGAAATTTGTTTCTTGCATTGTACCCTATTTGCTGTTCTTTAACAATCTATTTTCAGATGAGCTGAACCTTCATGATAATTTTTAATTGCCAAAGAAAGAATTTTAGGTTATTTTCATTATAACAGCTTAACAACAGGATTTTTTTTGAAGATCTGGCATTAAAATCTACTGTTTCAGGGGGGATCAAATTGGCAGAAGATAAAAGAGTTCTCATAGTTGAACAAGTGGTCAAGGTTGCCTCTTATGATATTGACTTTGCCGGTATTGTAAGCAATATCAGCTATATAAGATGGTTGGAGGATTTAAGGCTGTGCTGGCTGGAGAAATATTTCTCTTTAGACTCCCAGATTGAATCCGGTTTCATGCCTATTTTACTGGAGACCCATATTGAATATCATCATGCCATTCGGATGTTCGACCAGGTGAATGGAATCATGTGGGTAGGACGCCTTCATTCCCATAAATGGGTAGTGAAGGCAGAATTTACGGTGAATGATAACGTGATGGCCAGTGCTGAGCAGAAAGGCGTTCTGGTTGACCATCATCGGTGGCGACCAATCCGCATTCCTGACCAATTGAGAAGAAGATATGATCAGGAAAAAGAGGCACAGACGAAAAAAGAACTGTCAGTAGGAAGAGAGGAAGAGTAATATTTTTTCCTATATTGCATTGTTGGCACGTATTATTCTGGTAGCTGTGGAAAAGGTTATAGTGCGGATGCTGGGAGATCGTGAGGGTGATATTGATGTTAATCTGGCGGCCACTTTTTTATTTTTCATTTTTGGGGCGGTCATCCTGCTGCCGATGGCTTTCTTGATACCAGTCAGCAACCTGCGTTTTCTGTTTCCCTGTTTTGTCAGCAGCCTGTTATATACAGTCTATTCTTATTCTTTTGTGACTTCTCTTGCCACCGGAGAGACATCGCTGGTGACGCCTATTTACAGTCTCAACGGTTTGATTCTGGTCATATTTTCTTTTCTATTTCTTTCTGAATCATTGACTTTTACAAAGATCATCGGGGTTCTTGTAATGATGCTGGGTATGACATTTTTGAAGGATGTCAAAAATCCCTTCTATTCTTTGCACTATATTCTCACTGATGTTCCCAGCCGGCATATGTTTCTGGCGATTATCACCCAGAGTATCGGAAGAATGATCGATAAATATTTTCTTCCCAATGTACATCCGGTTACCTATTCCGCAATCCTCTATCTTTTTATAGCCTTTCATTTAATGGCTATCTTACTGATCAGAAGAAAAATCATGGTGATCGGAAAGGTCTTTAGGGAGAAACCCGCACTGTCTATGATCAGTGGCTTCATTAATGGTCTTTCTTATCTCTTCTTGCTTTATGCCCTGCTGCAGATCGATCTGAGCATTGCTGAGCCGTTAACCAATCTTTCCCTGATTTTAACGCTGTTGTTTTCTGTCCTGTTTTTCAGAGAAAATATCCTGGAAAAGTTACCCGGCTCGTTCCTCATCCTGATAGGCGGCTGGTTTTTGTATTTGAATTTTTAATGGTTATAGGCTATTCTGATTTTTATGACCTTGATGATTACGCATAGCAGAGATTGAAAAATGGACCATCATATTTAAATGGAGGGAATGATGATGTTGGAGAATCAAGATAACCAGAAGGAACTTCATATCAGAGCTGCAAGAGAGCAGGATGTTCCGGTACTCTTAGCTTTGATCAAAGAATTGTCGGTATATGAAAAGATGACCGATCAGGTTGTGACAGATGAACGTGCTGTAAGAGAAACATTATTTGGCAGTAAATCCTATGCAGAGGCTCGACTGGCCATCTGGAAGGGTGAACCGGTCGGCATGGTCATCTTCTTTCATAATTATTCTACCTTCTTGGGAAGGCCGGGTCTCTACATTGAAGATCTGTATGTTAAGGACTCCTTTCGCGGTTTGGGGATAGGCAAGGCATTACTAATGGAGTGCGTTCGGATTGCCCTGGAGAGAAATTGTGGCAGAATGGAATGGTCGGTCTTGAACTGGAATCCTGCCCGGCAGTTCTATGAGAAATTGGGAGCCTATCCTCTGGATGAATGGATTGTCTATCGCCTGGATCGAGAAGCCATGGGTCGACTTATGCGGTGAATTTATACTCTGATGCTCTTCCATTTACCCTGCCGGTAATAAGCGAGAATAACCAGCAGTTCAATATATTCAGCTCCTAAGAACCCAATCCAGATATAGGAAATAGGCAAATGGTAAATATATACCACTAGCGCAGAAAAAGGAACTTGAAAAAACCAGCGAGATATGACACCGGATACCAGATAAGGCAAATTGTAGCCTGAACCGGCAAATACAGTATTGAGTCCCATGGAAATGGCAATCGCAATAAAA
>CAYSSG010000026.1:0-28109 GCA_964433635.1 uncultured Atribacterota bacterium | reverse complement strand
CAGATAACTCAAAAAAATTTTTGGAAATAAAGGAATCGCAGAGAAATATTATTTAATAACAATAAAAATCTCCGCGGTGGGTTTAAATCTTCTCATACCCAACGACGATCATGATACTATTTAAAAAATAACATCAATACTAAGTTGTAACAGTGACGGGTTGCTGCCTCCTCTGTCTCAAATACTGAAAATACATGACAGCAGCAAGAATAATGACACCCGGAATATCTGTTATAATGTTTGGGGTTACTAATAAAAATGCACTAACAGCCAAAAGAACACGCTCAAACGGCTTTGTCCTGGTCAATAAGTAACCTCCTGCTGCAGAGCCCAGGGCTAATACACCGGCCAGGGAGGTCAGGATTAATATAATCGTATGAAACCAGGTACCGCTTAAACCCAATAAACCAGGATCAAGGGCAAAGATAAAGGGAATCATAAATCCGGCTATCGCCAGCCTTAGTGCATTTAATCCGGTTTTCATGGTATTGCCACCAGCTATGCCGGCACCGGCATAAGCCGCAACCGCTACCGGAGGTGTTACATCAGCAATGACTCCAAAATAGAGTATGAAAAGATGTGCTGCCAGGGGAAGAACGCCCAACTGCACTAAAGCCGGAGCAGCCATGATGGATAGAATAATATACTTGGCAGTTGTTGGTAAACCCATTCCTAACAGGATAGAGGCAATCATGGTAAAAAATAAAGTCAGCAATAAATTTCCTCCACCCAATGCCACCAGTCCGCTGGCTATCTTTAGCCCCAGTCCGGTCAGGGTAACCACACCGACCACCATACCGGCACAGGCACAGGCAGCTGCAACACCTAAAGCGCCTCGTGCACCATCTTCAAAAGCCTGCAATAAATCTTTTAGTGTTAGACGGGTATCCTTTTTGACCATACTGATAGCTATACTCATCACAATAGCCCAGAATGCTGAAAATAGTGGCGTATTGCCCTTTACTAAAAAATAGACTAAACCGATAATCGGTAAGATAAGATGTCCTTTTTCTCTTAGTACGTCTTTAGCCTTAGGTAATTTTTCCCTTGGCAAACCTCTCAGCCCATGCTTGCATGCTTCTAAGTGAACCATGGTCATGACGGCAATATAGTAGATAACAGCAGGTATGACTGCTGCAGCCGCAATCTTGATATAAGGAATCTCTAAAAATTCCGACATGACAAAGGCAGCTGCCCCCATTACCGGGGGAAGAATCTGACCACCCGTAGAAGCTGCAGCTTCAACTGCACCTGCAAAATTTTTGTCATAGCCGATACTTTTCATTAAAGGAATGGTAAAACTTCCGGTAGTTACGGTATTGGCAACAGAGCTCCCGTTAATGGAACCCATAAAACCGCTGGCGATAACGGCAACTTTTGCCGGACCCCCGGTGGTATGGCCGGCTAAAGCCATGGACATGTCAATAAAGAATTTCCCCATGCCGGTTTTATTCAATATTGCACCAAACAGAATGAACAGAAATACAAAAGTTGATGAAACACCCAGGGGGATACCGAAAATGCCTTCGGTGCCCATATACAAATGCTCAATAATTCGTTCTAAAGAATAACCGCGATGAGCAAAAAAGCCCGGCATGTAGGGGCCAAGATAAGAGTATATTAAAAAAACAACGACTACAATGGGTAATTCCGGTCCAATTGCCCTGCGAGTTCCTTCTAATACCAGTAAAATAGCTATTGCTCCCATTAGTAAATCTATTCGAGTGGGTAATCCTGAACGTAAAACCAGGTCTTTGTAAAAGACGATTAAATAGAGGCTGACTGCAGCACCCAGAGTTGCCAGAACAATGTCCCAAATTGGCACCTTTAGTTTATCACTGCCAATTCCTTTTTTGGTAGTTGGGTACAGAAGAAAGATGAGCGCCAGCGTAAAAGCCAGATGCAGGGCTCTTTGTTTTAAAGCCAGCCATAGACCGAATCCTCCTGTATAGAAATGAAAGATGGACATACTGATGGCAATAATGGAAATAATGATGGCTATGATACCCAATGGTCTTCTGACATTTGATTCAGTATCATACTGTTCCAGCAGTTTTTGAACATCAATCTTCTCGTCTTCTTTAGCTGCTTCAGGAATATCTTTGATGGCTTTACTCTTTTTCTCCTCATTCTGGTTCATAATCGCTCCCTCCCAATTAATCTATTTTGTTCATTAAATAATCAAATAATTTTATTGGTAGAATATCAACTACAGCTACACCATCACCAATTTTTTGTGATAAATTGATATCCTGTTTATAGAAAAAATGATTTTCACTGGCTTGCCCTATTCGATAATATAAGGGCAATCTAATCTCCCGGAACATGTTTTTTATTTTAAAAAGGCCATCTTCACTGATAAAAATTTCTTCTTTAAAAGCGGTATAAGGTAAGCCAGCTCCATGATCGTGAAAATGAGTTTCTGTAAGTATGAGTCTCCCATCTTTATTAATCTTAAAAAACTCCCAGACCGGTGTTTGGGCAACTGAGTGGATATATTTCAGGCCAAACTGATTACCTGGAGTAATGATCTGTTGAAAAAATGATTTTTCATTTGGATATTCTTTTATATAAAGCACATAAAAAGATAAGTTTTTTGAAAGTATAATTAAAAAAATAAGTATTAACAAGGTAAGCAAAAAAATTTTATTCTTCGTAATCATGTATTCAGTTTCTGGCTAAAAAATATTTAAGTAAAGAAATCCGGGTACAGCAATATTCATATTTTTTATATTGATTGAAGTACCCGGATGTTACAAGTTATTTGATAGGTCAGTCAATACTATTTGATTAACCCGACTTCTTTATAGTACAGTTCTGCACCGGGATGTAATGGAATACCTATTCCAGCCAGGGCAGTCTCAGGGGTAATATTTTTACCCTGGGCATGTACCTGGGCTAAGATGTTCACATTTTCCCACAATGCCTTGGTCATTTTGTAGACCAGGGTGGGATCTAATTGGGAATCACAGATCCACAGTGCCGGTGTAGCTAAGGCAGGTACGGGTTCTTCCACACCCTTATACATTCCTGCGGGAATTTCGGTAAGGCCATAATAGGGTATCTCTTCAATCAGCTTTTGAGCAACTTCTAAATCTACCGGGATTAAAACAATATCCCGGACGGTTGCGATATTGATGACACTGGAGGTTGGATATCCGGCGGTAGTAAACCCGGCATCAATCTGACCATCGATCAAGCGATCAGCTATCTCGTTAAAGTCGATGTAATCCACCTGCATATCATCAAAGGAGAGGCCATGTGCCTGCAGGATAATCTCTGCATCAGCGGCAGTTCCACTATTGGGAGCACCCACGCCCACACTCTTGCCCTTCAGATCGGCAATGGTCTTCACGCCGGAGGCCTTGGTGGCAAGAATATGAATGGTTTCCGGATAAAGGGAGGCAATTCCTCTTAAATTGGTAACGGGTTGTGTGTCTGATAAAATACCGGAAGCGGTATATGACCAGTAAGTGGTATTGGCCTGGGAAAAGGCGGTTTCAATCTGATGGCGGCCGATTAGGTTACAATTTGCCACGGAAGCATTTCCCGTTTGCGCAGTTACAATCAGGCCATCCACTTTCTCAGAGATGACCTGTGCCAGGGCACCACCCAAGGGGTAATAAGTGCCGCCGGTCCCTCCGGTAGCAATGGCAATAAATTTCATTTGTGCAAGACCACTAATATTAAATGTCAAGATCATAGCGCTAATGATTAATAATATGAATAATTTTCTCATACATAACCTCCAAAATGTTTTTTATTGACGTTACATTTATGACAAAAATATTGTATATAACTTTCTATCACTCCTCTCTGCTTCTTATTTTGAATCTCTTACTCTATTATAATTATGCATTATTTTAATTAAAATTTCAACTTCTATTTCGTTTCATCTGTTTTTTCAAACATATGGTGCCATATTTTACTTTCCAGAGATTGCATTTTTTTAGCTTCTTCTTCATCAAAATGATCATATCCCAATAGATGCAATAGACCGTGAATCAGAAGAATAGTCAGCTCTTCCTCTAAAGAATGATTGAAATGGCTGGCTTGCCTTTGTGCTGTTTCTATGGAAATAACGATATCACCTAATAGATGTTCTTCTGATGTATCCGGTATGAAGAAGTCTCCCTGTTCTTCTATCTGACTGAAAGCCAGAACATCTGTAGGGGCATCTATATCTCGGTAATGTCTATTTAATTGCCGCATCTCCTGATCATCAGTCAGTAGAATGCTTACTTCGCTTGCCTCCGTTTGTTCCATTATTTCCATGACTGTCAGGAGGACTTTTTTCAGATTCAGCAGATTGATTGGCTTTTTCTGATGATTTTTGATTTGTACTTTCACTCTGGTAACGGTCCTTTTTTAGTTTATTAATTAAATCTTCATCGGGATATTCTACCCGATTGTGGAACATGCCAGTTAGTATTCTGGAAAAAACATCCTTGATTTTGTTTAGGTCTCTCAGGGTTAGATTACAGTTGTCTAATTGACCATTTTCCAGATTACGGTTAATGACATTCTGCGTGAGGTTTTTGATCCGACTGGAGGTCGGATTGGTAAGGGTTCTGGCTTCTGCCTCAAGCGTGTCGGCTAACAAAATAATGCCAGCCTCCTTACTATGGGGTTTTGGTCCCGCATAGCGATAATTTTCCTCTTTAACATCATCAGATTTGGAATCATTTGACTGTAATGCTCGATGGAAGAAATAGCTGATTAAGCCCGTTCCATGATGCTGGTTTAAAATATCAATAATGGATTTAGGCAATCGATATTTTTTTGCCATTTCAACGCCATCTTTCACATGAGAAGCTATTACCAGTGCACTCAGACTGGGTTCCAGATCATCATGAGTATTTTTATAGGCTTCCTGGTTTTCAGAAAAAAAGTAAGGTCTTTTTAATTTTCCAACATCATGATAATAAGCTCCTGCACGTGCCAGCAAAGCATTTGCACCGATTTCCTCTGCAGCAGCCTCTGCTAAATTTCCTACTACTACACTATGATGATAGGTGCCCGGAGCTTCAACCAATAACTGTTTCAACAGGGGTTGATTTGGGTTTGATAATTCCATCAATCTGAAGGAAGAAGTAATATCAAAAAATCCCTCTAAAAAGGGAAGAATTCCGATGGTTAATATGGCTGAAACAAAACCATTTAATACACCCCACATGCAGTTTTCCAGGATGATCTGTGAAGGATGACCGTGTATTAGTCCCAGAGCCAGAATGGAAAAAATATTAACAATGGCAATGAGCAGTCCGGCACGGGTCAAGCTTGAGCGTTGGGTTGCTTTTTGAATGCTGAAAATAGAAATAAGTCCACCAATGATGGCAACAAGTATATAATCTATTTCCCCCAGAAAGATAAAACCGATATTCAGTCCGATAATAAAAGTCATCCATAATGCCAGTCTGAAATCAATGGCAAGAGCGATAAGCATGGAAGAAAAAGCAATGGGAATAAGATAGCCGGATATCTCTCCGGTAATTTTTGCAATAAATACCATTGTAGCATATAAAACACTTAAAAGAATCAATTTATTGGCACTCTCATAAATGTCTTTTTGATAAAAATATAGATAAAGACCGAGCAGGAGAATCAATAAAAAATTAATCAGTAACAAACCAATAATATTCTCGAAATGCAATATGGGATTCTGTAATCCCAATATGGTCAATTTATCAGTATGTTCAGAGGTAACAATTTCGCCTTTTCGAATAATAATCTGGTCCTTCCGAATAATACTTTTAACATCCTTAACTGCACTTACAGCATCCTGTCTTTTGTTATCTGTTGCCTCGATATCTAAAAAAAGGCTTGGCTCTATAAAATGAACGCCAATTTCACTCGCAATGACGGCACTATAAGGGTTTGTGGAGATTTCGCTGATATCCCTTACCAACTGTTTTCTGGCTTCTTCGATATCTTCTTCCTTAATGCCCTGTTGCATAATCTTTCGTATGGACAAACGAGAATTTTTTTCTATCTCTTCCGTTGTGGTTGGATCTGATTTTAACAGGTTCAGCAGAGTTATTTCTTCTATTTCCAATGAATATCTCTCAATGATTTCCTGTAAATCATGATGGATGGTAGAATCATCTGGAAACGGTGATGGAGTAGTGTCCGGGATTTTTTGAGGTTGGTTGTCTTCGACAGTGTAATATTTATCTCTTAGTAACTTAATATCGGAGAAGAAAAGATCAGTTTCTCTGTCTGCATTTTCGATACTTGCCAGGTTTAGATTATACACTTCACGAATAGATTTGGCTGCCTCTTCTCTTAATTTTTCAGTTGCCTTTTCATCAACAAACTCAACGGTTTTGGGTGCTATAATGTCCTTGTTAGCTACCTCTCCTTCTTTCAGGACAACCTTACTCGGTATAAAGTTAATTGAAAGGATAAAAGTGATAACCAGGAATAGAAACAGAAGAATAAATATTTTTTGTAACGAACTCTTCTGCAGCAAGTTAACTGTTTTTTTGGAGTATTTATCTTTTTTCATTTTCATCTTTAAAATTCATGGAGATGTCTGGACTGATTTTCTGGTTGAAATGTTCATTTTCATAAGCACGTATGATTTCCCTGACTAATCGGTGCCTGACCACATCTTTCTTTTCCAGATATACAAATTCAATGCCTTCAATATCTCTTAGAATCCCGGCAATACTTGATAATCCGGAACTTGTTTTTTGTGGCAAGTCAACCTGAGTAATGTCTCCAGTCACGATAATCTTGGAACCAAATCCAAATCTCGTTAAAAACATTTTCATTTGCCCGAGAGTAGTATTTTGTGCGTCATCTAATATAATAAAGGAATTATTGAGAGTTCTTCCTCTCATATAAGCTAAAGGAGCGATTTCGATCGTTCCACGCTCCAGATAATTCTGGAATTTATCACTGGGCATCATCTCATAGATCGCATCATAAAGAGGCCGGAAATAAGGATCAATTTTTTCCATCAGATCACCTGGTAAAAAACCCAGGCTCTCTCCTGCTTCCACTGCCGGACGGACTAAAATAATTCTATCAACCTCCTTTTTTCTTAGTGACGAAATCGCAATGGCAACAGCTAAAAAGGTTTTTCCGGTTCCAGCCGGACCTATAACGAATAATATATCATTATGATGTATTTTTTCTAATATCTGCTTCTGTCCAAATGTCTTTGGTCTGATGATTTTATCTTTTTTGAATACCTGAATGGTCTCCTCGTACAATTCATTTAAATGAATTGAATTATTTTCTTTTATCATATCAATCTGGTATCGTATTTCGGACAAATCGACAGGGAAACCACCTCGTATAATCACCAGCAGATCTTCAATGACCTTAACGGCTCGATTGACATCATCCTTTTTTCCCAGAATTGTCAAATTGTTGCTGTTTCTTGTTGATACTTGAACGGATAATGACTGACTGATAAATTTAATTTTTGTGTCAAGATGACCGAAAAGTTCTCTTAATTCATCTTCACTTTTAATGATTACTGATTGTTCTTCCATGCTATTACCGGATATGGGAATCATTATTTTGCGATCAATCTGTTTTTCATTTCAGAAAGGATTCCTTTTCATTATTGATAACTTAGGTTCTATACGATCTATTGCTCGTTTCGTTACAGACAAGATATTATAACGGATTTACACAGATGTTGCAATAGCCATCTCTTCTCTTTGAAATTCTTTTGGGAAAGATGCAATTTATTCCTAAAAAATAAAAGGCTCAGATTTTTATTCTGAGCCATCTATCTGTTAGAAGTGACATCTATTCACAATTTTCTTCCAATATTTTTCTGACAATTTGATTTACCAGAGTGCCGTCAGCCCTTCCTTTTAATTCATTCATTATCAATTTCATTGCTGGCCCAAGTCCTGTTAGACCTTTCAATTGTTTCTCGGTAACGATTTTTCTGGCAATATCTCCAATCTCCTCAGAAGAAAGCATTAAAGGAAGATATCTTTTAATGATATCAATTTCATCTCTTGTTTGAGTGATACTTTCAGTTCGATTACCCCTGATAAAATATTCCAGAGATTCTACTTCTTTTTTCAGACATCTTCTGAGTATCTGAATGATTTCGTCATCGGTAAGGGCATCTTTTTTTTCAATCTGTTCATTCTTTATTTCAGATCTTAATAGTCTTAGGCAGGCAATTTCAGTCTTTTTACCCTCTTTAAGTGCCTTCTTATAATCATTCAGAATCTTTTCTTCTAAAGAAATCCTTTCAGACAATTATTTTCTTCCTCTCCTTTTCTTTTTACGTTGTGCTGCTATTAATTTTCTTTTTCTTCTTTCACTTGGTTTTTCATAATATTCATGTTTTTTAATATCAGATATAATGCCACTTTTCTGGCATTCTTTTTTAAAGCGCTTTAGCGCATGATCAAATTCTTCGTCATCTTTCACTCTTATTGTTGCCATATCTTCACCCCCTTTTCATCTATGATAAGTCGATAAAATAACCAAGTTATATAAAATTATATTATATCATCAATGAATATTCAAGGAAATAATCATTTCATTTCTGTGTTTAAATATTTTCAATCTTTATTCTCAAGGATAAGTCATTTAGTACAATTAATTCTATCAGCCATGATAAATTTATGAAAATATTCCATGGGTATGTAATCCTCGAAAGAATCTTTTTCTTTACTTAATCTTCTTCTTATGTTAAACTTTTATGAAGTTTTGTGAACCATTATTTCTAATTTAGCACTATTTTGAGATATAGTTAAAATTGAAAGGAGAAAGTTCTTTGATTAAAAATCTAAAAAAAATGTCTACATTTTTTATCTTTGCTGTCATTTTTCCAATGCTTTTACTCTTCTTTATCTGCATTCAGGGAGCAGCACAAAATCAGCAGGAAGAGAGTACAGATATCCTGGCTATTATTAATGAGGAGATTATTACCCTTGACAACTTTGAACAATACTGGGATATGATTCCGGAAAATTATAAAATTCAGTTGAGTAAAGAAGATGTACTGGAACAGTTGATTACCCAGACTTTACTGATTCAAAAAGCTGATGAGATTAACCTCCGGAATGATCCAGAGGTAGCCTTTCAGATTAAAAACACGACAGATCAGATACTCATTCAATATCTTCTGGAGAAAGAAATTGTCGGTAAAACGATTTTAACCGATGATGATATTGCATCCTATTATGAGGAAAACAAGGAAGATTATTGGCAGGAAGAAGAGGTATATGCACTTGACATCTTAGTGGAAAATGAGGAGCAGGCTATGGAAATCAAGCAACAATTAGAGGAAGGTCAGGATTTTACAACTTTGGCAAAAGAAAAATCCATTGCCTCAAGTGCATCTGCAGGAGGAGATATTGGCTTAATCAGTAAAGGAACATTGATGGCTGATATTGAGGATCGGTTATTCGCTCTAAATCCGGGTGAAATCAGTGAGATTATACCGGTCGAACAGGGATTTCATATTTTTAAAGTAGTAGAAAAGAATTCTTCACGATATCTGGAATTAGCTGAAGTAAAAGAAGATATTGAATATCAGTTGCTTCCCCAAAGGCAGCAAGAAGCCTTTGATCTTTTCTTGCAAAACCTTGAGAATCAGGCTGTAATCGAAAGGAATATGACTCTCATTCAAGAGACAGAGGAAACAGAAGAGACAGAACAGGAAGAATAAAAAATCCTCATTTTTTGATGATGTTAAAATCATCTGTTTTTAGAAGATAGAGAAAGTTTTATCCATGTAATTCTTTCTCTATCTTTTTTATGGGTGCATATTTTAATGATAATTTTTTAATCCCGTAATCTTCAAAATGAACCGTAATATATTGATCATTTTCTACTTCTTTCTTGCTGATGACCTTTCCCTGGCCCCAATCAGGATGAATAATAGGATCATCTACCTGTATCAACTTTCCATCCCCAGGCGTATTAACCTCCGGTTGAAAAAAAAGGTCATTTGGTATCATTTCTGTTTTTTCAAGGTATTCCTTGGGAATTTCATTAAAGAAACGTGATTTCTGATTAAATGTTGTCCTGCCATCCATATTTCTTCGCCAGCAATATGTCAGGTATAAACTTTCCATAGCCCTGGTCATACCTACATAACATAATCTCCTTTCTTCTTCTAAATCAAGTGGATGGGTTAAACTTTTGTGATGGGGAAAGATTCCTTCTTCCAATCCAGAAAGAAAAACAACAGGAAATTCAAGCCCTTTGGCACAATGCAAGGTCATTAAATGCACCGCGTCTCCGGTAGATGATTCTTCAACATGATCTTCGGCACCAGATATCAGTGCTATATAGGTAAGAAAATCATTCAGGTTTCCCCTTTGATTTAATTTTTCATATTCAATGATAGACTGTATAAAGGTCTTTACATTTTCAATCTTATGAGCTATTTTCATTCTGTCATCTTTGCTGGATAACAGACTATAATATCTTGTTCTCCTGATTAAGTTTTCAGTAATCGTTGAAATATTTGTTCTTTTCATATTCCTTAAATCTTCAAATATTTGAAGATGGGTTTTCATTTGTTTTTGATTTTCATTGCTTACCCGATTCCCGGGTATGTTTAGAAATGCCGGTAAGATTTCCAGAATCGATTTATTCTCTTGTTCTGCTATCTCCGTCAATTTTTGAAAACCTTTCATTCCAATCCCCATCCTGTAGATTTCTAACCACCTGAAACAACATTCGCGGTCATGAGGATTGTCAAGAAGTTTTAACAAAGATATCAAATCTTTAATTTCCTTCCTTTCATAGAACTTGATTCCTCCAATCAACTTAAATGGTATATTGCTTCTGGCTAAAATCTCTTCAAAAGGCCTGGATTGAGCATTGGTACGATATAGAATTGCAAAATGTCTCCAGCACAACTTTTTGATTTTTTTTAGACGACTAATCTCCCGGGAAATAAATTCTGCTTCATCGGAGGAACTGTTAGCCTCATAAAATTTTATTTTTTCTCCCTCTTTTCGATTTGTCCATAAATTTTTCTCTTTACGATACCTGTTATTCTGAATGACAACAGAAGCTCCTTTCAGTATTGTGTTGGAAGAACGGTAATTTTGTTCTAATTTGAATACCCTGCAGTTGGGGAAGTGCTCTTCAAAATGGATAATGTTGCTTAACTCTGCTCCTCTAAATCGATATATACTTTGATCAGGATCACCGACTACAAACAGATTCCTGCTTTTCTCAGCTAACAGCTGAATAAATGTATACTGAGCATGATTGATATCCTGGTATTCATCCACCAGGATATGATGGAATTTTGCCTGATAATAAGTTACAACATCCGGAAATTGATTAAACAGCAGGACTGTTTTCTGGATTAAATCTCCGTAGTCGAAGGACTGGTTTTTCATCATTTCTGTCTGGTAAACCTGATAGACTTGACCGACTTTTTTATTAAAAAAACCTATGGCGTCATCGCAATATTGATTTTCATCTATTAATTGATTTTTTGCATTTTCAATCAGACGGCATATTAATTCCGATTTGTACTGTTTGGAATCCAGATTAAGACCTTTGATACACTTTCTAATCAGTCTTAATGTGTCATTTTTGTCATAGATATTGAATCTTTGTTGATAACCTAGTAGATAGCTGTATTTGTGAAGTATTCTGGCACAAACAGAATGGAAAGTGCCGATCCATATCCTGTCATTTTCTGAATACTGTTTATTTGATGAATGAAGCAGTCTATTGATTCTTAGTTTCATCTCATTGGCTGCTTTATTGGTAAAGGTAACAGCAATGACATTGTTTGGTTTAATATTCCTTTCTTCAATCAGATACATGATTCTTTGGGTTAAAACACTTGTCTTTCCACTTCCTGCACCGGCAATAATCAGAACAGGTCCATTACCAGCCGTGATGGCTTTTTTTTGAGCAGAATTAAACTTTGAAATCATGTTAACAGCCTTCATTAGTCACTTAAAAAGCGGTATTTCTGAGTATTGATGTTAAATAAATCCAGGGAAAATGGTAATAATACGATATTATCCCGGATATTTACACTAAAAATTCATTACAGGTTTGATCATTTCAGATAAAAATCAAAACAATTTTTTCAAGCGAGCTAATCCTTCTTCTATTTCTGCCATGGAAATGACATATGATAATCTTAAATAGTCCTCTGCTTCAAATGCACTTCCCGGAACCAATGCCACCTCTGCTTTATTTAGGATATAATCAGCTAATAGAAAGGGATTTCTTATCTCTTTTCCATTTAAAAAATATCTGCATCTGATAGTTTTGTGATATTTGGAAAAGCATAAAAGGCACCTTTGGGCATTTTGCAGTAAAATCCGTCAATTCCATTGAGAAGATCGACCATGCATCCTCTACTTTTATCAAATTCATCCCGCATGCATTCGATTGAATCCTGATTACCGGTAAGAGCTTTTACGCTGGCTTTCTGGGCAATAGAATTAGCATTTGAATGCAATGTCCCTGAAATTCAGACATTCCTTTAATGACTTTTTCCGGTCCGGCAGCATATCCAATTCTCCAACCGGTCATCGTATAAGATTTTGAGACACCGTTACCGGTGGGATTATTTGGTTTATTTAATAAAAGGATTCTGGTCTTCGAAGTAATCATTCTTTCAATCTGTTTTGCTGATAGTTGAAATTGATTTTCCTCACTGGTAGGTATAAAGACCAGTTTTACCTGTGCCAATTTTACCTGCTCAGTATAGCTTACCCAGCATGGGATTGGCAATAATACTTCATCTCCAGGATTACAAATAGCCATCAAGGCGTTATATAGACCGTGTTTAGCACCATTTGAGACGATAATTTCTTTCAAGTTATAATCAAGATTGTGATCTCTCTTCAGTTTCTCTGTGATTACTTTTTTCAGTTCAGGTATTCCTGAAGAAGCAGTATAATGGATGAAACCACTTTCAATTACTTTCATTGCTTCAGCCCGGATATTTGCCGGGGTATTGAAACCGGGTTCTCCTGCTCCAAAATAATGATTTTTCTTCCCTCTGAATTCATTTCCAGGACCTGTACAGTAATAGCAAATGTCTGTGAAGGAAAAATATTTTTACACGTTCCGATCATTCAATCATACACGAACAAGTCCTTTCACTAATATTGGTTTATGAAACAAAAGATAGCCATTGAAGGTATTCTTTTTCTTTACCTCTGAAAATAGCAAAAAGTTTTTCCTGAATTTTTTTGCTTATGGGGCCTCTTTCTCCTGAACCGATGGTGTGATGATCAATTTCACGGATAGGAGTTAATTCTGCAGCTGAGCCGGCAAAGAAGGCTTCATCGGATAGATACAATACGTCCCGTGCAACAAATTCTTCTTTAATCTCATAATTCATACTTTGAGCAATCGTTATGACTGTTTTTCGAGTGATACCTTCCAGAACCGATGTCAGGGGAGGTGTAAAGATGATGCCATTCTTAATCCAGAATATATTTTCACCTGGACCCTCAGCTACATAACCGTTCTGATCCAGCAATATTGCTTCCTCTACTCCTGACTCCACAGCTTCCATATTTGCGAAGATGGAATTGATATAATTCCCGCATATCTTGGCTTTTGCGGAAGTAGAATTAATATGACTTCGCTGCCAGGTAGATATCATAGCCCTGACACCCTTCACCAAAGCCTCTTCTCCAAGATAAGCTCCCCAATCCCAGGCAGCTATCATCACTTTTACAGGACAGCTGAATGGGTTGAGACCCAATTGATTATAACCCCTGTAAACCAGAGGTCGTATATAACAATTTTCCAAAAGATTAATCTTGATCGTATCCTTGATTGCTTGACTGATTTCTTCCTTTGAATAGGGAATATCAAGCCTCAAGATCTTTGAAGAATCAAAAAGGCGTTCTACATGATCCTGTAACCTGAAAACTGCTGAACCCTGTTCTGTTTTATATGCCCTGATTCCTTCAAAAACCCCGCTTCCATAATGCAAAGCATGTGTTAGTACATGTACCCTTGCCTCATCCCATTTAACTAATTCTCCATCCATCCAAATCTTTTCTGCTTTCATAATCATAACTCCTCCTCTAAAATATTCCTCATCCATTTGTTGTAATTAAAATTAAGATTTAGTTCTTATTTATCATTTATAGACCTTTTTATAGATTGTATCAATATTTCTTATAAAATAATTATAGTCAAAACAGGAATGTATTTCATCTTGCGTCAGATATTTTCTAATTTCCTGGTTAGACAAGATTAAATCATTAAAACTTTTTTTATTATTAGAAGCCAACATGGCAATTTTTTGTACCAGTTGGTATGCTTTTTCCCGGGAGACACCTTTCTGGGTCAGGGCTAACATAACTCTTTGTGAAAATATAAGGCCTTTTGTTAGACCCAAATTCCTTTTCATATGATCCTGATTTACTCTCATTGTAGTAAGAATAAGCGTAAATTGTTTCAGCATATAATCCAGAAGGATTGTACTGTCGGGAAGAATAATCCTTTCCACGGAAGAATTTGAGATATCACGTTCATGCCATAAGCTGTTATTTTCCAGGGAAGATACGGCATAACCCCTTATGACTCTGGATAAACCGCAAATCCTTTCACATAATACAGGATTTTTCTTATGTGGCATAGCTGAAGAACCTTTTTGTCCAGAAGCAAAAAATTCCTCTAATTCCGATATTTCTGTCCTCTGAAGATTTCGAATTTCTATAGCAAACTTTTCTAATGAAGAAGCAATAACGGCTAAGACACTCAGGAAGTATGCATGACGGTCCCGCTGAATAATCTGACTGGAGATGTCAGCAGATTTCAATCCTAATTTTCTGCATACTTTTTCTTCAATGACAGGTTCAATATGGGCATATGTTCCAACGGCACCCGAAATCTTTCCATAGCTTATTTCTTCTCTGACCTTTTTCATTCTTTTTAAATTTCTCATCATTTCCGAGTACCAAAGAGTAAGTTTAAATCCAAGGGTTATTGGTTCAGCATGGATACCATGGGTTCTGCCTACCATGACTGTATCCTTAAACTGATGGGCTAATTGTTTCAAATTGTGAGTCATTTCATGTATGTCTTGAATAATAATGCCGGAGGCTTCTTTTAAGAGTATACCCAGAGAAGTGTCTAAAATATCAGAAGATGTTAATCCCTGGTGAAAATATCGGGAATATTCTCCTAAATTTTCACCAATGTTTGTAGTAAAGGCTAAAACATCATGCCTGGTTATCTTTTCAAGTTCATTAATTCTGGACAGGGAATAGCTTGCCTTTTCCTTGATCAAATCATAGATTTCCCTGTCCAAAAAACCTAATTCTTTCCTCGCTTCACAAACTGCTAATTCAACTCTTAACCAGGAGTCATATTTCTTTTTTTCTCCCCAGATGGATCTCATGGGCTCCAATGAATAACGTTCAATCAATTTAAATTCCCCCTGTAACCACAATGATTCTTTAGGATTATTTTATAAACAATCATTATCTGATGATTGTTTGTGATCGCTTCGGGCCAACAGAGATGATAGCAGCATAGCACTCAGTTAATTCTTCTATTTTTTGAATATATTTTTGTGTATTTTTCGGCAGATTCTCATACTTGCTGATATGACTGATATCCTCTTCCCAGCCTGCTATTTCTTCATATACCGGTTCAATGAATTGAATTAATTCACTGTCAGCAGGGAAATCTGAACATAAACAATTTTTTATCAGGTATCCTTTGCATATCCTGATCTGATCCAATGAGCTCAGGACATCCAATTTTGTTAGTACAATCTCTTTAATGCCATTGATGCGATTAGCATATTTAACAACTACTGCATCAAACCACCCACAACGCCTCGGTCTGCCGGTAGTAGCCCCATACTCTTTGCCACGTTCTCTTATCTTGTCACCAAGAGAATCTTTTATTTCTGTGGGAAAAGGACCTTCGCCAACTCTCGTAGTATAAGCCTTGGTAATGCCGATGACTTTATTAATATAAACAGGACTGATGCCGCAGCCGGTACAGGCACAACCAGCTACAGGATTGGAAGAGGTTACATAAGGATATGTACCATGATCCACATCGAGCATGATACCCTGTGCTCCTTCAAAGATAATATTCTTATTTTTCTTCATCTGCTCATTCAAATAAAGTGATCCATCAATAGCATAATCCTTTAACATTTTGCCATACCTCAGATATTGCTTCTGAATGCCTAGATATTCTTCTCTGGGAACCCTGATCTTATAATTCTTGATTAAGTATTCACCTTTCTGTTTGTACTGAAGCTTTAATTTTTCTTCCAGATTATCATTATGAATTAAATCACATACTCTGATTCCATGGCGGGAATATTTGTCCACATAAGCAGGGCCAATTCCTCTTTTAGTGGTACCGATTTTACGATATGCAACATCATCTTCCATCGCAGCATCAATAATTTTATGATAAGGGAATATCACATGCGTTTTATAATCAATAAACAAACGGTTTGTTACACTTATCCCTCGTCTGTTTAAAGCATCTATTTCACTGAATAAGACTTCAGGATCAACTACGACCCCATTTCCGATTAAACAAGCCTTATCTTGATGTAAGATACCTGAAGGCAGCAGATGAAAAATAAATTGATTATCTTCTACTACCACTGTATGACCGGCATTACTTCCCCCCTGATAACGAGCAATGATATCGAATTGCTCGGATAAAAAATCTGTTATCTTGCCTTTTCCTTCGTCTCCCCATTGTGTTCCTACAATAACAAGTGTTGACATGATTTTATACTCCCCTTCCTATTTTTTTTAGTAATTTAATCTGCAAAGAGGTGTGTGTATCTCCCTATCGAGTCAAAATCCAGTCGTTGGTCGTTAGTATTTAGTATATAATTAAGCAAATATTCTTATTATATTAAGCTTTCAATCCAGTTACTTACCCATCTATTTTAATAAAAACTCTCTTACTTTCAGTTCTTCCCATCGCATTTATGCAATACGATATACTTGATACTTGGTACTATTTTATTCCCATTCAATGGTAGCAGGTGGTTTTGAGCTGATATCGTAAAGAACCCTGTTTATTCCTTTAACTTGATTAATTAAAGAATTCGAAATCTTAGACAGGAGATGATGGGACAGCCTTGCCCAATCTGCCGTCATACCATCATCACTGGTCACAACTCTTAAAACGATAGAATAATCATAGGTTCTTAAGTCACCCATCACACCTACTGATTTAATTGGGAGAAGGATACCGAAATATTGCCACAGATCCCCATTTATTCCCTCTTTGATAATTTCGTTCTGAATAATATCATCAGCATCTCTTAAGATTCGTAGTTTTTCTGAATCTACCTCACCTATAATTCTTATTGCCAGACCGGGACCCGGAAAAGGTTGCCTTTCTATCATATTCTCCGGAATGGCTAATTTCCGTCCTATTTTTCTTACTTCGTCCTTGAACAGGTATTTTAAAGGTTCTAAAAGATTTAATTCCATTCTGTCAGGTAATCCACCTACATTGTGATGGGATTTGATCCTAACTGATGGGCCTTTTAAAGAAATGCTCTCGATAACATCAGGATACAGAGTTCCCTGCAGGAGATGAGTAACATGTCCTATTTCTCTTGCTTTTTCTTCAAATATTTTAATGAAAAGATTACCGATAATTCTTCTTTTCTCTTCCGGATCACTGATTCCCTTTAAGGCACTTAAAAATTCTTTAGAATAATCATAATCAAGGAATAAAATCTTTGCGTGTTCTTTAAAAACATTCCTGACATCTTGAACCTCATTGTTCCGCATGAGACCGGTATTGATAAAGATACAGTGAAGTTTATCAGCTATCGCTTTATATGTTAAGAAAGCAGCGACGAGCGAATCAATCCCTCCGCTGACTCCGGCTATCACTTCACCTTCCCCTACTGCCTGTTTAATTTCATGTACAGTCTTATCGATAAAGCTGACAGGGCTCCATTCTGCTGAACATTTACAGATATGATAGGCAAAATTAAATAGAATATCTTTTCCATGCTCGGTATGGGTTACTTCAGGATGAAATTGTAATCCAAATATCGATCTGTTATTATCCTCAACAGCAGCAATATTTCCTCCCTCGCTGATTGCTGTTATTTGAAACCCTTCAGGTTTTTTTTCAATCACATCATGATGACTCATCCAAGTTGTAATGGTATCCGGTAAATGATCAAAAAGACCGCATTTATTTTTTAAGTTTACAATCGTTTTTCCAAATTCAGCTTCTGACGCATGACCTACTGTACCACCCATCAGTCTGGTAATTAATTGTGTGCCATAACAAATCCCTAATATCGGGATATTTAATAGAAGGATGCCTTCACTTATTTTGGGGGCATGTTTATCCAGAACACTGCTTGGGCCTCCCGATAGAATGATTCCCTTGGGTTTTTTTTCTTTTAGAGCAGAAATATCCACATGATAGGGAAATATCTCCGAATAGATCTGAAATTCCCTGATTCTTCTGGCAATTAATTGAGTATATTGTGAACCGAAATCCAAAATAGCTATCCAGTCTTTTTGTTCGTTATTTTTTTTCAATGAATTTATACTCCCTGCTAATTTTATTTGTAATCATTTTATATCTATTATATAATAATTATAATTGTATTCCCAAAACATTTTCAATTATAGCACAGATATGATTATTTACGATGGTCTTTTCTTGTCAGTTCAAACAATTAAATAGTCTTTACACTGTATGAAGATTTCGGGAGAGTTTTTTTCTATAAATGAAAAAACGCCGAAGGTGCAAGATGAATAATCATCTAAACTCTCAGGCAAAAGGACCGAAATTGGACAGATCTCTGGAAAGATATTTATATCACCGAAGGGGCAATTTCCTAAGAAACTGCTTGCTTACTAAGTTGAACCATATGATTTATTCTGAAAATGATTTAGGAAAAATCTCTCAGGTCTATAGACAGAGTCCTATAAAATGATAGGACTCTGTTTTTTTTTAGGACATTGTTTCTATCATCAATAAAAATGATAGTAGTGATATCATGCTTGAATCTGCAGTCTATCAGGCAGGTTGATCAAGCGTAAAATCTTTGTAAGAATAAAGTAAAAAAATAATATTAAGGAGGAAATTATGTTATCAGACCTGGAAATAGCCCAACAGACAGAACTGGCTCCCATCACCGAAATTGCCTCGAAAGCAGGAATCAAAGAGGACGAATTGATACTCTACGGAAGATATAAAGCCAAGGTCAGAGCTGGCATCTTGAATCGCCTGGCTGATCATCCCCAGGGCAAGTACATTGTAGTGACCGCTATTACCCCTACTCCTTTGGGTGAAGGCAAAACCGTGACCTCCATAGGACTTGGTCAGGGATTGGCTAAATTGGGCAAGAAGGTCATCAATACCCTGCGAGAACCTTCCATGGGTCCGGTCTTCGGCATCAAGGGGGGAGCAGCCGGTGGAGGGTATTCTCAGGTAGTTCCCATGGAAGACTTAAATCTGCACTTCACCGGAGATATTCATGCTGTAGGGGCAGCCAACAATCTGCTCTGTGCCATGCTGGACACTCATCTTCAGAAGGGTAACAAGTTGAATATTGATATTTCCAGCATCGGGATCAATCGTGTTCTGGACATTTCAGACCGTGCTCTGAGAAATATCATTGTCGGATTGGGCGGAAAAGCCAATGGCATTCCCAGGGAGACCGGTTTTGACATCACTGTTGCCTCTGAGGTCATGGCTATCCTCTCTTTAGCCACCAACATCTTTGATCTGCGGGAACGTCTGGCCAGGATGACTGTAGCCTATACCTCAGACGGAAAACCGATCACTGCTGAAGATTTAAAGGCAGCCGGAGCCATGACCGTACTCTTGAAAGACGCCCTGAATCCCAATCTTATTCAAACCCTGGAGCATGGACCCTGCTTTATGCATTGCGGTCCCTTTGCCAATATCGCTCATGGCAATAATTCAGTTCTGGCTGATTCCATTGCCACCAGGTTAGCCGATTATGTGGTAACCGAGTCGGGCTTCGGATCGGATATGGGCTTTGAAAAGATGTGCAATATCAAATGCCGTACCAGTAAGCTAAAGGTAGACGCTGCTGTGATTGTCTGTACCATCCGGGCGCTCAAGATGCATGGTGGTGCGGTAAAAGTGGTAGCCGGTAAACCACTGGATCAGGAGAAACTGGCCAGGGAAAACCTGCCTGCTGTAGAAAAAGGGTGTGAGAATCTGGAAAAGCACATCGAAAATGTCTTACTGCACGGTGTGAACCCGGTCGTGGTCATCAATCGCTTTCCCACCGATACCAGAGGAGAACTTGACCTCATCAGAGAGAAAGGATTAAAAGCCGGTGCCTCGGCAGTGGTAACACATGAAGGTTGGGCAAAGGGTGGAGAAGGATGTACTGAATTAGCGGAGGCAGTTGTTGAAGCAACCGAAAAGGAAAACGGTTTTCACCATCTCTATCCCCTGGAAGCAAGTATTAAGGAGAAGATAGAAACCATTGCTACCCAAGTCTATGGTGCTGATGGGGTCACCTATCAGGAACAGGCGGAGAGAAATATCAAGCTATTTGAATCAGCCGGTTTTGGCAGCCTTCCCATCTGTATGGCTAAAACGCATCTCTCTCTTTCCCATGATCCGGCTGTTAAGGGAAGACCACGACATTTTAAAATACCAATCCGGGATATCCGGGCTTCCGTTGGGGCTGGTTTTCTCTATCCCCTGCTGGGTACCATGATGACCATGCCTGGTTTGCCTTCAGTTCCAGCAGCTACGAAGGTCGATATTGATAAAGATGGAAATACAATAGGGTTATTCTAAAGTTCTCAGTAAAGATTTTATAATATAAAATGATGGAGGTATGTATTATGTCTAATAAAATCATCGAAGGATTATTCTACAGTAAGAATGATGAATGGTTAAAGGTTGAGGAAGATGTCGGCATGATTGGGATTACAGATTATGCCCAGGATCAGCTGGGCGACATCGTCTATGTTGAAGAAATGAAAACAGGCGTGAAGCTCAATAAAGGAGATGTACTCAGTACGGTCGAATCGGTTAAGGCAGTTTCGGATGTGTATTGTCCTGTAAGTGGCGAAATTGTTGAAGTCAATTTAAATGTTGTCAATGAACCATCTTTGATCAATCAGGATCCTTATGGAAAAGGATGGTTTGCGAAAATTAAGATGGACAAACCAGAAGAAGTGAATGAATTAATGAGTGTGTCTGATTACAAGGATTATCGAAAAGAATAAAACAAAAAACATTGAATAGAGGTGAATTGCAATGAGGTATATTCCCTCAACCGAAGACCAACAAAGGGAGATGTTACAAGAGATTGGTGTTTCTTCCTTTGATATGCTCTTAGAAAGCATACCTGAAAAAGTCAGGTTAAAAAGAAAATTGAATCTCCCTTCAAGCCTTTCTGAGAGTGAACTGGAAGATAAGATCTTTCAGATAGCCCAGAAAAATGCAGATTTTTATCGTATGAAACCACTGATTGGTGCAGGTGCCTACCGTCACTTCGTGCCTGAAGCTGAGAAAGCGATATTACAAAGAGAAGAGTTCTGGACTTGCTATACACCCTATCAACCGGAATTAAGCCAGGGCACTTTACAGTCTATCTTCGAATACCAGAGTTATATCTCCAGATTGAACAGAATGGAGGTGGTTGTCCCCTCTATCTTTGATGGTGCATCTGCCACTGCAGAAGCAGTACTGATGTCCTTAAGATTAACCCATAAAAATAAGATCATCCTCTCTTCTCTTCTGCACCCCCACTACAAGGAAACCGTTAAAACTTATCTGGCACCGCATGATATAGAAATCATAGAAATACCCTTACAAGACGGTTTGACAGATATTGATAAAATAGAGCATTCCCTGGATGATGGTACTTCTGCGGTTGTTCTGCAAAGTCCCAATTTTTTTGGCGGTATTGAAGATGTGGAAAGTGTTTCAGAGATCGTTCATCGGAAAAGAGCAATGCTCATTCAAGTGATCGCAGAAAGCATGTCATTGGGTATTTTAAAATCTCCCGGTGATATGAATGTTGATATCGTTGCCGGGAGTACACAATCTTTTGGAATAGATTTGAATTTCGGTGGGCCCTATAATGCTTTTTTGGCTACTAAAAAAGAGTTTATCCGGCAGCTTCCCGGGAGGATTGTCGGGGAAACAGTTGACAAGGAAGGGAAAAGAGTTTTTGTTATGACTTTCAGAGCCCGTGAGCAGGATATCAGGAGAGAAAAAGCAACATCTAATATGTGCACAAATCATAACCTCAATGTTACAGCTTCAAATATATTCCTATCACTGATGGGTACGGAAGGCCTCTACCAGTGTTCTATCCTCAATACCAAAAAAGCACACTATCTGGAAGATCAGTTATTGAAAACCGGAAATTTTGAAAAAATATACCCGTATCCCTATTTTAATGAATTCTTAATCAATTATAAGGGGAATATGCAAAATCTTAACCGGATATTCTCAGAAAATAATTTTATCCCTCCCCTTTTGGTTCAATCCTTTTATCCTGACAAGAAATTTAATCAAGCCTTACTCTTTGCTGTAACGGAAATATTTTCCAGAGATGAACTGAATCATATCGCTGATCTTCTTTCCAAATAAGGAGGAAAAGATGAAATTAATTTTTGAAAAGAGTGTAATGGGGAGAGATGGCTATTCTCTTCCCAGAGATCAATTTAAAGAGATGAATATTAATGAATACATACCTGAAAATTGCCTGGTAAAAGATAAAAAAAGGTTGAGTGAAGTGTCAGAGGTGGATGTAATCAGGCATTTTACTAAATTATCCAAATTTAATTATGGCGTTGATGATGGATTATATCCACTGGGTTCCTGTACAATGAAATATAATCCCAGAATCAATGAGAAGATGTCTGCTCTGGCAAGCTTTCTTTATGCTCATCCCCTCTCTCCACCGGAAACAATTCAGGGTAGCCTGGAAGTGATGTATCAGCTCAATCAGCTGTTATGTGAGATAACAGGAATGGACCAGTATACGATGGCACCTGCTTCTGGTGCTCATGGTGAATTAACCGGGATTTTGATTATGCGGCAATATTTTGCTGACCATAAAGAGAAGAGGCATAAAATGCTAATTCCGGATTCTGCGCACGGTACCAATCCTGCTTCTGCTGCCATGGGTGGTTTTGAAGTTGTTGAAATTAAGTCAAATGAAAATGGTACAGTTGATTTGAAATCCCTGTCTCAGGCTATGGATAAGGAAACGGTTGGTTTGATGCTGACAAATCCGAATACTGTTGGTTTATATGATGAAGGAATTGTGGAGATTGAAAGAATTATTCATGAAAAAGGTGGTTTACTCTATTACGATGGTGCCAACCTGAATGCCTCTCTGGGCATCATTCGACCGGGAGATGCAGGTTTTGATGTCGTACATCTGAATCTACATAAGACTTTTTCTACACCTCATGGAGGCGGAGGACCGGGTGCGGGTGTCATTGGTGTAAAAAATAGGCTTATACCCTATCTTCCCACACCTATTATTGATTTTAATCAAGAGCAAGGCAAATACATTTTCAAAGATGTCGGGGAAAAAAGCATCGGGATGGTTCGCAGTTTCTGGGGTAATTTCTCAGTTTTAGTGAAAACATTTGCCTGGATTCTGTCACTTGGACCGGAGGACCTTTATCAATGTTCAAAAACAAGTATCATCAATGCCAACTATGTACTGGCGAAACTGAAAAAGTATTTCAAGCCTGCCTATAACCAGTACTGTGGTCATGAATGTACCTTAACCGGTCGGGAGTATAAAAAATATGGTATTAAAACGCTGGATATTGCCAAGAGATTGATGGATTATGGTTTCCATCCTCCTACGATCTATTTTCCACACTTCGAACCGTATGCAGAGGAAACCATTATGATTGAACCGCCCGAGTCGGAAAGCAAAGAGGTTTTGGACCAATTTATTGATGTGATGATTAAAATTTCTGAAGAGGCAAAGGAAAATCCTGAACTACTAACATCTGCTCCCCATCGTACACCGATCAGCCGAGCGGATGATGTCCTGGCGGTAAAAAGGCCGATTTTGACTTATGATGATGAACTGAAATTAAGAGATGAATTGAATTATCAGGAAGAAGATATTTATTTTTAAACAGGAGGGAAGAAATGACTGAAAAAGATCTGTTATTAACACCGCTTCATGATGAGCATATTCGCCTGAATGCGCGTATGATTCCTTTTGATGGCTTCGATATGCCTGTTCAATACAGCAGTATTATCGATGAACATCTCGCTGTGAGAGAGAAAGTAGGTATCTTTGATGTCTCCCATATGGGGGAGATTGAAATAAAAGGACCAGATGCCGTCTCCTTTACAGATTATCTTTTAACCAACCGGATTGCTAATATGAAAGATGGTTCCATCAAATATTCTCCCTTATGTTATCCTGACGGCGGACAGGTAGATGATCTTTTTGTCTATAAAATCAGCAATCGCTTTATTCTTTTAGTCGTCAATGCATCACCCAATTATTCTGAAAAGGATGACCAATGGATTCGTAAACAAAGTAGCAGATTTGATGTGAAGATAGATAATAAAAGTAGAGAATATGGCGAAGTGGCTATACAGGGACCATTAGCAGAAAAAATGTTAAGCCCGTTCTTTAAAGGTGAAATATTCCTGGCGGATCTGCAAAGATTCAGATTTACCTACGGAACTCTTTTTGGAAAAGATGTTTTGATATCACGTACCGGTTACACCGGGGAAGACGGGTTTGAAATATACACTCCCAACAGTTCAGATATTACAGATATTTGGATTAACAGCCTGCAGGAAGGTAAAGGTTTTGGTATCAAGCCTTGTGGTCTTGGGGCAAGAGACACAACTCGTTTTGAAGTGGCTTACTGGCTCTATGGCAACGATATTGATGAGACGATTAATCCTCTGGAAACCGGTCAGGAATGGGCAGTTAAATTTGATAAAGAGAACTTTATCGGAAAAGACAGCTTACTTAAAATCAATAAACAGGGTATTACCAGAAAGTTATTGGGGCTTTCTGTCCCTCATGGCGGAATCCCCAGGAACAAAATGGAAGTTCAAAAGGAAAACCAAAAGGTAGGGTTCATTACTTCAGGTAATTTCTGCCCTTCTTTAAAGAGAGTATATGCCATGGCTTTGTTGGATTTACCTTATTCCAAACCTGGTACAAAGGTTGAGGTTATCATTAGGAACAAACCTGTGTCAGCTGAAATAGTACCTCTGCCATTTCTGTTACCCGTTAATAAGCGATAAAGGTTGATTTTGCCGTTATTATTATGCATAATAAGAGAATAAATTAGATATACAGAAAGGAGGTTTTACATTTTTTATTTACCTGGAGGTGATGTATAAGTTACAAATATTTTTTTAATTGCATGTAATAGATGAACGATAAAATGTTTTGCCTGATTTTTAGATAATGATGAATTAAATGAATAAAAATTAGGAGGTTCAGATCTTATGACTGCAATTATGGATTTACTCACAGTGATTGATGATTTTGTCTGGGGTCCTCCCATGTTAATCATTCTGGCTGGGACCGGACTTTTCTTGACTATTCGCTTAGGATTTCCTCAATTCAAATATTCCGGACACGGTTGGAAATTAATTTTCAGGGGTCTAACGAGGCAGGATAAAAGTGAAAAAGATGAAGGAGAAATCACCCCGTTTCAGGCATTGACTGCCACCCTTGCTGCTACTGTCGGCAATGGAAATATTGCCGGTGTGGCAACCGCTATTGCCGCAGGAGGTCCGGGTGCTGTTTTATGGATGTGGATCATCGCCTTAGTCGGAATGGCAACCAAGATGTGTGAAGCAACTCTGGGTGTGAAATACAGGATTAAGGATAAAGATGGCGCCTTAGCCGGTGGTTCCATGTACTTCATCGAAAGAGGTTTAGGCCAGAAATGGTTAGGATGGCTATTTGCCCTCTTTGGCGGTATTGCTGCCTTTGGTATCGGAGATGCTGTTCAGACCAATTCCATGGCCTTAGTCGGAAACAGCGTCTTTGGTATTCCCGTGGTTGTAACCGGAATTGCCCTGGCAGTACTTACCTGGCTGGTAGTCGTTGGCGGAATCAAGCGAATCGGTTCAGTAGCCGAATATCTGGTACCGTTTATGGCTATCTTTTACATTATCGGTGCTTTGATTGTTATTATTTCTCGAATTAACATGCTTCCCTGGGCTATCGGTGAAATTTTCAGGTGCGCCTTTTCCGGGAAAGCTGCAATAGGCGGATTTGCCGGTGCAACAGTCGCCCAGGCTATGCGCTTTGGTGTTGCCCGGGGAATCTTCTCTAATGAAGCCGGATTAGGCAGTGGCAGTATTGCCAATGCAGTGGCCAAAACACCTCATCCTGTAAGACAGGGTTCTATCGCCATGATTGATGTGATGATTGATACCCTGATTATCTGCTCCATGACTGCCTTGTCTATTCTGATGACGAACTCATTAGAGACAGGATATACCAGTACCCAGCTGACAGCCCATGCTTTTGGTACAGTTTTAGGAGGACTGGGTGGTCCCATCGTAGCCTTGGGCTCATTGTTATTCGGTTTCTCTACCATTATTACCTGGTGTTACTACGGGCAGCAATGTTCTCGTTTTATCCTTGGTCCATCAGTCGTTAAACCCTATGCCTGGCTTTTTGTCATTATTGCCTTTTTGGGAGCAGTCGTGGAAGTTCCCTTTGTCTGGCTGCTTACCGATGCTTTAAATGGAGCTATGGCAATACCGAATTTAATCGGATTATTATTCTTAAGCGGTGTGATGGCTGAACAAATCAAAGAGTACTTTTCTAATCCTGAAATGTTGAAGGTATAATCTTTTCTATTCTTTAGAATGAAGGTATCCACTTTCAAATGGATACCTTCGCGCGACCTTATAAAGGAGGATTCAGACGGATATGATTGTCGGTGTACCTAAAGAGATTAAAGATAACGAAAACCGGGTTGCCATCACTCCTGCTGGAGTAAAAGCACTTACACAAGCCGGTCATCAGGTTCTGGTTCAAAAATCAGCCGGTTCAGGTAGCGGAATCACTGATCAGGAATACCAGGATGCAGGCGCTTCTCTCCCTGGAGAAGCAAAACAGGTATTTGAAGAATCAGACCTGATTATGAAAGTAAAAGAGCCGATGCCTACCGAGTATCAGTTAATCAAAGAAGGACAGATTGTCTTCACCTATTTTCACTTTGCCGCCTCCCGTGAATTAACACAGGCCATGATGGACCGGAATGCTGTCTGTCTCGCTTATGAAACAGTAGAGACAGAAGATAGAAAACTGCCTTTACTGGCACCCATGAGTGAGGTTGCTGGAAAAATGGCCGGACATGTGGCTGCCTACTTTTTGGCTCTTCCTAATGGTGGCAAGGGTATCCTGATGGGAGGTGTCCCCGGTGTGAAACCCGCTAAAGTGCTGGTGATAGGTGGTGGTACAGTAGGGACCAATGCGGCTAAAGTAGCCGCTGGTATCGGTGCTAATGTCACCATTTTTGACATCAGTTTGAATCGCTTAAAATATCTGGATGATATCATGCCCAGAAATGTCAATTTTCTGGTTTCCAATCAACATAATATTGAACAGGAGATTAAGGATTCGGATGCGGTGATCGGTGCTGTTCTTGTTCCCGGAGCAGCTGCTCCCAAGTTAGTTTCCGAAGAAATGGTTAAATCCATGCAGCCAAATTCAGTCATTGTCGATGTGGCTATCGATCAGGGAGGTTGCATTGCAACCAGTAAGCCCACCTCGCATAGCGAACCAACTTTTAAACTTCATGGTGTACTTCATTATTGTGTGACCAATATGCCCGGTGCCTTTGCCAGGACCTCTACCTTTGCCCTGACCAATGCTACCTTGCCCTATGCCCTGGAAATTGCAAATAAAGGCTACCAAAAGGCACTTATCAGCAATCCCGCTATTGCCAGGGGACTCAACATATTGGATGGAAAGGTAACCTATAAACCTGTAGCTGACACCTTTGGGTATCAGTATTATCCTATTAATGAATTGTATTGACAGATCGGTTTTCTTGCGCCATTATGATGTTAGAAGACCCTCTTTTTTTCGAAGAAAGAGGGTCTTCTTTGTTTTATTTCAATGTGAAAATCACAATTATTCAGAATAACATTCCAGTATCTAAATT
>CAYSSG010000025.1:0-28496 GCA_964433635.1 uncultured Atribacterota bacterium | reverse complement strand
CAGACCCGTCTGCTTGACTAGCAAGGGTACTAAGACCATTGATCAACATTAAAAAAACAAATAATAACATAAACATGAAAAAAGTAATCTTTTTAGGAGTCGGAAAAAATATCCTGACCATAACCATTTTTTCTCCTTTCCTAATAAGGAAAATGAAACAACAATAGAATTATTTTTTAATTCTATGAAGCAAATAAATGTAATGCTAGGTCAAAATAATAATCCTGTATTATTTTTACTATCTTTTATGAAAGAAATAAAGGGGGATAAACCCCCTATATTTTATTTCAATTTCGTTCCATCGAAAAGATCATCTGAAAGTCCTGCATTGATTTTGATATCCGTAGTTTCAATACTGAAAGAGCCCATCCCTGACATCATGGACTGCATCATTTGCATAGTCTGTTCTGCACCTTCTCGCTCTTCAGCACTCATTCCAGAAGTATCTATTTCTGTTGATGTATTCATAATTAACTGAAAAGGATGAAGCATGGAACCTACCTGCCGATAATCTTTGAAGTCAGTTGTGGTGGTGGTGTTCATGACCATTTCTTCTGAACCGGCCTTCATAATCATCACCATGCGTAAAGGCATCCAGGTCTTGCTGCTGATCCATAACTTTGCGGATGCTTCCTGCGTTCCTTCCTGCTCCTTCGACATAGATTGGTACTGCTGACTTCCCATGACCTGTAAAGCATTATCAATCTGCAGTACATAGGCTTTTTCGCCTTCGATCATTTCTTCGCCTGAATATTTTGTCTTGGCAACATCAATATTCTTCCAGAATTGTGATGGATTACCCTCAGCTAATTTACTTTCAACTTTTCCGGTCATAAAGTTTGGAGCCCAATTGTACTTTCCATCATAAACGGAAACCATGGACATTCCCATGGCTTCTGATTCGGTACGCATTTTATAAATTTCTTCACCTTCTACCTTGGCTTTTTTATAATATATTTTTGCTTCCCCAGCCATGGCAGCTATCCCTCCGGTAGGCTTCTGAACAACCATGTAATCATTAATACCTGCCATCTGCTTCTCGTAGGCTTTTTGCATATTATTAATGATTTCCTGCACGTTGACCGCCGCCAGACAGGAACAACTGAAAAATAATATTAATCCAATGGCTACCACGGTAATGGATATTTTTTGATTTTTTCTTAACATTTTTTCCTCCCGATTCTTAAATATAAAATTCTTTTCTCAATGCCTAATATGTCTCAATCTTTTTCCTTAAAAATAGTATTTGAACAATATGATAATAACCCTCATGTATTCAGCAATCAATGGGTGCCGATAATCACCTCCTCCCAGATACACCTTTGCCGGTGTTGGAGATAAAACCTAAGAAGTGTGCTGGTGAAGTAGTTTCTATAATTGTACAATCCCCTGAATAGTTTGACAATATGATGTTTTACCTCTCTTAACAAAAAACAATCATTCAAAAGATCAGGTTGATCCGGGGAGACATCATGTTAGAGCAAGACTTATGACCGTCCCAGGGATACCCCTGATTGAAAAGCTTTCTCAATTATTTTTTTCTGTTTTCTGGCGCCTTTTCCAAAATCCGATTTCAGAACAACCAGATTGTCTACCAGCTCAACGTTGGCAAAATATTTACTCCAGATTCTCATAGAAACCAGGGCAGGTTCAGGATCCTTTGATATATTGGCTACCCAGATAAAGATCCCCTTTTTTCTTTTTTTCAACCTGGACTTGAAAGTCAACTTTCCATCCGGGAGTTCAACCATCTCTGCCAGGCAATTGGAACGGTCGATCATCAGTTTCAATTGTGCACTGAAGGAACCAAAATAGGCGGGGGCCCCGATGACGAAAGCATCAGCGTTGACCATGACATCATATACCTTATCCATGCCATCATGAAAGAAACAATAATCTGGTGCGGGAAAATTCTTACAGGCCTGGCAGGGTCGAATCTCCAGGTCATTGAGATAGATTTCCTCTGTTTCTGCGCCAGCAGACTGCGCTCCTTCCAATGCCTTTGTAACCAGGGTATCAGTATTCATCCCTTTCCTGGGACTGCCGATGATTCCAACCACTTTTAAAGCCATAACTTAATCACTCCTTATCTGTTTCTATTTACTTTCACGTTGATTTTTCAATGATCTCATCCTTCTTATTGCCTCCACTCATTCTGCTCATCATTCTTCTTTCCTGTAAATCTCTTCAATAATCCATTTGCCCTGCAAAGCCGAATGAGATCAATTTTCCTGTTTATATTTAATTCCCTTACAGTATTTATTTATCATTTGATTGCTTAAATTTTAGCCGTTATGGTTCCGCCAGGTCTCTTGGAGATGTTGCAGAGAATCCCGAGTTCTATTCCAGGCGGTGTTAACTTTCATGCCCAGATTCCCTCATTAGCCAGCATATTTGAGGAGGAAATACTATGTTCCTGTGCCAACACTTGGAAAAGCACCCCTGATTATCATTCAAGTGTAGCAGGTAAAAAGGCTGAAAGTCATTTTACCCACCTGTTTCTATGCAACCTGAAATCGCAAGACTGTCTTCAGCTTTTCCGGCTCAACCTTCCTGGCATCGGAAATATAGATCTCCCTGTGCCTGTGACAGCATCGTTTCAGATTCTGCTCTTGCGTAAATTCTTCCATCTTTTGAAAACTATCCTGCTCACTGTCATAACTGCCCAGGTGCAGCATCTGAATGCATCGTCCTTCTTCTATCTTTTTAAATTTAATCTTGTCCAACAATTCATGCGGTTTTTTCTTCTTTGTCCTTCCAATGATTTCAGAGGCAAATTCATCGGTAACAAATTCCGGTTGTCTGATCATAAGGTCAAAGACCAGGGCATCTTTATCCAATGATCCATTCGTACTTTCTTTCACCTTTTCTTCGATATCCCAAACACCCTCCAGGGGATACACCGTATATTCAAAATATTCCCTGGGTGTTATCCCTTGTTTGGGGCTCATTTTAATGGCATAAGACAAGGAATATAGAATCCCGATATATTCAGCAAAAAAAACGTCATTGGGATTTCCTCTACCTTCTATGGAATAGAATTTATATTCAGGTACCACGATCAGTTGTGGTTCATTTTTGGGTAAATAAAATTGCTTTTCAGATTTCTTCCATTCGTATTTCATATCATCCCTCTACTTTTCTTGAGTTGAATTGGGCTAAAGAAACATCTGATTGAAAATCCATCTATTTAAAAATCCTGGTTATCTCATCCCGGGCAGAAAATTTTAAGTCTTTCAGAATTCCTCCTGTTGTTATCTTTATTCCAAAACCTTTTTCCCTGATTTTCCCTATGTTAGAAGTATTTATACCCTGCTTGTTTAGAGTAGTACTGATTTGCCGGGCACTCTGTGGTGCAGCAACAATCAGCAAGGTTCCCGAGGTGATGGTACCTAAGGGATCCAGATGGTACTCCTCACAAAGCTGCTGTGCTTCAGGCAGAATGGAAATTTTTTCTCTCTCCACGATAAGCCCGACCCCGGAAGCTCTGGCAATCTCATATAGACCGGCTGCTAAGCCTCCTTCTGTGGGATCATGCATTGCATGAACAGCTGTTCTGTTTGCTAATAAGGCATCTTCAACCACGGAAAGACCCGGTTTATAGAGAAAATTCCGGCATTTCTGGAGAAAGCTATCCTGGTAACCTCTTCTTTTTAAATCTTTCTGCTTCTCCCGGGCAATAATTGCAGTGCCTTCAATGACAATTCCCTTGGTCAGAATAATAACATCCCCGGGTTTGGCCCCGGAGGTAGAAACCAGCTTATCTTTCTTAACCTCCCCTAGCATGCAACCAACCACAATCGGCCGATCCAGGTGATAGCTGATCTCCGTGTGCCCCCCAATGACTGTAATATTCAACAATTCGCATGCCTTATAGATCTGGGAAAAAATATCGTCGACCAGTTCTTCCGTGGTTTTATTCTCCGGCAAGAGAATAGTAGCTAGAAACCACATGGGTGTCGCACCTCTGGTAGCAATATCATTGGCATTGACCTGAACGGCATACCAGCCTATTTCCTCGGTAGTAAAAGTAACAGGATCTGTTTTGGCTACCAGATAACGATCCGGATAATCAATGACCGCTGCATCCTCTCCTAATTTTGGGCCAGTTACAACCCTTGAATCCGGCTTACTCTGGTACTTTTTCAGTAATCCTTCCATTAGACCAAAATCCAATTTTCCTAATGGTAACTTCTTATTCATGGTTTTACCTTTTAATAACTGCCATCATTTACGTATTTTTTAAAATAGTAAATCTACCTGGAGAAGGTTAACGGTTATCAGCCTTTTCGCAGTTCCCCCTGCTCTTCTTAACCCTGCAACTAATGACATCCATTAATTTGAATGCTCTTCATTGAGATAATAACGATCTTTTTTATTAAACATAGCAAGAATAACGTTAAAAAATAAAATAATAAAAGTGAATCTTGTTTCCCAAGAATCATATAGCGTATTCAAAGAATAAAATTCGTCACTTCATTCCCAAAGCTTCTTCTACTGTCCGTAAAACATACGTTACCGAAAGCATTTCTTTTTCCGGCGACATATCCAGAAGGTTCTTGAGAAAGGCAAAAGCAAACCCCCGGTCTAAATCGGCAAAACCAATTGTGCCGATACCTTCATATCCAATGGAGTGAGGATATCTTTCCCGCAGCCCCGGACCGCCACCCAGGGTATAACCCAGGCTATGTGCTGTCCACCACCGATACTGAATTTCCTCCGGATCAGCCGGTTCAGGATTAGAAGCTGTAATGATTCTATCCCTGCTCAGAAGCCTTACACCATCCAGCTCGCCAAACTGAGCCAGCATAGCATATAAGCGGGCAAGAGAGCGGGCATTTACCAGAGCTCCTGCTCCGGGAATGGACGCCTGCCTGACAGCTGGAAGGTTGAATGTGGCAGCTAAATCACTCATGGGACTTGTCAGTGTTATACCAGCCTGGCTCATTGACGCTGCCAGACCAACAGCATTTTTCAAGCTTGCCACCCTACGATTCTCTTTTGTCGGAATACCGAAATATATACCTGAAATATCCAATCGTCTGCAAATTTCATCCTGTAGAAAATCATTAATGGTGCGGCCGTCAACCCTGCGTAAAACTTCTCCCAGGACCCACCCATAAGTCAAAGGGTGGTATCCGATTTTAGTACCCGGTTCCCAGAGGGATTTCAGAGCAGCAATCGCCCGACAAATCTCCTCCCAGTTCGTCATCATACTGATATCTAATTCCGGTGGATCATTTGGAATACCCAGCCGGTGAGTCAGTGCATGACGAATGGTTGCTCTGGATTTACCATGGGCAGCAAACTCTGGCCAGTATTGAGCGATGGGATCATCGTAATCTATGAGGCCACGATCGGCAAGTATATGAATACATGTAGACACAATTCCTTTTGAAATAGAGAAAGCAGTAAATAATGTTTCTCCGTCAACCCAGTATTTTGTTGCCTCATCCGCCAGCCCAGCCCAGGCATCCACAACAAGTTTGCTGTCCAGGTAGGCGGCTACCTGTAAGCAGATTTCACCCTCATTATGAACAAGGGATTCCAAAACATCCTGAACTTTCTTATTTGTCTTATCCATATGCCCTTTTTTTCTCAGAAATCTTAACCAGTTTTTATTCTACCCACCATAGCTATTCTCCTGGAAAAATATCAAGGTTTTACCTTTCATCTGAAGGAAAAATCAAATAATTCTCCTAAACTCTGCTACAGAAAAAGATACTATCTTTTTATAAACGAAGCAGACACATTCTGCACCATATTCCTGTAGGTTGTATTCTCGCTTGAATATATTGGTGTTGCCTGTACTGACATATCTTCTCCGCCGATATAGATCGTACCACTGAAAAGTACATCATCTTCCCAGTACAGTGTGCCTTCCACAAAGAATCGATATTCCCCAGCCGGAACAGGCTGTCCCAATCTATCGGTACAGTCCCAGACATAGGTAAGTATACCTGCTTGGGGAGTCGCACCTGTTATCGCATCGATGTCAGCATCATTCATGCCAGCAGGTTCTGCTTTTTTCACCCAAATCGGAATCGTGTTTTTACGGAAGGTATAACCACCCTCTCCGGTAAAACGCGTAACAAAAAGGGTTTTGATTATTTTACCATGTTGATCCTCGATCCAGACTGCAAATTGATTGGATGCAATGATACTTTGCCGGAAAAAATGAAAGGTAATCTTCACTTCTCCGGATGATTCTATCTGTGATTGGATATCTATGGTCTTTGGAAAGTTCATCTCCTGGACTGCGTTTGGATGAACTGCTTCGTGGATTTCCTCTCTTTCTATATCAGACTGCCCCCCGGTATTTATCTGCTGAACAGCTGATTTTACAGTGTTCTCCTGGAGTATGTCCTGAAAATTCACATGCTGCATCTTTCCCGGATTAACACACATCAGCATTGCCACCGGGATAAATAATATAACCAATATCGTTACAATCATGATAAACCTCTAACTTATACTTCTTATAACTGAATGATGCTGGCCTGTTTTCTGTAACAACTCCCCGTCAGGTATCTTCCAATTGATCCGGCTTAAAGCTGGGGGGTATCCAACAAGTCGGGTTCAAAAAGCATAACAGGCATCGATAAAACAAACTCTGCTCCTATTAAAGCGATCAGGATAGCCCATAAGAGGATGCTATTATTTCCTATGCCTCCTGATTAACATTAAGACTCATCTATTTAAAGTATACATCTTGTGCCGGATTTTTAAAACTAACATTCTCTACCTCAAAAAAAATCTTCTCCCGGGGAAAAGACCTTGACCTAATTTTTATGACATATAAGTACAATTTTGGAATCATACCTTTTTTTGATTTATCAATTTTTTTTGGAAATAAAAGGTGAATTTTAAAATATCTTTAGTATAATAGATACCAAATGAACTAAAATTATTCCTGTAGGAAATATAATATCTTTTAATAATGAACTAAACAAAGATAATGCTCTTATTCTGCTTTTTCTCAATCTTTTAAAGAGGTTTACAGTTGAAAGGTCATATATTAAACAAAATAAGAATTGATCTGTCAGACAATTATCTATCAGGTATTTTATCCATGATCATTTCATCTCTTTGTCTGGCTTTAATGTCTGTGATGATTAAACAGCTGAAACATCTTCCCTTAATGGAAATCATGTTCTTTCAAAATATTCCCAGCATGATTATTCTTCCCATCATTTTGAAGAAAATGAACCTTTCTCCTCTTGGAAACAACAGGCCTCTTCTCTATTTTAATGGTTTCGTCAGCATGATGACGCAACTGACAAAATATTATACTTATACTGTCATGCTTCTGGCGGATTCCACCACGATCCATCGATTAAGCCCTATCTTTGTTTTTTTTCTTTCCGGGATCATATTGAAAGAAAAATTATCCTTAAAGCGAATCCCATTCTTTTTCTTAGCTTTTTTAGGAGGATTACTGGTCATTAAACCCGGCTTCAGGGTAGAAATGTTTCCCGTTATCGTTGCCTTGATGGCAGCCATCTTAATATCCATATCACATATCAATATGAGATATTTAAGACTAACCGATCATTATTTGGTTATCACAAATACGCTGGCCTATATTTCCGGACTGGGAAGCTTAATTATTTTATTATGGCAAAAAAGCTATCAGGTTCCCAGTCCTGCTGAATTATTTACTTTAATTTTAATTGGATTTGTGGCTCTGGTTGCCTGGATTATGCTGCCTAGAGCTTATCAACTGGTTCAGGCAAACCTGGTTTCACTATACACTTATTCTCAAATCATCTTTGCCAGTCTTTTCGGTCTATTATTTTTTAAAGAAATCCCGGATATTTTAAGTGCAATAGGAGCCTGTTTAATTATTCTCAGCGGATATTTCAATTACAGGCTGAAAGCAATAGAATAGCTGAAGGTCTATTCATTTGAAATGATATTATTTCGTAGTATGCTTAGAAGTATATTTCTAATAAAAAGAAGAACATATCGTGTTTAAGGAAAAGCAGAATATCCAGCTTCAAATCAGTTTTTGGGGTCATGCCTACAATGATACTTATCTCTTTATCATTCCCCTGCTGTTGCCTTTTTTTCGACAGGAATTTTCTTTCAGCTATTTTCAGTCAGGGCTTATCCTGGCAATACATGTCGCTATACGCTCTATCTTTTCGCTGATATTCGGTCTGCTGGGAGACCGGTATAATCACAAGCACCTATTTATCTCCCTTGGATTTGCTTTATCATCTGTCCTTTTGGGAAGTGTAGTCTGGATCAGCAATCTTCCTTTTATAATTTCCGTACTTTTACTCATGGCCATCAGCGTATCTACCTTTCATCCTCTGGCAACAGTAATGATTGGAGAAAAAGCCAGTCTTGGTAAACAGGGACGGGATTTAAGCCTGTTTAATGTAGCCGGTACTCTTGGTTTAGCCGTCATGAGTCTCATATTCGGCTGGCTTATTCAACTATGGGGCTGGAGAACGGCCTGTCTGATTCTATCTATTCCCGGATTTATACTGGCAAAAAAATACTTTCAATTAAACAATGAAACATCGGATGATCATGTTAAATCAAAAAAAATTACCCATAGATGCCTTTTCATGATTTATTTCATAAGTCATGCCTTTCGTGGTCTGGGTAACTGGGCAATACTCTCTTTTCTCCCTGTTTATGCGACGGATTACATTGGGTTAAGACCCGGCATAGCTGCCTGGGTTGCCAGTATCTATTTTACTGGTGAGGTTTCAGGAAGCCTGTTGCTCAGTAAAAAACTTGACCGGAACAATCCGCTCAAGTTCATCATTTTTGCTACAATCTCTTCATCTTTACTGATTTATGTGCTTACCCTTTCCACGATTCCCCTTGTTACGGTACTACTGGTTGTAGGGATCGGCATCTTACAGGGATTCATATATCCTGCTCAACAGACCTGGCTGACAAGAGTAAGCTCAAAACATACACGTGGAAAACTCTTTGGCTTGGTATATTTTGTGGAGGGACTATCTTCTACCTTTGCACCTTTTCTCTATGGTTGGCTGGCAGATCAACTGGGCTTGGTTTATGCTTATCGACTGGCTTCTATTCCGTTTTTCATCTGTTTCCTGCTATACATTGTTCTCTATATCATGGCTGAAAAGCGACTACCTATCAAAAGCGACACCGCTTCGATTCATTAAAAGAGCATGTCTCTTCTACAAACGCCCTTCTAAGAGAGCATAAGACCTATCTGAAAATTTTAACTCTTATTTCAGGTAAAAATCACTGTTATCCAGGAATCGCTAATCTTTTCCATTGGGAATAGTGAACACCTGAATCTTTTCCCTTTTATCTGTTTTTTTTATTCAGCCAATTCCATAGAAAAACCACCAGAATTGCTATTGCCAGACTATAAAGAGAAATTTCCGAATCTCCTGCTTTATAATGAATTACATTTTTTACTACAAAAAAACTGACAATCCATAAGGCAATAAAGACAACTATTTTTTTAAATGTGTTGATTACCCACACGTCTTAGTTCTCCTTTATTTAATCATCAAATGACTTCTTATAATAAGAGTAGGAATACCTGTCTTTCTTAATCTTTTATGGATGAATTACACTTAGATCATTAGAAGTGATGATGGTATATTTTTTCCTTGACTCCTACTAACATTCTAACCTATATTATTTCATATTCATGTCAATAAAACGATTTAGCTTGATCTATTATTCCATAATTTGCCGTTAAAATCATCTTTTATTTCCCGAATACCAGAAAACAATATTCTTTTAGAAATTTTAATTTTATCATATAAAAGACTAACCTTAAATAAAAATAAGATGTTCTTGTTCATAAAGCAGGAGGAAATAGAATAGATCAGAATGAAAGAACAGGTAGTATTTCTGCTATATTCAAGACGACTTTGATAGAAAATCTTTGATCTTTTTTTCCGGATAGCGAGTCATAATGATTAATCCTAAAAAAGCAACAGCGCTTCCTAATAGAAGAGACAGCCTCACACCTAAGGGATTACTGATATCTTTTCCAAAAATGGAATATAAAAGAGCAAGACTCGCAGTGGAAAGTCCTAAATTGAGTTTCATAAAGAAACCCTGCACCCCAAAATACATTGCTTCCCTTCTCTCTCCTGTTTCTCTATAATCAACGTCACAAAGCTCAGAAAGTATTACATTAGGGATAATCATAAGAATTGCTGCGGGAAAACCCATTAAACCTACTAAAATCTGTCCCCATATTCTGGGATTTACAGGAATCAGACCCGTGAGGGATAGCAAAGCAGTAAAGATTAAAAATAGGCCAAGGCTGATAATCATCATCACTTTTTTTCCCCTGATTTTCGTCAAAAATCCCACCAGAGGGAAACAAAAAGCTGCAATGACAAATAGGATGGTAAACATACTGCCGGCAAATGCTTCATCGGCATCCATCAGAGTAATAACTACAGGTATGGCAGATGAACGGACGATATTGAAAAGAAACCATAAAGCTATATTAGCCAGAAGATAGATTAGAAAAGCCTGATTACTTACCGTTTTTTTAAAAGAATCCTTTAACAGAATCTGGCTGGGTTGGGCATTGGAAAATCTTTTCTCATCTATTGCAAATACGGCCGCATATAACAACAACGCCCCCAATATAGACAGATTAACGACCATCTTGCGATAAGCGTCAATATAATCAACTTTCTGCATAAAAAGAGTCAAAAGAAGGGGGCCCCCGATCATCACGATTGCAGAGCCGATAATAGAGAAGTATCCTTGAGCTGTAGCCATGCCAATCCGGGCATTTTCGTCCTGGCCGAGTTCAGGAATCAAGGCAAGATAGGGAACAACATAGATGGTATAGAAAAAGAAGTAAAACCCGAAAACAATCGCCAGATAAATACCATTAGCAGAGGAAGTGTAAGGTACGGGTGGAAAAAATATTAGAATCGTAGATATTGCCAGAGGTAGTCCGCCAATCATAAGAAAAAACCTTCTTCTCCCGAATCTTGAGGTAGAACGGTCAGTCCAGGAGGCTACCAGTGGATCAGCAACAGCATCTATAACTCTTCCAAAGAGCATCACTGATCCTAACACAGTAACAAAACCTAAAAACCTTTCATTGGAAACAAAAGCAATCATTCCTTCAGCTATTCTCTCTTTGGGGGGAAGCAAGAAGACGATAGCAAAGGTCAACCAGATTGAATCTAATAATACCCATCCTGCTGTAGAAAGATTATATAGAAAGAGTCTTTTGCCTTTAAATTCTTCCATTTCTTCTCTCTTTAACGGGAAATGATGTTATTGATGATAGTTCTGTGAAACAATGTTTTTTCATTATATTTATTTTCAACCAAAAGTCACTTCTTCTCTTTACTGATTAATGCATGATAGAGACAATAAGCCAGGTATCCGCAACCGGAGGCAAAGCCAACACCGGTCCTCGCCTCTCCTGAATCTTTATCAAAACTCTCTGCAAGAAGACCATAGTCCATATCTGCTTCTTTCAACCATTTCAATGCCATTCTGGATAGTCTGGGATTTAGGATACTCCCGCATAGCCCCAATCCGGAAGGCGTGTTGGGATGATGGTCACAGGCTAACTCATTAAACCTGGCATCTGCAAAGTAATAAGGATAGGCGGAAGAATAATAATAATCGATCGTGTTCTGAAAGACCGGGTCATCCTTATCAATAAATCCATATGAACAGAGTGTACTTAGACTCCCCGGAGGATCATTATATAATCTGAAATTTCCCTTCCCGTCAGCAGACCATAGAAATATCTTCTTTCCATCTATTTCTTTTACTAAATACTGATAGATTCCTTGATAGATATTTTCTATTTTTTGATTGATAAAATTTATCTTTTTTGTCTCCCCTTTGCTCAGCAAAACATCTTTCCAATTCTGCAGGCCTCTCCATAGAATCACATTGTCTATTGTAACCAGAGGATATTCTGCAGGATCGTCGGAAGGAAGCAGAAAAGTCTTATAGAGTCCTGTTCGGGCATCATACTCTCTTTCTATCCGTTCCAATACTGCATCCAAAGCGACGATGATTGTCTCATCGTAAAAGTCTTCTTCCAGGTTCTCAAGCAGAATAAAATAACTGGCTGCTTCATCCAGCTCAAAACCGGGATACAAAACGGTGCCATCAATATAGTGAGCGTGGTCTCCCGCATTCTTACTGTGTCTTAAGATCATTTCTCTGGCTAATTGTTGAAATAATCGGGGGCAGACTAATTTGATGGCAGGAAGAGACCAGAGGAATGCATCTCTTTCCCAGAATGCACCGGAAACATAATAGCGGGGACTTCTGGAAGTTAAAGCCAGATATTTGTCACTATCCATATCTTTGGCAATGGAGAAAAAATAATTAAAAAACAGATTTTCATTTAATCTCGTCTCCAGGACAGGGTCTTCTGAATAGGGAATGGTCTTTTCCTTAAGCCAATCCAGAAATTCCTGGTAGACTTTTCTATACCCTTTTCTTCTCAAGTGAATCAGTGTAGCCGAAGCGCCATCCGGATCATAATTCACTGCTACATAGAAGCAATTCTTATGACGGCAGATGATTTTTAGATTTAAGAACTCATTTTCTGTGCATTCATCAACTTCAAAATTTCGATCTCCACCGAATGCTAAAGCCAGCGATAGGTTCGCAGAATCAATAGTTACGACTGGATTGCCCAGCCATCGGTCTGTCTTTATGGCTTTTGCAGCATCGATCTCCTGAGAAGAAAATCGCAATAAGCTTACTTCTTTCCAGTTAAAAATTAAAGAAACAGTGATCTCTTGTGAACTTTCAAAACCGTATATGAATCCCTTTTCATTTAGATCGGCAAATATTTTCCCAATGACCCTGATCCCGCCTTGCAGAGAAAAGTCTAAACACGGTAAAAAATACTGCTCCTTGGAGACATCAATTTTTTCTATTTCAATTTCTTTTCCCTCATGAAAAAAATGCAGCGTAAATAAATCTGGCTTCCCTTTTAATTCCAGCAAAGCTTTTCGTGAAAGTGTTACCGTATTAATATTTTGAATAGCACCATTCTGGCAATCTATCATCGGAAGGCAGATATAATGATTACCGGCATATAAAATCTGTTTGTTCTTTCCTATTTCTTCAGGCCTGGTTATAATCTTAGTCATTTCATTTCCATTTGTCATTTACATTCCATCAGTCAAAATTATGGATTCAAAGAATACATTCATGTATTTTTGAAAATTATAAAATGGGCTTACAAATGATCTCATTTATCCTAAGCATAGATGCTTTGGAACTGGGAGCAGCAGTAGCCACAACAGCAAAATCTGCTCCCTCATGGGTACCGGCTACCGTAATGACTTTTTCTCCCATTCCTATGCAACCACCATCACAGGCCATCATGGTCATTTCCACACACACCTTCATTCCCTGTCCCAGAACACGAAGGATATTCGCCAGGGCTGTAGGTGTATTATTACTGTATAGTTCAGTAATCCCCGAGGAAAGCAACATGGTTCCAAAATGAACCATATGTTTCCTTTCCCGCAGTTCCTTGATTAAATCCTGAGGAAACCGATTCCCCTCCTCCCGCAAACTGAATTGCCAGGGAACAACTACTAACTGCATATTTTTTAATTCTACCGCTTTTAAGAACATTCCGGCTGTATATCCTGTAGTAGAAGCAATCACGATTTTCTTGATCTTTCTTGAGACTGCTCTATCGGTCACCAATCTTACTACTTCAGCGGTATTTTCTTTCCCGGGATGATCAAAATAAACAATTCTTTCTTCCATTTCAATACTCCAATCTTTTCTGCATTTATAAGCACATTCAAATAACCGGTAACTTAATTTAAAAATATTCTACCATACTTCTAAAATCAGTCTACACCAAAAAGAGGATGGTTGGAAAACACGTCAAACAGAGAACCAGCTTCTGTATTTTTTGTATTCATTTGATACTGATTCCCATCTACATTTTAACCAGTTCTACACGTCGATTTTTTGCTCTGCCTTCCTCTGTATCATTAGTATCTACCGGTTGGGATTCACCATAACCTTTAGCAAGGAGTCTATCAGGATCAATACCGAATAATTGGAGATATTGCAATACGGTATTTGCCCGTTGTTCTGATAAAGTTAAATTATATTCGTCTTCGCCCTCATTATCGGTATGTCCCTGGATCTCAACGTTTAAATCAGGATTCTGTATCAGTAAGGTAACAATATGCTGGAGCTGTTGATTGGACTCCTGTTTCAAGGTAGCCTTATCGTAATCAAACAGGATTTCATAGAGTATTACCCTGCCATCTTTATCCAGGGCTTCTTTCAACTCAACGGGACCAAAAGTTAATGATTTCTTAAATCCTTCCTCATCAATGATAACCAATTCCTGTTGTCCTAAGCCGGCATTCCCACTGACCCGACACCAGGTAATACCTCCGTCTTCTCTGGGTATCGTCAGAACCATCTGGCCCACGTCTTCATATGCTACCTTACCGCCTTTCTCTAAAGCAGCGGCTTTGTAATTTTCAAAAAACTCTAATTTTGATATATCCCGAACTCTTTCTCCGGAAGGGGTACGAACTTCATATAAAAGCACCCATTTTTTACCCTTTACCAATACCTCTTCCCTCTTCTGGGTTTCTTCATTGATGGTATAAAATTTGTAAGAATCAAAGTTGGTATATTTGGACATATTCTCAGCCAATGCTGATCCCGGGAAAGGTTTGATGAAGGGATGTTCCGGTATCTCAGCAGCTTGGGCGGGGGTTATTACCATCAGAAGAAAAATGGTAATAAAAAAAATCGATAACTTCAAATGTTTCATTGTTTACCTCCAAATAGTATTTTTCAATTAATTATGATTCTCTTTGTTATCTTGCCATACTTAATTTTTCAATTGCCTTCTTTTCATCCGGTAAGAAAAATATTTCTTTTCCTCGATTGCACTCATGAATAAAAGCTTTCAAGCTCTTGCTTTTATAGGCAGAAAAATCTCCCACAATGGCGATTTTCACATAATAATTACTGAACTTTTGCAACACCTCCCCTGCAAGCTTCGTGCTTAAGCGAAAAAAATCCTCACATATTGCTGACTTATTCAAAATGATTCGACTGCACCCTGCCTCATATTGAACTGTTACCATCAAATCAAGGGCTGACTGAACATCTCTTATCAATATCTCTCTACTATTGATTGCAGCAATTTCGATGTTATTCTCTTTTATTATACGTATTTCCATAACTATCCTCAAATTTCAACCAGACTGTCTCAGAGCCTTTCTTTTTTTCAGCATATTTTATGATAGGGCTCTTGACAATTGACATTTCTTCCCTATAAATATTTTTCCCTTCGATTGGCACGAATTATTTTTGAGTGACATGAAAGTTCTGGCCAATCTGGTTCATCAGATTAAAACCATGCCACAATGTCTTCCTTATAATTCATCTCTCTGACATACTGTCACAACATGTCAGGTGTCGGTCTCCTGGCCTGAAAATCATTATACTTCTTAGAATTCCATATATTATTAATATTAATCCTACCATAATATTCGCCAATCGGACAGCTTCTAATGGTATAGAATATTTGAATAGGGAAATGATGAATATAGATGTCCCAAGAAAAAGAATAACTGCCAGTCCAGCTGCAAATCCAAAAACAACAAGCTCTTTCCGGCTCAAAGAATATTCAATTGATCTGGCAGTAAAAATACTGGTCCAAAAAATAATTGTCAGGGGATTAGAAATAGTTAATATAAAAGTAGATATGAAACTTCCGGTTATATCCTGCGAATGTTGAATAGTATAGGTATCGATCTGGATTACCTTTAATGCCCCAATTATTATATAAAATCCAAATAAAATGAGAACGAGTGAACTTACAAATCCCAAAATTCTCTTCATGCGCTTGTTTTCTAATAATTTTGCAAGTCCAATGATTGATAATATGATATAGCAATAATCAGCTAGAGCCGCGGCTAAAATAGCAAAAAAGCCATCCATTAACGTTCTTTGGATAACAATATTGACAATATAGAAAAAAACAGGTCCTACAGCTACCTGTAGAACTAAACCAGTTGCTAATCCTTTGATAAAGATGCTCAGCAATTCATTCTTTCCTTTCAAATCAATGATATTAAATCCTGATAAATATCACTTAATATTTCTATAGAATCAAGGATTATCATGAAATACAAACTCTGACCATCTCAGGTTTACTCAACGACAAAAAATAATACAGGGGATCGTTCTCTTTATTAAACTCAAAGGCGTCAAACAGAGAACAATCCCCTGTATCTTCTACTTGATCTAATCCCTAGTGTGTTATTTTAATGATAGACCCCAATCATTATTTTATTCAAATATTTCAGTCAATGTGGCTTCTATTGAGGTTACTTTTCCCGGGGATACTTTCAATTCTCCTATCCAAGCCCTGAATCCTTCTTTAAGAATTACCATTTCATAGTAGCCTGTTTCTATTTCTTCCAAAATTGTAGGATAAACAGAGGTAGTTCTGATATAAGTTCCATTCAGAAATACTTTTGCTTCTCCTGGATTACTCCTGATGGAGATTGAGCCATATGACGGTTGAGGTTCTAAATCAACAGAAATTCTTGACATTTGTCCAGATGATACTGAGATTTCACTAATCCACTCGCGATAACCGGCAAGTTCTATTCTAATTGTATGGGAGCCCACAGGAACCTCAGTCAAATTCAGAGGTGTCAATCCCTCATAATTATCATCTAAATAAATATCTGCTCCCCTGGGATTAGAATTAACAGAAATGGAACCATATGCCTTTTGGGATTCTAAATCAGCAAAAATTCGAGCTGTTTGAGAAGTAGTTACTGCAATTTCACTATTCCATTCCTGATAATCAGGTAATACTATTTTAATAGCATGTCTACCAACAGGGATGTCCCTTAAATTAACAGGGGTCTGGCCTTTGTAGGCATTATCCAGATATACCCTGGCGCCCTGGGGATTGGAGTTTACTGCAATAGAACCAAAAGCCGGTTTAGCCTGGGGAACTAAATCAGCAGTTATTTTCACTGTCAGAATAGGTAAAACTGCAACAGAACTATTCCACTCTTCATAACCAGGCAATTCTAATTTTATACTATATTGGCCCACAGGAACATCTTTTAAATTCAATGGGGTGTCACCTTTGTATTGGTTGTCTAAAAATACCCTGGCACCTGATGGATTGGAATTTACCGATAGGGAACCATATCTTAATTGTTGGGCATGGCTGGAAGAACCTATTACCAAACAAAGAAAAATGATAAAAAATGTCAGTAATAATATTTTTGCATTTTTATTGAAAAAAGGATTTTGCCTCATCTTGATACCTCCTGAATAAATCTGTATTTCCTGAAAAAAGTAACTGTAAAATGATCCTCCTTTCTTTTGGTCATTCACTCAAGAAAAATTATTACAGGTATAGAACAGTGTATTTTGTTTTCTATATCATTATACACTGTATTTATCTTTCTGACACATAATCTAATCTTTTACCTCTTCGAGCAGGAATCAAACACTTATTACATGAGATACATGTTACCTTTGTTAGAAATAGAGGGGCATAGAGGTATAGACCGCAATGGTCACGGTCATAATCTTCTCCACAAAAGCTCTGGTCATCTCTTGATCTCTCATTACTCCAATGATCCTTGAGAAGTTCCGGATTAAAAATACCAGGTCACTGAAAAATAGCTTTGCCGTAAAAATTTTTTTGTCAAATCCCTTTCTATCGTCATGTAATTCAAAGATCCTTTACAGGAGTTTATATTTACGATTAAAAATCTGGCAATTAAAGTGCCTTATCAAAATGAAAATCATTATAGCAATACTTAGATATTGATGCCTTTTCGGCTGCATAAATCATTTGTAATGCTGCCTATCTATCGAATCGCCACCCCATTCCTGTTTTGTAGGGTGGATTAAAACTTATATTCCAAAACCTGAGCCATATTAAATGACCCAATTAAATCAATTGCTTCTGAAGGTTTGCTTACACCACCATCATTGCCCTGTCTCATTTATTCAATAGAGAACTAATATCATTTACAAATTCAATGGTCTTCTTTTCAATCTGCGTCTTAAGTTCTTCGGGATGATTGAAATCCGGCTGTTCGACCAGGACTGATTCAATGATGGAATCCACTCCCGGCAGTACTTTTGAAAGCTTATATTTTCCTGTATTTGTATGGCTCATCCTTTCTATATACTCAGCCTGGATTTTCCTGTTGTTTCCACCTAGCCAAACATCAAATCTACCTTGTTCATGTAAAAATACAACGGCAATCTTCAGCTTTTTATTCTTTAAATCGGAAGGTGTAAATGCAAAATAAGTCATATCCATATAACCAAAATACAGGGAACTGGCAATAGAATTCGGATAGCTTTTTTCCAGATGCGTTTTCAGTCCTGACATAAATGTCATGATTCCCTTGTAAGCTTTCTGGATATGGCCTCTGCTTAATTGGGTCTTATATTCTTGAATTTGTTCGTTTAATGAGTCCATACGTCTACTTCTCAGAGAATTTATTTAAAAATCAATCCAATCCAGATCCAATTCTGCCAGTTTTGCTTTCGTGGGAACACCATTTTCATCCCATCCTTCCATTCCATAATAAGTTTTGATGGCTTTATCAAATTCTTCTCTATTAATCACTTTACCTTTTAAAGGACCACTGGTGAAGGCTTCAAAAAATCTATCAGGAAGCTTATCATCTTTACTGGTAAACCCTTCCCGGATGTTAAAACAACGCGCCATAGTATTTGACCTCTCGGCAATCTTTATGAGTTCAAATAAGCTGGTGTTCCATCCAGTAACAGCTTCGGTCAAATCTACAATATTCTTCAAACTCAGGGCACCCAACGGAGCACCAACAAATTGACACATACAAATACAGTTATACAAACTCCATATTTTCTGAGTATAAGAAAAAAACCTTACTTTTTTAGCACTCAAATCAAGAGCATCTAATGGTTCAAGCAATCCCATGGGTTTTACTAAATCCAGTGACAACCCATAATCTGTAAACATTAAATCATGAGGAGCTTCCATGTGATCTGCTCCAGTAGGAGAAATAGCATATTGTATTCCCACACCAACCTTTCCCCTTGGCTCATGCATAGGGCATTCTTCACCCTTAACATGCATCGCAAACTTCTCCGCCCCATAGCCAAATTTTTTGGCAGCATGGACCACTCCCCCTGCAAGAATAGCACCGATACCTTCTAAATTCTTTATCTTTTCTATCATTTCAAGCATAGCATCGGCATTGCCAAATCTAAGCTCAATTCCATCGGTCTTATTTTTGTCGATTATTCCTTCCTCAAAGCATTCCATAGCAAAGGCGATGGTAGTACCGGTAGATATTGTATCAAGTCCATACTTATTACATAATTCATTACCTTTGGCAATGGCTTCCAAACTATCAATACCACAAAGAGATCCTAAGGAACCGACGGTTTCATACTCCGGACCTCCATAGTAAGGATCTACGTCATATATTCCTTCTACCTTAACTTCCCGTTTGCAGCGTATCGGGCATGCATAACAATGCCCCCTATTTACGAGTATGGTATCTGCCATTGTAACTCCCGAAATGGCTTCTGCTCCCTTAAATTGACCTTCACGGAAATTTCTAGTAGGCAAAATCCCATCATCACTTAATCCTACAACCCCTCCTGCAGTTCCATGATCATACATTCCCTGGGATGTTTCTTTCCATTTGGATGCAAATTCTTTGGTTATCTCTTTTATTTTTTCTGGATCGGCATAAGGATTCTTGCCGGTAGCTTTTACAGCAATGGCACGTAATTTTTTAGAGCCCATCACTGTGCCCATACCAGTACGGCCATTAAAGTGCTTGGATTCGTTGCTGACAGTGGCATAGCTGACTAGTCTTTCACCGGCAGGGCCAATCTGAGCTACACGGATTTTAGAATCAGCTAATTCTTCTCTGATTAGACTTTCTGCTTCTCCGGTAGTCTTACCAGTTAAATGCCCTGCATCACGCAGTTCAACTTTGTCATCATTGATCCAGAGATAGACTGGTTTAGGAGATACTCCTTTAATAACAATGGCATCATAGCCCGCCCATTTGAGTTCCGGTGCCCACCAGCCTCCTGCTTCTGCTTCTCCGAAGCCTCCTGTAAGAGGAGATTTGGCAGCTACAGTATAACGGCTAGCTCCAGGGACAGTAGTGCCGGTAATAACGCTAGCTGCAAATACGAGTATATTTTCCGGACCTAAGGGATCAATTCTTTTCTTTAATTCTTTCAATAAAAAATAACTGGCAAGAGAGCTCCCCCCAATATATTTCCGATAGATGCTTTCTTCTAGAATTTCTGTTTTTAATTCTCCTTTAGTTAAATCAACTCTTAATATTTTTCCATTATAAGAATTCCTGTTGAACACGATCCTTCCTCCTTGTATTCATGATTACTATTTTTTTACATTAAGTTGATACTTTATTAATATAAATTCTCAATACAAAACATAAATATCTACTATTTCAGGATTATTCAGTATACTTTTATTTTTAATAATCTGAGTAAGGGGTTTGTCAACCCTAGAGCTGGAAGGTAAAGTCTGAAAGTAATCTTGTCTTCCGTTACGTCTTTTTTCTATTGCGTGTTGCAACATCAAAAACCACCGCAGCCACAAGTACTAACGCCCTGACAATATACTGGTAGGATATATCAATACCCATCAGGTTCATCCCGCTTGTTAATGACATCATAACAAAAGCACCGACAATTGAACCGGTAACCTTTCCAATCCCGCCTGAAGGTGATACACCCCCTACGAAAGCCGCTGCGATTGCATCCAATTCAAATAAAGTTCCTGCTGTTGTAGTAGCTGATTTAAAACGGGATGCATATAATATACCTGATAAAGCAGCAAGCATACCCATTGAACAGAACACGATAAAGGTTATTTTCCTTACACTGATACCTGTTAACTGTGCCGCTTCAGGATTACCGCCAACAGCATAAATATGTCTGCCAAGATCCGTCTGCGTCATCACAAAATGATAAAATAGAACAATAAAAATCACAACCACCGCAGTCCAGGATAGACCTCTATAGCCTGCAAGTACCCAGGTAATGCCCCCAATCAAAGCTGACATAAGAACCAGTTTCATAATAAAAAAATCTATCGGGGTTACCTTAAAATGAAGGTTCAGCATTCTTTTCCGTTTATTGATGCTATTTATAATGTAAAATAAAATGACTATAATTCCGAGAATAAGGGTAAATTTATGTACGCCTGGCAAAATTCCAATATTAGGGATATCAGGAATATAACCATTTCCTATGGCATTAAAAGCATCATTTGTGATAACGATCGTACCCCTATGCATTGTGACAAGTTGCAGTGCGCCTCTGTAACCCAACCATCCCGCAAGCGTCGCAACAAAAGCCGGTATTTTCATCTGGCCTACCAAAAAACCGGTGAAAAGTCCTGCTATGCCCCCTATTAGCAATACCATTACGATACTTACTGAGGCAGGCAGGTGCCAGAACTCCATGGCAGTCGCTGCTACTGCACCCAGAAAACCAGATAGATACCCTACTGATAAATCTATATGTGAAATAATGATAACTAAAGTCATCCCAATGGCTAGTATTGCGATATAACCAGTCTGATTGATCAAATTACCTATGTTCCTCGATGAAAGAAAAATACCCTTTGTAGTAATTGTAAAAATGATCATAATCATGAATAAAGCAATATACATACCCCATTCACGAATATTTTCCTGAAATACCTTATTTACATCCTTAAGGAATGTCTTTTCAGACTTATTTGCGCTTGCCATTAGACTGCTTGCTCCCTTCTTCAGCAAAATCATCCCGGGCACCAACAATATATGCTACAACGTGCTCCCGGAAGGTATCAATATCCCCGGTAACCGGAGTATCACACACCTTACGTCCTTGACGCAGAACCATCATTCGGTCACTAACATGGTATATATCCTCCAGCCGATGGCTGATAATGATAATGGAATTGCCCTGTGCCTTAAGTTCTCTCACCAGATCAAGCACCTTTTCAATAGCAGCCACACTCAGGGCTGCCGTAGGTTCATCCATGATAGTCACTTTAGCATTAAAAGCTGTGGAACGGGCAATCGCCACTGCTTGTCGCTGGCCACCTGATAAACGTTCCACGTTTGAACGCACAGAGGGGACAACAATCTTAAGACGATCCAATAAGCGCTTGGTTTCCTGCTCCATGTATTGCTCATCCATCACACCAATCGGACCTATTTTAAAACTTACCGCTTCTCTACCCATAAATACATTGGCAACCACATCTAAATTATTGGCAAGTGCCAGATCCTGGTACACCATCTCAATACCCTGTTGATGTGCATCCTGTGAACTGGTCATATGGATCTTCTTGCCTTCAATGAAAATTTCACCTTCATCCGGGATATATGCGCCACTGAGAATCTTCATCAATGTAGATTTTCCGGCAGCATTGTCACCAACCAATCCCAGCACTTCATTATGATGCAGAACCAGATTGACCCCTTTTAACGCCTCTACACCACCAAAATGCTTTTTAATATTTCGCATCTCTACAACAGGCATTTTTTCTGCCATCAACCTACCCTCTTTTTTCAATAGTTTAAAACTTGTCACAATTAAAAAATCCATAGATGATGCCGAGCGAAGCGAATCATTTCCAATCAAACTGGAAATAGTTCACTTCGCTCGCATCATTCATTGTTTACACTAGATTCAAATTTATGTAATAATTATTCTAATCCTGTAAATTCGGATGCATCCCAGTAGCCGGAATCTATTATGGCAGCTTTTACATTACTCTTGTCTACGGTAATCACCTCGGACGGTTTGGCAGGAACCTCAACCCTTCCGTTATTGTAGGTATGGGTAGCCTCTGGAGTCTGGCCATTCAGATAGGCAACGGCAGCAGCAATTGCATCATTAACCAGTGTTCTGACGTCTTTTAATACGGTCATTGACTGCTTTCCATCAATAATATACTGTACAGAGGGTATCTCAGCATCTTGACCGGTAACGACATAATTGGTTACATCATTGTCAGCAGCAAATGCATCTCCGATTGAACGGCCTGTGCCGTCATTCGGTGCCAGGATAAATACTTCCCCCTTATCCTCAGGACCGGCAACAGTCAGGTTAGCTTCAGCCAGATTCCTGGCAACTGTAAAGTCCCAATCGGTGGTGACCTGGCCTATAATATTCCCCATCTCCCCTCGATTTAAGGTGGACTTATCCTGCAGAGCAATAGCTTCACTTGAATTCTTGATTACGAAGGTACCATCCGCAATCTTGGGTTGAAGAACATTCCAGGCGCCTTCAAAGAACAGGAAGGAATTATTATCCGTCGCAGCTCCGGCATACAGGTAAAGTGGATTCCCGATACCGGTAGTTTTGTCAACCAGATACTGGGCCTGGGCTGCTCCAACCGCAATACTGTCAAAAGTCACATAGTAATCAACAGATTCTGTTTCACGGATTAAGCGGTCATAAGAAATAACCTTGATACCTGCATCCCTTGCTGCATCTGCAGCAGCTGCTGCTGCGGTAGCATCATGCGGGCAAATAACGATAACCTTGGCACCTTTGGTAATCAGTGCTTCGACATTCTCTTTCTCTCTGGCGGAGGAGCCCTGACTGAAGAGAATTTCGGCGCTATAACCAGCCGTTTCAAGAGCAGCTTTAAACCGGGTTTCATCCTGTATCCATCTTGGCTCATCTTTAGTAGGAAGAACAATGCCCACATCCAGTCCCTGAGCAATCGAAATACCTGTGATGGTAGATACAAGTAGCAGTATTAATACCCATAATAATGTCTTCTTCATTTTACTAAACTCTCCTTTTTTAAAAATTATTTTCAAAAAATATTTTCTATGAAAATAATGTTATCTATCACCCCCTCAAATCATTTATCATTATTATGATCGATATTTATATGAACGCTCACTGGCTCTTATCTTCGTTTTCTTGAGATAATGCTTCAGGTTGTCCACAAAGATACCGAAAAATTCAAAATATCAATCCTGAAAAGAATATATCGACCTATTGGTATTATTATAATATAATTTCCCTGACATTTAAAGAACAATCCTCTCTAAAAGAATAGAGGGTTATCCCATCAATTGATAGCACCCGGACTGGGAATGTTGTTATTTCTGATGTAGCGAATAGCCCTGAAGGCTGCAGCATAAATATTAGAAAAGGCTGAGATAAAGCCTTCCGGTGTTTGTGTATCCGATAACAATGATTGCGCATCAGATAATAGTATGCAGGATAGATGATAATATTTGATAGTTTTGTAAAAGACTGTTAGAAAATCATGGAGATCATCCTGGTTAATCAAGGCTTTTCCGGTCAGCAACATGATAGAGTGCTGTTGGGAATGCAAAATATAGTTGTATCGTTATGAAATCAAGATGACACTTTTAAACTTATAATTCAAGAGATGATTATCCAAAATCCTCCTGATACCATTTATCAACGGCATTTAATTTTTATTTGAATTTTTTAACATTCTTATAAATTAAATTTTTATTTCTTTAAAACAAATTAAATATGATCTAAATATTTTTTTTAATTTTTATTACCTTTAATGATTCATTCAAAGAAAATGAACAACTTCTTCCATATGTCCCCTCACTTGCACTTTGGGAAATATTTTCAAAATCTTGCCTTCTCTATCAATCAAAAAAGTCGTTCTCTCAATGCCCATATATTTTCGCCCATACATGCTCTTTTCTTTCCAGACACCATACAATTCACAAACCTTCCCTTCTGTATCACTGAGCAATCTGAAAGGTAAATTGTATTTGTTAATAAAATTGGCATGGGATTTTATGCTGTCCTTACTTACACCTAATACAATGGTATTCATTTTCTTAATCTTTTCATAGTTGTCTCTGAAGTTGGTGGCTTCAAGAGTGCATCCTTTAGTGTTGTCTTTAGGATAAAAATATAAAATAACATTTTTTCCCATATAATCTGATAGGCTTATCTCATTTCCCTGGCTATCAGGCAAGGTAAAATCAGGGGCTTTCATTCCTTCTTCTAATTTCATTGATGTCTCCTTTTAATAAAGTCATTACTGGACGTTATATTTTTAATTTTATTATATCATCAAATGATGATATCTTTCCTTGCTCATGACTCTTTTATGTTTATTCTGTAATAGAAGATGGGGCATGATTTCCGGCACTCAGTAAAAGGCTTTAAAGTAATTAAGTGATTCGAAAAAAAATGAATTTCAGTTGCATAGAAATATATTTTTATCCTGGCATAAAGAAAATTGTTTGCCTACACTGATGCATCAGATTATTCTATGATCAAGTTATGTGGGATGTTATTTCTCAATGATAAATCCAATATGTATTATTCATTAAAGAAAGTTATGTCATCTTTTTATTTCAAGACTCCCTGGCAATTTTCTTGTAAGCACCTCATAATTTTCCAATTGCTGCAAAGTACCCTAAAATGCTGAAAATGAAGATAATGCATACAAGAACAACTGGCAAAATAGAAACCCATCTCTTGTTACTGTTATAGGAATAATTGAGAATTACAATAAAGAGTAGAATGTAAATAATGGTCTCTGGAATACCCAGTAAATGATATTGGATTGGTAGAATGGTATAAATAATGCCCTCAAAGGATCCCGGGGTTGGTCCTATTGTAGAGACAGCTGAAAGTCCGAATATCAGTAATGCTAATTTTAGAAAACCATTTTTATTTTCAAGAAAACAACTTCTAAAGGGAAATAAGACCAATCCTATAATCAATCCGCGAATAAGCTGTAACATAGGACCTAGGGCTACGATGGGAGAATCAACTGCTCGCATGAGCAAAGAAAGTGTATCAGATGAATAGTGTTCTCTGTAATTCATAAAAGTAACCGCAAAGAGTCCTGCAATAAAATATGCAATGATGTGTGAATAGGTTACACGCCATATAAATGGTATTATTCTATCTTTTTCATTCATACTGCCTCCAAAAAAATCTTATCGTTACATTGGAGATATTATTCAGGTGTATAGGTTCTGTTCAATGTTTCCTTCATTATATACCAGGCAACAAACATGGTACATCTATTCTCTATTTCCTCTTATGCCATGTATCCTGTGAGATGGGAAAATATGGTGGATGAGGTCGAAAGGAAACTGATATTTCAGAATTTGACACCATTAATTTATTTTATTCTTATTGTTTTCTTTTAGGAAGAATTTCTTATTGAGTGACCTGAAAGTGTTGGCAAAGTTGCATTGTGCTCAAAGGAGATTTGTACATCAATACAACCCACTCTTCTTTTCGCTTTCAGGTTACACTATTTCAACATATCCTTCGGTTCCGTTGACACGAATTGACTGTCCGTTTTTAATCAGCTTTGTTGCATTTTCCACCCCAACCACTGCCGGGAGACCGTATTCACGGGTTATTACCGCACCATGAGACATGGCACCCCCTACCTCTGTGACAAGCCCTGCAACAGTCACAAAAACCGGAGTCCAGCTGGGATCAGTATAGCTGGTCACAAGAATGTCTCCTTTTTCAACATGGGCATCTTCCAGCCTGAAAACCACTCGAGCCCGGCCTTCAACAATACCCGAGGATACGGGAACTCCGGGAAGCGCCCCTGCTGGAGTATTACTGCCTTCATATTCTCCCAGGGGGACTTCACCATCTGAAAGGATAATACGTGGTGGTGTCAGCTTTTGATAACGGGCATATTCCTTTTTTCGTTTATCAATCAGTACCTGGTCTACATGGCCAGATTGGATCGCTTCTCGGAACTCATCAAAATAAAGATAAAAGACATCACTGACCTGCTGGATAACACCAGCGGCCAACAGCTTTTCTGCTTCTTTTAAAAGAGCTTGCTTATAAATGCCAAAACGGCGAATCCAGAAATATTTGGGATATTCTCTGGCACCGATGAAGTTACGGAAAACACGAATCATTTTTTCCATTTTTTTCGCCTTACGTGCACCACCGGGAAGCTCCTGTAGTCCTCTGATAATTTTCTCTTCTGTTTCCCTTGCTTCCCTTTTTCCCTGTTCAAACTTCTCAATATGTTCTCCGGATTTTAATAGCTTTATATTATTAAGAATAACAGGGATAAGCTGTGTCGGCTTCTCATAGAAGCGGGGTTTGGTGATATCAATCTCCCCTGGGCAGCGCACCCCGTATTTCTCAAGAAAATTATTTATGGCAGAGGCTGTCTCTATGCCACCTGGAAGTTTTTTAAGGTTTTGGAAAAAATTCTCATCATCGGTGTGGGAGAAGAAATCCAGCACTTCCGGGTATTGACGGACAACATCGGCCACATCGCAGATCGCAAGCCCCATCTCAGAAGTGATATTATGTTCCACAGATTTGGATAACAGATTTGTTACACTCTTTTCGCCCAACCATTTTTCTGTATTGGTGTTGATTCCACCTGCTACATACTGGCAGAGAAGCACTGCTCCAAAATGTGTAGCATCGAATAACCTTGCCTGCAGTTCCTTTCGATCATCAACAATAGAGTCAAATAATGCGTCACCTGACAGATGATCCAGGTTTTGTTTCAACTCGTATAGTGAATTTTCATTTTTCCTGACTAATTCATCAAGAATAGCAGGATCATTTTTTAGGTAAATCCTGAATGCTTCTTTTAGCCATGGGAAAAGCCTGGCTCCCTTTAACAGGTTACCTTTACCCCTGGGGAGGCTCTTGATATATTCCTTCTTATCCAGAACTTTTCTGACAGCGCTGGCCATCAATGGGTCCATATTGTCAACTTTTTGTTTGACCATTCGTCTGCCCTGGGGTGTGGCTAGGTCAAAGGTAATATCCGCATAAAGCCGTCCACCGGCCTGGTCTGCCGGAAACAGTGAGGCAAATCCGAATAAGGAGATACCCAGAGGCAGGATAGGCTCGGTCATGACCTGCATATGACCTACCGACATATATACTCTTTTTACTTTATCAGGACTTTTGGGAGCAAGGAAAAGAGTTGTGATGGGACGACTTTGAACTATGTAAAACTCTCCGCCGGTAAGACACCATTCGATGTCCTGGGGATATCCAAAATGCGCTTCAATCTTCCTTCCCATAGCAGCAAGCTTTTGTATCTGCTCATCTTCTAGCACCTGTTTTTGCTGTCTGCCATTTTCGATTCTTATTTCTTTGGTACCTCCAGTATGGTCAGCTCTGATTTCTATCTCCTTTGTTCCTATATTTTTCTTAGTAATCTTACCATTCACTACCTTATAAATATCCGGTTTTACCGATCCAGACACCAATGCTTCACCAAGTCCAAATCCAGCCTCGATGGAAAGTGTCTTTCTATCAGAGGTTATTGGATCTGCTGTAAACAGAATGCCCGAAACTTCCGACATCACCATTTTCTGTATTACAACAGAGAGCAAAATCTTTCGGTGATCAAAACTATTTTGTATTCGATAGATTACAGCACGATCGGTGAATAATGAACTCCAGCATTTAATCACATG
>CAYSSG010000024.1:19266-29547 GCA_964433635.1 uncultured Atribacterota bacterium | reverse complement strand
AATCGTGATTATCGGAAACGGAGAAGACTGGCAAGAAGAGAAAATTATTCATTTTTGCCAAAAAGCAGATTATATTATTGCTGCTGATAATGGCTTGGCAATACTGGATCGTTTTCATATCAGGCCTGATCTGATTATCGGGGATCTGGATAGTGTATCACCCTTATTGCTGAAACATTACTCCGAAATTCCCGTAGAAAAACATCCCCGTAAAAAAGACCTCACCGATTCAGAGCTAAGCATCCAAAAAGCGATCTGCATGAATCCCAGGGAAATCATCCTACTGGCCATGACCGGAAATTATTTCGACCATAGCTATGCTTCTGTTATCAATCTTTTCCGGAATGATCAGCAAGGTGTGGAAATAAAGATCATTACCTCCAATTCAGTTATCTTCCCGGTAATGCGAAACACCACCCTGCAAAACCTGAAAGGAAGAAGATTTTCTCTGTTTCCCCTATGTCCGGTCAGGGAATTCTCCCTGGCGGGAGCTCAGTATCAATTTTCAAAAAAAAATTTAGAGATCACCGATTACAGCATAAGCAATGTGATTATCAGCAACAGACTGGAAATCAACTTTGAAGAGGGAATGCTGTTCTGTGTCCTTTTCGACCCGGATTTACGATGAGATGGTCTGCTCTTCTATTTATTTAAATAGAGCCGGGTCGGCGTATCAAGCCAGTCAAGACCATACAATTCTTCTGCCTTCTTTTTGAGCTTTTGCGGGAACTCGGTTTCCAGCTTTTCCAGGTATGACAGGAAATCTTCCTTCTTGTTTAAAGAAAAAACCCGGGTCTGATCATGGATATGTTCATGTACATCCTTTTCCTCCAGGCAACCACGACATTGATTATCAATAAACATGGCATCACAATAGGGTAATAACAGGGAAAGCATATTCAAATCATTGGTCATTCCCCGGTCAGGTGGCTTTTTTTGACCTGAACCGGCCTTACGGGCAAAGGAAGCGTAAAACAGGGCATAGAGCTTGATGAAGGGAACCTGCCGAAAAGATTCTGACTGAAGATAATACCAGGTATTGAGCCATAGTTCAGGATAGTCCATTCCTTCCTTCAGAAGTACTGAATGAATTAACTGAATTGCATCAACGGATTCCAGTATAATCCGGCAGAGATGAACATGATGAATCTGCGGTTCAGGGAAACGAATGATATGCCTCAGACAATCAGGATAGGAATGTAAAATTTCTTTAACAAATGATAGATAAAAATCTTCCATCCACTGTTCAAATCGGGCATTGGAATATTCTTTCCAGATATGAAACTCCCGGATCCATTGCCGGTGAATTCTTTCTCTTGATGCTCTTAGTTCTTCTTCATATGCCTCTGAAAAATGCGAGGAAAGAAAATGAATATCCCGGGGAAGCCAGATATCAATATTTCGATCAATGACTGATTTTACTGAATCAATGACTGGAAATCCTGATATTCCCTTAACCCAGTTCCTGACCGAATGTTCAATCTGGCATCTTCTAATCTGTCCCTGATCCACGAATTTTGAGCCCCTGGATAAGAGGTGATACATCTTTTCCAGCGGCTCAAAAAAATTGGAGACGACTGATTCCTGAAGATGAAAACCGGATTGGGGGCAGATGATAATTTGCATCTTAATAAGCCGATCAAGTCTTCGATATAACTTAATCCAGAAATCATCAGCCTCATTATTTCCGGTCGCCTTCAGATCTGGATGAAGTGCCCGAACCATATAACTCAGTGCAAATTGGTCAATATAGATAATTCTCTTAGAGAGATGCGGCAGAATATAATGGACTTCCGTCTCATTTCGCTCAGCATCCGGATAGAAACATTGACTGCACCTTCTCAGATAATAGTCAGGAAAAATCTCCCTGATGCCATATGTCTTTTTCCCGCAACGGGGACAGGTCATAAATGGCGGGTCACTTCTCTGATTCATAAAAATTCTTTTGAACGATCATTGATCTTCCCAGTATCTTAAAAAATTGCGTTTTAGATTCTGGTACGATGAAGATATTTCATTTCAATACTTTTATTTAGAATATCTTTATTTTTCCACTGCCTTCTTTATTCGATTAACACCCTCGATAATATTCTCTCGGGAGGTGGCATAAGAAAGTCTGATATATTCCTGATCTTCTTCCGAATTCTTTTTGCCGAAACAGGTTCTGGCCAGTACGGCTACTCCGGCCTCATATAAGAGGTGTTGTTGCAGTTCCCTGGAATCCTTCAGATTCAGCTTATGGCATGCCTCGGTTACATTTGGAAATACATAGAATGCGCCACCGGGATTCTTACAGGAAATTCCATGAATATCATTCAATGCCTCAACAATAATATCCCGCCGGGCATGGAACTCCCTGATCATTGCCCGGGATTCTTCCTGTGGCCCTTCCAATGCTTCAATACCTGCCATTTGGGTAAAAGAAGCAGTACAGGAGACTGAATTCGTCTCCAATCGGGTAAAATGCGCTGCTAATTTGGTGTTCATTACCCCGAATCCCAAACGCCAGCCGGTCATGGCATATGTTTTAGAAAAACCATCCAGCAAGATGGTCCTTTCTTTCATACCGGGCAGGGAAACAATACTTTGAAATTCACCATCATAGACCATATTACAGTAAATTTCATCCGAAAAGACCCAGAGATTATGATGTATTGCTACATCTGCAATGGCTTTTAAATCTTCCTTAGCTAATATTCCTCCGGTCGGGTTCTGGGGAGAATTAATGATAATCATCTTTGTCTTATCGGTAATTTTCTCCTTCAGCATCTCCATATCAAACCGAAAATCCTTCTCTTCCAGCAAAGGCAAGGGAACAGCTCTGGCTCCCACAAAATTGATAACGGATTCATAGATAGGAAAACCCGGATTTGGGTAGATAACTTCGTCATCTTCATTTACACATGCCAGGATACTGTAAAAAATAATGGGCTTGGCACCTGGTGTCACCACGACTTCCTCTGCACTTACTTTAATACCCCGAGTTCGAGAGATATAACGGGCAATGCTCTCCCGAAACGGCATCAGCCCCGCTGAAGGTCCGTAGTGGGTATGACCTTCCTGAAGCGCTTTTGAGCCTGCCTCAATGATATTCGCAGGTGTATCAAAATCCGGCTCTCCGATGGCAAAACTGATAATATCCTTTCCCCGGGCTTTCAGCTTATTCACCTCTGCTAAAACCTCAAAGGCCGTTTCTGTACCCAGGCGATTCATACGATCGGCAATCTGCATCATCTTGTACCTCCTGAATTTTGTATCTCTATCCATTCATTATAAAGATTTAAACAATGAAAGCAATTATTTGGAAATCTGCCGGGACTTCTGGGTAGCTTTATCAATCGCCTTGATTAATGCCACTCTGAATCCTCCATCCTCCAGCTCCATTAAACCGTCAATGGTCACTCCTGCCGGGGTTGTCACTTCATCCTTTAATAAGGCGGGGTGCAATCCGGTCTCCAGTACCATCTTCGCTCCGCCCAGGATAGATTGTGCAGCCAGTTTTCGAGCTAATTCTCTGGGCAAGCCCATCCTTACACCTCCGTCAGTCAGGGATTCTATCATCATATAACTGTAAGCCGGCCCGCTCCCCGAGAGAGCAGTGACCACATCCATCAGCTCTTCTTTATAAATGATCTCTGCATCTCCAATGGATTTAAATATTTTTAAGGCCAGATCGAGATGTTCTTTCTTTACAAACTGACCGGGACATAATACCGTCATGCCTTCATTCACCAGAGAAGCGGTATTGGGCATAGCACGAATCACAGATACAGGCATATTCAGCTGATTTTCAATAAAACCGGTACTTGTTGCTGCTGCAATCGATATCAATATTTTATTTGCATCTAATACCGGGATGATCTGTTGCACAACCTGCTGTATGACCTGCGGCTTAACTGCTAAAATAATAATATCGCTTTTGGAAACCGCTTTCTCATTATCTATCCCGACATGAACCTGGTATTTTTCATTAATCTTAAGTGCAGTCATCATTCGGGAAGTCGTTCCGTAGATATGATCTGGATCGATCACCTGATTTCTAATCAGGCTGTTTATCAGGGTATCTCCCATTTTACCTACACCGATCACTGCCAGCTTCTGTTCTATTTTCATCATCGCTACCTTCTTTTTTTTCTATTCTTGCGTCCGATTTGCAGTCAGAGAATATTTATCATTCATTTAGTTGATATCATAGAATAAGACTTCTTACTCTGTCAACAAAAAAGAGATCAAATTTCGACTTATTAAAGCGAAATAAAGAAATCCAGGCATGAAGAATCATTACCCAGGACACCTGCCTGACAAATGAAGCCAGAATACCTTCTAAAATCCGACACCTTTACCTGGGACAGAAGCTGATTGACCGGCAACATAACCGGAACTCCAGGCCCATTGTAGATTATACCCTCCACAATCTCCGTCTACATCAAGAATTTCCCCTGCAAAATAGAGGTTCGGTATAATCTTTGATTCCATGGTTTTTGGATTCACTTCACCGACACTTACACCACCGCAGGTAACCTGGGCATATTTCCAGGATTTTGTTCCCGTGACAGGAATAGAAAAACAGGTTATTAAATGCATCAAATCAACCAATTTATCTTCCGGCAAAGAACCTACCGGCATGTGAACCGGGATACCCAAGATATTCAGGATAAAGTAACTCAACTTCTCAGGTAATATGCCTTCCACTAAAAGTATGAGTGGCTGCTTTGGCTGGATTCTTTTTCTATCCTGAAAAAAATCGATTAAATCTGTAAGGGAAAAATCAGGTACAAAATTGATTTGGAGTGTCACCTTTTTCTCTTGATAAATTGCTTCACTGGCCATTCTGCTAAGTGCAAAAACAGCCGAACCCGAAACACCCCTTGGGATAAAGAGAACTTCTCCTCTTCGGTTTTCAATTACTTTTTCCTCAACCAACAGATTGATAATTGCATCAGTAACCTTAACTTTATTTAATAAATAAGAACCTGTAAAATGAGTGGTCAATTGCACCAGTGAGGGAAATAAGGACTCTATATGATGGCCCAATTTTGATACCCATTGATAACCGTCCCCGGTTGTTCCTAATAGAGGTGCAGCCATACCACCTGTGGATAGAATCATCTTTCTGGCATACTCAGACGGAGAATCTTTCATCCTGATTTCAAAATGGGAACCGATTCTTATAATCTCCTGAATACGAATCCCGGGAAGAAGTTCGATCTTTAACTGCTGAGATTCTAACACTAATGCCTTTTGAATAACTGATGCTTCTCTGGAATATGGGAACACACGCCCATTGTCGGCAATAGATAGTTTGATGCCCAGTTCTCCAAAAAAATTCCAGGTCTCCTGAAAGCCAAAGATTTTTAAGGCAGACGTAAAAAATGTGGGATCATGACTATGATAGTGATTTGTCTCAAGATTGGAATTCGTCAGGTTGCCTTTACCGTCACCTGTAGTTAATATCTTTAAACCGGCATGATTATTTTTCTCCAGTAAAAGTACTTTTTCGCCTTTACGGGCAGCAGTAATGGCTGCCATCAGTCCGGCAGCCCCTGCTCCAATAATGACTAATGGCCTGATCGGATTCATTTTTAATCCCTGAAAATGATATCTCATATTGATTAATTTCAGTCTATATGATTCTGCAGGAAGAAATGATTCAGGTGAATGAAGTTATACCAGAAAAAGTTTCGTAATGCATGATTAGTTAACATCTATCAAGAAGGTTTCAATCAGGGTAATATAACCCTGGTAGGCTGCTTTTATCTGGTCAATTTCAATATATTCATCACGAATATGCGCTAATTTTTCCTGGGATGGGCCAAAACCAATAGTAGGTATTTTTCGAATTCCGGCACTCTGGCTACCATCTGTACAAAAAGAATAGTGGGAAATCTGGTCAGAAAATCCTGCCTTTTTTAAAGCTTTTTCAGCTTCCTGAATAAATCTTTCTCCCTCCCTGAAAGACCATCCAGGGAAAAAACGTTTGGCTGACAAAGTTTTACCAGTATAACATGGACCCCGAGCTTCAACAATATGTGCTTCAGCTTTAAAATGACTATCCTTTTTAAATAATTTGTCGATTTCGTTTTGAATCGGTTGGATGACTTGATCTTCCGTTTCTCCCGGTAATAACCTTCGATCATACGTAGCTATACACTCAGCTGGAATAACTGATCTTCCCGGATAAGGGTAAGACTGAATATCGGTTAATTCAAGAATTGCCTTTCCCAAAAAATGATCCTGGGGTAAGGGAATATAATCAAGTGCCATGATCAATCTTATCATATTTCTAACAGCATTAATGCCTTCATCCGGATTAGCAGAGTGGGCACTTTTTCCGTAGGTGGTCACCTGAATCTCGGCTCTTCCTCTTTGACCTGTGCATAGTTTTAAATCACTTGATTCCCCTAAAATAACAAGATTCGGACAAACCTGATCCAGCACTTTCCCCTGAGCTACTCCCTCAAAAATCTCTTCATTAACGACTCCTGCTACGAATAAATTGCCTTTAAGTTCCTTCTTACGGGAAACAAATTCTGCTCCGGCTAGTACCATTGCCGTTACAGCTGATTTCATATCAGACGATCCACGACCATATAAATGTCCATCTTTTATGATGCCTTCATAAGGTGGATATTGCCAGGAACTTTCATCCTCAACGCTAACAGTATCCATATGTCCTTGAAGAAGAAGGTTAAAGGGTCCATGGCCTGATATTTTTCCGATGACATTTCCCCATTCATCTATCCACACTTGATCATAGTGTGTCTCTTTCATCATTTCCTTTAAAAAATCGGCGACTCTTCCTTCTTCTCCCGATTCCCCGGGTATACGGATAATCTCCTGACATTTTTCAATTAACTTAGGATTGATTAAATCATTTCGTTTCAAATAATTTCCTTTAAAGATATCGATATTTTTAATCTATAATACATTCAATTCCTGTCTCTCTGTAGCTCAAAAGACAGACAGTGAGGGCCGGAGCCTCCCATTAAAAATTGTTCTAGAGGAGGATCATATACCTTTAAGCCCATTGCCCCAAGTGCCTCATTTCCAATCTTATTTTCTTTGAATGATAGAACTCTCTCTTTTCCCAAAGCCAACAAATTAATGGTTCCCTGAAAAACTGCTTCAGGTTTTATTGTAATAATTCTATAATGATTCTTGTGCAAATAACTGGTAAATTTTTCAGGTAATGCTTCCTGACATAACATGACAGTTTTTTCTGCAATCACAGAAAAAATCATATCCAGATGATTCCATTTCCTTTCAAATGGTACTGGAATGACCTCAATTCCATAAGGTTTTAGTAATACCTGTGCTTCCTGTATACCCTCCAAATTTGTCCGGTTACCCGCTCCAATTACCATTGTTCGTTCATCAAGATACCAACAATCTCCACCTTCCAAGTAGCCTCGATTGATTCGACCAATTATGGGAATTTTTAATCGACGAAGATCTTCATAAGCTAAATCTTCATCTCCCTTATTATCCGGGTAGCGAAATTTTCCAACCAATACACCGCTTATGGTATTAAAACCGAAATCACGTGTTGCAAATTGATCAGGATGCCCAGCTTTGGGAACTTGCCATTCTATCTTGATATTCAACTGTTCAAAGACATCTGAAAATTCCTGATATTGTTTCATCACATCTTTTCGAGAAATTTTTAATCCAGATTGAATATGCTGGCTTGACATCTCACTGAAATCACAAAGTTCATAATAAATAGGTTGACATAGAAAAACGGAGCGCAGCTGACCATGTGAATTATAAATCATCATTAATCACCCAAATTTCAAGAAGTGTTCATTAACCAAATATGCCCCACGAATCATTCAAAGGATATTCCTTTTTTCCTATCCGTGGAGCATATTAAAATCCCTCAATTCCTTTTTAAATAACAACACATTTTAAAACTTAAAGAAATCATTCACTCGTCTTTATTTATTTTACTCATTGATTAAGTAATATTCTATCCTCTTCAGTAAACTTTGCCTGATAGGCATTACCCAGTAATTTTAAGACAAAAAATAATGTTACAATCCCTATGGCTAATAAAATAAACCCATTTTTGATGAATGAGGATAACAAATAAAGAACAGAAGAAATCGCTGCAACAACTAATGCATAAGGAATCTGGGTAGTAACATGGGCAATATGGTCTGATTCAGCAAATATTGAAGACATAACAGTTGTATCAGAAATAGGAGAACAATGATCTCCAAATATTGCTCCGGCAAAAATTGAACCAATCGCGATCGTAACTAATGGAATGCCGCCAATGGCGTAAGCCAAAGGTACACCAATCGGCGTAATGATTGCCATAGTTCCCCAGGAAGTTCCTGTAGCAAAAGATATAAACATACAAACCAGAAAGATTAAAAAAGGTAACAAAGCTGCACTCATCCACGCCTTCGTAATCCCAACAACGTAATCAGCAGTGCCAAGAGAATCGCAAACGCTTCCTACCGACCATGCCAATACCATAATGACTAAGGCAGGTAACATTGTTTTGAAACCGGCCAAGACAGTCTTTTCACATTCTTCCAAAGAAATTCCCTGTAATAAAGCCAAGATCATTCCCACAAGGGTCATTGCAAATGCAGCCCAGGTAAGAGCAATATCAACTTCAGTATCAGCTAAAGCATCCATCAGTGCTTTGCCTGTTGAGCCACCCCCGGTATACCAGATTGCCCATATTCCTACACCAATTAGCGTAATAAGGGGTAAAACAAAATTCCATATGCTGGCACTTTTAACATTAAAAGGTTCTCCTAAGTCTGTTTCAACTGAGGATAGTGGTGTGGCACCGTCAGCTACGATCTTTCCTGTTTTTCGAGCTCTTAATTCTGCATCCGCCATAGGACCAAAGTCCTTTCCATATATCAACATAGGGACAGCAATCAAGGAAAGTAAACAATAAAAATTCCAGGGAATAGATTGCAAAAAGACAAAATATGCTTTAACATCAACGATCTTCAGGGTTGCAAAAGCCGCACCGATTAGTCCGACCTGATAACCAATCCAATCGGAAACTGGACCAAAGGTGGCCATAGGGGCCGCGGTTGCATCAAGGATGTAAGATAACTTTTCTCGAGATACCTTGTATTTTGCATTAATATCTCTGGAAGCATTACCCACAATAACTGAATTTGCATAATCATTAAAAAAAACAACGATACCAAGAACCCAAGCCAAAAATTGTGAGCTTTTGGAATTATTTAATCTTTTTGCCAACACCCTTGTTATTGCATGAGACCCCCCAGTTTTATACATAAAGGCTGCTCCAGAACCTAAAAGCAGGGTTAATACTAAAAATCTTGCATCCCAGGGATCAATCATGACATCTTTCATCCAATCAAAGGAGGCTCCCACAGCCCCAAAGGGACTTCCTCCAGTATAAATCAGACCTCCAACCCAGATACTCATAAATAATGAAAAGATAACCCGTTTTGTCCATATAGCTAACCCTACAGCAACAATTGGCGGAATAATTGACAAAAAACCATACATATTCCTTTCCTCCTTTTCTCCAATTTCACTTAAATGAGAATTAAATAGTGAAGTTATTTCTTAACACAACTTAATCTATAGATCCACCTCCTTCACATCAACCTGAAAATGAGTTGTAATGCGAAAATGATCAGGAAAATAGTGTTTTTTTCATCATTACATTTACAGATTATTTTATATCAAAATTGTACACAAAGGAAATATCATTCTACAATATTTGAAATCATATTACCCTGTTTTTGACATATAAACATCTGCTTGTACAAAATACTGTCATATTATTCATCAAATTTTCTTTCAGCAGATTTTAAGCATTTATAATTTTTTTTCTTCAAGAACATTTATACCTGGACTGATGTTCTTTTCCTTTTCTCTCTGATGACAAATTCATCCAATATCTCGGCAGCTTTGAGAATCACATCATAACACTTCTTTTCTTCGGTTCGATACTTATCCTTTAAAGGCTTACAATTAAAATCACCCAATACTTTCGAATAACGATTAAATAGTTCTTTTGATAAATCTTTTATCTCCGGACTTTGGTGGGCGTGGTCCTTGACAAACAGATAACCCAACACCATTAAAGATGCTGTGACCACCCCACAAACATTCTCTATCCCCATTCCTCCACCGAAGGCAGCAGATAATCTTAAACAGTCCCTGGATAAACCTAAATTATAAACTTGATTTGCTCCGTAAAGAATGGTCTCGGCACAGTTTAAATCCTCTTTTGGATAAAATCCCTGTTCAATCAACTCTTTTAACACAATT
>CAYSSG010000024.1:0-19166 GCA_964433635.1 uncultured Atribacterota bacterium | reverse complement strand
CCGGTCAGCAAACTCGGAAAAATCTTCTCCGGCAATCGATAGATAGGATATAACCTTTTCACGATGACCTAATACTTTTTCCCCGGCAGAGATGACTAATTCTGTCATCTCTGCATCATTAACAACAGACTGATTTTCATTAAAAAAATTTATCTGATATTTTGTCCGGTATGCCTTACAGGTTGCCTCAACAATTCTTTTGAACTTTTCCTGTAACTTCTCAGAATTCTTATCTTCCTGCTGATTAAAATACCTGATGTTCCCTTCCAGATTGACTGTATCCGGGATAATATTTGATTTTGTACCACTATGAATTTTGGTAAACATAATAATCGTCGGATTGAAGGGGCTTATCTCTCTAGTTTGTATCATTTGAATATTCTGAATAATGTCAGCAGAGGCAATAATCGGGTCCACAGCCTTTTCCGGGTAGCCTGTATGCCCCCCTTCTCCTTTAATAGTCAGCTGAAATATATCAAGAGAGCCCGTTACAGGACCAGCTTTTACACCGATCATACCACTATCCAGAGGAGTCCATAAATGTAGTGCCATTGCGGCATCTACATGTGGATTTTCCAAAACCCCCTCATCAATCATTGCTTTTGCTCCCCCGATTTCCTCATTGGGCTGAAAGATAAATTTAATATTCCCTTTTATTTCACTTCGATAATCGATAAGGATTCTGGCAGCTATCAGGAGTATGGCAGTATGAGCATCATGTCCGCAGGCATGCATAATACCATTGTTGACCGATTTATAAGATACTTCATTCTCTTCCTGTATGGGAAGAGCATCCATGTCGGCACGTAATAGTAAAGTTGGACCCGGGGCAGTACCTTCCAGCAAACCCATTACACCCGTCTCGGCAATTCCCCGGGTTACCTTCAATCCGTATTTTTCCAGGTAATCAGCTACAATCTTTGAAGTCCGGTATTCCTTGAAACCCAACTCAGGATGTTGATGGAAATCCCTTCTCAGCTGAATCAGTTCATCCTTTAAATCCATAATCTTTTCTTTTATATCCATCGTAATGACCTGATTTTCCTTCCTCATACAATCATTTTAACTTATTTTACATAAAACCATGGTATTCCTTCTTAACCACTGCTGAATATACATAGTTTATCATGGTCATAAAATCAAAAACAGGAAGGTGGACTGCTTCCTGTACTGCTGCCCCATAGGGAGGAAGACAGGCACACTCCAGTAGAATCATCTTTACCAGGGGATCCTCCTGAATCATCTCCTCAGCCATCGAAACAACCTCATTACGTACCTTCCCGGCATCCAACCAGCCGATTTCTTCGTTAATGGATTTCCTGAAATATTCTTTGTCTTCCATACCTTTAATAGACAGACGATATGTTCTGTCAAGTCCAATCTTCCTGAGTAATGCATCGTCAAGGATCTTTCCATTGGCAGTAATAATACCAATCTTCTCCCCGTCACCAATCAAATGGTTCATGAAAGATAACTGGAGAAGGCTGGATAAAAAAACAGGAACTCCCAATTGTTGAGCTGCCTCCCTCTGGAACAGGGCCATAAAACCACAATTCCCGGTAATTACCCGAACACCATTTTGAACCAGTTCTTGACCTGCCTCTACCAGTTTCCCTAAAAAACTGGTATCTTTCTGATAGATCTTCTCTACAGTAAGTCCCTTCACCACCTGATATCTTACCGGAAAAGTATAACTGCTGGCATTCGCCACATCACCCGGGATGTAAGGAGCAAAAGAGGTATCCAATAACAATATTCCAATAGCCTCGCCATAACTTGCCTGGCCTTTTTTTGCTTTATACAGCATATTTATTTCTCATTTCCATCTTCTATCAAAAGATTTTATTTCTTAATAAACAGTTCAATCGGAAAATGATACAGAGATTCATATCCGCTTTTTGTAATTCGTATGGAGGCATCCACTTCAAATCCCACCTCTTTATACCAGATCCCCGGGATAATATGAAAAGCCATGTTCGGATGTAAAACTGTCTGATCACCGGGTCGTAAACTGACCGTCTGTTCACCCCAGTCAGGCGGGTAATTCAATCCGATGGAATACCCCAGGCGAGATTCCTTGACCACGGTTGAGTGGGAAATAGCCTCTCTCCATTTTGCCTCTACTTCTTCACAGGTAATGCCGGGTTTAATAAATTCTAATGTTTTATTAAGACCTTCCATCACAATATCTGCCGTCTCCTTCATCAATTTGGGTGGATTACCCAGATAAATTGTCCGGGCAATAGGAGCATGATAATGTTTATAAACGCCGGATAACTCTAAAAGTACCGCTTCGTTATCTTGAAACTTCCTGTCAGACCAGGTCAGATGTGGTGTGCTTGTCCCTTCCCCGGTCATCATCAGAGGTACGATAGCCGGATAATCCCCTCCGTATTCCTCGGTTCCCTTAATCTGGGCATAAGAAATTTTTGCTGCGGCATCACATTCCCTTACCCCCACATTCACTGCATCAATGCCTGCTTCCATCACCTTCTCGGCAATCTTTCCGGCTTTTTTCATAAATTCAATCTCTTTATCCGATTTGATCATTCTGACTTTATTCACTAAAATATTGCCGTCTATAAATTTTGCTTTGGGCAATGCTTTTTCCAATTCAGCATAACAGCGGTGAGTAAAATAAAATTGATCCATTTCCACTGCAATCGTCTTCTCTTCCCAGCCTTTTTCCATGATGATGCCAGCAACAACCTGCATGGGATGTTTTGTTGCTGATTGCACATAATCATCACTGTAGGACATGATATTTTCTTCCTTTAGAAAGGTGGTCAACTTTGCTCCGTTGGCATCCATGGCTCTTCCGATCCATATCGGCTCATCCTGATCGATAGACACAACAATGCCCTGATGAACATAAAAACTCCACCCGTCATAACCGGTAAGGTAATTCATATTGGCCGGCTGGGAAATAAATAACACTTCGATGCCTTCTTTTTCCATCCTCTTTTTTGTTTTTTGTATCCGGTCTTTATATTCCTGAATATCAAAATGTAACATCTTCATTGATTCTCTCCCTTCTTTGAAAATGCAAATTATATTTTTTAAAATCTTCTGATATTAAAAGGTTTTCTCAAAATTAAATCAGAATTTCCCCATCATTGAATGTCAAACCTATTCTGATTTTTCCTGATAACAGAAAGAAACTGATTGTTATCAATATTGCTCCCTGTGTTTATAATCACTACATTTTCTCCCGGTTCTCTTATTTTACCTGCTAACAGAGCTGCGATTCCGACAGCAGCCGCACCCTCAAGTACATAATGATCTTTAAAAAAAGCATAGGTGATTCCCAGGGCAATCTCCTCCTCGGTTACCAGAATGATATCATCTACGTATCTTTTCACGATCTCAAAGGTATATTGATTCTTAAGTAATATTCCTCCCTGTAAACTATCTGCCAGGGTCTGTACCTCTTCAACCTGAACAGGCTTACCCAGTTTTACACTTTCAAACATTGCTGCGCCTCTATCCATGGAGACACCGATCAGCCGGCATTTCGGTTTATTGTACTTGATGGCAATGGCTATCCCGCTGATCAATCCCCCTCCGCTTAATGGCACAATCACAGAATCAACTTCCGGTAAATCCTGCAAAATTTCTAAGCCAATGGTCCCCTGTCCTGCAATGATGAACGAATGATCAAAAGGCGGGACTACACAGAGACCTTCCTGCTCTTTCAACTCTAATGCCCTGATTTCTGCTTCGTCCTGACTATTGCCATAGACAACCAGTTCTCCCCCCACCTTCTCTATCTCTTTCCGTTTATTATCAGGTACATTTTCAGACAGGCAAACTTTGGCTTTTGAGCCAATCAGACTGGCTATGTATGCAGTCGCCCTTCCATGGTTGCCGGTAGAATAAGTGACGACCCCTCTTCCACGTTCAGTAGAATCAAGATGCAGAAGGAAGTTAGCAGCACCACGAACCTTGAAGCTCCCCGTATCCTGTAAAAATTCCAACTTATAGTAGATATCCGTCCCTATCCTGTTGGATAAATCAATAGATTTTTTAAGAGGTGTTTTGCGTATCAGAGAAGAAATTTTCTTTTGTGCTTCAAAGATATCCGCTGCAATAATTTTATCATCTGTCATAGTGTCTCACTTTCCTCCAAAATAAATTTTCTTATACAGCCGCTATTGCATCAATCTCGACATCCAGTCCCGCATCAATTTCCTTGACACCCACGGTAATTCTCGCGGGAGGCTTTTCAGAAAAAAATTTTTTATAAATTTCATCAAATTCTCTTTTATTTTCAAGAGAAGAAAGAAAAACAGTGCATTTTAAAATCTTATCCATTCCTGAGCCTGCTGCTTCTAAAATTGATTGAATATTATTCAATATACGTTCCGTTTGTTCAGCAACACTGCCATAGACAGGTTTACCCGTCTTAATATCATCCGAGGTCTGTCCAGAAACAAAGATCAGATTTCCATACTTTACAGCCTGTGAGTAATTTCCCGGTTCTGGGGCTTGATCAGTATATATGATTTCTTTTTTCATCATGCTTCCTTCCGTGTTTATTATTTTCAAGAGGTGATATTATGATAACGACATTACATATTATAAGCACAATTTTGTTTTATATATCTCTTCTCAACTTATGATCCAATTTTCAGGAAACTACGAGATGCTGTCCTTTATCACGTTGTATCTCGGATTAATTCCCTGGTTATGGATTTGTACTTTAAAAACCAGTCATTATAATAAAGCCTACAGCCAGGATAAACCTTTGCTGTAGGCTTCTAAATGGTCATCTGTCAGTCTAACAGGTATAAATCATCACATCTATTTTTGTACTGCTTCAATATCTGCAAGTAATGCATCAAGGATTTCCTGGGCACCCTCTCCGCCTATCTTCAGGTAAGCTTCCACCGGACCGCTACCTTCCTGCCAAGCCAGTTCTTTGAAGGGCATCATTTCTTCCTCGGTCAATTCATAGAGGGTAATAGAGGGTTTCGCTACTTTAATCTTGTCACCGATCTCCTTATTATTCTGGAAAGACCAATTGGTCATCGGTTCAATCAGTTCCAGGCAGGAATCCACAAGTATCTCCTGGATATCTTCAGGTAGACTATCAAAGAGGTCGCGATTAACCACCGGTGTGACCATGAATAATTCATTCCACAAGTTGGTTATATAGTCCTGAACTTCATAAAAACCCATGCTTAAGTGAGCATACATTGGCTGAACCTGGGAATCCAAAAGATTTGTTTGCAGTGCCCCATAGATCTCACCATAATCCAGACTCTGAGTATTAAATCCATAGGTGTTGTAAGAGGCTACCAGAATCGGGTTAGCCATGACTCTATGTTTCAATCCCTTGACATCTTCTATAGTATGAATAGGAACAGTTGAGGTCACTCTCTGCCAACCTGAACTCCAAACGCCTAATAGTTGAAATCCTCTTTTTCTAAAACCATCCTCCAGCAGTTGCATCGCTTTACCACTCTCACAAACTTTATGTACAACTGCAGCAGTGTTTTCACTTGGCCAGAGATACTGTAAAGCCAGGACCTGGGATTGGGGTACGAAACCACCCAGCCAACCATAATCTGCGCTACCCAATTCTATTTCTCCCATCTGAACCAGCTCGACTAAATCTCTTTCTCCTCCAAGAGTTCCATAAGGATAGACTTCAATTTGTATTTTCCCTCCAGACTTTTCCTTGACCAATTCTGCATAACGATGAGCAAATACGGTCATTGGATCTCCCTCAACTTCTGCAGACACCATTTTCCAATTATAGACATCCTGTGCCTGGACAGCTAAAACAGAACACAGTAATACTAACATCAATCCTATTAAGAAAGTCAATTTAATATTTTTCATACTTTAGTCTCCTTTTTAGTTTTTTTCATGATTCCTAAGTGAAAAGAAACTTCTCGTTTTTTATTACATAGACCACTTCTCCTTTCATTTTTATAGGTAGGCGTTTATATGCCAAGAAAGAATATACCGTTTACTCATAAATATAGATCAATCATCAACTCCCTAAGGCAGTCCTGGGTATAAAGAGAGCCAATTCAGGGAACATGATGACCAGAGCGACTGCCAATAGTAATATAAGAATGAATGGCCAGGTCATCCGGATGACTTCAATGTATGGCCTTTTAAATATGACCATGGCGGTAAAAATGTCACAACCACATGGTGGTGTTGCTGAACCGATCGCTGCCTGCATGGTTACCAGAACGCCCAGAAAAACCTTATCAATCCCTGCCTGGGTTACATAGGGTGCAAAAAGTGGTGTCAGAACATAAATGGCAACGATGGGGTCAACAAACATACAGGCAATAAAATAAGCCACATTGATAATAATGATAACCTTTAAGGCGGATGGATCCGGTCCAAACAAGGGAGGTAAGATCTGTTTGGCAATCCCGGAATAACTTAAGAACCAGGCAATAGCCTGTCCGGCTCCTACCAGTATAAAAACGACCCCGGTAATGACAGCAGTTGATAAGGCCACCTCAATCAGTTTCTTGAAGGTTAACGATCTATAAATAAATCCTTCTAAAGCTAACGCATATAGAACTGCAGCGGCTGCTGCTTCAGTTGGACTGAAGATACCCCCGTAAATACCTCCCAGAATCAATATGGGAAAACCTACCAGCAGGACGCCTTCCCTGGTCACCCGGATTCTTTCCTTCCAGGTTGATTTGGGATAAAGACCAATTTTATAATATTTGGAATAAAAGTAGGAAAAGATGGAGAATAAGATACAAATCAGTATGCCGGGAATGATACCTGCCAGAAACAGTTTGCCAACTGAGGTCTGGGTAGCAACACCATAGACAATAAAACCGATGCTGGGCGGTATTAAAAAAGCGATATCGCTGGAATTGATAATTAAACCCAGGCTGAAAGCACTGGAATATCCTGCCTCGAGAAGCATAGGCCTCATTGTTCCGCCAATGGCAGAAACAGTGGCCTGGGTAGAACCGGATACAGCCCCGAACAAAGTACAGGCAACATTGGTGACAATCGGTAATCCCCCGAATAGATGCCCCAGGTAAGCCTTGACCATATTAATCATTCTTTTGGCAGACTCTCCGGAAGTGATAATATTCCCTGCCAGAATAAACATCGGTACACATACCAGAGAAAGAGGCTTTATACCACCTAAAATCTGCTGAACTAAAATATTCATATTCAGATTAGGAAGATAGAAAAAGCTGGTTATGATAAAGGTAGCCAGGAGTACAACCATGAAAGGAAAACCAAGCAGAAGAAATGTAAAGGCTACAAATCCCATTAATGGTAACATGTAATTATCCTCCTCAGTATTATGCTTTCTTTCACTGTCCTTTCCTCACTCGTATTCACTCTTCTGTTCAGGAGATATCCAAACCTCTTCAATGATCCTGATATTCTGATAGATGGTTCTAAGGTAATGTATCCCGGCCAGGAAAAACCCTAAAGGAACGATGACCACACCAATCCAGTAAGGAATCCCTAATGCGGGAAGCATCTGTTGCCAGCGGAATGTGGTATAGACGTAATTAAACGAAAGATAAGTCATATAAAACATGGTTACTGCACTGATGGCAGAGATAATAAAGATCATAGATTTCTGGATTTTAGGAGAAGCCAGGTCAAAGATGGCACCCATACGGATATGCCTGCCCTTTCTTGAGGCATAGGATAGACCGATAAAAGTGATCCAGATAACCAGAAACATAGCCAGTTCATCAATGAAATAGATAGAGGTGCCAGACTTACGGGCTATTACGTTGACAATTAATATCATCGCCAACACACCAACCCCCAGACAGAGAATAATTTCCTCAAGTATTTCTATTGCCGAATTCAACCTGTTTAAAAACTTGGATAACCACATAAAAGAACACCTCTTATTTAATAAAGAGTTTACGCGGGAAATTTACGAAAGTCTCACATCCTTTTTCGGTAACCCGAAAAGGTTCACTGTTTTCAAAGCCAAAGGTATCCAGCCAGATCCCGGGCATGAAATGAATAGTCATATTGGGTTTTAATATCGTCCGGTCACCGGGCCGTAAACTGGCTGTATGCTCACCCCAGTCCGGAGGATAATTCAGTCCATAGGAATATCCGACACGTGATTCTTTTACAACTTTACTTCCGGAAATAGACTCTCTCCACCTGGCTTCAATCTCTTCACAGGTAATCCCGGGTTTAATAAACTCCAGGGTTTGATTCAGTCCATCAATAACAACTTTACCGATCTCCTCCAATTCTTTGGGAGGTTCTCCGATGCAGAGTGTCCTGGATAATGGTGTATGGTATTTATGTTTACTGCCCGCCAGTTCTAAAAAAACGATGTCTCCATTCTCGTATCTGCGGTCAGTCCAGGTCAGATGGGCAGAGGATGTTCTTTCAGCTGAAGGGATAATGGGTGCAATCGCGGTATAATCTCCGGTATACTCATCTGTTCCGCTTATCTGACTATAATACACCTTCGCTGCCACATCCCCTTCTCTCACTCCTGCTTCTATGGCATCGATTGCAGTCTGCATGGCTCTTTCTACGATCCTTGCCGCCTGTTTCATATAGAAAATTTCCTGCTCGGACTTAATCAGCCTGACCATCGGTATTAAGAGTGTGGCATCTTTAATCGTAGACAGGGGTAAATCTTCCTTCAATTGCTCCAGGCATTTGGCTGTAAAGTAATAATTATCCATCTCCACACCGATATTCATCTTGTGGTGTCTTTTTTCCTTAAGAATATCGGCTGCAAAACTCATGGGATGTTTATCCTGAGACTGAACATAATGATCAGGATAACCATAAATATTTTCATTACTTAACCAGGTTGTTAACCGGGCACCGTTACTATCCTGTCCACGACCAAACCAGATTGGTTCTTCCTGGTCAATCAGAATTAACAATCCCTGATGCGTATAAAATGACCAGCCGTCGTAGCCTGAAAGATAATTCATATTAGCGGGATGTGTGGCTAACAAGATATCAAGTCCTTCATTAACCATTCTTTCTTTGGTCTTGTGGAGTCTTTCCCTGTATTCAGTCAATTCAAATAACATATCATCACTCTCTTTTATACAAAGTAAAATCTTTTTTAACTATATTCATGGTAATATTCATACCATTACTATATCAGAATCATTACAATCCATGCAAACCAACCCCTAAATCCATCCCCTGGCTTCCATGGCTTTACCGATTTTCTGCAGGGCATTAATCCAGGCTGCGTTTCTCAGAGAGGTATTCTTTTCTTCAGCTGTGGCTGTTGTTTCCTGATAGGCTTTTAAGATTCTCTCCTGCAGTCTTTTCTAAAATCATTTTTGTAAATAAAATTTGTCAATCAAATGTTTTTACGTTAATTCCATCCTTTTCAATTGTGGATCTAACTTCATTCAATATTTCAATTGCATTTGGAGTATCACCATGAAAACATAAAACATCTGCTTGCATGTTTAATTTTTTACCATCAATAGTTACAATTTTTTGATCCTTAATAATTGAAATAGCCTGTTCAGCAACTTCTACTGGTTTAATAGGTTTTTTAACCTTTTCAATGATCATATTACCTTCAGCATCATATTTTAGGTCTGGATAAGCTACCGATGCTACCCTTATACCTTCCATTTTAGCTTTATCATAAAGAAGACTTTTCCTTTCAATTACAATAATTAATTCTGGATTATATTCTTTTATTGCTGCTATAAAAACATCTGCAAATTCCTCTTGGTTTGATACTAAAGGATCAAGCATACCATGGGGACTAACATGGTGCATTTTTATTCCTTCAACTCTTGTAAATGCTTCAAGTGCTCCCAATTGATAAAGCAAATCATCATGCAGTTCTTCAAGGGTAATATTAATTTTTCTTCTTCCAAAACCTCTTAAATCCTGAAAGCCAGGATGTGCACCAACAGCAACATTATATTTTTTTGCTAATCTAACAGTTTTCTTGATTACTGTTGGATCACCTGCATGAAAACCACATGCTAAATTAGCAGATGTCACATATTTCATCACTTCTTCATCATTACCTATCTTATATATCCCAAAACTCTCTCCCACATCTGCATTGATAACAATATTATATTTAGTCAAGATTTTTCTCTCCTTTTCTAAAATCATAACTATATAAAAATAGAACTTTCTTGAAATACTTCATTTTGTTCTTTTCTTATTTTTATAGCTTCTTCTGGGGTACAATAGATAAATTTAACAATATCTCTACCAGGAATGATCTGTCCAAACATCCATTGGTCTGCAAAAATTACGGATAAAGGGCATACATAACCTCCAGACGATGGGCACTCTCGTGGAAAAAGTATTGGTGTATCTCCGCTTATATTAAGACATCCTGGCCCTGGATATCCTTGGTCCGTGATATTTGAAGGATGACCTTCCCCTATCATTCTATCTTTTGCCCATATTAGATCAGTACTGGATAGTCTAATTCCTGATCTATCTGAAAATATTTGTGTCTTAAATTCTGTTATAAAAAATAATTCCATTCCCTCTTCGGTAAAATAATCTGGTGCTGCATTTGGTCCAGGTATTGCTCTCATTTTCCACTTTCTACTATATTCAGGAACTAAATTAGTATTAAACTGTCTTCCTTCAATACTATCTAAATCCCTATTTGAATCTATTAAATTTATCTCATCTCCCTTTCTTAATGCCCTGCCTTTGTATCCTCCAAAAGATCCATATACTCCTGTGGATTTACTGCCTAAGTAAGTAAGGATATCCATTTGATCTGCAATCGCTATATATTGTCTTAAACCAAGTGAATCACTTTGCAGGTTTCCAATTGTTAAGATATCATTTTTTTTCACTCTTAGAGCTTTCCAGATAGGAATAGGACTTCCATTAAGTTTTGGATTTACATTCGAACCAGTAATTGATATAACAGTCTCTTTTCCAAATTGCACTGAAAAACCTGTACATATTACCTCAATCAAGGCTTCATTCAGATTGTTTCCAACAATTAAATTTGCAGCTCTTGCAGCAAAATGATCCATTGCTCCCGACCGAGATATTCCCAAGTCCAAATATCCCAACCTTCCAACCCAATCTACAATTAAACATTGAATTCCGCCATTTAGTACTTTTAACATATGAATGCCTCCCTTATTTAAGGTAATGGTGTAATTTTTCTACCTTTTTCCTGTCTCTTCATGAAATTTTCAATTTCATCTTTCTGAGAATCATAATATTTTAACCATTCATTCACAGAAAAGATTCTTTCCTTAATACTGTAATTCCATTTATCTGAACCTTCATGCACCAATTTATGAATATTAAGAAGCTCATCCTCTTGTATCTCATAATATTTAACTAAGTCTGTCGGCTGGAACAAAACTGGATTTTTTTTAAATTGTGGATGCTTTTGATTGGCTTGAAAGATTGGAACAGTTCTACCAATCAACTGATAACCACCACTTGATTCTACCCCAAAAATTGTGGAACAATAATCGGCAAGATCCACTGCCCCCTCAGAAGTCCAAGTTCTAGCAGGATTATATTTGGGTGCAGTAATTGCACATGTAGGATCAAGAGGAATATAAAAGGGTAATCCCGGAAAGAATCCAACCATTGAAACAAGCCACTCTGTTTTTATAAACTTCTGTTTAAGCTCTTGAACTGTAATACCGTTGTATTTTGAAATATAATTTAAGTTACTATAGTTTTCGCAATTTATTGCTCCAGGCTTAATTTCTTTACAATATTTTTCTATTGCCTTGCGTGTCAGACTATCATCAAAGACAAGTGGTAACGTCAAAATTCGTGTTTTAAGTTTCTCATTAGTAATACTTATAACTTCTCCTTCTATTTGGATAATATCATCAACCAATTCTTTTAAACTAATTTCGAGGGGATCAAATACATATAGTATACTATCATTACCAGGGACAGTTTCTATTAAACCTTTTATTCTTACTTTCTTTATATTTCTATTTACAGTTATCACCCTAATTGCATTTAAGATTCTATCTTTTAATGTCATTTGAATAGAAGGATTAGTTTGTCCATATCTCACTTGCAAAAAACCATCACCCGCAACTCTAAACGAAATCTCCTTTCTATTTTCATTTGCCGGCATTAAATATAGAAGTGGGTCATATTTATTCTTCATAAGATAATCCCTCCAAATATGTTTTCCCAACTATGTATTTTCTATTATGATCATTTCATCATTGGTATTAACAACATCCCCAACTTTAACTTTAATTTCTTGTATAATCCCATCTAAATCAGCTACTATCTCATTCTCCATTTTCATTGCCTCAATGATTATCAGAACATCATTTGTTTTGACTTTATTACCTCTCTTAGCTTGAATATTAACAATTTTGCCTGGTAATGGTGCAGTGATTGCGTATGTTTGTTTATTATGCATATAATATACGCTCCTCCCCCTACTTAAATTATTTCTTTCTCATAGTTTATATATTTTATAAATAAACCTGTAGAAAACTTATAGTTATTAATACTGCTACACTTTTTAAAAACATAAAACAACCTAAATTTACACTTTAATGAAAATTGCCCAAACATATGTCTTCTTTATTCTATTCTAATTTTTCTGTTAATTATTTCTATAAAAATACTCTCTTTCTATTCCATAAGAATATTAATGTTGCTACTTAGAACTAAGTCTTTCAAATACTATAGCAATAAAATCAGGTTAGGTGGCGATATCGATGAGGACCCTTTTGTTGGTATTGGTTTTAAATTTGTTAAAATATCGCCTCCTAATACCTACTTCCTTCACCAATTAGTATTGGTACTTATTAGAATATAGTTTAGAAAAAATTAATTACTTCTATTTTATTTTTCAATTTTAATGGTATTTTTTATGTGATTTTTTGCATACAAGTAGTAATATAGTAGCAACACAGCAAGACTTCCTACTGTCCAGAACAATGATTTTATATCACTGTAGAAAAGCATGTAAAAAGTAAACAAGCATCCAATAAAAGCTATTGGGAACATAATATTTCTTGCGGGCAATTTCCATGACAGTTTTTCCCATTCCTTTGGTAATGCTGATTTATATTTAGAAGCTGATACTAATGTAATAAGCCAGCATATTACACCTAGGCCACTACCAACCATACAGAGAGTTACATAGATGCTCACAATAGAAGGTGAATTACCAATAAACACAAGGACAACAGCTATAAGAAAAACAACGATTATCGAAAAAGAAGGAACTCTGGTAACAGGATGCACTTTAGAAAAATTCTTTGGTACCGCACCTTCTAAAGACATACCATATAATAAACGTGAAGAGCAGTACATTTCTCCTATTAGACAAGTAAATGCCGCCAACCATGCTGCAAAATTCATAATTAAACTGGCATATCCACCAAATACTTGTCTTGCTGCAAAAGTAAAAGGTGATTCCAATAGTGCAAACTCTTTATAATTTACTAGACCCACCATTACTATCATACAACTAGTATAAATCACTAAAAATGTTATAAAAGCCCAAAACATTGCTTTTGGTAGATCCTTTACTTTTTTTATTTCATCTCCTGATGTTAAAAGAGCTAAGGGACCCATATAAGCATACACACCTAAACCTGTTGCAGCCATAAAACCGGTCAATCCAAAGGGAGCAAAAGGACTATAGTTTTTTACATCTATCCTCCCACTGACTACACCAGCTATTGCGAACCCAATCATTATTAAAGTTAAAACAGCAACTAAAGCTAATTGAGCTTTGCCTGTTATTGCAACTCCCGATAAGCTAATTACAGTCACAATCGCTAATAATAATAGTGCCCAAATAATTGCAGAAACAGTAGCATTATCTGTCCATTGAAAAAAGTAGTTACTTATTATGCCATTAGCTATCGAAACAGAGCCTAAAAAAGTGATGTTCATAGCAGTGTAAGATAAACCAGCTATAGTTCCGTATGAAGGTCCTAATAACTTTCTACTCCAAACATGTATAGATCCTGCACTTGGCATACCGACAGATAATTCACACATTGACATCATTACTATCATCATCACTATTCCAGCAAGTGCATAGGAAAATGCCGCTACAGGGCCAGCTTTGTCAACACCTTGACCTACCAAATAAAATATACCATCTCCGACAACTGCCCCAACACCAATTGCCCAAACATGCCAAAAACTTAATTTCCTAACCAGACCCTCACCTTCCATAATTGTTATATACCTCCCTATTTATTTATTTTTTACTTTAAAACCTACAATTATTAAGAAGGACCTTAAATATGAATCGACATTGATTGGAACATTCTTTATTAAGTCATTATTTACAAAATAATTATCAAATCTGTCCGTAAAACTTTTTCATCTATACATTGCTCTTTATTTCTGTTAGTCTATTGTATTTCTGAAATAAAGGTCTTTGCATAACATACTTCAAAAAAATATGGCAATATTTTTAGACTACATAATACACCTCCTGTTAAATTTTTTTCCTTAATTATTAATCATTTAAACACTATACTTTCCTGATAGTTTTCTACAATACATCTACTGAATTTACACTTTTTTCTTTTAATAATAACTAAGTTTAAAGTATTTTATGACCTTTAAAATTAAAATATTCCTAAATCCATCCCCTGGCTTTCATGGCTTTACCGATTTTCTGCAGGGCATTAATCCAGGCTGCGTTTCTCAGAGAGGTATTCTTTTCTTCAGCTGTGGCTGTTGTTTCCTGATAGGCTTTTAAGATTCTCTCCTGCAGTCTTTTATTCACTGTCTCCAGATCCCAGTATGTGTCCGTTAAGCCCTGGGTACGTTCAAAACCGCATACAATTGCACTTCCCGAATTGGATAATACATCGGGTATCATGGTAATATTTTTTTTCTCCAGAATCTTTTCTGCTTCTGTTGTGACCGGACCATTGGCACATTCAATAATTAACCTTGCTCTTACCTTTCCGGCATTTTCTTCATGGATAACACTCTGGACAGCAGCAGGAATCAGGATATCACAATCTGCTTCTATTAAATCCTCATTCGTTATTGGGGAAGTCCCCGGGAAATCAACCACGTAACCAGTCTTTTTCATATGTTCCAATAAATTTTTAATATTTAAACCATCCCCCGAATAGATTCCTCCCTTAATGTCACTCACTGCAATAACCTTGAACCCTTCCTGGTAAAGTAATTCAGTAATAGTACTTCCCACATCACCAAAGCCCTGAATAGCAACGGTAGCTTTAGAAGAAACCTGATAATTTTTAACCGCTTCCATTGTGACATAAAAGGCACCCGTACCTGTTGCTTCCCGACTTCCCAGGGTACCGTTTACTTCAACCGGCTTATCATTAATGGCAGCAGGGCTGTGAAATCCCATAATCTCCTCATATTCATCCAGCATCCAGGCCTGCGTTCTGCCACTGGTACCAATATCTGCCCCCGGAACATCCACCCAGGCACCCTTCATAGGCAGCTTACGGATAAAACTCCTTACCAGACTTTCATATTCCCGGTCGCTTAATTTTCCTGGATCAACCCGAACGCCACCTTTTCCGCCCCCGGCAGGAACACCAGCGACGGCATGCTTAATGGTCATCCAGAAACCCAGGGCTTTTACTGTATCCAGATCCAGATCAGGAACAAATCTTGTTCCGTCTTTTACCTGTCCCAGGGCATCATTGTAATGAACCCGAAAAGCTTCAAATATCTGCAATTCTCCATTATCCATCTTCATGGGAATGGAAAATTGGAAGATCCGTTTAGGCTGACTGAGCATTTTGATTACATCCGGGTTAATTTTTCCAATATCTCCAGCCATATACAGTGTATCCAGAGCTGTTTTAAATGGATTTCCACTCATCGTCATTCCTCCATATGTTTTGCATGAATATTCAATAAGAGATACCGATGCTGATAGATTAGATCATTAGCACCTGTATCTCTTTTGATTAAACTAAGCCATTACCGGTAAAACCAGATCCGAAGGTCCTCTTTTCGACAACTTCATCTGAGGGGCATGTCTGGCCATAATTTCCTGGAATATGGCTGCTTCTTTCACTTTTTCCCGCATAAATTCGGCATGCCAGCTTTCCTGTACCCATGGTTTATAGATTTCAGCCTGACAACTTCCCGGTTCAATCTTAAAGTAACAGGGAGCAGTCACCCGGGCAACTTCCGGTGCGTCATAAATCCGGAACATTCCCCCCTCGGCATCCGTGATAAACATGTAGATATCTATGGGTATATCAACTGCTTTGCGCATTCCTGCCAGAATAGCCAGTGAAACATCAGAGGTGGGATTCATGGAATTCGCTCCTAAGTTTTCTACGACTTTGGCTCCGGCAGCGCTGCAGTAACCACCGAAGGCAGACCATTTAAATACTGTCTCCTTCGGAATAAAACCTTCCTCACGCATTTGGTTAACAATCATCAGTAAACCTTCGTCCAATACCAGGAATCCTCTTAGTCCTGCCTCCAAATTACGCATTAAATCAGCCAGCCAGTACGAAATGTTATCCGAGCCTCTCATACGAAAACCAACTGCAGCTCCTTCTGAAAAACCCTGAGCCCTGGCTCCTACATCCCAGGCTTTCCTGGGACCCATGGTCGTAATGATTTCAATCTTCTCGTCTCTTCCCATCTGAGCCATGGCCTTTAACTCGCTGAAATCAGTTAACGTGGAACCCTGCACGGTAATAATGGCGCGATGGATCGTGACATCTCTTTTGTTGGCTTCTTTGATCATTGCTTCCATGGTGGAAGCGCGTTCTACTCCGGAAATTTCAATTCTCCAGTGTGCTCCATCCGGAAAGGTTTTTCCTGAATTTGGCAGATCATGAAGATCCCGGCCCGGAATACCCATCTTTTCCATAAAATCCCTTATCTCGGCTAATGTTTTTGACATGATTTCCTCCAATTTTAAAATGAACTCTCTTCTTTTTTTCTTATTTATTTTATTCAAACTCTTTCAGCATCTGATTGAATTCCTCTTCACTCCCCTTGATAATGTGATAACAATGGTCATCAGTGGGGAAGGCACCGGTTTTTACATCATGGACATATTCCTTGAATGCATTGATCTCCACCTCGGCGACATTGGCATATACTTTGACGAACTTGGGGGTAAAAGCCTGGAAGAGACCCAACATATCTCCGCAGATTAACAACTGGCCATCACAGGGACCGCCTGCACCGATGGAGTAGACGGGAATAGACAGCTTCTTGGCCATAAAGGTGGTCAGCTCCGGTGGAACTGCCTCCAGGAGAATGGCATAGGCTCCTGCTTCCTGAATGGCTAAGGCATCCTGAATTAACGCGCGGGCGCTGGCAGCATCTCTGCCCTGGGCCTTAAATCCACCCAGCTGTCCTGAGCTCTGGGGAGTAAGGCCGATATGCCCCATCACCATCATCCCGGCATCGGCGATGGCTTTTATCTGTTTACAGACTCTGATTCCTCCCTCTAATTTCACCGCATCCATATCCGCCTCTTTCAGGAAACGCCCTGCATTGCGGACGGCTTCCTTAGAGGAGACCTGGTAGGACAAAAAGGGCATATCCCCGATGCAGAAGGTATTGGGGGCACCCCTTCGGACTGCCTGGCAGTGGGAGATGCAGTCTTCCATGGTGACCGGAACCGTTCCCTGGTAGCCTAATACCACCATGCCCAGTGAATCACCAACCAGGATCATATCCATGCCGGCCTGCTCCACGAAGGAGGCCATGGGAAAATCATAAGCGGTTACCCAGGCTACCTGTTCTCCTTTCTTTTTCATCTCGATAAAATCTAAGCGAGTCTTTTTTTTAGCCATATTCAGAACCTCTCTTTATATTTATTTATTATTATTTTATTTAAAATAAATCTGTCATCTCTTTTGATACACCCAGTAAAATTTTTTTGGCTTCTTCTATCTTTTTTACTGTAAAACGTGATGCGGGACCGGTGATGCTGATAGCCGCCAAGGGCTCTCCCTTTTGATTTAAAATAGGAATGCCGACACAATTTATACCTATCATGGATTCTTCCTTATCGGTGGCAAAACCCTGTTTTTTAACCTTTTTCAACTCCTTTTCCAGCTCATCTAATGAGGATATAGATTGAGGAGTAAGGATAATCAGGTCATCATCACTTTTATATAATCGCTTAAAATCCCTGTCAGAAATGAAGGATAATAATACCTTGCCCAGAGCGGTACAGTGGGCAATAGATCTTGTTCCTCGAATAATTCCTGTTCTCAAGGTTTCTGAACTTTCTATCGTATCAAGATAGATCACTTCTTTATCTTCCAGAATGGCCAGGTTAGCTGTTTCGTTGGTTATTTTTGATAACTTTCTCAGGTAAGGTCTGATGTTGTTGATGAGATTTCTGGTACTTTGAACTTCACAACCCAGTTCAAATAGCTTAATGCCCAATCTGTATTTTGCTGTTGTTGGATTTTGAATAATATAACCGCGTGACTTCAGGGTAGCCAGGATTCGGTGGACGGTACTTAAGCCCATATTCAGTTTTTTGCCGATTTCTGCAATACCTATTTCCTGTTCATAGGCAGAGAGAAATTCCAGTAAATCCAGAGCCTTATTGATTGATTTGATTTTTTTTGCTTTGTCAGGAATGGTTTCCATATTGTGGAAATACCTTTCCATATATTTTATTCTATTTTACAGCATCTTCTTTTCAAATGCAAGTTTTTTTTGATGATGCTTATTTCAGAAGGATACAATCGAATATGCGGTATTTCATGAAATGCTTTTAACATACAAATAAGGAAAAATGAAGGTAAGGTACCCAAAATCTATAAGATCTAAGATAAAAAAGATGAAAAAACAATGGGACTAGAAGATAGCAATTAATCCTTTAGTCATTAAACCATTTTTTTAATAATGGCAATCACAAGAATAAAATAGAATATTTTTTCTTAAAAAATTTCTCCCTTTATATAGGAATTCAATCGATCTAAATCAATATTCCCTCCACTGAGAATAGCCACTACTTCCTGATCTTTTAGATTCATTCCGTGATTCATCAGTGCTGCTACAGTAACGGCACCTGACGGTTCAACCAGTAATTTTGTCCTTTGTAAAAGAAAGATAACTGCTTTTTTAATTTCCGATTCACTTACCAGTATGATTTCATCTACATATTTTTTTACGATTTGAAAAGGTTTTTCTCCCGGTTTTTTCAAGGCTAGTCCGTCAGCAATGGTATCCACCTGCTCCTTTTCAACAAT
>CAYSSG010000023.1:9389-31306 GCA_964433635.1 uncultured Atribacterota bacterium | reverse complement strand
ATATTTTATTATTTATGAAAATTTTAACACCATTTTTTCTTTATGTAAATATTTTCTAAAACAAATAACCTTAGATAATCTAATGAAATTTCTAAATGTTATTGATCTCCAAACCTATGGCTTCATGCTCAAATCCTTTAATGGGCGCTCCAATCATTCCATAGATGCCTACGGATATCCATTCACCTGAATCCTTTTTTGTCGTATCCAGTGGCCCTCTCAAAACCACAAATTTTACACCAATAGTTCTTAAAAAGTTACCGATGCCAATTTCCCCTCTGCAAAGACCTTTTAATGCATTTAAAGAAGTGTGGTATAAGGTATGTTCTTCTCTATAACTATTTGCAGGGAATATTTCTTCTCTTTTTGCTGTGGTTTCTATCGCGGCGATTAGTGCCTTGCTGTCCATTGTCCCGGCCTTACCCATACAACATTTATAGCCCAATTGAGCGATCTTTTTTATAAGTTCTTTTTCTTCTTCTTCAGATGATATTAACAGTAGGATGGTTAATTTCCCGATTTTAGCCAAGCTGGATATTCTCCTAATTATTTTGAAATGATTTGACTGACAATTTTATTGTAGTTTAAACTACTTAAAAAGTAAATTAAATAATCGAGTGTATTTAATGCTCAGAATTTTAATCTTTGAGCAAGAATAACGCTAATTATCAGTATAATGCCACCTAAAATTTGTATTGACTTAAACGACTCATTTAAAAAAACAATTCCCAGAAATCCATTCATGACTGGCATGAGCATGGTCATCAGGTAATAATAGGTCACACTGGTAATTTTAAGGGCTTGATTCATAAAAAGAATCACTAGTCCCTCAAAAATACCTATAATACATATAATGAACAAACTATCCGTAGAAAGAATATTCACTTTAAATAGTATACTTACTAAAATAGAATAGAACGCACTGCTTGAAATTACACCCCAACTAATGAGTTCGGGAGGAATGGTTTGATTGACAATCTTTTGGGCCATGGCAAATGAGGCAAAAAAGAATGCACCCATGAGAATAAATAAATCACCAGCCCTTGGAATGATTATTTTACCTTCTGTACTTACCAGATAAACTCCTATAAAAGAACTAGCAATTAATAATAATTTTTGCCAGTACATTCTTTCGCCCATAAAAAAGAAAGATAAAACCGTAGAAAAGATCAGGCTACTCCTGATAATAAAACTATAATTTATAGATGTAGTAAAACGGAGCCCATAAGTACTGGCCAGGTAAGCAGCAAATAAGAAGAATCCTGCTAAGAAGATCATTTTCCATCCAGAAACATTAATTTTCTTGATCTGGGTAATATATTTCTTCTGGAACAGGAGAAGATTTATAGTTAAAATAATAGCAGCTATGATCATGAATTGTAATAATAATCTTAGAGGAGCGATATTACCTATTAGAGCAATCTTCTTAAAAAAAATAGCCATTGAAGATGAAAATACAGCTAAGAAACAATAGAGTGCTTTTTCAGAAATCATATGAATGAGTCCATCAGTTTAAACAATATGGTCGTATTATAACAGGTTCTTAAAGCAAATCTCAATGAAAATATCGAAATAAACATTTGGTCCAGGGAGATTGGTTAAAGGGCAATAACCATTTCTATCCGATTCCCGGGATTTCCAGTTTTTTCTCTAAGCTGTTAAGACCTTTGGTCACTATCGAGACCATGAATAAATAGATTGCTCCAACTACCAGAAAAACAAGGGTATATTCAAAATAACGAGAAGCAATAATTTTCCCTGCTCCTGTTAATTCTATACAGGTAACCATAAAAGCCAAGGATGAATATTTTACTAAATAAATGATTTCATTGGAACATCCAGGAATGGATCTTCTTAAGGCCTGAGGAAGAATAATAGACATAATCGCTTGTAATTTAGTCATCCCTAAAGCTTCAGCAGCCATCATCTGTCCACTCTTTATGGATTGAATGGATCCTCTAATATATTCCGAATGATAGGCTCCACTGCAGAGAATAAAACCTATAACAGCTGCTGCAAAAGGAGATAAAAAAATATTAATAGAAGGTAGCCCAAAATAAAGGATAAAAAGTTGCACCAATAAAGGCGTACCTCTGAAAAATAATGTATATAAGATACAAAATGAAGAAATCAACTTATTTCCATATACTCGACCCACAGCTATCAATACACCAAAGAGAAACCCAAAGGGAATTGATAAAATGATTAACCTGAGAGTAACTATTAATCCATCTAATAAGGGAGGAAAAAGTATTTCTCTAATAAAAGTCGTGGTATTCATTTGTTATTTTTCCGTCTTTCCGTAAAGTTCAGCAATCTTATGAATAAATCTTCTGGTTCGCTCATGATCAGGATTAGTAAAAAGCTTATGAGGAGTACCCTGGTCTATAATTTTCCCACCTTCAATAAATATGATTTCATTCGCTACTGAACGGGCAAAACCCATCTCGTGGGTAACCACTACCATGGTCATCCCTCCTACTGCTAAATCTTTAATGACCTCTAATACCTCGCCAATGAGTTCGGGATCAAGAGCAGAGGTAGGCTCATCAAAAAGCATGACCTTGGGATCCATGGCTAATGCCCTGGCTATAGATACTCTCTGTTTCTGCCCTCCTGAAAGTTGTGTTGGATATAAATCAGCCTTCTGTTCTAAGCCAACTTTTCTTAATTCATACATTGCCTTCTCTCTGGCTTCTTTTTTATCCATCTTTTTTACCTTAATTAGAGCTATTTCCACATTTCTCAGGGCATTTAAATGATCAAATAAATTGAAATCCTGAAAAACCATTCCCATTTTCTGACGAAAGAAATTAATTTCCTTCTTATGGCCGGTCACCTCTTCATCTTCTAACCAGATTTTACCCTTATCCGGAATGGTTAACTGATTAATACAACGTAGAAGGGTACTTTTCCCGCTTCCTGAAGGACCAATAATAACTTTGGTTTCACCTTTATTAATTTCAAAAGAAACTCCCTTTAAAATTTCATTCTTACTATAAATTTTATGTATATCTTCTACACGTAATACAACTGCATTATTTTTTTGTATCCCTTTCAACTGTTACCTCTCCTCTCCATAACCGGGAATTTTAACTTTGTTTTCCAGAAGAGTAAGCAGCTTTACCCCACCATAAGTTAAAACAATAAAAATGACTGCACACAGAAAAAAAACCGGCATAGGGTTGTAGGTTCGAGTAGCAACGAAGTTTGCCCTGGTTAATATTTCCATGACTCCTATAGCATAGGTAATGGCTGAATCCTTTAGCAGAATTGTATATTCATTAGACCAACCAGGTATAGAAATCCGTAAAGCCTGGGGTAAAATAATACTTATAATCGCATCATATTTCTTCATTCCCAATGATGATGCAGCTAACATCTGTCCCTCACCGATTGATTGAATACTTCCCCTAAAAATCTGGGACTGGTAAGCAGCGCTTCTTAAGCCTAAAACCAGGATAGCAGAATTAAAAGCAGAAAGGTTAAGGTTTAAAAGAGTAAATAGTCCAAAATAAAAAAGAAAAAGAAGGACTAAAACAGGCAATCCTCTAAAAAACCAAACATAGATAGAAATTAAACCTGATATAAATTTATTCCCATATACCTGCCCCACAGCCATTGGAATCCCAATGATTAAACCCAAGCCCAATGCACCACCAACTAAGCCAATAGTGATGAAAGAACCATTCATTAAGTAGGGAAAAGTTTGATAAATTAATAGAATATTTTCACTTATCATAATTTGTTTTTACCTGATTAACTTTGATGATCAAATGGTAACAATAAACGAATGGCATAGAATGTATCTATTGTTAGAACAATTTTAGAGATCAAAGCATCATTGGCATGATGCCTTGATCTCCTTCTATTTTTTATTCAGAAAAATATTTAATGATCAATTCATCCCATATAGCTGATTTCTTTAACTTTTCTATTCCTTCATCAAGTAATTCTTTTAATTCTTCATCTTCTTTTCTAACTGCAACACCATAAGCTTCACCAGTCTTAATGATCCCGACAATTTTTACTGGCTGCGCTTTCCTGATAGCGTCTTCCACCATAACATCATCCATCATCGCTGAGTCTACTCTTCCATTAACTAAATCTTTAACTGCCAGAGAAAAACCTTCATATAACTTTAGGTTATCTTTTGCCAGAATCCCGGTGTTAATCAGATTATCTTCTATCCACATTGCCGCAGTACATCCTCTTTGGGTTCCTACTACATAGTTACCACTTAAAGCAGCAATAATATTCAGGTTTGAATCCTGACGAACACAAAGAGCCTGATTAATTTCCCAATAAGGAATACTAAAATTTACCTTTTCTAATCTCTCTGGAGTAATAGACATACCAGAATAAATCATATCGATTTTTTTGGCTAATAAGCTAGAAACGATCCCATCCCAGGCGGTTGGCTGATGTTTAACTTTAAAATCCATCTCTTCAGCAATCCAATTCAGACATTCTACATCGAAACCAGCTGGATTACCCTTCTCATCTACATACGCAAAGGGGGGATAATCTGCATCAATACCATTGACATACTCTTTTTCATCAGCGGAAAACACATTGACACTACTCAGTAAAAATATAACAGCAAAACAAAACATAAGGGTTATTATAAATCCCTTGTTTCTCATTTTTTTTCACCTCCTTTCTTTCTCGAATTCTTTATTTTTACAGGTCAAAGCAATGAATCGATTGAAATTTTCAAAAAATCTAAAAAGTGAATTTTTTCTTGCAACATGATCTGATTGTTTATTCTAATTATACATTGGACTATCTGGTAATTCAAACATTTGAATGGACTGGTATGAATCAACATCATATACCAAGGTCCGGCAAGCTTACCTAGAATTAGGTTTCAAAGTCAGATAAATATCTTATGTAATATTTACAAAATATTTCACTGTAAAGGTAATGAATGTATGGATGATAAAGGCTGGCCAGAATGATCTTCCCCGATAAGCAATCCAACCGAACCACAATCCAGTCAGGATACAGGATAGCGTTTCTACCTCAGGTTTTCCCAGATGAAGTAGAACAAAAGGGACCATCTGGATTATGATACTGGCTTGACCAAATTTCTTTTTTAGCCCGAAGAGCAAAAACCCTCGTAACAGGTATTCCCAGGCAAATAATTCAGGTACTGTTGAGATAAAAAACTCATGAAAGTTGAATTGCAAGGTATAATATTGGTTCAGAGAAGAAAACCTGCAACTCATAAGCAGAATCGGGAAACTGACTATCACAGTAAGTATAACATAGCATAACCAGACGCGACAATCACCGATTCTCAAACCATAGTCAAGAGGATTATCTTTCAAAATAAGCAGAATAACCAGAACAGGCAACATAAAATAGTAAAAAAGGTAACTGATTGCCAGTTTCGGTCCGACAGGCCTGTACCATTGCATCACCAGAGAGAAAGTACCCAGGCATAAGACAACCATCACTTCAAAGTTATCTTTTAAGAAAAATTTTATTGTCTGATATTCCCTGCATAAGAAATTACTCAACTTATAATATCCCTTTTCTATCAGAATCAACTTCTATTCGCATATGAACCTGCATTTTAGTTTCTATTTAATAGCATCATAACATGATTAACAGGCCTGCGGGAGACATTTATCACTACCTGAGAAAAATTTTTCTCCTATTCTTGCCATACTTTATTCTATCTTTCATTGAAAAAAAATCAATTTTGTGTCACAATAATATTCAGTCATATCCATATTTTTTCAACACTATTTCTATACTCCTGATAAATCAAACAATTCAAACAGGGAGGTGATTATTTAATAACCAACAAAGTCATTCATTCATGAATACCTGCATAGATTAGACTTATCAGTTAAAAATCGATTTTTAAAGTGAGAAAAACCAAAGGAGGTTTTTTCAATGAAAAAAGTACTATCTTTCACACTTGTGATGATGTTTTTTGTTTTATGCCTGACCGGAAATGTTCTTGCCCAGAAAAATGTACTGCATATCTATACTGCCTTCGATACTGAAGAGGCTAAATTATACATTGAAGCCTTTGAGGAAGAGACCGGAATTGAGGTACAATGGGTTAGACTGTCTTCCGGAGAGGTCTTAGCAAGAATAGAAGCCGAGTCCAGTAATCCCCAAGCCAGCGTATGGCATGCAGGATCCAATACCTCTCACATTAATGCAGCTTCCAAAGGCCTTCTGGAACCATATAAACCCAATACTGATTTTGAATTAACTGAATTGTTTCATGCTGCTGACTGGTCCTGGACCGGATTCTACAGCGGTGCTATCGGTTTTGTGACCAATACCAATTTTCTGGCAGAAAATGACATGGAAGCTCCAAAGAGCTGGGACGATTTGCTCAATCCAAAACTGAAACAGAATGTTGCTATGGCTTATCCCTATACCTCCGGAACTGCTTATACTACCTTCGCTACGCGTGTATTCATGCTGGGTATGGATGAAGCACTTAATTGGTGGGAAAAGTTTGATCAAAACAGCATTTTTCAATATACGCAGTCCGGAACAGCCTGCATCGGAATGGTCGGTTTAGGTGAAGTGGCTGTCGGCATCGGCTTTTCACATGACATCTTAGCTAAAGGCATTAATGCCGGCTATCCGGTAGTTATGACCTTTCCCGAAGAAGGAACCGGCTATGAAGTGGGCGGACTTTCTCTCATCAAAGGAGGTCCTGAACCGGAGTTAGGAAAACAGTTTATAGATTGGTGTTATACAGTTAAAGCTCAGGACCTTTTCCAGCACTACAGCCGTCTTCCGGTTAATCCCGAAGCAACTGTAGCAGAAGGTTCACTCACACTGGATAAAGTCAATTTAATTGATTATGATCATATCCTGGCTGGTGAAAGCAAGGATGATTGGGTCGCAGCCTGGAGAGATCGAATTGGAAAATAAGTTAATCAGATAGTTATCCTGATAAAAAATTTCCCTGCTGCCGATTAGACCGATATTTGATGAATCGGTGGCAGGGTTTGTTTTTCAGTGGGCTAGAAAATAATGGATAATCCTAAAAATAGACAAATCCAAGAAATAATCGGCCAGCTAAAACTGATCTGGAAAGAACCGATACTTTTTATCTTTATTCTGCTAATTTTCTACTTTTTATTTACATTTGTCGTGTTTCCCATATTTCAAGTCATCAAAAACAGCATGTATATTGGAGGCAGATGGGATTTCTCCAATTATATCGCTATTTTTTCCAAGGCCTATTTTATCCAGCCCTTCATCAATAGTGTTATCCTGGGAATCTATACTGCTACAATTGGAACAATAGCTGGATTTATCTTTGCCTATGCCCTGACACGTACCTCTCTTCCCTTGAAGAATTTTTTTCGGATGATAGCAACTTTTCCCATTATCTCGCCACCCTTCGTGGTAGCACTGGCAGCGATATTGCTTTTCGGCAGAGCCGGCAGTCTTACTCCCTGGGTTAAAAGTATAATTGGAAATTATTCTATCTATGGACTGTGGGGGCTTGTTCTGGTGGAAACGATTGCTTATAGTCCTACTGCCTTTTTAGTATTGTTCGGTATATTACAAGCTATTGATCCCTCTCTGGAGGAAGCATCAATGGATCTGGGTGCTTCACAGATCAAGGTATTTTATACGATTACACTACCACTGGCCACTCCCGGAATAGCCAGTGCCTGGTTACTGGTATTTATTCAATCTATGGCTGATTTTGGTAACCCAATGGTTATCTCCGGTAATTTCAGGGTCCTCTCCGTGCAAGCCTATTTGCAAATTACCGGCATGTATGACCTGCCTCGTGGTTCAACATTAGCCATGCTATTGCTTATCCCAACCACAACTGCTTTCTTTCTTCAGAAATACTGGGTTTCCCGTAAATCCTATGTCACGGTGACCGGCAAACCAACCGGAGCCACCATTAAAAACCTGGAATGGTACATTAGATTACCCATATATGGCTCCTGTCTGTTATATACCGGGGTCGTACTTTTATTCTACGGGACTATCGTCTACGGGTCTTTTCAGACACTCTGGGGAGTTAATCCTGCTCTAACCTTAAAGAACTATGTTGAAATGTTTGAAGTCGGAAAGGATTATTTGGTTGATTCCGTTACCTTATCTTCTGTAGCCACTCCCATTACCGGACTGGTAGGAATGTTTATCGCTTATCTGATTATCCGAAAAAAGTTTATCGGACGTGGTTTAATGGAATTCATCTCTATGCTAACCTTTGCCGTTCCCGGAACAGTTGTCGGTATCGGTTATATTCTGGCTTTTAATCAGAAAACAGCGCTAATGCCGGTGATTTTAACCGGAACTGCCTGGATTATTATCATCCTGTTAATCTTCAGGGATATGCCGGTAGGAATCCGTTCCGGTATTGCTGCCTTACAACAGATTGACCCGGCTATCGAAGAAGCATCCACTGACCTGGGAGCTGATAGTAATACTACTTTTAGAAGAATCACGCTTCCCATGATTGCTCCGGCATTTTTCTCCGGGCTTGCCTTTGGTTTTGTCAAAGCGATGACTGCCATCAGTGCAGTGATCTTCGTCGTATCGGGTAGATGGAACCTGATTACGATTGCTATTCTGGGATTTGTCGATAATACCCAATATGCCCGTGCTGCCGCTATGAGCATCATACTCATTATGATTATCCTGGTTGCTCTGGGTGTCATTCAATTTATGGTAAGCCGGATCGGAAAAGGTGTAAGAACAACTGATATTATTACTTAAGTTTATTCTTTTTTACAGGCAGGAAGGGATGCAAAAATGAAAAACGACTTTCTGGAAATGAAAGAACTGGTTAAAATTTTTGGAGGCGGCAAGGACATCGTCACAGCAGTCGATCATGTTAATTTAACCGTAGAGGAAGGGGAATTGGTGACGCTGCTGGGTCCTTCCGGTTGCGGAAAGACAACGATCCTGCGTATGATCTCCGGATTTGAATTACCGACTTCCGGTAAAATATTGATAGACCAGGAGGATATAACGTCAACGCCTCCCAATAAAAGACCAACTGCTATGGTCTTTCAAAACTATGCTCTTTTTCCTCATATGACGGTAGAACAGAATATTAGCTATGGACCTAAAATCCATGGGGAGCAATCTCAGGTTGCCCGGCAAAAGGTAGAAAAAGTAATGAAATTAGTGGGCCTGGAAAAACTTGGTAATCGCTCTCCTGCTCAACTTTCCGGGGGGCAGCAACAACGAGTCAGCCTGGCCCGTTCACTGATTATGGAACCTAAGGTGTTATTGCTTGATGAACCGCTTTCTAATCTGGATGCCAAGCTTAGAATTTCTATGCGACTGGAAATAAGAAAATTACAACAGAGAGTCGGTATTACTTCAATTTATGTTACACACGATCAGGAAGAAGCCATGTCCTTATCAGACCGTGTGGTCATTTTAAAAGATGGCAGAATACAACAGATCGGAACCCCATTGGAAGTGTATGCAAGACCGGATAATCGCTTTGTGGCAGATTTTATCGGAAAAGCAAATTTTTTAGCAACATCCGTTGAGAAGGTTCTTCCGGACACACAGGTCGTCATTAATCTGTTAAACCAAAAAATAACAGTTCCAAAAGTCAATAAGAAATTTAAGGAAAATGAAAAGGCGTTGCTGGTATTGCGTCCTGAATCCATCGGCCTGAAAAAGAAAAGACCAGACACTCTTACCGGTATCATTCATGAAATTGTCTTTCTTGGAAATCAAATGACCTATATCGTTGAACTGGCTCAGCAACTTATTACAGTAGAAATGTCAAATCCACAGGAATGCGAATGTTTTCAAAAAGGTGAAGAGGTGACGATCCAATTACCCGTAAAAAGCTTACATCTCTTACCATGGGAGGAAATGTCATGAGACCGGTTATCTGTATTGAAATGCTCTATGCTCACCTGCAACCTGAAGAGAAAATAAAGGCAATTGCACAGTCAGGTTTTCCCTGGATTGAATTCTGGGATTGGAAAGATAAGGATATTGCTTCACTTCAGTCAGTATGTCTCAAGAATCACATACGGGTAGCCAATTTCAGCGGACAGCGGAAAGGCAGTCTGATTGCCGGTGTAACCCATGAAAAAATCTTCTCAGACCTGAAAGAGGCAATTAAAGTAGCCGACAAATTAAACTGTCCCTATTTGATGCTGTTATCGGACCAATTAGGAGAAGGAGGAAGAGTTGAAAACAGCCATCCGGAATTGAATCCGGAAGAAAAATACCGCAACATGATTTCCGGTTTGCAAAAGGCAATTAACCTGACACCTGATTCAATGACCCTGGTCCTGGAAATATTGAATACCAGGATTGATCATCCCGGTTATTATCTGGATGATATAGAAACTGCAGTGCGCATTGTTAAAGAAATCCATCATCCCCGCCTGAAAATTTTAGCTGACTTATATCACCTGGGTGTAATGGGATTTGACCTGAAACAGCTTATTAAGAAACATCTGGCAGAGATCGGATATTTCCACATTGCAGATATTCCCGGCAGGCATGAACCCGGAACCGGCCAGGTAGACTGGCCTGCGATTCTTCGGTTAATAAAGGAAAGTAGTTTCCAGGGATTTGTCGGTTTCGAATATGCACCTGCACAGGATTCCACCGAATCGCTGAAAAAGATTCAAGCTCTATGGCAATTAATCTTCCCTGAATAGGGAAACAGCACTCGCTATTCACTGCTTTTTATACTTTTCCTGAATCAATCTGGTCACATCTTCAACAGGTCTTTGGAATGGTCCCTCTGCTTCCATCTTGAGGCTGGTTAATGCCGCTGCCCAAATCGTTGCCTCCTCCGGTGAAGCGTGAATTCTTCTGCACATATAAGAAGCAAGACAGGTATCCCCTCGTCCGCTTCTGCCGACCAGTTTCCGGGGATAAAATGAGGCCTGGTAAAATCTTCCTTCAGCAAATACCAGCACACCATCTCTATGCGTAATGATAATTTCCCGAGGACCCATATCTTCAATCAGTAAGGCTGCTTTTTTTAAATCTTTTTCTCCGGTCAGAAGTTCAGCCTCTACTGCATCGGTCTTTAGTACCTCGATCCGGGAAAGAATTTCTCTCTTCTCCGGCCAGGACCGGGCTACCAGTTTCCCATGATCATTAACCCGGATAAAACTCTGAACATCAGCAGCCAGGATTGAATCTTTTCTGGATAAAGCTTGAATGATTTCCGGAGGAACCTCTTCACGCATGGATGCACCAACAACAATGACTTTCGCATTGATGGGTAGAATTTCCTCAAGGCTGAATGCACCTGCCCAACTGCTCACATAGATGACTCTCTCATCCGGATTATCGGAAGGATATACCAACTTAAGACAGGTTGATCGTGGCGTCCAGTGAACAGAACAATCTACCCCGATTTTTTCCAATTGTCGAATCACGTCCCCATCTTCCTTCGCCAGCCGTGTAACAGCCAAAACCTTTAGATCCATTCGGGCTGCTACATGAGCCCCGTAATTAAAGGCTCCGCCATTTACAACCCTTGTTCCACTGAAAGAAGAAATCGTGTCTTTGGTGTAATGACCCAAAAAAGCGATCTGATAGGTATTATTCAAAATTTCTAACCTCCGTTTTTAGAAAGATATCTGATCCCTTCTCAGTTTCATCAATGACACAGGTATTCTATGGATTGGTCAATTTTTTCCATTAAGGCCTGTTTATCCAATTGCTGTATTTCTTTGGCAAAGGGCTCAAAGGAAATGATTCCCTGGTATCCCCTCTGAAGAAAAAGCTCTACCTGCTCTTTACTCTCCAGCCTGTCTCTTTGAAAATCCATATTACGATGTTCATCCCGATACTGTTCGGGAGGAATGTCTGCGGTGACAGCAGACACATGAATCAGCCCAGTATATTGCATGTCATACTCCCTGTCAAGTAACTTCAGATCATCAGGTCCGATGGCATGATGGAAGGTATCATATACAATCTTGAAGTCCTGGTGACCTGCTTCCTGAATAGCCTTCATGGCAGCCAGAATGGAGAACAGTGAACTGGTCTTAAAACCAAGTGGCTCAAGGTATCCTTCAACGCCATAGCTTTTAAACAGTGACGCTAATTCTATTAAGGATTTTACGGTCTCTCTGTATTGCTGATCCGCTCCGGATGATTGATTGCCTTTGTTCAAGGGACACATGACAATTGCCTGACAGTGAATCTCTTCTGCCAGATTCAGCAGGAGATGCAGTTCTTTTTTGACTCTCTCTATCTCCGGAAAATTGTTGAACTGTTGCAATGCGTTGATAGAGCAGATTTGAATATCATAACGCCCTGCCAGATCATTGATTTCCTGGGGGGAATAATCATCAATGATCTTCTTACCGGGTAGATCGTTTCGCAATTCTACCGATTTAAGTTCTAAATCATTTGCCAGTTGAAAAAAATCTTTCATATCCAGTGAAGGGCAAATCATACGGTTCAATCCAAATCGATTACGGGCGATCATTTTAAATACTCCTCTCTTTATTTTAAGAATTTCTTTCTTCACATTCCAGGCTATTACAGTAACTGAATTCTACCTGCAGATGGGGATGAAAAATATGAAAATCATTTTCCAGTATTTTTTCCACCTGCTGTCTGACCTTGTCTGCTTCACTGATTCTCATATCCTTATTCAGGGTAATATGGCTTTCAAAAAGAACCCTCTTTTCATCAATCTGCCAGATATGGGTGTGATGAACGTTGTTTATTTGAGGGATGAGTTCAATCTTCTTTTTAATATCATCGATTTTAATATCTGCAGGTACCCGTTCCATCAAGATCAGGGTACTCTGCTTTAATATCTGATACCCTTGGATTAGAATGACAATGGCAATCATGACTGTCAAAATGGAATCAATCAGATAAAACCGGTAAAAATAAATAATCATTCCGCCAAGGATCACTGCAACTGAACTGAGCGTATCACTCAGTAAATGGAGATAGGCTGAACGGATATTCAGGCTCTGATGGGTTTCCGGAAAAAGCAGGTACACACTGATCAAATCGGCAATAAAGCCAAATCCTCCCACTCCGATCATCAGCGGTATGGTGATTTCCCGGGGGTCTCTGAAACGAAAATAGGCCTCCCGAAAAAGAAAAAAGGCAATCACAAGGATAACAGAAGAATTAAACAGGGCAGCCAGTATTTCAGCCCGCTTATAACCGAAGGTCATCTTCGGATCCGGGGAACGTAAACCTATCTTACGCGCCAGATAGCTGATGAAAATAGCCATTCCGTCACTGAAATTATGCAGTGCATCAGCCAGCAAGGCAAGACTTCCGGAAAATAATCCGCCGATGACCTCAACCAGACAGATCATGAAATTAAGAATGACAGTTAAAACAATTCTTCTATTACTTTTATTATGCGAGGAATCGTGTTGATGCATTTTATCGGCTTCTTAATGGTTTTGATTTTATCCAATCACTGGCTTTATTATAACATGACAGGGAAAAATCTAGTGAGGATGTTGTTCCGGTTTTCAGACAATACAATTCTTTAGGAAGATTGGTATAAAACCTTCCCGTCAACCATGGTCATCTTGATGTCTATATCAGCATCAAACACTGTGATGTCTGCCTTTTTGTGTTCAGCCAATATGCCAATCTCATCCTCCAAACCCTGAATCCTGGCAGCATTGCAAGTGACCAATTGGACGGCCTGACGGATAGTGAGGTCACAATAATCGATCATATTTTTCACCAGTCTGTCCATGGTGGATACACTGGAAGCAAATACGGACCGATCTGCTAATTTAGCCACATAGCTGTTTTTCCCGGCAGGAATTTCAAATTCTTCAGGAATGTCTGATTCAACAATTACATCAAGTCCTCCTAATTCATATTCTCCTGGACCCATCCCTGCTGCACTCATCGAATCAGTCACCAGGCATACCTTATCCATGCCTTTGGAATGGAACACCAGCTTCATTAAACTGGGGGGCAGATGATGACCGTCAGCAATCAACTCCGTAGTTAATTCGTCCATCAATAAGGTTGATTCAATGACTCCGGAGATACGGTAACCTTTAATGCGCCGTATTCCGGACATTCCGGAAAACATATGCGTTACATGGGTATACCCATTTTCTACTGCTTTTAAGACCTGCTGATAGGTGGCATTGGAATGACCAATGGCTGCCACAATCTTTCTTCTTTTCAGTTCCTGGCCTAATTCCAGACCACCCGGTACCTCCGGGGCTGCTGTCAGCCTGATAATACAGGGATATGCGTCCAATAATGGCAGATATTGTTCCGGTGTGGGAGGATAGATATGCTCGGAATTTTGGGCACCCTTCTGCTCCACATTGATGTAGGGGCCCTCCACATGCACTCCCAATATCCTGGCACCATTCAGGTCCTTATGTATATTTTGAGAAATACACGTTATGGCCTGAACGATTTCATCCCAGGGACCTGATAAGGTAGTTGGCATGAAAGAGGTCGTTCCGCATTGAACTAATCCCCGGGACATCCTGGTTAAGTTCTCTACTGTGGCTGTCATGACTGATCCGCCAAAGGCGCCGTGCAGGTGGGTATCGATAAAACCAGGACTGATATACTTTCCCTGAACATCGATAATCCTGGTATCCTCGGGAATCTCAACTTCGTCTGCTTTTCCAACCTTTTCTATAAACTCATCTTGAATTAAAACACATCCTTCATCTATCTCCCTAAAAGGAGTAATCAATTTACCATTGATGAGGGCAATATGTTTTTCCATCCTATCTCCTATTTCAATAGAATCAATTATTTTAAATACCTGGAGGACTCTTCATCTAAAAAAACAAAGCAAAGGTCATGTTTCTTCAGTATGGAAGCAGGGTAATCAGGTGAAATCATATCTCCTTGAAAGCAATTTCTAACTGCTTCAGCCTTCCGCTTATCTGGTACGGTACAGATGATATTTTTTGATTTCATAATCTGTCTCACGGACATCGATATTGCTCTTTTAGGTACCTCCTCAAGCGTTTTAAACCAGCCCTCCCCAAGCTGCTGCCTCCTGCAGTCATCATCCAATTCCACCACGATGTATGGTTTTTCGGTAGCAAAATCAGCAGGAGGGTCATTAAAAGCCAGATGGCCGTTTTCTCCTATACCGACAAAAGCAACATCAATCTCCTTCAACCTTATCATTTCATTAAGACGTTTGCATTCTTCTTCAGGATCCCGGGCATCACCTTCGATAAGATTTACTTTTCCAGGATGTACTCTGCTGATGAACCGTTCTTTAAGATATCTTCGGAAGCTTGCTGGATGGCTCTCAGGTAATCCGATATATTCATCCAGATGAAACATGGTCGTTTTGCTCCAGTCAATTAAGATTATCTGAGTAAGATTTTCCAGAAACTCAAATTGAGAAGCACCAGTGGCAGTGATGAAATTTGCTTCTCCTTTTTCCTTAATAGCCTCTTTTAATATTTCTGCTGCCTTTTCGGCAGCTGCTTTTCCCATTCCTTCTTTTGTTTTAAATATGTTAATCTTCATATTAATCATCACTCCTTTGATTTTTCGATTTCAGCTAATCCTCATCAAGGAAATAAACAACCTTGCTATTAATTTCCCTTACTTAGAATTTATTTTGGACAGTTCTATTATAAAATGACCACTTTGTCAATCATCTTACCTTTTAGGTTTCTTCTCTGGTCTGATAATAAATCAGATCAATCAGTTCTACTTTCAATGTATAGTAGCAGTTACCCATGCCACTTATAGAATATAGTATAGCATATTTTAATAAAATGAGATGGCTGTCAGGCAAAGAGAGGGAAGTTTGTACTACACTCCTTTATACTAAGGCCAGTATTAAATATTTATAACAATGGTTTCCGATGTATTGAAATTCATCAATCATTATGCATGTATCATATATCTAAAATGTATAAAAAATTGGTGATACTTTAAAAGATTCGATCTCCAATTTTATAAAAATCATTTATTAGGAATAACTGGTTTTTTAATAATCAAAAAATAGTAAAATATAACAGTTAGCACTAAAAAGAAAATGCTATCCGGGCTGGTAAAGAAGATCATGGGGCTTCCATGACCCAGGGAAAGACCTCTCCTTAGATAATCTTCAGCCATTGGACCTAAAATGAAACCTAACAGAAAACAGACAATTGGAAATTTGTTCTTTCGAAAAATATAAGCAATGACTCCGGTAATCAGAGCCATAAACATTTGAAAAACCGAAAAAGTACTAACATAGGAACCAACAATGGCAACGGTGGCAATAATAGCATAAAGAATACCCCTATCCAGTAAAGCAATTCTTATAAAATAAGGGCCTATTAGATAGACGCTCAAAGGTATTAATACTAAGGCACTTACGAACAAGGCAGCAAACATGGGAGCAACCAGATGGAATTGATTGCTCATTAATTGAGGACCGGGCTGTAATCCATTTATAATTAGTACTCCTAAAACTATTGCAGTAGTTGCATCTCCCGGAATACCAAAGGTTAACATTGGAACAAGTGCTCCACCGCAAACGGCATTATTTGCAGTTTCAGCAGCAGCAATTCCCTCTACTGTTTCTGAGGTTCCAAATTTTTCAGGATGGTTCGAACATCTTATTGCTTCAGAATAGGCGATAAAAGACGCCATTGAACCACCTGCTCCCGGGAGGACTCCAATAAAAAACCCAATGAATGCATTTTTAATGTATGCGAGTAGCCCAATCTCCTTAATATCTTTCCATTTCGGGGTGAAATCAGACCTTTTGAATTTATGTCTGGTTTCATCTATCTTTAGACTGACTTCTTCATGACTCTTTTCGGCCTGGATTAATATTTCACTGATGGCAAATGTACCGATGATAACTGCCATCAGATCTATTCCTTCTACTAATACATCAAATCCGAATATAAAACGGGCTACAGGCTTCATTAAGTCTATTCCGATCGTTCCAAACATAATGCCCATAAAAGTAGCAATAGCTCCTTTGGCTAAGGATTTTCGATTAATCAGAATAATAACTACCAGGGCAAAGAAAATTAAAGAAAACTTTCCGGGCGTTCTAATCAATAAGGCTAATTTCAGTGAAAAAGGCGCGAACAACATTAACAAAATACTGCCGATCACACCTCCGATCATGGAAGCAAAAGCTGCATGACCTAAAGCTTTTGCTCCCTGCCCCTTCTGCATTAACAGGTTTCCTTCAATTGCAGTCATTACGTTAGAAGGTGCACCCGGAATGTTGATTGTAATTGCGGTAATACTTCCAGCGTACAAACCTGCCATATAAACTCCCATACACATGACCAGAGATCTGACAATATCCATACTGTAAGTTACCGGCAGGATTAAGGCTATGGCTAAGGCAGAAGTAAGTCCTGGCATTGCTCCAAAAAATTCTCCTATAATAAAACCGATAAGAACATAAACAAAAATTGAGGGATTTAATAATATAATAAACCCATCCAGTATACCCTGTATATTTTCCACTAAAAAATACCTCCCAACTTGGGCAGTCTTATGGCAAAGATTTTCTCATATAACAAAAATATTAAAACAGCAATAACAATAGAATAAATAATTTTCAAATATAAGCTTCTTTTTTTTGCGCTGAAAACAGATAAAATACTAAAAATATATAAGATAGAAGACAACATATAGCCAATTGGTTTTAGAAGTAGTATATAACTAATTGTAAAAATAATTATTAATAAAGGTTTACTTGTCTTCTTAAGATCAAAACTAATGATTTCTTTACCTTGTTTTAAAGATTGAAAGAATAAATAAAAGGTTACAATATACATTAAAATTGAAATGACAATTGGAAAAAAATTGATGTCAACCTGCCCTTTTTTAATAGGTGCTCCCATTTTAAGAGCCTCTATTATGTATATCGTATTCCAAATAAATATTACCAGGCAAATAAGGATGTTATTATTTATTTTTTGTTTTAGGTTAAATAACATATAAATCCCCTCTTTGTATGATACCAATCCTTACCCTTGATCAAGGGTAAGGATTGGTATCGACTATTTATGTGTTTATTCCTCAATAATACCCTGTTCAACTAAGTCACTTAAAATATCAAAATATTCACTCTGAGTCTCGGTAACCCATTGATTCACTTCTTCTCTTCCTAACCATGCTGATGTTACCCCAACCTCGTTAAGCCAATCTAAAAATTCATCTGTATGGTATGCATCATCAAGTGTTTTTTCAAGCCTGGATAGGATATCCTCAGGAGTTCCAGCAGGAGCTGCTACTAAAATAAAACTCCCTACTTCCAAGTCATATCCTAATTCTTTTAAGGTTGGTACATCTGAAAATTTAACATTTCTAGCACTGGACAACTCTACCAAACCACGAGCATCGCCAGCATCAAGCAGTGGTGCAAAGTCACCCAAGCTGGTTAAAATGACTTCAACTTCCCTGGAAAGCAATGCTTCTTTTTGAGGACCAGCTCCACCGGTATAGGAAATGATGTTAAATTCAATACCTAATATTTCTTGCAGCTGCAAAGCAGCAATGTGAGTTCTTGAGCCTAACTCCTGAATTCCAATATTAATGCTTCCCGGATTCTCTTTAGCAGCTTTTACCAGATCCTCAAGGGTTTTGAATTGGCAATCCTTATGAACAACTAGAGCATCTGCTTCACTGGTAAGCCGGCATAACAAAGCTAACTTATCTAAACCGTATCCCGGAACCAATTTCTTCCAGGGAACAGTAATAACACTGTCATAGGTCAGAGTTCCCAGTGTATACCCATCAGTTTTAGACTGCATTACAGTATAAACGCCGGTTCCACTCATCCCGCCTTCTATGTTTTCAACATAAATAGACACAGGAAGAGTTTTTTCGGCTACCAGAGATATCTTCCTCGTAATGGCATCTGTGCCTCCTCCTGCACCCCATGCACAGATCATCCTGATGTCCTTTTCCGGATATTCAGCTGCAGTACTAATCAATGTTACCATTGAAAACATCAAAAGAAAAAAGGTAATTATTAATTTTGATTTGAATTTCATTTTTTAATACTCCTTATGTTTAATTAAGATTTTTTGCTTTTTCTTTTACTATATTCCATAAACAAACAGCCTTAATCTATCAAACCACCTCCATTCTTCCAAATATCTATGAACAAATACTCCACATTCAATGCTAAAATGATTGAACATCGACCTTTCTGTTTACTATTCATTTTATCACTTATTGGTAAATCTAATGAATTATTTTTCAATTATTCTAAGGTTACTAAAGGGGTATTAAAATATTAATGATTTACTTCCAGATTATTGTTTCAAATGGACATTTTCAGGACGTGATTACACATTGCCGATCTTTCCTAAATTCTTTCCTAAATAAAGATAATAGGTTCCGGTATAGCTCATTTACACTTACCATCAAAAAATTGCAGTTCTGGATAGATTAAACAACTTACAGGTTTTACTAATATTCTTGGTTTGTATGCATGTTGTGAGAACATCGTATTTAAAACTCGTAATGTGTTCATCTGTGATAATATGTACTGTTACTTCTTCCTATTAGATTTGTTTTATCATCTTTATTCTATAGGAAAGACAACTTGATAACAGTACAAACAATGGAATTCAAGTATCAGCTAATTTTTAGTTCATTCTCCAATTTATAGTTTATTAACAAGTTCTCCAGATGAATTGAATGTCAGATCTTCCCAGTCATCTATTGGAAAGATATTCTGATTGTCTTTAATTTCATCCCATATGGGTCTAGAAACATAAATCCCATCAAGTTTTAAGGTATTCTTGATAATCATAAGCCTGGGAGTAGTACCAGGTAGATTCCCGATAGTTTTTAATCCAGTTTCTATGGCTTCCTGTTCAGTTGGGAACACCATGGGAATACGGGCTCTTTCCAGAAATGTTGCTGTTATGGTATTGGTATAAGTTGCTTTAAAATCAATTTTTTGATAGAGTTTTTCGGTAATCATATGAGCTAGTCCAATTCCAAGAGCACTGCCCTGGGTCTCCCTGGTAAGATCTAATACTAATATTCTTTTAATGTCAGGTTCAATAAAATCTCCTGAATCCTTTATGCCGCCTATAATATTGGAATCCATACCGGTTCCACTTATATTTTTTCCCATCTCCTGTACAATCAATAAATCAATATGATTTACCGGTAATCTGGGTAGAATCTTCTTGCATTCAACAAGCAACTCAGAATCTACCATATAAAAATCTTCTGGTCTGGCAGCTTTAATCTGAAGGGTCTGGTCATATCCATTTTCAAGGATACCAAATCCTCCTATAACAGGAGCCTTTTTTAATATAACCTGGGCAAAGTCTACCATATAGTCACGTAAACCCTTTACACCAAGGGAATGTACCAGACTTGCACCGCGATGATTTCCCAAGCCGACAGATAACATTTTGTGTAAACCACTCTCGATCTTTCCTTTATATGCCGTGTGCACTTTCACGCGATTGACTACTATTACACCATCGGCATGATAGGCAATACGGTCAAAATGAACCGGTAAGCCATTCTCAAGGTGACCCAACTCTATCGTATCCATTGTTGCTTGAATAGGTACACCCATCGTTTCTTCTGTAATGCCATAATGTTCCAGCACTTTCAGCTGTCCTTCAGCTGTTGCCCCTCCATGAGAACCCATTGCTGTTACGATAAAAGGTTCTCCTTTGACCTTCTCCACTTCATTAATAATCGATTTAAGTATATCGGCTATTCGATCTATCCCTCGACTACCGGCGGTGATTGCAATACGCATCCCTGGTTTGATTACTTTATCTAAGCCAATATGGTAAAACTCTTTTTTAATCTCTCCGGAAATATCTGCCAAATGTTTATCTTCAAATTTCTGTTTCACTTTTAAAAGCTTTATACTATTTTCCAAATTAAAGCCTCCATCTATACTTTAAAACTTACAATTGCCTTATCGCTGCCTTCATTCTTTCCATTCCTTCCTTGATCAGATCATAATCATTTGTATAGGAAAAGCGGACATACCCTTCGCCCAGCTTTCCAAAAGCACTTCCCGGGACAGCTGCAACTCTCGCTTTATTTAAAAGAAAATCACAAAATTCTTCTGAGTTCATACCACATTTTTGTATGGATGGAAAAACATAGAAGGCACCCTGTGGTGGCTTATAGGGTAATTCCAGTTCATCAAAATAAGACATCATTAATTTCCTTCGACGATCGAACTCTTTCACCATCTCATCCACACAAACCTGGGAAGACGTCAAGGCAATCCTCGCTCCTTCCTGAACGAAAGTATTAGGGCAACTTAAAATATGTTGATGCAATTTTAATGCTTGTTTCATCAAATCTTTAGGACCAATCAGATATCCGACTCGCCAACCATCCATGGCATATGTTTTAGATAAACTCCCGATGATAAATGTCTTTTCCTTCATATTGGTTAGACTGGCAATATTGATATATTCTATATCCTGGTCATATATCATCTTGTTATAGATATCATCAGATATAACATAAAAATGATACCTTTGTGCCAACTCAGCAATGACTTCTAATGATTGTTTAGGGATTACCTGGCCTGTGGGATTATGAGGAGAGGTGAGAAGAATCATTTTTGTCTTTTCTGAAATATATTCTTCAATCCTCTGTGGTGTTTGGATAATTGTATCGAGCGGTACACTGACTGATGTGGCGCCCCCTAAAAATGAAAAACCAGGATAATAGATATACATGGGATCAGGAATAATCATTTCGTCCCCCGGATCTAACATGGTCTGAGTGACCAGATAGTTTGCTTCAGATGCACCGATCGTAACAATGATTTCATCAATATCAATATCTAAACCAAAATCTTCTTTAATCCGATAAGCAATAGCTTCTCTTAAGGAAACAGTGCCAGCACTCAAATCATAATGTACCAATCCTTTTTGCAGTGCTTCTTCTGTGGCCTCTATAATATGCCTTGGGGTATCAAAATCCGGACGACCCTGGGATAATTC
>CAYSSG010000023.1:0-9289 GCA_964433635.1 uncultured Atribacterota bacterium | reverse complement strand
TGTTCAACTTTCACCAAATCTCTATCCGTAATTAACATACCATCTTCCTTCAAATCCCCGATATGCTGATTAAATGCCTTTTGGGCAATGGCAATTAAGATATCTGGATCATTCACAATAGGATAAATAATTTTTTCTTCTGATATAATGACTTCGGTACACACATCCCCACCACGCATGTCTGAACCATATGTTTGCGTTTGTACAGCATGCAAATGATCGTATACCGAAGCTGCTCTCCCTAAAATGACACTGGTTAACACAATTCCCTGGCCACCCAGGCCAGAAAATCTGATTCCTACTTCTGACATTTCCGTTCAGCCTCCTTCCTGAGTCTCTTAACCTCTTCGCTCAATTCGGGAACTCTTTTATCTTTCACAAACTCCCCTACAATAATTTTATTTTTAATTTCATTTTCTGATAACTCTCTGGATTTCTCTAAACTGACAGATCTCTGTTTATAATCCATTAACATACCAACAGCATCATTTCTTTTCCCAATAACCTTTCCATATTGTACAGGACACTGGGAAATGATTTCTATAAAAGAAAACCCGGGGTGTAGAATTGCTCTGGCAATTGATTTTCTTAGTTGTCTCGCATGAAAGGTCGTCCATCTGGCAACCATAGTGGCACCGGCTGATATGGCGACCTGGCTCAAATCAAATGGTCTTTCAATACTACCATATGGTGTGGTTGTCGTCTTAGAATCATAGGGTGTCGAAGGTGCAACCTGTCCACCTGTCATACCATAAATCTGGTTATTCACACAAATCATTGTTAAATCAATATTTCTCCGGCATGCATGAATTAAATGATTGCCCCCAATAGCGCTGGTATCACCATCGCCTGCACTGATGATTACTTTCATATGAGGTGCAGCCAATTTTAGACCCGTTGCAAAAGCAATAGACCTACCATGTGTAACATGCAAGACATCGGCATTAAATGATGGACTTGGAATCCAACCTGAACAACCAATTCCGGAAACAAAAGCAAAATTGTCAAAGTCAATGCCCAACTCATCGATAGCCCATAAAATTGCTTGTGATATAATTCCATTACCGCATCCTGGACAGGTTGTATAATTGATTTCCCCTCTAAAATACCTTTTTAGTGGGTGAACTATTGAATTATTCATTGGATAATCTCCTTGATTTGATCTACTATTTCCATAGGATGATACAGTGTCCCTAAAATCTTGGGAGGTAGAAAAATAACCTGGCAATTCTCACAGGAAGCTGCTTTAACAAAATGAAATAGTTGGCCTAAATTATTTTCACAGACAATAATGGTTTTTACCATTTTTGATAATTCCATTACTTCTTCATCCGGAAAAGGCCAAACAGTGATAGGTCTAAAAGCACCTGCTTTTATTCCCTCTCTCCTGGCAATTGTAAGCGCCTTTAGTACTGCTCTTGAAGTCAATCCATAGGAAAAAATAGCTATGTCAGCATCATCCAGATAATCCCTTTCAACTCTAACGATCTCTTTTTTATGTTTGAGTATTTTATTTGACAATTTCTTAATTTCATTATCCAAAATTTTAGGATCAGATACATCTCGAAAACCATCCTCTTTATGAGTTGATCCTGTAATATTTGCCTTTAAACCATTTCCAAAAACAGGCATTGGCGCAACCTCTTCATCTAAAAAAATCTTTTGATGAAATCCTTGATGCCTTTCTAATATTTTCCTTTCAAAAAGGATTAATTCTTTCTGTTCCGGAAATTCTACCTTCTCCCTCATATGTCCAATAAGGCTGTCAGATAAAATAAAAACCGGTGTTCTATATTTTTCTGAGAGATTGAAAGCTTCAATCGTAAAATCAAACATCTCTTGACAGGAAGAAGGCGCAAGCGCAATAATCTGGTAATCTCCCTGAGAACCGAATTTCGATTGCAACATATCTCCCTGGAGATGAATGCTTGGGCTGCCTGTTGAAGGAGCTCCCCTCTGAACATTTACAATAACACAAGGAGTCTCCGTGGCAACTGCCAATCCAATACTTTCCTGCATTAAACTTATGCCGGGACCGGAGGTTGCTGTCATCGACTTAGCGCCTCCCCATGAAGCACCAATGATATTTGCAATGGCAGCAATCTCATCTTCGGTTTGTATAAAAGTGCCGCCTACTTCAAACATTCTGCCAGATAAATGATGAGCAATCTCAGATGCAGGAGTAATAGGATAACCTGCAAAAAAACTGCATCCTGCCATAATTGCTCCTTCAGCACAGGCAATATTACCCTGTAAGAAATCAGTTCTCTGAATTTTTGAATTATTTTTCATCTTTCTTCACCACCACTGCAAAATCTGGACAATAGATCATACAATTTTCACATAGAATACATTTATGTTCATCAATTATTTCAGGATAATAAACCCCTCTCCGATTTAATTCTTTTGTAAATCTTAGTATCTGCTTAGGGCAAACTGCAATGCAGATTCCACATCCCTTGCAAGCTTCCTTATTAATATAAACCATTTACAATACCTCCGATCAGTCTGATATGACGCATGATCAACAAATATGAATGTATCACAATACCTCTTTTACCATTAAAGGAATTTCATTCAACATCGTCGCTACTTTTGCACCAGCTGAAAGTAAAAAATCTATTTTGCTCCTTGCACTACCTTTGCCTCCCTCAATAATAGCACCTGCATGCCCCATTCTTTGTCCGGGAGGAGCAGTCGCACCTGCAATATAAGCGATCACTGGTTTTTGCATTTTTTCCTTTATAAAATTTGCGGCATCTTCTTCCTGGCTTCCTCCTACCTCACCAATCAAAACAACTGCTTTGGTCTCCTGGTCATCATTAAAAAGCTGTAGAATGTTCACCAAATTTGTTCCCGCTACCATATCGGCACCCATGCCCACTACTGTGCTTTGTCCTATACCAACTGTACAAAGATTAGCAGCCACTTCATATGATAATGTTCCGCTACGAGAAATAATTCCTACATTACCAGGACAAAACATATTTTCCGGTAAAATACCAATCTTGCATTTTCCAGGAGTAATAATACCCGGAGTTGTAGGACCAATTAATAGTGCATTATGACACTGGGCATAAGCTTTTAAAAATATTTCATCATGTACTGGCGTATGTTCTGTGATTAATACCACAAGTTTGATCCCTGCATCAATCGCCTCGATGACAGAAGTCTTGGCTACTCTTGCAGGTACAAATAATACGGAAAGATCAATCTTAAAATGCTCCGCTGCTTCTTTGACTGTATCAAAGACAGGTACACCGAATATTACCATTCCTCCCTTCCCGGGAGTTACACCGGCAACAATTTTTGTACCTGATTTTAACATATATTCTGTCTGAGCCCTGCCAATATTTCCAGTAATCCCTTGCACTAAAACCTTTGTATTTTCATCTACAAGTATACTCATTATTCTATTACCCCCAATACTTTAGCCAGATATTTAACAGCACCTTGAGTATCTGACGATTTATAGAGATAAACGCCTGCTTTTTCCAAAATTTCCCAAGTTTCTTCTTGTTTATTTCCTAAAGATTTTGCTACAACAGGTATTTTTAATTTTTTATCGTTAATCACTTTTACTACCCCCTTAGCACCTTCATGAATCGGATTAATCCCTCCATACAAATTGATAAAGATACCCTTTAGATCATTTCTTTCCAGAAGAACTTCCATACAATCTTCCATTAATTCTGCCGTAATTCCGCCACCGGTTTCCAAGAAATTTGCGGGTGATAAACCAGGTATAGTTTTAACTGTATCCATTGTGGCCATAGCAAGACCCGCACCACTGCAAATGAGACCAATATTTCCTTCTAACTGTACATAGGTTGCCCCTTTTTTATTTAATCTCTGCAACCTTGCATCCATTTGGTGATATTTTTTATCTTCTAATGAGGGATGACGAAACAATGCAGATTCATCAACCTCAAAAACAGCATCTACACAAGATAGGCAACCATCCTCAGTGATAACAAGAGGATTGATTTCAGCAATAATGCCATCATATACATTAAAAACATAAAAAAGATTTTCAATAATTTGACTAACCTTAAGCAAAAGATCTCCTGTATATCCTAAATTTCTGACTAAATCAATTACTTGAAAAGGATAAAGTGAATGAAGCGGATTACAATATAATTTAAATATTTTTTCGGGAGATTTTACTGCAATGTCTTCAATGTTAATCCCTCCTTCTGAACTTAACATAATGACAGGGCATCCCAATGTTCTGTCAATGGTAACACTGCAATAAAGTTCTTTTTTTATTTCCAATTTTTGATACATTAAAACCTCAGAAGCTTGATAACCTTTGATATTCAGATTCAAAATATCTTTGGTGGCACTTTCTACTTCCTGCCAGGTTTCCGCTATTTTGATCCCCCCTGCTTTTCCTCTTCCACCTACCAGGACCTGTGCTTTAATAACAACAGGCAATCCTACCTCTTCAGCAATAGCCCTCGCTTCAGTTGCGTTTCTAGCTACTTTTCCTGGTGGAACAGGAATATTATATTGCTTGAATATTTCTTTCGCCTCATATTCTTGTAAACGCATGCTGTTACCTCCCAAAAAATCAATAAATGTTTCTTGTTATTTCATGCCTTAATTTTTACTTTTCGGGTTACTATCAGATCGGTTTCCTGACCAATCATATCAGGTATGACAATTTGACCAATTTCTACCAGTGCTTTGAATGTCATATGATGAGTTCTATCTACAACCAACTGCATGAATTTTTTAGGAATGGGTCTGCTTGTTCTTACGCTAATAAGCTGAAAGTCTCCATTTTCACATTGTACAGAACCAGTAAATGTTCGTAAAGGATTTTTAATTTCATTTTCAATAAAATCTTTACCTTTGTGACATTGGGCACCTTCTACATCCTTCATTCCATATTCATCACATTCGGCTGTAATAAGGAATTTACCCTTTAGCTAGCCAGTAAATCTGAATTGTGCTTTCTAAATTATTATAGTAATCCGGTCATACTGGCTCCAATGACCGCTGCCAGACTGCCAATCTCGTCTTCCATCTGGATATAAGTGCCGCCAACACCGGGTAAATACATTGAGGCATGTTCCGCAATCTCAGAAGAAGGGGTAATAGGATATCCGGCAAAAAGCCTTGCTCCTGCCATGATAGCTGCTTCTCCTACCGCAATATTTCCCTGTAAAAATAGCGACCTTTTTTACTGCCACACATCATTTCTTGACTTTCCCTTCCATCACATTTTTACTAATATCCATTGCCATATCCGGGCACATCATGATACACATGTCACAAAAAATACAATCATCAGGATTAACTACCTGCAGGCCTTCCAATTCATTACATTGATAAACCTGTTTTGGACAGACAAAGGCACAAATACCACATCTCTTACATAAAATCCGATCAATCTCTATCTTTGCCACCTATATTTTTCCTCATACTGGTAAATCATAAGTGGCTTAAAAATAAGGTTTAAGATAATTTTTTATTTTCTGCTATTGCCCTGGCTAATAAAGTGGAGTAGAATCTACTTTCTGCAGAGTCAGAACGGGAGTTAATCATAATTGGAACTTTTGCACCAAAAACAATTGCTCCGGATTTTGCTTTTCCATGAATTTTCAAACTTTTCCCCAAGATATTGCCTGCTTCCAGGTCAGGAACCAGCAGCATATCAGGATCTCCGGCTACCAGAGAATGATCAATACCCTTATCTCCAGCAAATTCTGCATTCATGGCTACATCATAAGACAACGGACCATCTATAATAAAATGTTCAATCTGGTTACGTTCAGCCATTTTTGCCAGACAGGCAGCATCAAGAGTGGTCTGCATACCTGGATTAACAACTTCAACAGCAGCTAAAACAGCTACTTTTGGTTTAATAATTCCTAAAGCATGCCATAGGGGATATGAATTATTAATCATATCAATCTTTTCTTTCAATCCTGGTTTTGGCATAATGGCAATATCAGTAATTCCGATGAATTTATGATAAGAATCCAGCTCAAAAAGAGTAAGATTTGAAAGGATTGGGGATACTTTGATACCATATTCTTTATCCAGAATAGCCTTTAAAAAAATGTCTGTTTTTATTTTCCCTTTCGCCAGAATATCAGCCTCTCCGGTTTTTATCATCTCAATGGCTGTTCGGGCTGCACCAGGATGATTTGGTGCATTTATTATTTGATAATTTTTTTCATCTTCTTCCAAATCTAACAGGATATTTTTAATTTTTTGGGCATCCCCCACTAATATCGGGTCAGAAATAATACCTTTGTCTAATGCTAACTTTATACCTGTTAATACCTTCTCATCTTCAGCTGAGACAACTGCAATCTTTGAGGGTTTTAATCTTCGAACAACTTTTTCTAACTGACAAAAACTTTTTATGGTCATTATTTATTCTTTCTCCTCAGATTCCCTATATTTAACCGGCCAATTTAAATAACTTTCCCTGCCTGTTAATACCCTTGCTACGGTTTCAGCCAGCGCTTCACTTTCGTTACTTCCGGGATAGATATAAATACAGCCCAATTTTTTTATTTTTCTTTCCAAGCCATTCATTAAAATTTGGTCACGAGCTAAACCACCGGTGATTATAATGCCGTCAATCTCAAAATTTAAAACCGAAGACATAGCGGCAATCTCTTTCCCGATCTGATAAATCATGGCATCATATATTTTTTGTACTTCCTGGTCACCTTGTTTTGCCCTTTTCTCTAACTCCACCATATTCTTGCTTCCCAGATAGGCATAAACCCCTCCTTCACCATATAACTTCAGCAATAATTCTTCTTTGGTATATTTTCCGGAAAAACAATTTTCCAACAAGGGAATGGGTGGAACACCACCGGCTCTCTCCGGTGTGAAAGGAGCAGATTCCATTCTGTTATCATTATCTACGATTTTTCCCTTATTGATAGCAGCAATAGAAAAGCCTCCTCCCAAGTGGGCAACAACACACCTCACAGAATGAAAATTCTTGCCAATCCTTTCAGCAAATTGATGCACCGTTGCTCTAATATTCAAAGCGTGAACAAAACTAAATCGAGGAAAATCAGGACATCCGGATATTCTGGCAACAGGAGAAAATTCGTCGACACTGACCGGATCCACAATAAACGCAGGTACCTGATAATGGTGGGCAATTCGATAAGCTAATGGTGCACCTAAATTTGAGGCATGCTCATAAACGGGTGTATACAAAGAAAAATGAACCAGCTTTTCATTCACTTCTATGGCTCCACTGGGAACCGGGGTCAGCATCCCTCCCCGACCGGCACAGGCAACAATCTTTGCTTCATGAGGCAAATATTTTTCTATAAAATGACGAACGGATTCTTCTCGATAATCAATTTGATCGCAAATGCAGGTAAATTGTCTCATCTCTTCATTGGAATGCTCAATGGTTTCTTCAATAATTCTATTTATCTTGTCTACCATCAGGTAAAATAGTGCACATTTAGTAGTCGTTGAACCGGGATTCACTGTAAAAATAACTTTATCTTCCTGCATCTATTTCCTCTTTCTTTACCGCAATCGATAGATCTTGATCTCCAAACGTTTCTTATTCTCAATCGTTTGCGCTTTGACCTGATGAATAAAGTCAGTCGGTTTCTTATAGATATAGATGGCAAATCCAATAAAAAAGAGAATCAGGACTCCCCAGATGATTAAATCCAATTTTAAAAATGCAGGAAAATTTGTAACCATATTCATTGTCCATTTTCCTTTCTGAGATTGACAAAAGGTGGCAATTCACTTGAAGTTTGGGGTGTCCATCGAGAACGCAAACTGATGATAATAAAAGTTATGAAGCTCAATAGGGCACACCAGACAGAGATGTGTAATTTGAAATAATCCTGAAAATGGAAGGGCAAGTTAAATTGATACATGATTCCGCCAATGAAAGCAACGGTCAATGCCCAAAAAGCAGCATCCGGATGAGCTCTTTTCCACCAGATTCCAAAAGCTACGCAAATCATCAATGCGCCACGAATGGAATAAACAAAAAAAGCCTGATTCAAAATCTTAGGCAAGGTCATAGCCCCAAAAGCAGAACTGATCCCGACAATCAATATCCAGAGTCGAGTCCAGCGGGAAAGATAACGGTCATCGGTATCCGGATGAAGCCATCTCTGCCAGATATCTTTCGCCATAATGGATGCACAGCCAAAGAGTATGCCGGCAACCGTAGAAATCAAGGCAGCAAAAATACCGGCGATACCAATTCCCCCGATGATGGGATGGATATTCATTAAGGTTGCACCCAGGGCTAACTTGGGATTATCCGTTAAACCTGCTGCACGGGCATACAGACCCATGGAACCGGTCCAAATACTTAAAGGTAAAATCAGAATAGCAGCCAGTACCGGGGCTAATCGTGCCACCTTCCAGTTCCTGGCACCAAAAGAATAATTAATCGTTGCCTGTGCTGCTGGTATTCCCAGGACTCCTCCCAGAAAATAACCCAGAACAGCCATGCCTCCGAGGCTGAAAGGACTGAAAAGAGCATCCGCGTCAAATCCTGCACCATTCAGCGCATTGGACAGGCCGGCATATCCTGCAACTCCCGCTGAAGTTGAAAGCAGAGGTATCTCTTTTTGCATTACCCACCAGAAAGCAATGGGAATTCCGGTTCCAATGGTAAACATGAAGGCCACACTGGTAAAGGCAACTGACCACATGCCAGCAGCCAGAAGATAGGCGGTCATAGCCAGACCACAGATAAAGACGCTCAATTTTAAATCCATTCCTGTGACACTGGCTACCAGGGAACCCAGGGCAGTCATCTGAATGATGGTAAAAAACCAGTAACCTACGACATTCAGAACGGAGGCGGCTTTCCAGGTCTTGATATCATAGAGGTAATAAAGATATTCCGGAACAGTGACCACATTGTATTTACGATAATAATGGGCAAAAGCAAAGCCAAAGAGCATGAGACCACAAGCTGAGGCAATATGATACCATATAACGCCCATGCCCTGATTGAAGGCTACTTCAGCGGTTCCAATCGTTCCTAAACCACCCATATATTCAGCCGCAATGGAGACTGCTACAAACATGACACCCAGCGTGCGACCGGCCAGCAGAAGATCTTCTGAACCTTTCACTTTACGTACCGCCAGAAGCCCCAATAAAACAATAAAGATAAAATAAATAATCAGGATAAGAAATTGAATTGACATATCTGAAAAATTCCTTTCTCTTAGATAGCCAATATTGTAAGAATGATTCCCAGGATAAAGATAATGAGATACAACAACAAAAAAGGTTTATCAGTCTGGTCAAAGAG
>CAYSSG010000022.1:18441-31969 GCA_964433635.1 uncultured Atribacterota bacterium | reverse complement strand
GCGCGCTTGGTTCGGGACCAAGAGGTCGGAGGTTCAAATCCTCTCGCCCCGACCAATCTAAACATTGTGAACCCATGTTTAAACTCAAATTTCTGCCCTTACAAGTAGAAATCCGTTTCCTGTTTTCTAAAATACCTAAGGTACAGAAAATAGGCAGGAAAAAATTCCTCCCCCGGGTTAGTTCATTTTTGCCCGCTGCCAAAAATTCCCAACCATTTTTTAGACGTTGGTGGGACTAAAAGATAAAAAGGAAGAGAAGTCATTCTTAACTCACTATACTGTGTACTGATAATGGATAATATGTAAATCTCTCAATTATTTTTTGTTGAATGTTTTTAAAAAATTGTCTATCATTATAATATAAGCCAAAGAAAGTTTAACTTATTATTGTAGAAGTTATTTTTTAAACAGAAAAAACTATGTCAAATAAAATCTGTGAACACCAGAAGGAGCTACAAAAAAACTATTCACTTGATTGAAAAAGTAACTCAATTAACGGATTTATCGTTTAATATTACTATCAAACCCTCGGATGGAGTAAAAAACCTGACTTTTGAAACACTAATAAAGACAGTCAAAGCGATTGAAGTAGGAGTTGATGATTTAAATAAGGAATAAAAAATGGTAAAGCTAAAAGACACTCCACCGATTGACCGACCAAGAGAAAAATTTTTAGAAAAAGGCCCGGATGCACTTTCAAAAAGTGAGCTTTTATCTATTTTGCTTGGTAGTGGAATTAAAGGGAAAAATGTTAAACAACTTTCCGAGCAAATAATCAAAAGATTTAGTAACAAATTTTTAGATATCGCTGTTGATGATCTCTTAGAGATTCCAGGAATTGGAAAAGCAAAAGCACTGCAAATTGTTTCGGCTCTTGCATTGTTCAAAAGATTTCATGAAGAACTTGGACCAAAAGATAATATTATATTATCTGCGCAAGATGCAGTTTCCCTTACTTCTGAAATTAGAAATAAGAAAAAAGAATATTTAGTTTGCCTATATCTGAATGCCCGAAATTCTTTAATAAAAAAGGAAATTATTTCAATTGGAACGCTTAATAAAAGTTTAATTCATCCGCGGGAGATATTTGGCCCCGCTGTTGAATTACGAGCGGCAGGAGTTTTACTTTTACATAATCACCCGTCAGGCGATGTTGAGCCAAGTGAGTATGATATTGAAGTAATAGATAAAATTATTGAGGCTGGTAAGATTATGGGTGTAAGTGTTATCGATTTTATTATCGTTAGTGAAGATGACACTTACAGCATTTTTCTTTCAACACAGACGGAAATGATATACTATGTGTCAGACGGGGTGCAACATTCACTTTTTGACCTACTTGAAACCAAACAACCAAGCTATGTACCAACGATAAAAAAAATACATAAAACGTACTTTTATTCTGGAAGCAGGATAAGATCTGACCGTTTTCAATTACAAAATAGACGCTATCTGGGTAATAAATATAAGCTACTTGGATTTATTGAAGATATCGTGAAAGAAAAATGTAATGGATTTAATGTTTTTTGTGATATTTTTGCAGGAACAGGAGTTGTTGCGGAACGATTTAATGAAAAAAACATAAAAATTATTGCCAATGATTTTTTGGCTAGTAATTTTATACCGCTAAAAGCATTTTTAGGTACTTCAAAAATAAATTTTGAGGATATAAGATTCAAGATAAATATACTCAATGAGTTAGAAACAACAGAAGATAATTATTTTTCAAAAAATTTTGGTAATACATATTTTACTTTAAAAAATGCAAGAAAAATTGGTGTAATTAGAGAAAAAATAAATGAGTTGAGCGAGAATGAAGATGAAAAAACAATTTTAATTGCTTCATTACTTTATGCAGTGGATAAAGTAGCAAATACCGTTGGTCACTATGATGCCTTCCGTAAAAAACTAGACATAATTCAACCCTTACGACTTTTAGTACCAGATTTTGAAGCGGAAAATAATATAAATAATGAAGTATATAATGAAGATGCTAATCAGCTTATCAGAAAAATAAATTGTGATGTTTTATACATCGATCCGCCTTACAATTCACGACAATATTCAGATGCTTATCACCTTTTAGAAAATCTTGCTATTTGGGAAAAGCCGATTGTGTATGGTAAGGCAAAAAAAATGGATCGTTCACATATCAAAAGTAAGTATTGTTTGCAATCAGCGGCTAAGACCTTCAGCGATTTAATAACAAATTCAAATTGCAAGCATATATTATTATCCTACAACAATACTGGCAAATCTAAAGATGGAAGATCAAATGCCAGAATTAACGATGAACAAATAGTAAATATTTTAAAATCTCGGGGTGATGTGGATATTTTTGAAAGAGATTACAAAGCTTATACAACCGGTAAAAGCAATACAGACGGGCACACCGAGAGAGTTTTTTATTGTAAGGTCACGAAATAATTATGAAAAAACCTTGGTCAATTTCAACAACTGTTAGAAATCCCGAAAGATTGCGGAATTTCCTTGATGTTCTTAAACAGCTGGATGGCCTACCATTCAATTTTGAAAATCAAAAAAAATATCAAATTCTATTGATTCAAAATAAACTTTATAAACCTACTGATTTAACAAAAGAACAGGAAGAATACTTCGATGATATTGAAAGAGAAATACCTTTTAATGTGGCAAAAGAAATATTTGTTGCCCAAAATTATGAAGATCCCGCAATGCGTGGTAGAACTTCTGTTGCACCTATGAACAAAATGGGCTTGTGCATTGCGAAAAATTTGGCAGAGAGTGTAAAAATAACACCACTAGGTAAATATTTTCTTTCAGAAGATTATGACTTAGGGAAGCTATTTTTCATTCACTTTATAAAATGGCAATTACCCAATCCTGCCAACAGGACATTTTCTGAAAATGACGGCTTCAATATCAAGCCTTTTATTGGAAGTCTACACTTAATCAATGAAGCGAATAAGCTTTGGGAAAAAGTTGGAAATGAACCTATTGGGATTAGTAAGGATGAATTTACCTTATTTGCCCCAACGCTTATCAATTATAAAAATATTAACCAACAAGCGAGAAAGTTAATTGAATATCGCACAGGCATTCGTTCACAAAAAGATGATAAGAGTAAAAAGGCATTCAGAGACGCTTTTAGAAAAAGGTTTGCGGAATCATTTTTGAAAACCAATATCGAAACCGACAAAAATAGCGAAATAGATAAACTTTTAAACAATCTTAAGGATTATGGCGATAACGCTATCAGATATTTTAGATTAACAAGATTTGTACATATCAGAGGTGGAGGATTTTATGTTGATTTAGAACCAAGACGACTAATTGAATTGAAAAGATTGCTATCTATAGATAATGCCGCTCCTTTGAAATTTGAAACTGCTGAACAATATATTGAATATCTATCCGATCTTAGACAACCGGTATTGCCTTGGGAAACAAAAGAGCAATTAGAAAGAATAGCAGCCAACCTTAATATTGATATCCAAAATTACATTAAAGATTTGAAATTAAAGAAGGGGAAAATCCCTTCTTTTCAAGTTCAAAATATAGAAAAATTGAACACAGAAATGTTAAAGGGATATATCGAGAAATTACGAACTTATAGGCGAAAATTACAAGAACTGGAAACACATTTTGAATCTAAAAATACTTCAAAAATCCAGGAATATATTAACGCACTTAAAAATATGCATAAGTCGGTTAACAAGAAAAGCATTGAACTTGAAAGATTATCCGCTCTTGCGCTTAATGCCTTAAACGATGCCCTTGAAATAAAACCCAACTATCCTGTCGGAGATGATAACATTCCAACATTTACTGCTCCAGCCAATAAACCGGATATTGAGTGCTTCTATGAAAAATTTAATTCTGTTTGTGAAGTTACAATGCTAACAAATCGATCTCAATGGTATAATGAGGGACAACCAGTTATGCGTCATGTTCGCGAATTTGAAAAAAAGCACACTGGAAAATCTGCCTACTGTCTTTTCATTGCTCCCCGACTTCACCAAGATACTATAGAAACATTTTGGGTAGCTATCAAATACGGGTATAAAGGTGCAACTCAAAAGATTATTCCTTTGTGTATTTACCAATTTACCAGATTATTGGAAAGTCTTTTGGAAATTAAAAAACAAGGCAAGAGGTTCACTCATGACGAACTTATGAACTTATACGAACAGATTCTGGATTTAACAAACCATGTAGTTCATTCCGAAGAATGGATTGAACAAATACCAAATGTAATTACTTCATGGCAAAAATCAATATTAGTAAGGTAATAATAATGAAAACAAACACTCTTTACACAGGTGATTGTATTAAAATACTAAACGAAAAAATTGACAAAAAATCAGTTGAATTGATTTTTGCCGATCCACCATACAACCTGTCGGGAAATAGCCTGAAATGGAAAGGCAATAAAACGGGCGGTGATTGGTATATGGTTAACGAAGAATGGGACAAAATGGCTGAACCCGAATACCTGCAATTTACTCGTAAATGGATTAGAGCTTGTCGTAAAGTTTTAAAAGATAATGGTTCAATCTATATTTCTTGCACCTACCACAATCTCGCAGAAGTAATGATTGTACTGAAGAAACTCGATTTCAAAATTAATAATGTCATTGTTTGGCAAAAAACAAATGCGATGCCTAACATGACAAAAAGAGTTTTTACCCACTCGACCGAATTTGTCATTTGGGCGGTCAAGGGAAAAAAATGGATATTTAATTATTCCGAATTAAAAATAATCAATCCAGAAACTCAAAGAGATGGTGCACTCAAACAAATGAGAGATGTTTGGGCATTACCTTTGGTGCAGGGTAAAGAAAGGTTACATGGAAAAGATGGCAGAGCATTACATCCTACACAAAAACCGGAGGAAATGCTGAAAAGAATTATTATTGCTTCCTCAAATAAAGGTGATTTGGTGTTAGATCCATTCTTAGGTAGCGGTACAACAGCAGTGGTCGCAAAGAAATTGGGTAGAAATTGGATAGGGATCGAGAAAAGTAAAAAATATGTTGCAGTTGCACAAAATAGAATTTTAAATATCAAATAACTTTTAAGAAAAAAATATATTTAATAGTTTATTCAAAGGAAGATATAGTGTGCTTATAAAAAATGGCAACTATTTAGTCTAAGCGTTGTCCATCGATTGAAAATACTGCTTAACATAGGTGTACAATTCTTTAATATCTGTGAATTTAAATAATATATAGTTCCACCCAACTCTTTTTTTATCCAATCTGTTATTTAACGACAGCAGACAGCAGCAGGGTGTTTTTCAAGCACTAAACCTCTATCGAAGGAATATGTTCAAACAGTTTATTCTGTAGAAGTTATTTAGGAGGAATAATAATGGAATCAGCTGCACTATTGATTATAGATGTTCAAGAAGGTCTATTTAAAAAGAAAAATAAAATATTTAATGAAGAACAGCTCTTTTCTAACATTAATTATTTAATTGAGAAATCTCGAGAAAAGAGTATCCCCATAATATTTATAAGGCATACCAATAAAAGTTTCCTCTCAGAAAACACTGCAGACTGGCAACTACACCCTTCTTTAAGTATGAATAGCGATGACCTATGTTTGAATAAAGAACATAGCAGTATCTTTAAAGAAAAGTCTATAAAAAAAGAATTGGCCAATTTAGGCATTAAAACGTTAATCGTTACCGGCCTGGTAACCAACGGCTGTATCAAGGCTGCCTGCCTGGATGGGCTGAGCTCTGGCTATAAGGTTATCTTAGTTAAAGATGGTCATAGTACCTTTACGGTTAATCCTCAGAAACTGATTGAGGAATGGAATGAGAAACTATCTCGAGAGGGTATCCATGTTTTACTAACCAAAGATATTTTTAGTGAATGAAGCTGTTATTAATAAAGAACTTGAGGGCTACTCAGTTGAGTAACATAGATATACAAAATAAACTTAAAGAAGAGCCTTTTTCCTATAGAGTGGCAAAAGAAAACAAAGTATTTATTTATTGGAACAGTAAACAGACAAAGATTCTAAAATGAAAAGAAAGTGAAAAGTTTGTAGCTGATATGGCCAAAGCAGATGCCCTGCAGGCACAATTGTTAATGGCTAAAATAACCGGTAATTTTAAACATGGCAATGAAAGAATTAACAGACCATTTCAATAATAGTTTTTAACTTCCCAAACCCGCAGATAATCCAAAAATGAAAATATAGCTTTCCTTATTTTCAAAATCGGATCAAAATGACCATATAAACTAAAAAAGCCTCTATTAAATTCAATAACAGGCTATTTAGTTAAATATTTTCAATGGAACTCAAATGAAGCTAATTCGAAATTGTATCAGCATTCAAAGTAAGTGAAGAAAAAGAGGAGAGATAAAGTCTTTTTATTAGTTTCAATTTGTGGTAATATCATACATATATAAGTTTTAAGAGTTTTGGGGGAGGATATAAAGATGCAAAATGCCAAGAAAATAGCCATACTGGCAGAAAATTTATATGAAGACCCGGAGTTGTGGTATCCTTACTATCGGCTTAAAGAAGCTGGTTATGAGGTCAAAGTTATAGGACCGGAGAAGAAGACCTATTACAGTAAATACCAATATCCCGTGGAAGCGGATTTATCCATCGAAGAAGCAAAAGCAGAAGATTTCGCTGGTGTTGTTATTCCAGGTGGATATGCCCCGGATCACCTTCGCAGATATCCCAAAATACTTAGTTTCGTACGAAAAATATTTGAAAAAGACGGACTGGTGGCTGCAATTTGTCATGCCGGTTGGGTTCTCGTTTCAGCAGGTATATTAAATGATAAGGATGCGACCTGTTTTTTTGCCATCAAGGATGATCTGATTAATGCCGGTGCCAATTATCTGGACCGGGAAGTGGTCATAGACCATCACCTGGTCACTTCACGCACGCCAAAGGATTTACCGGCTTATCTGCCGGCAATTCTAAAAGTATTAGATGAATTGAAGTAACAGTCATATTTACTTTTCTAGTATATATATAGGAAATTCCCATGCGAAAAGAAATTTTGACCGTACTGCCTTACGGTATCTTAATATTAATCTGTTTATTTCTGGCAATAATATGGTGGCCTAGTGGAGGTGGATGGGCTGAACTGACAAATTCCTGGGTAGGCCTGTTCTTTATCTGTTCATTCTGTGCTATTTTTCTATTTCAGGAAGATATCTATCATTATCTTGATCAGCATATCAATCGTTATCTGTTTGGCTCTGCCGGTCCACTGCAAAAAAATCGGGAGATACCGGAAATCTTTAAGGATGAACAGAAATTCCAGGAATTGATATCCGGTACGGTGATGGCCTGGATGGAAAAGATAAGCATTGAAAAGGAAGAGGAAAAACTCCGTGAGGAAGCTATTGCTAATACCATTGAACGATTCAAAAAGGCGAAAAAAGACAGTATTAAATGGTTATTTCTTTTTGCCAATCATTTTTTAGTTCAGCATAGTAAAGATATTTTATTTGAGATTTATGAAAGACACTATGTCACCAGGGAGATATTCGGAGAACTGGCTGGAGAAATCGGAATTGATGAAAAAGAATCAGAAGCGATTCTGGAAATACTGCAATACCTGAAGTTTATTAGAAAACAGGATGAAGAAATTATTATTACCGAAACAGGTTCTGCCTATTGTACCTACCTGGAACGAACAAATCAGAAATAAATTCTCCGTCATTAAAAGAGCTTCTTTAGTCGTCATCATTCATATCATGGATCAATTAGTTAATGATTTCCAAAACGGTTAAAAAATTTACAGGAGTAAAAATGAAATACAATGACTTGGGAAAAACAGGAATAAAGGTTAGTGAATTATGTTTTGGTGTCTTACCCATGGGGCCGCTTCAGGCTGATATGCCGGTGAAAGAAGGAGCCAGGGTTATTCTGGAAGGTTTGCATTCTGGTATTAATTTTCTGGATACGGCACAGGCTTACAAAACCTATCCCCACATCAAAGAAGCACTGTCCGGTTACCAGGGCGAAGTCGTCATTGCCAGCAAATCACATGCATGCCAATATGATGAGATGAAAAAAGCAGTGACCGAAGCATGCCGGGAAATAAATCGTGGATATATTGATATCTTTCATTTACATGCTGCCAGAGAAGATAAAAATGTTTTCCAGAAAAGAGCCGGAGCTCTGTCCTGTTTGGTTAATCTGAAAAAAGAAGGAAGGATCAGGGCAATCGGAATATCCACCCATGCTGTGGAGGTAGTGGAAAAAGCTGCCGAAATAAAAGAAATCGACATTGTGTTTCCCATTATTAATCAGGTAGGATTGGGTATCATCGGTGGAACGCGGGAGGATATGGTTTTTGCCATTCAAAGAGTCTATCAATCCGGAAAGGGTATCTATGCCATGAAAGCCCTTGCAGGAGGTTATCTCATCAATCAGATTGAAAAAGCCATTCACTTCGTCAGAGAAATCAAGGAAATTCAATCCATCGCGATAGGTATGGTTCATTCTCAGGAATTAGAGACAAACCTTAAAATTTTCGAAAATCAGAAGATAGACCAGGAACAATTAAACCGGAAGGGTTTGAAAAGAAAAAAACTCTTAGTATCCCGTTTCTGTGAGGGATGCGGTAGTTGTATAGAGGCTTGTCCGAATAATGCCCTGTCTCTTAAGGACGGCAGGGCGCAAGTAGATTATCATTTATGCCTGACCTGCGGTTATTGTGTTCCCCACTGTCCTGTTTTTGCTCTGAGAATTGTTTAGTCCTGAGAATCTCGGAAAGTGATTGCTGTCAGGGAACAATTAATTTAAGTTTTTCAGGCAGTACTTTTATATAGTAAATATTTTGGGATGTCAGTATCTCGCCGGCAACCTGGGCGGTGACTTTTTTATCCAATTCTACCAGGATTTCTTTTCCCCGGAAAAAACTGACTTCTTTAATATCCCGGTGAGTACCCTTGATGATCCTGGGTAGCAGGTAAAGACATCTCACCCGGCCTATTTTACCCACCACATAGATATCCAGAAGCCCGTCATCAATCTTTGCCTCCGGGGCAATATTAAATTTGCCGCCTTCAACCCTCCCATTGGCGATGGCCAAAAAAAGAAATTCTCCCTCTATGACCTGCTTATCGATGGTGATTTTTGCCTGGAAAGAAGGGAGAGGTGATAATAGTTTCCGGATAGCAGCAAAAACATAAACATAAGCGCTTAACATTTTCCAGTGAGGATGGTTGGTCTTGATTTGGTTTGCCAGTTCAGCAATCTCAGCATCAAATCCGATACCGCAGACATTGGTAAAATAGACATGGTCATTGATGATTGCCACATCAATATTTCTTGTATTGCCCCTCTTGATAATCTCACAGGCTTGACTGATATCAGTTGGTATGGAAATGCTTTTAATGAAGTCATTCGCCCATCCTGCAGGAATGATACCCAGGGCAGGTTGCTCTGTTGATGTAAGGATGCCGTTAATGATTTCATTGATGGTCCCGTCTCCGCCTACAGAAATAATAACATCTGTACCATTATTGGCAGCCTGGCGGGCTAACTCTGTTGCTCCTCCGGCGGAGGTCGTCCAGCTGGTATGATAGATGATATTCATTTCATTGAACTTTTTTAATATTTCCGGTAATCGTTTTACCGGTTTACCACCACCGGAAGTCCGGTTAATAATCAGTTCAGCTTTCACGTTTGTTATTTCCGTTCTGAAAACAATATTTTTTCTGAGACGTTAAAAGGTGATAAGATTCCGGTTGACGACCGAGAATAGCATCGGTATGGGGTACAATGATTTTATCATTGGCAAGATTCAAAGAGATTCTGGCCATGCTGGTCATTTCGGAGTTTTCCAGACAACCGGTGATAATCTGTCCGGACGGAGAGGTGATAAGGCTGTGTCCATTGCCCTCCGGTGGTAAAGCATTTGGAGAGATGATAAAAATTTTGTTTTCAGCACCTCTGGTCTGACAGATTTTTATCTGCTCATCATAGGAAAACAAGCAGGACCAGATAATGATTTGAGCACCTTTCAAAGTCAGAATCCTGGCAATTTCCGGAAAATAGCCTTCATAATCCAACATCATACCAAACCTGCCAAATTGAGTCTGAAAGACTTCATATCCATGTTCCCCCGGATTTAAGCAATCCATTTCCTGAAATTCCAGATGTGTCTTTCTATACTTACCGACTATTTTTCCTGATTCGACAAGATAGGTTGTTTTGTATTTCTTTTTATTTTCCTCTTCTTTTAAAACAATCGAACAGATGACCGGTTGGTCTTTTGTTAAGTCTTCCAATAAATCTAAGATAATCCGGCTCTGACCTGTAGAAATCCGGCTGTTTTCGGAGAAGGAAAAAATATGAACATCCTGTTCTTTAAGGGTATGGAAAAAATATTCTATTCTTTGCAGGTATTCCGGACTATCCTGTTTGGAGGTACTTCCAGTTTGAATGACCGCAGCAAGAGGATGTTTTTCAATTCTTCTCACTTTTTGATTCTCGAAAACAGGTAATTCGGAAGAAGGTAAGGTAAGTGTTTGATATGTTTCAGGATTGCGATGCGCAAAAATATCAATATGACCGGCTATATTCTTCTGGTGGGATTGGGTAAGATCGACCTCTCTTATTAATATTTCTTCCTGATCGGTCGATGCCATAGCAACTGTTTCACCTGACGGTGAGAAGAATGCACTTTTCCCGCAATATTGGATTGATTTTTCTTCATAACCGACTTTATTCGCAGCCACAATCCAGACCTTATTTTCCAATGCTCTGACAGGTATCATGTATTCTGCCTGGGGGTTGGACCACGCCTTTCTGTTCAGGCCACTGGTCACCCAGTTGGTCAAATCCAGTAATATCTCTGCCCCCTGTAAAGCCAGACAACGGATCATTTCCGGTAGACGACCATCAGCACATATAAATAAACCAATTCGGCCTATTCTGGTGTTAAAAACGGGATAATGCGAGTCAGGTTTAAACCAGTGATGGTCAAAGTGCCACAGGAATGATTTTCTCGTACGCCCAACCTCTTCTCCTTCATCATCAACCAGCAAGGCTGTATTGTAGAGCACATCTTCTTTCTGAACATATTCAGGAAATCCGACAGCAATAAAAGTCTGGTATTCTTTGGCGCAATTTTTGATTTCAACCAGGAATTGTTCGGTCAGAAGAGCAAGTGTTGTGTATTGTCCAATCTTGTTCGGGGATAAAAAATAGCACGGATAAACACATTCTGGCAGAACCATCAGATCAGGCTTTGACTGAGCAGCCTTCCGGATGAATCGTATTATGTTTTCTTTATTTTCTGCCTGTTCCTGGTATTCTCTTGCCTGTAATTGAAGGCAGGCAATACGAATAGTCTGATTATTCATAATTCTCCCTTATGATTTCCCTTCTCTTTCCAATGGGAAGAGAAGAACTGTAAAATCTGTACAATGATTAAATGTATTCTTATTATAATTGAATTATGTGAACTAGCCAAATATTTTATGATGTTGTTTGATATATGGGAGATGTATATCTTGGCAGGCAATGGAAGTGGTTTTAAAAAAGATGAAAAGATGATAATATATGTCAATAATAAGATTTGAGGACCATGATCATGGATCTTTTTCATCAACAGGTTAAAAGACTTGACAAATCAGCGCCTCTGGCAGATCGAGTCAGACCAACAAGTCTGGATGATTTTGTGGGGCAGGAAAAGGTTGTTGGCAAAGGAAAACCGCTGCGTACTGCTATCGAGAAGGATCAACTGCAATCCATTATCCTTTGGGGACCGCCTGGTTCCGGCAAAACAACCCTGGCGATGATTATTGCCCAGATGACTAAAAGTTATTTTGTCCAGTTCAGTGCGGTTACTTCAGGTATTCCTGATTTGAAAAAGATGATGAAAGAGATTCATCAACGCTGGACTTTTCACCAGCAAAGAACGATTCTTTTTGTGGATGAAATTCATCGCTTTAATAAGACCCAGCAGAATGCTTTTCTTCCCTATGTGGAGGATGGAACCATTATCTTGATTGGTGCAACAACTGAGAATCCCTCTTTTGAGGTGATCTCTCCCCTGTTATCCCGTTCCAGAGTCTATATTCTGGAATCCCTTTCTGAAGAAGATCTGTATCATATTATTCAGCGTGCTTTAAAAGACAGGGATAATGGATTAGGAAATTTGTCTATCGAGATTGACGATGACGCTATTCGATATATTATTGAGCTTTCTTACGGGGACGCCCGAATTGCCTTAAATATCCTGGAATTTGCTGTTACAGTAAATCCTGATCATTCCAGAGGAATCATCAAAGTAGATCGAAAACAGGTGCAGGAAATCGTCCAAAAAACTTTTCTGCGCTATGATAAAAGCGGAGAGGAACATTATAATATTATTTCTGCCCTGCATAAGAGTATGCGTGATTCTGATCCGGATGCTGCTTTATACTGGGTTACCCGTATGATCGAAGCGGGAGAGCATCCTCTCTATATTGCCCGGAGACTCATCAGGTTTGCTTCTGAGGATGTGGGAAATGCAGACCCCTCAGCTCTCTCTATCGCTGTTTCGGCGATGCAGGCTGTTCATTTTTTAGGAATGCCGGAGGGTGATCTGGCACTGATTCAGGCTGCTGTCTATCTGGCTAATGCTCCGAAGAGTAATGCCCTGTATAAAGGAAGGCAGATAGCCGGTCAGGATATCAAAACGCATGGTCCCCTGCCGGTACCTTTGGTCATTCGGAATGCCCCGACCAGGTTGATGAAAGATCTGGAATATGGCAAGGATTATCAATATGCCCATGATTATCTCGATGCACTGGTTCAACAGCAGCATCTGCCGGATCAGCTGAAAAACAGGAAATACTACTTTCCTACTAACCGTGGTCTGGAGAAGGATATAAAGGAAAAGATGCTTCAGCGGGAAAAGAAGAAGCAGAACCCGCAACAAAAAGATGACAACTTTAAATAAAAGTCAGAATAAAGGAGAGAGTTGCTTGAAGATTAACATCAAATTTTATCCGGGATTTGAAAAATACCTGAAGGATAAGTCGAATCAGATACTCAGTGTAAAGTTTCAACAAGCAGAGGATGTAAAAACAATGATCAGTCATTTCTTGCCTGAGGACATGGCTGGCTTTGTGGGCATCGTTCTGGTTAATAAAAAAATTACCAATATGGATTTTCAGGTGAGAGATGGTGATCTCATTGAAGTATTTCCCCTGATAGGTGGGGGATAGAGGTTCCCCAGGTTATTCGATGTATCATCAGAACATAGATCAAGGAAATATTTTATTTTGTTTTGTCTAAAATCATTTTGTTTAGGGAATAATAGTTTCAGAAAGTAGAAGATTGTTCATTATACAATAGATACTAAAAATATTTTAAAGCTGTAAGTTTACCTTGAGGTTGAAAAAGGCAAACTATTCGAAAGAATAGGACGCAAAGTTATGGGTCTAAAGCAAAGCAATTGCTAAGATTGCCAGGCTACCGACTTCTTTTCTTTTTTACAATTTAATTAAAAAATTGAGGTTGAAAAAGGCAAACTATTCGAAAGAATAGGACGCAAAGTTATGGGCCT
>CAYSSG010000022.1:0-18341 GCA_964433635.1 uncultured Atribacterota bacterium | reverse complement strand
TTGAGGTTGAAAAAGGCAAACTATTCGAAAGAATAGGACGCAAAGTTATGGGCCTAAAGTCAAAAGACCAGGGTTGCCAGGCTACCACCTTTTTTTATTTTAGCCCAAACTTTTTCTCACTTTTTCAACTGAAGACAGGGAGAGTCATTGATATGAAGGTTTGGGGTCAATTCATCAAAATTGGAAAATGTCTTCTCATTATCAGTAGTATTTTCTTTTTGACATCCTGTAGCGGAATCATTCCGGAAATGGATAACGGAAACGAAGAGAGCACCTTAGACAACAGCCTATTCATCGGAAATGAAAATAAGTCAAAAGTAAATTCCGTTATCCTGGAGGTACCTTACCAGAGATATGCCGGTTCAAACTGGTGTTTACCGGCATCCGGTTCAATGACGCTCAATTTTTTTGGTTTGCAGATAAGCCAGGAAGAATTGGCAAAAAAAATCATTAAACCCGATGGCTTGGGAGATATCTATAAAATGGTACAGTACGCCCAGGATTTGGGCTTTAAAGCCTCCTTCACAGTATTAACCATGGAAGAAATTGAAGAATATTTATCCCGTCAGATTCCGTTGATAGCCATACAGGAGTACAAGGAGAGTAATCCACTTGCCCATGCCCGTGTCATTACCGGATTTAATTCCGAGACTCAGGAAGTTATCAGCAATGATCCGACCATCGGCAAGGGATATACCTTATCCTATGAAAATTTTATGGATTTAAATCTTACAGCAAATCCAAAATACTGTATGACCATTGTCATCACTCCAGAAAGTTTTATTTAAAAGAAATCAATTATAAAAGAGAGGTATAGATATGATTAAAAGTAACTATGACTACTGTGAAATTTCCGAAAATCAAGGTGAATATCTGGTGAAATACGGTTATCAGACCTATCATGGCAAGATCATTTCTCCGCCGATAAAGATCGGGGATCGCAGTTTTACAACTGAGAAAAAGGCAATCCGTTATGCCAAAAAAATTACTACCAGGGAATGTATCAGACTGGATAAATAAAAAGAATGGCAGCGGTCTGGGTAACCCGTTAGAACCGGAACAATGTGATGAGAAAAGATGAACTGATTAATGATCAATGTGACCGATATTGATTGTCACTGAATAGGATTTTACAATAGTGAAAGGGCTCTTTAGAATGAAATCTATAGAGCCCTTTATTCTCTCTGTTGAAGGTCTATTTTCCTGACCGGAACATGTTGAAAATTGTAACTTTATCAACTCAATACGGTAGAGTGAGATATTTTTCCTTTCATCAGAGTACAGATAAAATGTCAAAGAATACAGTTAAGTTTTAAAGAGTTTACTCATCTGACTGAATTATGTTATGATTAACAATAAAAGTATTATCAGTCGTCAGGGAAGGGATGAACGATGTTAGTTCGATTTAGTATTTCTCTGGAAGAGGAATTGCTGAAGAAATTTGATATCCATATCAGAAAACAGCAATATAAGAACCGGTCCGAAGCATTGAGGGATTTGATTAGAGAAGACCTGGTCAAGAAGGAATGGCAAGAGAATGAAAAGGTTGTAGGCACCATTACCCTGGTTTATGATCACCATCAAAGAGGATTAGTGCAGAGATTAACGAACTTACAACATGCCTATCTTGGCATGATTATTTCGACACAACACATTCACCTGGATCATGATAATTGCCTTGAAGTGATTATTGTCCATGGAAAAGCACGTACTTTAGATGAGCTCACGAGTCAATTAAAGGCTGTGAAAGGTGTAAAGTATGGTAACCTGTCAATGGCTACCTATGGAAAGGAACTAATATAACTTTCGTCTTTTTGTCAGGCTAATCAAGATAGAATGGGGTAAATAATGAATATTGGTATTTTAGGTTTACCTTTAAGCGGAAAAACAACCCTTTTTAATCTTTTAACAAATCAACACCGGGAAACAGAGTCCTATGCATCCCATAAAATAAAGAATGTTGGCGTTGCAAAGGTTGCGGATACCCGGGTTGATTATTTAAGCTCAATCTATGAGCCCAAAAAAACCATCTATGCAACGATTGAGATAATTGATATTCCTGGTATTACAACAGATATGACTGAAAAGGAAAAACAGGATATCTTTAATCAGATACAGAACACAGATGCCCTCTTGATGGTTATCCGTGTATTTCATGACCCCTTAATTCCCGGAAATACAGATCCATTCTACCAGGTAGAATATTTGACCTATGAGGCTCTTCTGAGAGATTTAGAATTAACTGAGAACCGGATCAACAGACTGAATCAATCCAAGAGAAAATTGACACCGCAAGAGGAGATGGAAAAGCGTATCCTGGAAAAATGCAATCAACATTTAAGTGATGACCAGTTATTGAGGACCTTAGTTCTGAATGATGAGGAATTAAAATTATTAAGTGGATACGGATTGATTACACTGAAACCAATCATCATCGCAATCAATCTCGATGAGAGCCAACTGAGAGAAAAACAATTTCCTAACCGTGAACAATTTAACCAATTTATACAGGAACATCATATGGCAAGTATTCCCATCTGCGGAAAGATAGAGATGGAAATAAATGAATTGGGAGAGGAAGAGAGGCAGCTATTCTTAGAAGACCTGGGATTTGAGGAAACGGGTATCAGACGATTATCGCATGTTCTTTATCAACATCTTGGTCTGATTTCTTTTTTTACGGTAGGCAAGGACGAGGTAAGGGCCTGGACCATCCATCAGGGTACATTGGCGGTAAAAGCAGCCGGCAAGGTACATAGTGATATAGAGCGTGGTTTTATCCGGGCAGAAGTGGTCAGTTTTAAGGATTTTGAACAATGGATATCAATGACCAGGATTAAAGAGAAAGGGCTCTTGAAGATTGAAGGCAAAGAGGCTGTCATTCAGGACGGTGACATCATCAACTTCCGATTTAATGTTTAGATGGAAAAGAAGATTTTATTTAAAATTTTTGGCTGCCAATGTGTGAATATTATATAATATATCCTAAAAAGAGAATGATTTTTTTCCGCAAGACCTATAAATAGGTATATCGGAAGATAGAGGGCAAATAGACAACAAACAAAAGACTAAAAACTAAGCAGAAGGGGTTTCAGGGGACTTTCCCCTGACTAAATTGTTATGCCAGGGATCGAAGATCAGCAATTAAAAGATGTCAGTCAATTAATGAGAAATTCTAAATATACAGTATGTTTAACCGGAGCAGGTGTGAGTACCTCTTCCGGTATTCCTGATTTTCGGACACCCGGTAAAGGACTATGGGCTAAAGTGAATCCGATAGAGGTGACCAGCATGCAGGCTTTTCGGGAGAATCCGGCACGTTTTTACCAGTTTTATCGTCCCAGAATAGAAGAATCCCAGCAGGTTTCTCCCAATCAGGCTCATTATGCTCTTTCTCAACTGGAAAAAGAAAATAATCTGCAATTTTTAATCACTCAGAATATTGATGGTCTTCATCAGAAAGCTGGTTCTAAAAAAATGTTAGAGATCCATGGAAACCTGGGTCAAGCGATTTGTTTCAGGTGCGGAAAAATAATATCTTCTCACCTTCTGCTGCAAAAATTGAAAGCAAATGATCAGGAGATTCCCTATTGCCAATGTGGAGGAGTCTTTAAGCCGGATGTTGTTTTATTCGGTGAGAACCTATATAATCTAGATGAGGCTATCGATGAAGCCAGGAAAGCGGATTTATTTTTGGTAGCAGGATCATCATTACAGGTCTCTCCCGCCAATCTGCTGCCCGAATATAGTCTGGCAAAAAAAGGGCAGTTAGTGATTATTAATTATATGAAGACACATCTGGATCATCAAGCAGCCGTTGTTGTTCATCAGGATGTGGGATTATTCCTGAATGCTTTAGTTCAGTGCTTGCATCAATAAATATTTGAACAGAAAGGGGCAGCTATGGATTATTTTCAGACCATTGTGTTAGTGGTTTCTTTTCTGGCTATTATTATCAGCTTGTTTGCTATCTGTCTGGCCATGATGTTTTATCGTCTTTACAGTCAATTATCTCTACTGGTAACCGAAATGTCCAAGGGATTAGAGATGAGTACGATTCGCCTGGAAAGGATTCCTAAACTCTTGTATAATCAGAATTTGGAGGCAGCGGAATCACCACAGGAAAATACCATATCAAAGCAGCAACCCGTTGAAACCAGTAAACAGATTCTACACGCAGACAAGCAAGATCTGACAGAGAGTGAGGTCATTTAATCATCCTGTGTAATACACCAGGATATGCCTTGAATTGATAAAGGGGGGAAGATTATGGAAAATATTCCGATTCTTGGGCAAACATCCCAGTTATTAGCCAGTAGTATCGTTATATTAGCATTATGTCTGGGAATTATCTTTTATTTTTGGTCTCTAAATCTTTATAAAAAGATAGAATTATTAATTATCAAGATGAGAAAGAATATTGATCACCTGGAAAGCTTATCACAAACGATTTATGAAACTGCCTATTTTGAGTTGAAAAAAAATAATGATCATTCTGCGCAAAAACAAAATGAAATTTCCCGGAAGAATGAGCGAATGTTTATCAGAGAACCTGAAGAAGAAAAGGTACTTTATTCCCAACCGACACCTATGCAATCTTCTCAATCTGAAGAAAAAGATAAGTTTCTATATATCAGTGATCTGGTTACCAGGTATTTCAGGGATCTGGTAAAGGCAAAGGAACAGGTTACAGCCCAGGAGTTGATCTATGCTATGCCGAATCAATATTCCCTGGCAGAGATTTACCGTACCCTGGAGGAGATGAAAGAAAGAAACCAGATCAGCTGGGATGATAAGAATATAGGTCCTCAATCGATATTAAAAATGGATTGAATCCCGCTTTTTCTAACTGTCTTTATCATACTGGCATTTAAATTAGGAACAAATTTGTTACCAATCTTCTGAACAAAATAGAAGATGTCCCTCATTTTTTATTGCTATCCTGCATGAATTTTGGTAAAATCTTTAATTATTATCTCAAAAATGAAGAATAAATTTTTCAATAATCATTCAAACAACTTGAATAAGAGAAAGGTGATCAAATGTTAGTGAATAATGTCATTGAGGCAATCGGTAATACGCCACTTCTCTGTTTGAAGAAGATGTCTTCGGGAAAGGTATTTGCAAAAGCCGAATTCTTGAATCCCGGTGGTAGCATTAAAGACCGCGTGGCTAAGTATATCATTGAAGAGGCAGAAAAAGATGAGCAGTTAAAATCCGGTATGACCATCATAGAGGCTACCTCTGGAAATACCGGCATTGGCTTAACATTGATTGGTGTCCAAAAGGGCTATGAAGTGATCTGTGTGATGCCGGAAAATATGAGTGAGGAGAGGAAGAAGATAATTCAGGCATTTGGCGGAAAGATTATTTCCACGGCTGCCCAGGAAAGCCTGACCGGGTCCATTAAAAAGATGAGAGAATTGACTGCACGGGAGCCGGAGAGATACTTTGTTGCCGATCAATTTGTCAATCCAAAAAATCCAGAGACACATTACAAAATTCTGGGTCCTGAGATCTGGAAAGATACGAAAGGTGAGATTGATATCTTTGTTGCCGGTGTAGGCAGCGGTGGTACACTGCAAGGTCTCGGTCAATTTTTAAGGGAGAAGAATCCGGACATCAAAATTGTTGCCGTGGAACCGAAGAATAGTGCCGCTATTCTTGGAAAAGAACCCGGCTTGCATCAGATTCAGGGTATCGGGGACGGATTTATTCCCGGTGTTCTGGATGTAAATCTGGTTGATTTTGTCATTACGGTATCTGACCAGGAGGCCATTGAAACAACCCGATCACTTTCCCTTCAGGAAGGTGTACTGGTGGGGACCTCTTCGGGTGCAAATGTATTTGCAGCCTTACACCTTGATAACGGGAAGAATCGCATTGTAACAGTACTGCCGGATCGTGCAGAAAGATATTTCAGCACTTCATTATTGTAATCAATTGAATAAAAAGATGAGACAATTTCTACCTTTTGGTTATGCACATGACTGAGATAAACAGGAAATATTTGCTGTATCTGAAACTCTTATTAGTGGCTCTGTTCTTTGGCGGGACCTTTATTGCTGCCAGGGTATTATCACAAGCACTTCCTCCTTTTACTGCCTCTTTCTTAAGATTTTTAGTGGCAAGTTTCTTTTTAGTTTTGTTTTTATTAAGCAGGTCTATCAAGCTGCCCAGTTTCAAATTAAAAACAGTCTTCCAGATATTTCTTTTAGCTCTTTCGGGTATTGCTGGCTATAACTATCTTTTCTTTTCTGGTATGAAATTCATTCATGCTTCCAGAGCTTCCATAATTGTTTCTTTAAACCCGGCTTTAATTTCTATTCTTTCTTTTCTTTTTTTTCGAGAACGAATCAATTCTATAAAGATATTTGGAATCATCCTTTCCTTTCTAGGTGCTATCATAGTTATTACCAAAGGTCAGCTAAATTTTTTGACTTTCGGGAATATTGGTATAGGAGAACTATATATTCTAGGATGTGTAATATGCTGGTCTACCTTTACCATAATAAGTAAATTAATTATTCAAAAAATGCCACCGTTAACTGCCATTACTTTAGCCTGTCTTACCGGGACGTGTTTACTTTTTATTCCAGCCTGGCAGGAAGAGCAACTTTATACATTTTTTCAATTCGGTTTAGAGGTCTGGATAAGTATATTTGCTCTATCAATACTGGGAACTGTTTTAGCATATATCTGGTATTATGAGGGTTTGGAGAAAATTGGAACTTCCAGAACTGGAATCTTTATTAATTTTGTTCCAGTATGGGCAACAGCACTGGCTATTCTAATTTTAGGCGAGCAGATTACCGTGTCCTTTGTCCTTGGCTCTCTGGTGGTCTTAAGTGGTGTTTTTCTAGTCAATAAGAAATAAGAATAGAATAAATAATATAAAGTTACTTCTCAATTATCGTCCTTCCATTTGTTCTTCCAACACTATCTAATTGAACTATGATTACTGAACCTATAACCATTAGAATACCAATTAATTTCCAGCCCCATAATTGTTCCTGGAAGAATAAATAGGATACTACAACTGACACTACTACTTCAACGGTACTGATAATACCGGCTTTGGAGGCTTCTATACCCATTGATAACCCACCAATATAAAAAAGATAGGGGAAAATGGTAGAGATAATACTGAGAGATAAAGTATAAAACGAGATTAAGGGATTAATATTGGATTGGAAAAGAATCATAGGTTGTACAAATGGTGAATAGAAAAGAAGACCAAATCCAAGGGAATAAAAGACAATGGTGTAGGTATGGCATTTATTAGCAATAGGTTTACTAATAATGGTAAAAGAGCCAAAGGTGATACCAGCAGATAAACCAAGCAGTATTCCTTTTAAGTTAAGTTGAAAATTTGCCAGGGAACCACCGGTAACAGCAAGAGAACAGCCTATAACACATAATAGTAATGCCATAATTTTATTTTTGGTAAAAAATTCATGAAAAAAAATTCGAGCCATGATGGCAATCAATATAGGAGCAGTATAGAGTAAAGTCACTGCAGTAGCAATAGAGGTTAACTGGATAGCACTAGCATAGCTGATGTTGAATAGGCACTGGCTTATTAAACCAATAGCCATAGCATATTTTAATAGATGGCGGTCAATTATTAATCTGGATCTGTCTGTAAAAAAAAGATAGAGAAAAAGGATTAAAAAAGCGAAGAACATCCTGTAGAAGATAATAGTAGAAAGAGGAAATTTTGCTTCAAGTAACTTTTTCACAAAAAAACCAAATGTACCCCAAAGGCATCCAGCAGTGGCAATCATAAGATAACCTTTTGTTCTGTTAAGCAAAACCGGTCCCTCACAGATAATAATTCATATTATAAAGAAAAACAATTAGAATGGAAACTTTTCAGATTAATTAGCATTTTTGTTTAAAATAATCTTTCTACCAACAGAAGTTGCCAAATAAGCAATAATGAATTAATATTTTTAAGGTAACTTCTACCTGAAGTTATAAATACATTGTTTTGGTGATAAAAAAATGAAAATAATTTAGATTATAATCTATTTCCCATAATAATAACTGTTTATTAAAAATATTGTCAGGAGTTAGAGATGATATATGTTGATAGTAATTCTTTAAATCCTTATTTTAATTTAGCTTTAGAAGAATACATGTTAAAGAATATTGACAGTGAAGAGGAAATAATATTTCTCTGGCAGAATACCCCTACTATTGTAGTGGGAAATAACCAGAATACCATTGAAGAGATTAATGTGCTTTTTGTAGAAGAGAGGAAAATCAACGTTGTGCGCAGACTTTCAGGCGGAGGGGCAGTTTATCAGGATCTGGGCAATTTGAATTTTACCTTTTTAATCAAGCTGGAAAAGCCGGCCAATCTGGAAATCAAAAAGTTTGCCCTGCCTGTTGTGGCAGCGTTGAATAAATTGGGGGTTCCAGCAGAGTTAACCGGACGAAATGATATTACCTTAGAAAGCAGAAAAATATCCGGAAATGCCCAGCGTCTCTTCAAAAATAAGTTACTTCATCATGGAACATTACTTTTTGATACTGATCTGGAGATGATGGAGAAAGCATTACAGGTGGGTTTTGATAAGATCCAGTCCAAAGGAATCAAATCAGTACGCAGTCGGGTCACCAATATTAAGCCTTACCTGAGAAATCAGAGTACGATAGAGGAGTTTCGGGAATCCATTTTAAGGGAACTATTCAAGGGAGAAGAAATCAATCATTTCATTCTTCAGGCAGATGATATTCAGCAGGTCAATCAACTGGTAGAGGATAAATACAGCACCTGGGAATGGAATTTTGGTTATTCTCCTCCTTACAGCATCAGAAATTCCCGGCGATTCCCGGGTGGAAAGATTGAACTGTTTCTGGATGTAGAAAAGGGAATCATCAAGCATTGTCAGATCTATGGAGATTTTCTGTCACTGGTTGATATCTCTACGATTGAAGTGGCATTACAGGGTAAGCAATATCAGGCAGATGTGATAGAAAAGACCCTGAAAGAGTTTGACCTGAAGTGCCATTTCGGGGATATATCTTTACCGGAACTGATGACTGTTTTCTTTGGCTGACTCTTCTGACCATGGACGAAGGAAAACGCTTTTTATCCGGAGTGTAACATGAAGATTTGCACATGGATAACAGCTTTCTTTTAAAAAATCATCTGATTTGGTATAATGTAGAAGTTCATTGGTTCACAAAAAATAATTCTTCGAGTTGACTGCTCTAAGGGTTTTGCCTATGAAAGTCAACCGCCAGGTTCAGGAAGAAATTTTTGAGCCCCCCGTATCGGAAAGAAGAAAAAATCCTGTACGGACATTCCATACAGGATTTTTTAATATGATTTCAGAATATTTATTTTTCTCACTATTCAAAGATAGTTCTGAGAAAAGGGATTTGAAAATAAAGAAGGGGTTTCAGGGGACTTTCCCCTGACTATCTTGTTACAGACAAGGTAAACTCTATCTTAAAACAACGATCTATAATCTTAACATTATTTAGATTGCTGATTAAATGAACGTATATACAGGGAAATTGAATATTGGAAGGGGTTTCAGGGGACTTTCCCCTGACTATAATATGGTTCAACCACTATTTAAAGTCATGACAGCTGAGGAGGCCTTGCAGCTTTTTCGCCGGTCTTTTAATTTTGACCAATTCTTCATGAATCGAGCTGAACAGGTAAACTTGCTCGATTCCTATGGAAGGATTCTGGCAGAGGATGTTGTATCCGGCGAGGATTTACCCGGTTTTAACCGGTCAATCATGGATGGGTATGCGGTAAAAGCCCGTGATACATATGGAGCCAGTGACAGCCTGCCGGCATATCTTCATGTAGTTGGTGAGATTAAGATGGCCGAGAAGCCTGCGTTTATTCTGCAGAATGGACAGTCTGCCCGGATTTCGACCGGGGGTATGTTGCCAGAAGGGGCTGATGCTGTCGTGATGATAGAGCATACCGATACCATCAGTGGAGAAATGCTTGAAATCAGGCGTTCGGTTGCACCCTGGGAGAATGTATTACGGGAAGATGAAGATGTCAGAAAAAACACGATTGTGATAAGCAAAGGCCAGTGTTTAAGGCCACAGGATATCGGCTTGCTGGCTGCCATTGGACGGGAGAAAGTCAATGTTTACCGGAAACCAGCTGTAGCGGTTATTTCCACCGGTGATGAAATCATCCCTGTGCACTCTCAGCCAGATCCCGGACAGGTGAGAGATATTAATTCTTATATGCTGGGTGCTGCCATTGAACAGGCAGGTGGTATTCCTCAATATCTGGGCATTATTCAGGATAATGAATCGGTACTGGAAACAGTGCTGCGGAAATGCCTGCAAGAGCAGGAAACGGATATGATTCTGATCTCCGGGGGGAGTTCAGTTGGCATTCGGGATTACACTTTGGAGGTTTTAAACCGGTTGGGCCCTCCGGGTATTCTCGTCCATGGGCTGGCATTAAAACCCGGGAAGCCGACAATTATAGCCTTGAGTGACCAGGTGCCTGTTATCGGGTTACCCGGTCATCCTGTTTCGGCTATGGTGGTTTTTGAGAATGTGGTCCGTAGAATGATAGCCTGTTTAAAAGGTGAAGTGACTCATTTGGGAGAGAGAAAGATCATAGAAGCCTTATTAGATCAGAATGTATTCTCTGATGCCGGCAGGGAAGAATATATCCCGGTCGTATTAGAGAATCGGGATGAGCAACTATGGGCTGTTCCAGTTCTGGGTAAATCGGGAATGATTTCCTCACTCAGCAGATCGGACGGTTATATCATGATTGGACTTCATCAGGAAGGCCTGTATCAGGGGCAGAAGGTCTCAGTGATATTATATTGACTTTTCAGGGATATCTCTTTACAGGGCTTGGTATGAGAAGAATTGAAAGGAGTTTCAGGGGACTCTCCCCTGACGATATGTAATATGCTTAGACGGAATATCTATTTACAAAAAGTATCTTTACAGGAAGCAAAACAGAAGATAGAGCAGGCAATACTGGGAGGAAAAATAACCTGGAAGTATAAAAGTGAATGGCTTGCATCAGAAAGATCTCTTGGACGGGTCACTTCAGAGGCTGTATATGCCCGAAGATCATCTCTGCATTATACGGCTGCAGCTATGGATGGCATTGCCGTACACACTGTGGATACGGAGAATGCTTCAGAAAGCAGACCGGTGTTGTTAAGTCTGGAAAGAGACTTTGTCTATGTCAATACCGGCCAGCCCTTGCCGGAGGGATTTGATGCGGTCATCAAGATTGAAGATGCGATTCCTGTCGGGAAAAAACAGAACAGTCAGACAGATGGTCAAAAAGAGGGGATGAGCAAGCTGCAGATTTATCATTCTGTCTTTCCCGGTGCAAATATCCGGAATATCGGAGAGGATATTGTTTCCCACCAGCTTATCCTCACTGTAAACCATCAAATCAGACCTGTCGACATCGGTGCACTGCTGGCAGGCGGAATGAACCGGTTAAAGGTCAGGCAGAGGCCAAAGGTAGCCATTATTCCTACAGGGGAAGAGCTGTTCGATCCGGATAAAGAAGAACTGAAATCAGGAGAACTACTGGATTATAACTCCAGAATGCTGTCTGCTTCGGTGACTCAGTGGGGTGGAGAACCGGTGATCTACCCCATCATCCGTGATATTAAGGATAAATTAAAAGATAGATTGCTTACGGCGACAGAAGAAAATGATATTGTCACTGTGATTGCCGGAACTTCAGCCGGATCGAAGGATTTTACTGCCACAGCAGTGGGAGAACTGGGAGAAATACTGTTTCACGGAGTAGCCATCATGCCGGGTAAGCCCACGCTGGCAGGAATCATAAACGGCATTCCAATCATTGGATTACCGGGATATCCGGTTTCCTGTTTAATTGCCGCCTGGGAATTTGTTCTGCCTCTGGTATATAAAAATCTGGGGTTGACGCCTCCGACAAGAAAAAAAATAGATGTATCTATGGGCAGACAGGTTGTATCCAAATTGGGAGATGAAGAATTCCTTCGTGTTAAATTGGCCAGAATAGATGAACAACTGATAGCTTACCCCTTGAGCCGGGGTGCCGGGATTATCTCTTCCCTGTTAGAAGCCGACGCACTGGTAAGAATCCCTTCCCTCAGTGAGGGGTTAGCATTAAAAGAAGAAACAGAAGCAGAGTTATTGAATGATGAACTCAATTCTGATAACACCATTATCATGATCGGCAGTCATGATCTCATACTGGATATTTTGAAAAATGAGCTGCAGGCTTTGGCACCGGAATATCGCCTGGCCTCTTTCCATACCGGAAGCATGGGAGGACTTCTGGCTTTGAGGCAGGGAGTTGCCCATATGGCAACTTCCCACCTTTTGGATGTTGATTCCGGGGAATATAATTTTCCTTACCTGCGCAGGATCCTGCCGGAACTTGAACTGGTGGTAGTGAATATGGCTTACCGCCAGCAGGGTCTGATGGTGGAGAAGGGAAATCCCAAAAAGATAGAGAAGGTAAGCGACTTGATCCGAAGGGATATACACTATATCAATCGTCAGAAGGGATCGGGCACCCGCGTTCTGCTGGACTATCTGCTCAATAAGAACAATCTCAATTCTGATGAAATTCAAGGATATCACCGGGAGGAATACACTCATCTGATGGTTGCTTCAGCGGTTGCCAACAAGAGGGCAGATGCAGGCTTAGGTATCTATTCGGCTGCCAGGGCTTTTCATCTGGATTTTATTCCTCTCATAGAGGAACGATACGATCTGGTCATACCGAAAAAACACTTTCCAAGTGAAAAAATACAGAAGGTATGTGAGATTATCAGAACAAATCATTTTAAGGAGCAGGCTGCTGAACTTGGAGGATATGATCTGAGTCAATGCGGCACCATCATATCAGATGAATGAATTAATTGATTCTTTTGGCAGGAAGATTGTCTATTTCCGAATCTCTTTAACGGATCGCTGTAATTTCAGGTGCATCTATTGTTCTCCGTCTGGGAAAGATTTCTGTTTTATCAGGCACCAGGATATCTTGCGTTTTGAGGAGATACTGGAGATCGTCCGGGTGGCAGCAGACCTGGGTCTGACCAGAATCAGATTAACAGGAGGAGAACCTTTAGTCAGAAAGGGTGTTGTTGATTTTATTAAAAAGTTACATCGCATCGATCAATTGGAAGACATTTCCATGACAACAAATGGTTATTATCTGGCAGAGATGGCAAGCTCGCTGAAGGAAGCCGGTCTGAACCGGGTGAATATCAGTCTTGATTCCCTGCAAAAGGAGAGATTTCAACAGATCACCGGATTTGACGGATTGGAGAAAGTGTTACAGGGAATTGATACTTCCTTACGTGAAGGGCTGACCCCGGTTAAGTTGAACATTGTTCTATTAAAAGGAATCAATGATGGTGAAGTAGAGGATTTCATCCGTCTGACTTTTCATAAGCCATTATATATCCGGTTCATCGAATTGATGCCTACCAATCATGAATTAGTCATGATCAATCAGGGTCATTTTGTTTCTGCACGGATCATCGCAGAGAAGATCAGGATGAAATTTCCTGATCTTAAACCTGCTACCATGGAAGAAGGTTATGGTCCGGCAATCTACTATCAGCTGCCTGGTGCTAAAGGCATGTTCGGATTTATCAATGCAGTCAGTCAGCACTTTTGTGCGAAATGTAACCGCATCCGGCTGACAGCAGGAGGAAGGTTGAGGCCGTGTTTATTCAGTTCCAGGGAAATTGATCTCAAAGAAAGCTTAAGAAAAATTCCTATGGAAGAGAAGCAGGCAAGAAAAAATATCATCCGTTATTGTCTGCAGGAAGCGGTACATGGTAAACCATATCAGCACCACATTGGAAAGGAAAAGAATTCTGAATTTGATATGTCTCAGATAGGAGGTTAACCTATGGAAGAAGAAAGATTATTTACCCATTTAAACGAAAAAGGAAGAGCCCGCATGGTTGATGTGGGGGGAAAGATGGATACCCATCGAATTGCCATTGCTGAAGGGGAAGTGATGATGAAACCACATACCCTTGCTTTGATCAAGGATAAGAAGATGGCGAAGGGCGATGTCCTGGGGATTGCCCAGGTGGCTGGAATTATGGCAGCCAAGGAAACCAGTCGCACGATTCCTCTCTGTCACCCGCTGATCATAAGCAATGTGGATATGGATTTTTATTTCATGGAACAGAAAAACAGCATTTTAATTCGTTCTATCGTTATGACAACCGGCAAAACAGGTGTGGAGATGGAAGCCCTGCACGCTGTTTCGGTTGCGGCTCTGACCATTTACGATATCTGTAAAGCAGTAGACCGGGGTATTGAAATCAGTCATATTCACCTGGTGGAAAAAGATGGAGGTGCTAGCGGTCATTATCAGGGTAAGTCCTATCTTATGATAGATGAAGAAGAAAAAGTTACTTTACAACCTGAAGAGGAATCAAGAACAGGTAGCAGAAAAGGAACAGTGCTTGCCGTCTGTATTGGAGATAGCCGTGAAATTCCTAAGAAGCAAGTCTCCAAGGCTGTTTTGAAAAAAGATTTTGGAATCAAAGGAGATATTCATGCCGGGAAAGATCATAAACAGGTGAGCCTGTTGAATCTGGTCAGTTTAGAAAAAAACAGGAAAGAGGGCTATGAACTTGATTATGGTGACCTTTTTGAAAATATTGATTTCCAGGGAATCGATGACCTGTATCAATATCCGTTAGGCACCTTGATTAAGATTGGCAAGAAGGTCGTTCTCAGCATAACCCAGATTGGAAAGGATCATGACGTTAATATAATGGTGCGCGGTCAGAAAGTCCGTTCCATTATGCCTGAAGAGGGTATCTTTACCCGCGTTATCCAGGGAGGCACCATCAAACCCGGAGATCCCATTGAGGTCGTATTATAAGATGATAAAGGTTGCTATTATAACGGTAAGTGACAAAGGTGCACAGGGTCAAAGGGAAGACCTCAGCAGTGAAGCGATTCGCTATACGCTGGAAAAGATAGAGGCACAGGTCATCTGGTACAAGATTGTTCCCGATGAGATTGAATTGATACAAAACGCTATCATTGAAGCAACGGATCGGCTGGGAGCAGACCTGGTTCTGACCACAGGCGGCACGGGTTTTTCAGCCAGAGATGTAACACCCGAAGCGACCAGGGAAGTGATTGAAAAGACCGCACCCGGTATCAGTGAGATGATCCGAATGACCGGTTTTAAAAAGACCCCTCAGGCAATCTTATCACGGGCTATTGCCGGAATCAGGGGGCAAAGCCTGATTATTAATCTTCCCGGAAGTCCCAGAGGGGCACGGGAATCATTGGGTGTCATTCTGGAAGTACTTCCTCACGGTATCGCTATCATCAAAGGCGAAGCTGCTGAATGTGGTAAAGAGTGAAGAAGGGTTAAAAATGCTGGTTTCTTTTTTATTGAAAGCAGTGATTATTTCTCTCTCCGGAGTGATGGCTCCCGGACCGATAACGGCAGTGACTGTCAGTAAGGGGACCGAAAATCCTCGTTCGGGAGCAATGATCGCTATCGGGCATGGAATTGTTGAATTCCCGCTCATGGTATTGATTCTTATTGGCTTTGGCAGGTTTCTGGAAGTACCCTGGATTAAGATACTCATTGGAGGATTAGGTGGGCTCTTCTTGCTCAAGATGGGAATTGGATTACTTAAAAGTATCAGTCATGTACAAATCGGACAATCCCATCGACAATATACCGCCCTCCAGGCCGGGATCGTGTTAAGCATTGCCAATCCCTATTTTTTAGTCTGGTGGGCAACCATTGGTGCCATGCTGATTACCGGTGCCTATCAATTCGGAATAGGGGGATTGATTGCCTTTATCGTCGTTCACTGGGGCTGTGATTTTGTCTGGTATTCTTTTCTTTCTTCAGTGACCTTCAAGGGTGGACAGTTTTTTGGTCAAAAATTACAACAGGTTCTCTTTGCAGTCTGTGGAATATTTCTTTTGTTTTTCAGCGGCAAGTTTATTTATGATGCCATGACTATTCTATTCTGACAGGCTGACTTTACCTGAGAGTCAACCGGATTTATCCTAGAACAGGCAGGATTTCCCCGAATTGAATCAGTGAACCGGTATAATCCGGGCGGATAAGAGATTTTTTCAATCCGAAACCAAATCTTATTCTTTCACTCACAGCTCGCCATTGATTCTTTAACTTGTTGCTGTCGGTAATTAAAAAGGTCTTCATTCCTATTTTTCCTACCACCATGTCATTGACAGGATCGTCTCCTACCATCAGGCAATCCTCAGGTCTTTCCTTGATTTTATGGCATATTTCCTGATAATACTCCAGGCGTGGTTTACAGAAATGCATATTTTCCATATGGGTAACCAGATGAACCTGTTTCTGATTCAGTCCGGCCCAGGACATTCTTTTTTCCATGGCAATACGAGGCCAGAAGGGATTGGAAGCAATCACAATCTTCATATCTTTTCTGGCAAGCGCAGCAAAAATCTCTGCAACCCCTTTATTCACGCTGACCAGGGATTTTAATTGGTCGTATTCATTTTTATAGAATCGCTGGAAGCGATTCCAGATTTCCTCTGTTTTATCCTCCAGTCCCCTGGTGAATGTCTGAAAAAAGATCTCCTTGTTTGTCAACTCACCATCATTATGCAGTACTGTTTTGGTGGCATTCAAAACCATCTTCCAGAGCACATGGGGGGAGACGATATCTTCCATCATGGGAGCCACCTTTTTGATATAGGCTTTAAAGAATTTTACTTCATCAAAAAGGATTAAGGTATTATCCAGATCAAACAGAATTGTTTTGGTCATTGTTGATTTCCCCCTGTAAAATATTATTATAAAGGGTTTTTGGAAATTTTGCCAGAAGGATAATGAATGAGGGGCAATGGTAATCATGCTGCCGGTCTAATGATATATTAAGGAACGTACAAGAAAAAATATGATTGAATATCGTCTAATGATGATAGTTTTAAGGAATAAGGTTTATATAAGGCAATAATAGCGTAAAAAGAAAAAAAGTTGATTTTTATACCAAATTGGTAAAAAGATTGATATCTTCTGAATATCGATATTAGGTTGATATTTCTATTAAAACATTGATTTTCAGTATCATTTGTATTATGATAAAAAATAATTTTAATTAAGTTGTTTCATTTTTAGATCATTACTGCTAAAATGAATACTAATCAGCCCTTGATCGTTGTAAGGAGGGGGAAATAGTTTATTAATTTTTATTATTTTGTTTACTTATAATTAAAACCGCAGTAAAATATGAATGATCGAATACAATCATTCAATCGGCTAAGTGGATATTAGACTTACTGTAATGTGGGTAAATATAAATATCGCTGGCATGCAAGTAACAAGAAGATCAGATTGATAATTGTTAATGTCAGGATAAGAGAGTGATTAGATTTATTGGCAATTAGTATTTTTATAAGATGAAAAGGTTTTCTTTATAAGTTTATGGAGGTGATAGGGGAAACATAGTCAACAAAAATTTATTTGTTTTGAATAAATTCAATCCGAGATTGAAGAGGAGGAAAAATTGAAAAAAATAATTTCCAAACAAATTTTAATATGTTTAGCTTTAATCGTTTTTAGTGTTTTAATGATAGGATGCACTGGCATTGTACCATCACCAACTGGGAATCATGCACCGGTCATTACTTCAACACCCCTGTATACGACTGCAAAAATCAATCAAATCTATACTTATGGTGTTAAAGCCAGTGATGCGGATGGAGATACCTTGACCTATTCCTTGATGGTAAAACCTGTTGGTATGTATATCAATTCTGAAACCGGATTAATTACCTGGATACCTGCTTTTAACCAGACAGGTGTACATAATGTAACAGTGAAGGTCAGTGATGGAAAGGATTCTGACACCCAGATTTTTACCATTACCATTGCCAAAACTTCAAAACCAACTATAGAGATTACCTCAGTCCCGGTTACTTCTGTTACCGTTGATGAACTTTACACGTACGATGTGGAGGCAACTGATCCCCAAGGAGACCCCTTGACCTATGCTTTGACGGTGAGTCCTGCCGGTATGGTCATTGATGCTGCCACCGGGGTAATCACCTGGACACCTGATGCTACCCTGATTGGAAATCATGATGTGACTGTAGAAGTGACTGACGGGGAAGATGTTGAAACCCAGACTTTCATTGTGACTGTATATGATATTCTGACTGCAATCGTTGTTCTTCCTGAGACCATGAACTTATATGCATACCAGTCTCAGGCAATTACTTCGGTTATTGCCAGTTTCCAGAACACGCCTGATAGAAGCGTAGGCCTTGCTGCCTGCAGTTACAACTCAGACACACCTGCTGTCGCCACGGTTGCCGCA
>CAYSSG010000021.1:31830-33993 GCA_964433635.1 uncultured Atribacterota bacterium | reverse complement strand
GTGTATTTTATAAAACAAAAGCCCCTCAGCTTGATACTGAAGGGCGTAGATGACTGGCTCCCCAGATTGGAACATATGTAGAACTTTTAGTTATCAATTTTACTTAATAAAACAGCCAAATTTTCTCCTCTTATCAAGAAAGCATACAGAAAATTCAATGTTATTTAGGTAAGCGGCTAATTAAATTATACAGAAATATACGAATACAATTAATTTAAATCTTTCTTCATTTAATGTTATTTCATAAATAGAAAATTTATTTGTTTACATCCTATATAATTCGTAATATTATATAAACTATTAATATTGATCAGCATAGACCCACCACAATAAAGTAGCTATGAATCCTAAAATACTGGTTGAAAAAAGAATAACATAACTGATCATCTCTAATGGTATTATTTCATTTCCTGTAGCAACACTATACAGTCCTGGTATTGCCCATGGAAAATAAGGGCCAAGACCCACCAGACCAATAAATTGAGCAACGATAAGTGTAAGAATAGCAAAACCAATGGGCAGGAGATACCCACGTCCATAACTTGCAAAAAAAGCGAATGTTGGACAAAGAAGGATTACCATGAATGAAGTGATAATAAATATAAGAAAATTATCAAGAGCCAGTTCTTTTGACCAACCAGAAACTTGAATAATTTCACCAATGAGAAGTCCAAAAGAAAACAGTATAATGGAAAGCAAGAAACACCAAAAAAATATAGCAATAAACTTTGATACGACAATAGAGCTTCGAGGGGTGGGCAAGGCAAGTAAATCTCCTATTGTCCGGTCCGAATACTCACGGCCAAATACCCAACTTGTTACAAATGCAAATCCAATTAGACCTACCGCTGCAATTAGTTGATTGAGTAATCCAAAATAATTTTGCCAATCAAGATCACCAAATCTCAACATTGCTGCCTTTGTGCCAATCATACCTAATTTGCTTGCTATTTCTGGATATTTCTGAACAAATAGCAATATTCCTATCATAAAAGGAATAAATAAATAGAATAGGATCGTTGCCCAAAGTATTTTTGAACGTAAAATTTTAAGGCTTTCAGCCCAAAGAGCTGATGAAATATTTTTCATTTACCCTTTACCCCAATCATTCTTAAGAAATAAGCCTCAAGATCCTCTTCTTCAACCTTCAGCAAAGTTGGTGGCAATCCCTCATGAACTAAAATATTGGATATCTTATCAGGATAATCTACAGCCTCTCTATCTTTTACCTCCAGATTACCGTCTTTGGATAAAATAACTGAATATCCCTTTTGAATGAGTTTCAACTTTGCTGACTCTGTATCTCGAGTATTAACTAGAAGTCTCTTGTTAAAAAGATGTTCCAACTGTTCTACATCTAATTCCTGAATTAATTGTCCTTCATGGATAATGCCAATTCGAGTAGCAAATTTGGATACCTCACCTAAAATATGGCTGGATATGAAAATGGTAACCCCATAATTGGAAGCAAGGTCGCTAATCCGTTCTCGAATCTCAACAATGCCAGTAGGATCCAATCCTTTGGTGGGTTCATCCAATATAAGAATATCAGGGTGGTGTAAAAATGCTTTAGCCAAACTAAGCCTTTGTATATTGCCTGAGGATAATTCCCTCGCTCTTCTGTCTTGATAAGTTGACAGTCTCATCTCACTTATAATCTTATCAACTATTTTTTCTCCTGATATCTGGCGTAGTCGGCACATCATTTCAATATTTTCTTTCACGGAAAGCTCGGGATACGGAGAGGTATTTTCAACCAGGTATCCCACTTTCTTCCATAAATTATTGCTTCCTGACCTAACTTTTCTTCCAAATAAAAAGGCAGAGCCTGCTGTGGGACGAATCATTCCTAAAAGCATACGAATGGTTGTTGTTTTACCGGCACCATTGAGTCCCAAAAATCCATAAATTTCACCTTTCCCAACACTTAATGAAATATTTTTTACTGCCTTTATCTTACCAAAATTTTTGGTTAAATTTTCAGTTTTAATGATATTTTCCATCATTTCTACCTTATTTACTCCACAGTTAAATCAATATTCCTTTTATAATTTATTATTCAGCTCTAATACTTCCATATAACAGAATATATTGGGACCTGTTCTTATTATAGGATATGGATCATGTAAAGAAAAGTAAATTAGAAAATAAAAGCCCCTCAGC
>CAYSSG010000021.1:0-31730 GCA_964433635.1 uncultured Atribacterota bacterium | reverse complement strand
AAAGCCCCTCAGCAAGATACTGAAGGGCTGGGATTTACTGGCTCCTCGGGTAGGATTCGAACCTACAACCCTCCGGTTAACAGCCGGATGCTCCACCATTGAGCTACCGAGGAATAACGCAAAATTAATTATAAATTAAAAAATTTAAAAGGTCAATAAAAAACAGTTGATTTTTTATAATTTATTTATTTAAACTATCATTTAAAGCTTATTTCCAGCCTTAATCAAGATAGTCCCGTAATTTTTTGCTTCGGCTTGGATGTCTAAGTTTTCGAAGCGCTTTGGCTTCAATCTGTCTTATCCTCTCCCTTGTTACACCAAATTCTCTTCCAACCTCTTCTAATGTATGTGGATGCCCATCCGTGATACCGAACCTTAATTCCAGAACACGTTTTTCCCGATGAGTTAATGTTTTTAGAACACCATCCAGCTGTTCCTTTAATAAGGTATGAGAAGCAATTTTGGGTGGTGCAGGTGAATCTTCATCTTCTATAAAATCTCCCAGGTGACTGTCGTCTTCTTTGCCGATCGGGCTTTCCAGAGAGACAGGTTCCTGCGCTGTTTTGATAATCTCCTTAATCTTTTCTAAAGGCAGCTCCATCCGCTCGGCAATCTCCTCAATCGTCGGTTCCCTGCCCAGTTCCTGCAATAGATGTCGAGACACACGGACTAATTTATTGATGGTTTCGACCATGTGTACCGGAACGCGAATCGTCCTTGCCTGATCAGCGATAGCACGGGTAATGGCCTGCCTAATCCACCAGGTGGCATATGTACTGAATTTATAACCGCGACGATAATCAAACTTTTCAACGGCACGAATCAATCCCATGTTGCCTTCCTGGATTAAATCTAAAAAAAGCATACCCCTTCCCACATAACGTTTGGCTATACTGACTACTAATCTCAAATTAGATTGTACCAGTATTCTCTTGGCTTCCTCATCTCCTGCCTCCATACGCTTGGCTAGTTCAATCTCTTCATCAGCGGTCAATAGTCTGATTTGACCAATTTCCTTCAGATACATTTTAACCGGATCGTCTAGTTCTATTCCCCTGCTGATACTCAGCTCTGCAGTTAAATCTTTCTTGGAGATGGCTGAAGAACCTGACTTTTTTGGTTTCTCCTTTTCTTCGATTGATTCTTCTTCCTTCTCTTCCTCATCAATGACATCAACTCCGGACCTGCTGAGGGCATCATACAGGTCTTCAATCTTATTAATATTCAGTATCTCGTCTTCCAGGTAATTTTCTATTTCCTGAAAGGTAAGATAATTTTTCTCTTTTCCTTTTTCAATTAGATCATCTATTTCTTTTTCCTTTGTCATATTTATCGCCCTCTTTTCTGTTTCTTATTTTATTTAAGAACATTTGGAAAATATTATACAATTGTCTTTATTTTATACAAAATGTCCTGATAATTCTTTAACAGTTCCGGTGCTACTTCTTTTTTTTCATTCTCTTCTTCTTTGATTTTGCTTTTTATTTTCTTCAGTTCTAACTGAAGTTGATTTTTCTTGATTGCCTTGATAGAACGATGAACGGTTTCCGGATCTGAAGAGATAATATCTTTAAGCATAATCTCGGAAATCAGATTCGTAATTTTGGGATTGCTAATCTCATCAATGACTTTTTGCAGTGAAATGATTTCTCCTCTTTTAAATAAATTTTTAATGACTGAAACGATATACCGATGCTCATTTACCGTGAAATCTTCTACTTCTAACTCAGAAAATATTTTTTCACTATCATCTTTATTTTGTAACATACTTCCTATCAATATCTTTTCAGCATTTTCAAAGGTTGATTCTGTTACCCTCTTGCTAGAAATATTGCTTAATGAACGATTTCCTCTTTGATATCTGTTTAAGTCTTTCAAAATATTTCCTTCTTCCAGTTCTAATTTCTCTGCAATCTTCTTTACTTCTTCTATTAATTCCACCTCGCTGCTAATATGGCTCAGATCCTGAAACAACTCACGGATGATCGCAACCTTTCCCTCACTGGTTGTCTTATCATAATTTTGCATTAAGACATTCAATTTATAATCAATTAAAGGCAACGCATTTTGAATTAATTTTGTGAAATAATCTTTTCCTTTCTCAGGTATGATATCTGCAGGGTCTTTTCCTTTCGACAAGGAAAGAATCCTGACTTTTATACTAGTTTTTTTAATCAGATCAAGACTTCTTAGAGTAGCGCTTTTTCCCGCAGTGTCAGAATCAAAGGCAATCACTACTTCATCAGCATATCTTTTGATTAAATCAACCTGTTTACTGGTCAGGGCGGTCCCCAGTGGTGCAACTGTATTTTCAAATCCAAATTGATGAGCAATGATGACATCGGTATATCCTTCTACAATAATCACCTGATTCAGTTGACGTATACTTCTTCTGGCCTGAAACATGCCATACAGGTGTTTCCCTTTATTATACACAGAGGTTTCCGGAGAATTAATATATTTCGGTAAAGCATCATCCAACACCCTGCCTCCAAAAGCAACTGTTTTTCCCTGAAGACTAATAATGGGAAAGATAATTCTGTTTCGAAAATAATCGATCATTTTTCCACTTTTTTGACCTTTTACGACCAGTCCTGCCTTGAGCAGAACAGGTAATTGTATTTTTTTTGATAATAATACATGGATAAGATGTTCAAAACCAGGAAGTGCGTATCCAAGTTTGAATTTCTGTATCATTTCTTTAGTAAAATGCCGTTTTATCAGGTACTGAAGAGCACTCTTTCCCTGGATTGAAAATAAATTTTTTTGATAATAATCTGCTGCAATCTCATTTAAATGCAGCAGAAGTTCCTTTTCTCGGTATAAATCATCGTCCTGATATTGATCAGCAGGTAACTGAATATTGGCTTTGCCAGCTAATATCCTGACTGCTTCCGGAAAATTAACCTTTTCAATTTTCATGATGAAACTGAAAATATTGCCCCCTTCTCCGCAGCCGAAACAATGAAAGATCTGCCTGTCTGGGTCAACCATAAAAGATGGCGTTTTTTCCTGATGAAAAGGACATAATCCCTTGTGACCCTTCCCGCTGGGTTTTAAAGGGACATATTCCGAGACAATTTCAATGATGTCTAATTGATTTCTGATTTCGTCTAATATATCTTCAGAATATCTTACCATAAACATTTTCCTCTGTGAAAACATGTAAAAACATAAAAGAACATCTTTCTTATTGATATCCGAAAATGACATTCTCTCATTACTATTCTATTCATCTTATTTCTACAAAGATATATCAATATCCTTTTTTATAAAAATATTTTTATAAATAAGGATAAATTTTTAAAGGAGTAAATATTTTTTTCTGAAATGATCATGATCAGTGGTTGCAGTAATATCAGAACAGACTATTTGAAGTTGAATTTTTCTCTATAACAGACTGATTACTGACCTTACCATACCTGCCGCCACCACCTGCAATTAAGGTTAACTTCCCATCGCGTGCAGCAATAACATCTCTGGCAATCTTGAAACCAACCACCTGGCTTATTTCCTGGTAAGAAGCCCGATGTAAAATATTCATTTCAGTACCAAAATAACCGAATAAACTTTCCAAAGTTTTTTGGCCGACACCGGGAACGAATTCCAGTGCTACCTGATGATAATAGGGTGGTCGGTGTTTCGGCGAAATCATAGCTCGTCCTTCACTAATCTCAATGATTCTATCTAAAACACCCATCGTCACTTTTTTACTGCCACATCTTTCGCATTGGAAGACAGGAGGATTCTCATAAGCCGTATGGCTGCATTCTTCGCAATAAGTGCGGTGGTATTTTCCTAATTTGGGATCGAGTCCATAATTAGCTGTTACTTTTCTGCCGGATTCTCTTTTTAAAGCCATTAAGATCTCTTTAAAGGTAGGTTGTTCAACTTCTATGACATTATACTCACGACCAATTTTGGGAAGAGAATGGGCGTCAGAGTTCGTTAAAAAAGTAAAATCAGTCAATTCTGCTAGCTGATCAGCCAAGAAGGTATCAGCACTCAAACCCAATTCAATGGCTGGAATTTTTTTAATGGTTGATCCGTTAAAAATTTCTTTTAGATGGGTTACGCAGTTACCGAAAATACTTTTATGGGGTGTAAAGACATGGGCGGGAATCAGGATACCGCCAATACTGTTGACATGGTGAAAAAACTCCTGGGCAGTAATTCCACTGTTTTGAGAACTTAGATTGATATTGGTAATGAATTTGTCTATTTTTTTGCTGAATTCCCGTATGTCTGTAAAATATGGGAAAAAGGCAATCTGATGGGACAATCCCCCATTTCTCTCTCTGGTCTCTATCTCTGAACCTAAAATGATTGTGACACTGTCCCGGTAGCGTAATCCGCCATCCTGCAATTCCCTCATTTCTCCACTGTTCATTAAGTGACCGATATCTTCGATCACACGGGGAGAGGCGCAATCAACAATACCAACAATATCAATACCTTTTCTTATTTGACATTCCCTGGCAATGTTTGCAAAGGTAAGGTTCCTGGAAGCTGTTACTTTCACCGGTAAATCATGTTGATCACGTCCGATATGAACATGCAGATCCATAAAATACTGATTTTTTTTATTCTGTTTCATCTATGCAGCCACCACAGTATTCCAATTAATGTCTTTGCATCTCTGATTTGTTTTTTCTCTAATAAGGACCGGGCTTTTTCTTTGTCAATTTCTATCACCTGAATAAATTCATCATGATCGGTATTCTGGTTAGTCTTGGTAAGATTTTGAGCAAAATAAAGTACTAAGCTCTCATTACAAAAGCCCGGGGCTGAATAAAATTGATATACCCTTTCCCAGGTCTTTGCCTGGTAACCGGTTTCTTCCTCTAATTCCCGTCGGGCACAGTTTATCATTCTTTCAGATGGCTCAACCGTACCTGCAGGAAGTTCCCATAAAATCTCTTCAACGGGTTTGCGGAATTGTTTAACCATCATAATTTTTCCCGGATTGCTTTCAGCAAGTATAACCACGGCTCCGGGATGCTCCACAATTTCCCTGGTGGATGTTCTGCCATTAGGAAGAGTTACATCATCTTTCCGCAGATTTACCACTCTCCCTCTATAAATTTCTTCAGTTTTGATAGTTTTTTCCCAGAAAAAATCTCTTTTCATATTTTGCCCTATGATAAAATACCATCGCGATTTCTGATTATTATTTTTTCTAATTGATAGTGTTTTCTATTATATCTTATCCATTACCGAGAATGCATTATCAAGTATCTCTAAAGCCTTATCTAATTGTTGCTCGGTGATCACTAACGGTGGCTGAATCCTGAGCACATTGCCATAAACACCACCTACTCCTATCAGTAAATTATTTTCTCTACACAATTCCCTGATTTTTGCTGCCTCTTCGGCAGCCGGCGTTTTGGCTTTATCTTTTACCAGCTCAATGCCGATCATCAAGCCTTTTCCTCTTATATCTCCGATTAAAGCATGTTTTTTCCCTAATTCATCTTTGAGCTTCAAGATAAAATGATTGCCTTTTTCAAATGCTTTTTCCGGAATTTTCTCATCTAATAAAAATTCAAGATTGGCGATTGCAGCAGCACAGGATACCGGATTTCCTCCAAAGGTAGATAAGTGATCCCCGGGTTTAAAAGATTTGGCAATCTCATCCCTGGTGATAAAAGCACTTAAAGGGAATCCTCCGGCAATACCCTTTGCCATAGCCATGATATCCGGCTCTACCTGATAGTGCTCAATGGCAAATAATTTACCTGTGCGGCCAAAACCCGATTGAACCTCATCGGTAATCAACAATACTTCAAATTCATCAAGAATCTTCTTTGCTTCTGCAAAATAATTGTCCGGGGGAACGATAATCCCGCCTTCACCCATAACCGGTTCAGCAATAAAGGCAGCTACAGACCCGCTGGTTTGAAAATCGATTACCTCCCTTAAATATCTGGCACACTTTATATGACAATTTTCTTTTTTCAATTCAAATGGACATCTATAGCAGTAAGGGGCAGGTGCAAAGGAAATGCCGGATAAATACGGTCCACCCTTATACTTTCTTTTTCTATTTCCAGTTACGCTTAAGGTGGCATTTGTTCTGCCATGAAAGGATCCCTGTAGTGCAATAATCTCATATTTTTCGGTATATTGCTTGGCTATTCTCAAAGCACCTTCAATGGCCTCAGCTCCACTGTTGGAAAAGAACGTTTTATCCAGCTTGCCTGGAGTATTTTGAGCCAGTTTTTCTGCCAGCAGTGCAGGAGGTTCAGAATAATACACATAAGCACAACAATGAACCAATTTGTCCATCTGCTCTTTGGCAGCCTCGATGACTTTGGGATTCCGGTGTCCCGCATTATTGACAGCAATACCGGCAAAACAGTCAAGATACTCCTTACCTTCCATATCATAGACTGATGCTCCTGCGGCATGACTGATTACCACGTCTTCCATCTTCTTGACACTATAAGTATTAATATACTTTTCATACTTTTGTTTGATATTCATATGATTACCTTCTCCTCCCATGAAAATAAAAAAAATAAAATAGTGTTTCTTAAAATTATTTTAATTTTCTAAGGTGCTGAATAATTTCTTTTTCCATCTCATCTTTGAGGTGATAACTGTGTTCAGCATCAGGGAATGTTCCTGTTTTTACCTCACTGTCGAAATGTGAAAGTGCTTTTACAATATCCTGACCGATTTGCGCATATTGTTTGACAAATTTAGGTACAAATCTTTCAAATAAACCTAGTAAATCATGAATCACCAAGACCTGGGCATCACAAAATGGTCCCGCCCCTATTCCAATGGTCGGAATTCTCAGCTTTTCAGTAATAAACTGGGCTACCGGATTTGGTATGCCTTCCAACACAATGCTGAAAGCCCCTACTTCCTCTAAGGTTAAGGCATCTTCAAGTAATTTTTCGGCTGCAGCTAAATTTTTTCCTTGAACCTTGAAACCTCCCAATTGAGAACTGCTCTGAGGTGTTAATCCGATATGTCCCATTACCGGTATTCCAGCTTTGACAATGGCATTGACTGTATCGGCCATCCTTTTTCCGCCTTCTAATTTTACACAATCTACATCGGCTTCTTTCATCAATCTTCCCGCGTTCTCAATGGCCTTCTCTTTACTTACTTCATAGGAAAGAAAAGGCATATCTCCTACGATAAAGGTATTTGGTGCACCCTTAACAACCGCTTTAGCTAAAATAATCATTGTATCTAAGTCAATTGGTACGGTACTTTGATAACCCAGCATGACCATTGCTGCTGAATCCCCTACCAAAATCATCTCAATACCGGTTTTATTTACCTGGGTAGCTAAAGCATAATCATAAGCAGTCACCATCGTAAATTTCTTACCATCTTTTTTCATGGTAATAAATTCAGGAATCATTGTTTTCTTCTTGGTTTCTTCCATTTGATTATCTCCTTAAATCTATATTTGCTTTTCATAGTTCTCTTCTATTGCTTTTATAAGATCAGTTATCACCTGATTCACCGGGGTAGATAGATGTAATTTTTTTCCTTCCCGGACGATGGCACCATTGATAAAATCAATCTCTGTCTTTCTCTTTCTCATTACATCCTGTAACATTGAATTTAGATTATCCTTGGTTTTCTCACAAATAAGAGCGACTTCCTTCAACATATCTTGATGGATCAATGTAATTTCTTTCTTCTTGGCTACATCCATTGCCTCTTCTACTAAAGCAGCTTGTAACCTGAGAGCGAATTCTCCTTTGATGAGTTCACCATTTTTTACTCGAAGCAATACACCTAGCGCATTAATACCCACATTAACCAGGAGCTTACTCCAGATCAAACCAATCACATTTTTGGTGATTTCATTTTTAATTCCCGCTTGGTTTAGCAGTTGGGAAATTTTTTCTATCCGATGAGTCATTTTCCCATTTAGTTCTCCAATAGCCGTGGGACCCGCACCTGCATGAAGAATCTTTCCAGGTTCCAAAATGGTAGCTCCATAAGAAGTAGTCCCGGCTATTATCTTTTCTGAACCCAGCAAATCGCTTAAAATCTCAAAGTTTCCTAAGCCATTTTGCAAGGTTAATACAGAAGTATCTTCGCCTACTGAGGAAGATATACTTTTGGCTGCACTGGCTGTATGGTAGGATTTAACAAAGATAATTATTAAATCTGAGGTACCTTGAATGTCTTTAGCTTCAGAAACCGCTTTTACTTTTACAAACCTGTCTCCACTGAGTCCTTCTATCCATAAGCCTTTATCATTAATGGCATCTATATGTTCTTTCCAGATATCTACTAACAGTACATGATTGCCTGCTTCTGCAAGCAACCCTCCAAATAGGGAGCCCATCGCACCGGCACCAATGATAGTGATTTTCATAAATGATTAACCTTTCAATCTTTTTACTTAGGACTATATAATCTATTCCTATTTAGAATTATGTTTCAGTATCATGTCATATTTAAAATGGTATGATTAAAATAAATTCTGATAACTTGGGAGGCCATAAAGGGGTTCGGTATTTTTTACTGCTTTCACAATTGCCTGAGCCATAACTTCGGCAGCGATTGATCCCACTACATTCACTTCTGTTTCCACCTCACATGTGCATGCACAAAAAATGGTATCACCATCAAACATCGTATGAGCGGGAACGATCGCCCGGGCATAACCGTTTTGTGCCATCATGGCAATTTTTGTTGCACCGGCTTTGTTTGTTCTTGCATTTGTGGCTATAACCCCTATGGTAGTATTAGTGGGAAAACCATTACCACTATCCTTTGATAAAGACATACCCTTGATAAAAGACATTGTATTAACAAATCCTGTTTTATCTTCAGTCAAAGCACCGGCAATGATCTCTCCGCTATGGGGATCAATGACATCTCCAAAACAATTGACTGCCACAATAGCACCTACAATCAATTCCTGGCATCTGAAACTTGCCGTACCAATCCCACTTTTCATGCAGTGCAAACCACCCAGAATCTTTCCCACTGTTGCACCTGTTCCAGCTCCAATATTTCCCTGCCTGGTCTCCGTATCAGAAGCATTCAGACAGGCATCATAGCCCATATCGTCAGTAGGTCTTATTTTGTAATCACCGACACCCAGATCAAAAAGAACTGCACCTGGAACAATAGGTACTTTGGTCATTCCTACATCAAATCCTATTTCTCGTTCTTCCAGATATCTCATTACACCCGAGGCACCATCCAATCCAAAGGCGCTTCCTCCACTAAGATAGATAGCTTGGGCTTTATCTACCAGATTAACGGGGTTAAGAAGGTCTGTTTCGCGTGTTCCCGGAGCTCCTCCCCTTACATCTACTCCTGTAATTGCCCCCTTCTCACAAATAACCACAGTACAACCGGTACCACCCTTTAAATCCTGACTGTGTCCCACTTTGATCCCGGGAACATCGGTAAGGGCATCTTTTAAAATTTGGGATTGAGAAATATTTTTCATAACTCGACGTTTCTTTTTATTTTAAAGTCCATTTGATTTTAAGAAACATTAATCTAAATTTTCATTCAGAAATAACATAGCAGCCAAAGCGTAAATCTTTACAGTTTCGATTAACTCCTTAATCTCCACATATTCATTCGCTTGATGGGGAATCAATCTGTTTCCGGCTCCGATTGTTACAATGGGAATATTTTTCCAGGATTTTAGAAAAGTTCCATCTGTCGCACCAGGGACTCCATTATAGACAGGTTTCTTTTTAATTATTTCCTGAAATGATTCCGCAATAGCCTTTACAATGAGCTCATCCGTTGAGGTTTCTGTCCATGGACGTTCTTCAATGACTTCCATATTTGCCTGAAAATGCGGATCTTTTTGAGATAGCCTGTTAAAGATACGTAAAATTTCCTCTTTTAACTTACCATGATCCTGACCTGGTATCGTTCTAATATCTATCGTTGACATGCATTCCTGTGGAATAACATTTATTTGTGCTTCCCCTTCAATTGGGGCTTTCAATATAGTGGGAGTAAAGCTGGAATAACCCAGATATTTATGCTTACCCCTTTTTTTGATTTCCTTCTTTTGTAAATTTTCTAATGCGATTAATATTTTGGCCATACCCCAATTGGGATTGATGCCTGCTTCCGGCATAGCACCGTGAGCCATTTTACCTTTGACTGTAATCACGACTCTCATGGCACCTTTTTGAGTGATACAAATATTATTTTCTTCCGGTTCACAGATGACTGCTGCATCAACTTTATCAGCCCAACCCTGTTTGATGAAATGCTTGATACCCAGCATCATCCCTTCTTCATCTACCGGAATACATAATATTATGTTTCCTTTAAAATCAGTTTTTGAATCTAAAATAGCCTTGACGGCACAGACCATTGCTGCCAAATTACCCTTGGTGTCACATGCTCCTCTTCCATAAATTTTACCCTCGTGAATGATTGCATCAAAGGGTGGATATTTCCATTCCTTCAGATTTCCTTCGGTCACTACATCTGTATGCGCTTCAAATAATAAGTTTTTTCCTTCCTGATTTCCCTTTAAAACAGCAATCACATTTGGTCTTCCAGGCATCACTTCTTCAATAACTACTTTCAGTCCCATATCTCTTAATTTTTGAGCTACAAATTGTGCTACCTTTTCTTCGTTAAATCCTTCTTTTTCAGGATGAAAAACACTTTTAATTCTGACCAGATCCTGGGTAAATTGGACAACTCCTTTTTCATCAACATTTTCGACTAATTTTTTATATTTTGTTTTATACAATTTTATTGATTCATATCTCCTTTTGTATTCTCTATCCCCTCTTTTGTAATGTTAAAGACAAACGCAGAGGGGATAGATTAATCAGGAATAATTACTTATTCATGAAAGTAAATTTTTAAGCAATTTTCTTTATTTAGCCATGGCACGAAATACTTTTTCGCCGTTTTCAATTTCAAACAGGAAGGTTCCTTTTCCAGTAGGTACACCATCTGTCATATCCCAGGTCAATTGAATTCCCTTAAATCCCTTAACATTACGGCAATAGTCTCTGATTTTTATTCTTTCCTCTTCCAGTTTATTAGGATCTCCGGTAAGCTCTGTGTTTTCAATTGCCTCCTTGATCATATAAACACTGTCATAATAATTTGTAGAAAGAGAGGCAGGTTCAATACCGTCATGATCTTTTTTGTATGCTTCTCGGAAGGCTTGCCAGCGGGGGTCATCCAAATTCAGGTCAATATAATTATAAATTGAAATCCCCTCTAAATTTTCTCCGCCTGTGGTATACAATGCTGTATCATCCGCACTGCTGAAGACTAATATTTTCGCTTTATCTTCCCAGCCTTTTTTTACCAGTTCAATAATGATTTTAGCGGCTTTTTCTGAATTGCAGGTGAGCATAATGCCATCAGGTTTCTGAGCCAGGGCTTTTAAGACTAAGGGCTCGAACATAATCGCATCAGTGGGAACATCAACCTGTTGCAACATTTTTACTCCTGCTGACTCCAACCCTATTGTATGTGCTTCTGCCATCGGAGGCCAGGCTGCCCAGTTCTCAACAAATTGCACCACTGTTTTCATATCCGGATGTAATTTCGCCCAAGCAGCGGTTATGGGAGGGAGTTTTTCTGCAGTTATCGGATACCAGGAAAGAGTCCAGGGGAAATACTCCACTGCATATTCATAGCTGGTAGAAGAAACCATAGAAAATAATCCCGCCTTTACTGCTATAGGGACAGCTGCCATAATACATGCTTCCGGGACCGGGCCCATCACGACCAGTGCCGAATCAACAAGTTTAGCCATCTCTTCCATCGCTTTATCCTTGCTGACACCGGTATCAATAACTTCAATTATAATCGGCTTACCCCTTACACCTCCTGCAGCATTAATCTCTTCGGCAGCCCGATTGGCACTCCAGGACATATATTCACCAATGCTGGCGATAGGGCCAGTGACACTGTTTAAAAAGGGTATCTTCCACTCATCTACTACCACATCCTGTCCGAAAATATTCATTGTAGCAATAAGCAAGATTCCTATGATCAATATTGAAATACTAAGAAAACCTGATACTTTATTCTTCATCTTATTTTCCTCCTGATAATATTTACTACTAAAATTTGATCTGAATATCAATAAAATTTTATATTTTCCTTCCTGTAATCTTTATTCATCACTCCTTTCTTTGAATCATCATGCCTATCCATCAGCAGTGTTTTGCCATCGTTGGAAAGCTGACTGTTTTATTGAATCATTCAACTAACCGCATCATAGGATGCTTTTGGTTTCATGTTCCATAGCATTCTTCTGGTGATTAAGCCCTCCGGCCGCAACAGGATAATAATTACCAGCAAAGCTCCATAGATGACCTGGCGCCAGGAAGCAATTGCACTGGGGAACATTAAAGGGATTCCCTGTAAAAAAAAGGCAGAGAGAATAACTCCCCACATCGTGGTATATCCACCCACAAAGAGTATGCACATCAAATATCCAATCATGCTGAAGGTAAAAAATTCAGGTGACAGGCTTCTAACCAGAAAGGCATCCAAAACGCCAGCCATTCCGGCGATGGCACAGGATGTAATTTGAAAAAACATTCCCAGCTTTTTTATATCAACCCCTAATGTAACGGCTACCTCTCTATCCACAAAGACAACTGAAGCAGCTCTACCCCAGCGTGAATGATCTATTCTATAAATTAAAAATCCTACTATCATTAATAAAAAATAGATAATAAACAGCATATTATTTATGGAAGGAATATGAAAAAAACCAATCGTTCCACCTAAAAGTCTCCAATTTTCAATAACTGTCTTAACAATAAAAACAGAGGTCAATCCTACTATAACAACTGTAAAACAGGGAGCTTTCCCAATAGCCAGGGAGAAGATAAAACCAATCATTGCACTTATCAATATTCCTGAAATTAACACTAAAATAAAAGGCCAATCCCATTCCCTAGCAGAATAACCCCCGAAATAGGCTGTTAATGCCATGCACGCTACAATCAGAAAATTCAGTTGTCCCACTCTATAGGGCAAATAAAGTGCCCATCCCATAAGTATATAAATAGCACTGAATCCCAAGAAATAATATGTTACTTCCGACAAGATAGATCCTCCCTATTTCAGTATTATATTCTGGTACCAAATAAACCCTGGGGCTTGATCAGAACAACAACCAGCATCACCACAAAAGCGATAACATTCGACCATGATCCGGAGATATAGCCGACTGCCATGGCCTCTATGATACCTAAAATTAATCCGCAAACCAATCCTCCATGTAAATTACCTAAACCAGCAACAATTGATACCGCCAACATCTTTAAAGCAACAAATTCGCCTAACCAGGGAGAAGCAGAACCTATGAGCATTGAGAAAAGCAGGGCGGAAAACCCACCTAAAATACCGACAATGAAATAACTGAATATGCTGGTCTTGATAATTGGAATGCCTACCAGGCAAGCTGCAAAACGATTTTCGGCAATCGCTCTGAAGAATCTTCCCTGGTTGGTGCGGTACAGGAGATAAAAAAATATTAATACGGCAATGATTCCTCCGACTAAAGCAAATAACTGTCCTTTGGATACAGTAATTAATCCAAAACTCAGAATACTGCCACCTACCCATTTGGAGGGAAAGGCAACCGGAAAACCATAGTTAATGGAATGGGACATAATATCCATCATAATCATGGAAATACCCATTGAGGCAATGAAAGAGGCATTAATATCCACACCCTGTGTACTATTGATTTTTCTGAAAATAGGTTCACTCAAAATATTTAAGATAATCGAAACAGATAAACCAGCCAGAATAACGAAAAAGATATTGTCAGTGAACTGTAAAACCCACCAGCAGGTATACATCGAAATAACCACAATTTGAGGATAGGCAAATTGGATAATCCTGGCCACCAGGAGCATTAAATTAAAACCGGTAACCAGTAAAACATAAATACTTCCTAAGGCTAAACCACTTATTAATTGAGCTATGAATATTTCCATCAATATCTCTCCCGGACAAATTACATCAAACGATTTATTTTATTTATCAGTGACCACCAAGATACGCCTGTCGAATTTTAGGATCATCCATAATGTCACAGGAAAATCCACTCATAGCAATTTCACCGGTTTTCATCACGTAACAACGATTGCTACATTCTAAAGCTTTTTTGGCATTCTGTTCCGCTAATAATATTGAATATCCTTCTTTATTTAACTCCAATATGATATCAAAGATGTCTGTTACAATCTTGGGGGCTAAACCCAATGAAGGTTCATCCACCAGAATTAATTTAGGTTTAGACATTAAAGCCCGTCCCATAGATAGCATTTGTTGTTCTCCGCCACTTAATGTTCCGGCTATCTGTTTGCTTCTCTCCTGTAAAATTGGGAAATAGTCATAGACTCTTTTTAGATTTTTATCAAAATCACCAAGGTGGTGATAGGCTCCCAATTGTAAATTTTCTAATACTGTCATTGAAGAGAAAATAACATGGCCTTCCGGAATAAGGCATAAACCTGAACTGACAATCTTATCAGTGGCTTCGCGTGTAATATCTTTTCCCATAAAATTGACACTTCCCGTATCAGACTTCTGAATTCCAAGTATTGCCTTTAACAAAGATGTTTTTCCGGCACCATTTGCACCAATTAGTGCAACAAATTCTCCCTGGTTTATCTCAAGGTTAACTGTTTTTACGGCTTTAATAGGTCCATATGTAACTGAAAGACTTTCAATTTCTAAAATATTATTTTTCTTCTCCAAGATAAGCCTCCAATACTTTTGGATCTCTCTGTATCTGTTCGGGACTGCCTTCACTGATTTTTATTCCAAAATCAAGAACGGTAATCCATTCAGAGATTTCAGTTATGAAATTAACATCATGGCTTACAACAATAACCGTAATTCCCTTTTCATTAATTTGCCGTATAATATTTTCAACATCTTTTGATTCTTTGATACCCATTCCCGAGGTAGGCTCATCAAGCATTAGAAGATTGGGATTTGATATCAAAGCACGAGCTATCTGTACCAACTGGCGCTCCACCCAAACCAGTTCATTAGTCCAGCGTTCTGCAAAATCTGCTATACCAATAAATTTCAAAACCTCTTTAGCTTGTACTTTAATCTCTTTTTCCTGAGCAGTAAATTGGAAGGGTTTTAAGAAGAGAGATTTAATGGGATTCAGGTTGGCATTATACTTTCCAGACATGACGTTATCCAAAACTGTCATATTGGGTACTAATTTTCCTGCTTGAAACGTTCGGCTAATTCCCATTCTGTTAATTTCTTCTGCAGGAAGATGGTCTATTTCTACGGAATTAAAATATATTTTCCCATCAGTTGGAGGAAATAATCCGGAAACAACATTAAAAAAAGTAGATTTTCCTGCACCATTAGGACCAATTAAACCATGAATGGTATTCTCCTGAATGTTAATATCAATATTCTTTAAAGCCTGTACACCGCCAAAATACTTACATAAATTCACCACTCTTAAGATTGTCTTGTCTTCAACCATTTAAAAGAAGATCTCTCCTTTATAACTGTGAACATTCTTTAAAAATATCCTAACATCATCTCTTAATACTAAGGAAATATCTGGCTTAAAAGGAAAATACTTTCAATGGATATTCTGGAAATTAAAAAATAGGAAATAAAAGTTTGTTATCTAAATAGGAAGACTTTCGTTTAGGATTTCACCCTTTCATTTCTCTTCTTATCCTGTAACGATTTTTTCTCCTCTTTCTAACGCTTTTTTGTTCAATGTTACGATATTGTCTGTCTTCTTACCCAATGATTTTTCTAATGCCTTAAAGACCGTTACCATTTTTATGCTTTTACTTAGAGCAACATAGCTACCTAATGCAACCATATTGGCAACCCTTAAATTACCCAATTGATTGGCAATATCATTGGCGGGAACTTTTATAACCCGGATATCATTTCTTTTTACTTCCCGAGAAATTAAGGATTCATTTAGAACGATTATACCACCTTTTTCAACTGATGTCTCAAATTTTTCCAAAGAAGGCTGATTCATGGCAATTAAGGTTTTTGGGTTGGGAACTACCGGTGAAGCTACCTCTTCAGTAGAAATAATGACGGTACAGTTTGCAGTTCCTCCACGCATTTCAGGACCATAGGAAGGCATCCATGCTACATGTTTTCCCTCTAACATCCCGGCGTAGGCGATCAGTCTTCCCATCAACAGAACACCCTGTCCACCAAATCCGGCGATAATGATTTCATCTAACATCTAAGAAACCTCCTCTAAACTTTTAAATTCACCTAATGGATAATAAGGAATCATTTTATCCTCTAACCATTGATTCGCTTCTTTTGGGCTTAAACCCCAATTGGTTGGACAGGTAGAAAGCACTTCCACCATGGAAAATCCTTTACCTTCGATTTGAAACTGGAAAGCCTTTTGGATAGCTTTCTTTGCTTTGATAATATAAGAAGGTTTGGTTAGAGCTACTCGCGCAATATAAGCGGGACTGTTTAAGGTAGAAAGTAATTCGCACATTCGGATAGGCATGCCCATTGTTTTTGCATCACGCCCGTAAGGTGAGGTTTGAGTTATCTGACCTTCTAATGTAGTAGGAGCCATCTGACCTCCGGTCATTCCATAGATCGCATTATTAACAAATATGACGGTAATTTTTTCACTCCGATTGGCTGCATGAATAATCTCTGCTGTTCCGATAGATGCCAAATCCCCATCACCCTGATAAGAAAAAACAATATTATCCGGCTTAGCCCTCTTGATTCCGGTTGCAGTCGCCGGTGCACGGCCATGGGCTGCACAGATCATATCACAATCAAAAAAGAGATAGGCAAAAACAGCACACCCTACCGGAGCAATTCCGATGGTTTTTTTGGTTATATTCAATTCATCCATTGCTTCAGCAACTAAACGATGAACAATCCCATGATGGCAACCGGGACAATACGTAAATGGTATTTCTGTTAAAGACTTTGGTCTTGAAAATACTTTTTTCATTAAAATATTCACCTCCGAAAATTTCATTCTTTCAACAAGTCTATTTTTTCAAATTCCTTTTTTTATTTCAATAATTTTTTTGCTGCCTCAAGAACTTCTGAGGGAGAAATAACGACACCACCCGTCCTGCCATAAAAGCTGACTTTCGCCTTGCCGTTCACTGCCAGCTTCACATCTTCAATCATCTGACCCAGGCTCATTTCAGTGACGAGCATTTTCTTTACATGATCGGCAGTTTTGTTAATGATTTCACTTGGAAATGGAAATAGCGTAATGGGACGAATCAGACCAATATTGATTCCTTCTTTTTTAGCTTTTTGGATCGTTGTTTTGACAACTCTTGCTACCGTTCCATAGGCTACAACTACCAGATCCGGATTGTTCATATTGACTAATTCATACTCTTCTTCTTTCTGCATCTTTTCATATTTTTTGCCTATTTTGACTACCAATTTTTCCAGTTCTTCGGGATCCAAATTAAAAGGAACCACCCTTCTGGGCGCTCTTCCACTGGAGGTACCTAATGCCCAATCTTCTTTGGAAGGCAGGTGAATATTTTTTCTTTCTTTAAATTCTACAGGCTCCATCATTTGCCCCAGTAGTCCGTCTCCTAAAATCATGGCTGGATTCCTGTATTGATCTGCCAGGTCAAATGCCTTGATGGTCAGATCAACCAATTCCTGCACCGATGAAGGTGCGAGTACAATAAGATGATAATCACCATGTCCGCCACCTTTAGTAGCCTGAAAATAATCTCCCTGTGCCGGTTGAATCGAACCTAAACCGGGACCTCCTCTCATCATATTAACGACAACGCAGGGAAGTTCAGCACAGGCAATATAAGAAATTCCTTCCTGTTTAAGACTGATACCGGGACTGGAAGACGAAGTCATTACTCTGCTTCCTGTTGCGGCAGCTCCGTACACCATATTGATGGCGGCGATCTCACTTTCCGCCTGGATAAAGGCAGCTCCCTCAATCTTAAGTAGTCTCTTTGCCATGTAAGCAGTCAATTCACTCTGCGGTGTTATAGGGTATCCAAAATAAAAACGGCATCCGGCATGAATCGCCGCTTCACCGATTGCCTCATTTCCTTTCATTAAAAGTTTTTCTGCCATTGATAATCCTCCTTTAAACATTTTAATGTCAAAATAATCTCTTTTTATTTATAGACTTCAATAGCCACATCAGGACAGGTCAGGGCACAGAATGCGCATCCGGTACATTTTTCCGGATTTATCTGTTCAGCCGGATGATAGCTTTTTTTATTAAATGATTTGGACATCACCATAATTTTTTGGGGACACACAAGTGTACATAATTCACATCCCTTACATCTTTCACGATCAATTACAACTTTTGCCATAGAGAACCTCCTTATCAATTTTAGGCTTATAGTATAAAAAACTTTCTCTTTTTTATCATTGCAGATCAATTTGCCCTTCAGTCATCCTCTGAATCATTATCATCCCAAGGTAATTTCAGATAGCGTTTTATTGGAAAAATCGTTTCCTCAAACTGATCAGTACTGATTTTCTGAACAATTGACTGTTCTATAGCGATATAATGGATGGGCAGATTCAGCTGTGCTGATACTTCTTTTACAATGTTATGCCCTTTTATAATCAGTTCTAAATCTGTTTCACTTCCCAGATTAGGATTGCTGATCAATCCATTCATTTTTAAACGAGATGATTGTTCAATATCCCGAAGCATTGTTTTCATGTCATCACAATTTTTTGTAAATGGACGAAAGGGATTGATGACCATGTTCATTTGATATTTTGTTGATTTTAAAACCGGATAAAAGCTGGATAATGATTTGGCGCCCGTCGCATCTCCGCCAACATCAAGAAGTAGTAATCGGTTTGAACCTTCCATCAGACCTTTGATTTGTGGTGAGATTAATGGAATATCTGCCATGGCAAATTTTCCCGGCGGTGCAATCACTTCAATTGCAACCTTATTCAGTTCTTCTCTCATTTCTCTGGAACGAAAATAAGGATTAATGATATCCAGATCAGCAATAACAACCTTTTTTTTATCCGCTAGTGCTTTGATTGCCTGGTTTATTACCATCTCTGTTTTCCCGCTACCAAAACTTCCTGTGTAAATAATGATTTCTTCTTTCAATAGACTTTTTCCTCCTCCTCCCCGGATAGAACTCTCAATGCCCCCAGACACAATGAAAGCATTTCTTCTTCACCAGGATATACCATTACCAATGAAATGAAGCTGACACGGTCTTTTATTATCTCGATAAATTGATTGGAATGAGAAATACCGCCAGTCATGACAATCGCATCTACATTACCTTTAAGAACCGTAGCTCCTTCACCAATTTCTTTAGCGATTTGATAAGCCATTGCCTCTAAAACCAGTTTTGACCTTTGATTACCCGTACTAATATCCTGCAGCACCTTTTCTACACTGTTTGTATTCAGGTAGGCTACCAATCCTCCTTTACCTTTGATCAGGTTCATCATTTCATCTTTAGAGTATTTTCCGGAAAAACATAACTGCACCAAATCTCCAACCGGTACAGTACCGCTTCTTTCAGGAGAGAAGGGCCCTTCACCGTTTAATGCATTGTTAACATCAATAACCCTGCCTTTACAATGAACTCCGACAGAAATTCCACCTCCCATATGGACCACGATGAGATTGGAATCCTGGTACTCCTTACCTAAATCCTGTGCTGCTTTACGGGCTACTGCTTTCTGGTTTAAAGCATGGAAAATACTTTTTCTCGGTAGTTCCGGAATGCCTGATAAACGCGCAATGTCTTCCATCTCATCCACCACGACTGGATCAACAATATAGGCAGGAATAGAGTACTTCTCAGCAATCTGGTAAGCCAATATGGCGCCTAGATTTGATGCATGCTCACCATACATCCCTTTTTTCAAATGATTCAACATCTTTCTGTTAACTCTGTAAGTGCCGCTTTTTAAGGGTTTTAGTAATCCACCTCTGCCAACAACCGTATGAATCTGACTCAAGTTGATCTCTTTGTCTTTCAAAAAATCATATATCTTTTGAAGTCTGAATTCGTACTGTTCAATAATATTTTTATAATGGGCAAGCGAATCACTGGAATGGGCAATGCTTTCCTGAAATATCACTTCTTCATCTCTGAAAAGTGACAGTTTTGTAGAGGTAGAACCAGGATTGATGACTAAAATCTGATAATGATTCTTCAAGAAAATCCTCCCCTTTATTTAACTTGCCCTATTCTGCAGAACGCTCATTAAAATTCCCAGAGCGATAGACCTTACCTTGGATTCCACTGTGTCAGAGCGTGAAACAAGAACTACCGGTGCAGTTGTTCCCAATAAAACGCCGGCAGGCTCAGCATGAGCCAAATATACTAAACTTTTAGCAAAGATATTACCCGACTCAATATCAGGGACTAAAACGGCATCTACTTCACCACTGATCTGAGATTCAATGCCCTTATGAAGCGCTGCTTTTTTAGAAATGGCATTATCAAAGGCCAGAGGTCCATCCACGATACCCCCCGTAATCTGACCCCGGTCAGCCATCTTTGATAAACAGGCTGCATCGATTGTCGCTACCATGCTCGGATTCACCAATTCAACAGCCGCTAAGGCTGCAATTTTCGGTTTTTCAATCTCCAGCGAATGACAAAAATCAATGACATTTTGAACAATTTGTGCTTTTTGTTCTAAATTTGGCGCAATATTCATGGCGCCATCTGTGATCGTCAGTAGCCGGTCATAATCTTTCAGTTTTAAAACATAAGCATGGCTCAATAATTGTTGTGTTCTAAGTCCGGTCTCTTTATCTAAAACAGCTTTCAATAACCGGGCAGTTCCCAACATCCCCTTCATCAGTAAATCTGCTTTATTTTCACTGACCATCCTTACTGCTTTCCTGGCAGCCTCGGTTTTATCTTTCTCATTGATGATTTCATAATGGCTGGCATCAATTTTGAGTTTTTTACAGACAGATAAGGTCTCTTCTTTATCCCCAACCAGAAAGCCATCAATCAAGCCTCTCTGCCTGGCTTGTTCTACGGCAGTCATAACATCTTCAGCCTGGGAGACTGCAACAGAAAGTCTTTTAGGTCCATAGTGACATGCTTTTTCCATTACCTCTTCAAAATTTTTTAACATTTTAAGGCACCTCAACAGAGAAATAATTTAATCTTTCTTGCCTAAACCCTATTTTCACGAACCCAGATAATCTCTTGCCTTTTCTTCGCCGGACAACACACGAATGGCACCCCAGGCCAAAGCTTTCATCTCTTCGCTACCGGGGTAGACGATGATCGGAGCAATAAATTCGACTCTTTCTTTAATCCAGTCAACAAATGTATTTCCTAAGGCTCCCTTATTTCCGGCGCCATTACCGGTGATTACGATACGAAATACCCTGCCCTTCAATACGGTAGCCATTTCTCCAATGCTTTTGGCAACCTGATATGCCATTGCCTGATAAATCAGTTCAGTCTTCTGATCGCCCTTAAAAATTTTTTCTTCTACTTCCAGGATATTATTTGTTCCCATATAGGCTACAATCCCGCCGTTACCCATAATCTTCTTATGCATCTCTGCCAGGGTATACATCCCTGAATAGCATAAATTCACCAGAGCTTGAACAGGTAAGCTGCCGGTGCGTTCAGTGGAAAAAGGGCCTTCACCGCTGGCATTGTTGACATCAATCATCTTACCGTTACAGTGGGCACTTACGGTAATTCCCCCACCCAAATGAACGACAATCAAATTCAATTCCTCGTAACGCTTTCCAGTCTCAATCGCTGCTCTTTTTGCTGCTGCCTTTACACTGAGGGCATGAGATAGACTCTCACGTTGAATCTCCGGCATTCCGGAAATTCGAGCTATCGGCTCCAACTCATCAACTGCAACCGGATCAACAATAAAGGAGGGAGTCTTAATTTTTTGAGCAAGATCAAAGGCAATCTTTGCGCCTAAATTAGAAGCATGTTCTACACGGGGTCTTTCACGCAGCTCATCCAGCATCAATTGATTAATCTTATATGTACCGCTCTGTAAAGGACTGAGAACGCCTCCCCGCCCTACAATTGCATCAAATTCAGACAATGATACCTTTTTTTTCTCCAATAACCGGATAATGAGTGTTTCTCTAAAAGAATATTGTTCAATAATCTTTGAAAATTTTTTCAGTTCATCCGTACTGTGTCTGATGGTTTCAGAAAATATTTCTTTATCGCCTTCATAAACTGCAACTGCAGTAGAGGTGGAACCGGGATTTATAACCAGGATTTTATACTTTTTAAAATCATCCATATAACAAAAACTCCTTTTGATTCTACTATCAAATTTATATAGCAATTTTCATGCCTGACGAAATTGAGCCATTCAGGTAAAGAAATAAAAAATCTTATTAGATTAAATAGTCTTTTTAAATGATTTTCTTTATGCTTTATAATGATTCTCTATGGCTGTTAAGGAGTATTTATTTAGAATCGTTGGGTGGAAGAGTCTCTTGGGAAGCTATTTTAAATGAAGCTATTTGCATGATAAAGCAATGATTTGCACAGATGATAGCGTTTTCCGAAAATCCTTTTAATGAATTCCATTTTTTTCTTTTCTGCCTTTTTTGTCTTTCATCATTACAAATATTGTAATGGATGAATAGTTGGATGAATTAATCAGACTTAAAATCAACTATTTTTTTTATCTGGTATTTTCGCATCTTATAATACAATGTACGTATACTGATATCTAAATCCTGAGCGGTTTTATGAAAATCTCCTTTGTGTTTCCTCAGAGTTCTGATAATAACACTTCTTTCAGTTTCTTTTTTTATTTCCTGTAATCCTGTTCCGTAATTGCCGGAAATCTCATTCCTGTCACTAAAGACAGTTTTCTCATCCTCTTTTATTCTTTGACCGCTCAGATTGATAAATTCGGGAAGATGAATTTTCTGCAGCAAAACTTCATTGACTTTCATGTTTATTACGGCTCTTTCAACCACATTTTCCAATTCTCGAATGTTACCGGGCCACTGATAATCTAAAAGTAACTTGACCGCTTCCTGTGACACATCCTTAATATTCCGCCCGAATTCCTGATTACACTTTCTGATAATATTTGTAACCAGCGGGGCAATATCTTCCTTTCTTTCTCTTAATGGGGGAATAAAAATTGGAATGACATAAAGCCTGTAGTATAGATCTTCTCTAAAATGGCCATGCTTGACTGCCTCTTCAAGATTGATATTCGTTGCGGAAATAATTCTGACATCGATATTGACAGGTTCATTGCTTCCAACTCTTGTGATTTCCTTTTCCTGCAATACTCTTAGTAATTTTGCCTGTAAATTCGGGCTCATCATTCCGATTTCATCCAGGAAAATAGTCCCCCGGTCTGCTTCTTCAAATAGACCCTTGCGGCCTTTTTTACTGGCTCCAGTGAAAGCGCCGCTTTCATATCCAAAAAGTTCACTTTCCAGAAGAGTTTCAGTTAAAGCAGAACAGTTAACACGAATAAACTGTCTATTTTTTCTGGAACTGTGATTATGAATGGCATGGGCAAAAAGCTCTTTGCCAGTTCCACTCTCTCCATGCAGTAATACAGTAGCGGGTGTTTGGGCAGCTTTGAGAGCCTGCTCCTTGGCAATAATCATGGACCGGCTTTTTCCAACAATATCATCAAAGGTATACTTGGCTTCCAGGTGACGTACCCTTGTTTTAACCTGGTTTAATTCCTCCTTTAAATTCCTGATCTCTGATAGGTCGTGAATAACCGCAACGCTTCCTTTTAATTCTCCATTGACAATGACAGGAGCAACATTTACAAGTACCTCTTTTTTATTGGGACCAACCTTCATCCTGACACCACGAACAGGCTGTCTGGTTTTTAGTACCTTCAAATGCATGCTCTCACCCTCGGCAATATCCACACTGGAAGACTTTCCCAGGACATCTTTTTCCGTTAAACCGATTAACCTGGTGTAAGCATCATTGACTATTGTATGAATTCCTCTTTCATTCACTACAGATATTGCATCATCAGTAAAATTAATGATTGCCTTTAAGGTCATCAATATCTCTTTCTGCTTATCTATTTCCCGGAGAAGAGAATCGTTATTTTTTTTCGATTCTTTTTTCATCTTCCAAAATCTCCTCACGGTTTAACATTTTTCTGGCATGTTCAATGCTTATCGACCCGTATTTCTCTCCATCAAGCATGTGTGCAATTTCTTCCACCTGCTCATTGCCGGATAGTCTCTTAAACAGGATCCCGGTTTTATCATGATGCACATATTTACTGATAAAAAGATGCTGCTTGGCTCGACTGGCAATTTGAGGTAGATGGGTAACAGCTATTATCTGATGGTATTGAGATATTTTTAAAAGTTTTTGGGCAATAATCTCTCCTAAACGAGCCCCAACTCCGCTGTCAATTTCGTCAAAAATCATAGTAGGAATATAATCTGCTTTACTCAATACAGATTTAAGGCCCAGCATAATCCTGGAGACCTCACCGCCAGATACAATTTCAGCCAATGGCTTGACATTCTCTCCGGGATTTGGAGAGATAAAAAATTCAATAAAATCAACTCCTTTAGGAGTCATTTTTAATCGCCTGTCCCCAATTTTAATTCCGTTATCTTCCTCTTTTTGTTCAATTTTAATGATAAAACAGCAGTTTTTCATATGAAGGTCATTCAATTCTTCGGTAATCTCTTTTTCCAGCCTTTTGGAAATGATACTTCGCTGGTGACTTAATTCTAAAGATAATTGTGCTAACTTTTTTTCATCTTCTTCTATCGCTTCTTTTAATTTTTCTATCTTATTCTGATCATCTTCAATACTGTTCACCTCTTGTTGTAATGTGTCCTGATAATGTAATAGTTCTTCTAACTTCAGGCCATATTTCTGTTTCAGATGATTAATCAGATTGAGTCTGTCTTCCAGTTCCTGCAATTGTTTCTCATCAAAATCAATGCTGTCTTTGTAATCAATAATCTGATCGGCTATATCCTCAATTTTAAATTGTATTTCTGTGAGTTGTTCAGTGATAAATTTGATCTTCTGGTTTAAATCAGCAATGCTCTGAAATTGACTGATCAGCTTATTGATAATATCACGTACAGAAGTTTCTCCTTCTGCCCCTCCCTCATACAAGGAAATATTCGCTATCTCCATGATTTCTTTTATCTGAACCGTATGGCGGACAATATTGATCTTCTCTTCCAGTTCTTTATCTTCCCATGCTTTTATCCTGGCATCTTCTATTTCTTTAAGTTGATATAAAAAATAATCCTTCTTTGATAAATTATCCATACGCTTCTGTAAAAGCTGCTTGATTAACTTTGTTTTTGATTGCCATTCCAAGAAATAATTGTTCAACAATTCCTTTTTTCGAAAGAAAGCATTATCGCCAAGGTTATCAACCAAATCGATATGTTCTTCAACATGAAGTAAGGATTGGTGACTGTGTTGTCCATGTAGATCAACCAATCTATTACCGATTGATTGAAGAAGAGAAAGCGTAACAAGATGGTTGTTTATCCAGCACTTGTTCTTTTTCTTGCGATGAACCTGTCGTCTGATAACGACCTGATTTTGATGGGAGAGAATATCACTGACTTCTTCTACTTCTTCTAATTTTCTTTGCTGAATTGAATGGATTCTGAACAAAGCCTCAACTTCCAAAAAATCAGCATTACTTTTGATCAGATTATCATGAACTGCACTGCCCAGAATGACATTGATGGATTCAATAATCATTGATTTGCCCGCACCCGTCTCCCCGGTAATCACATTAAGTCCTTCCTCAAATTCAATTTCAAGCTCTTCAATCAAGGCAAAATTGCTGATCTTTAGATAGGAAAGCATGAATAAAGAACACCCCTTCTTTTTCTATTCATAAATAACCCTGCCACTCCACTTCAGTTTTTTCCTCAAAATACCATAAAAACTCTTTTCCGGGAAAGTAACTAAACGCGTTTTGTATTTTGACTCTTGAATAATAATCCCATCATTCTCTCTGAGATCAAAACCCTGTTGTCCATCTACTGTTAACATAACTTCCTTCTCTTTGGATTTGACGATAACCTTAAAGATGTCACTGTGATTAATCACCAGGGCTCTTCCTGAAAGGGTGTGGGGGCATATTGGCGTAATAACCATCGTTTTGATGCTGGGATACACTATGGGTCCTCCTGCCGAGAGGGAATAAGCAGTGGAGCCTGTAGAAGTAGAAATAATCAATCCATCAGCTGCATAATGGATCACATATTCATCATTGATATAGGTTTCCAAATGAATCAGCCTGGCAAATAATTTTTTTGCGACCACAATATCATTCAGACAATGGAATTTTCCGATTGTTTTCTCGTCTCTGACAATATATCCGGAGAGCATCATTCTTTCTTCGATCTGGTGAGCATTGTTCAGTATATACTCAAGATAATGCCTTAATTCTAATACATTGATTTGAGTTAAAAAACCGAGTCCTCCCAAATTCACTCCGCAAACGGGAATTCCATAAGGTGAAACTAATCTAGCGGCTCTGAGCAGTGTTCCATCTCCTCCCAATGAAAAAATCATATCAATCTGTCTATAGGGAGATGCTAAGATGCCAATTTTATGAAATTGTTTAAGACGAGAGGCGATGCTTTTAGAAGCAAATATCTCAATATCATTTTTCTGTAAATCCTTAATCAGTTTTTGGGTTATTTCCAGATCGTGGTCTTTCTCATCATTGACCACTAATCCCACTTTTTTTATATACATCACTCTCTCTCCTTATCCCAGCAGATAAATTCCCAACAAAACGATAAGGGCTCCGGATAGAAAAAATATTGAATTTTCTATCCATCTGGAATGAAAAAAGGGTAAAACGAATTTAATTTCTGAAAACTTTCTATGTTCCATATCGAATAGAATAATACCATAAGATTGGTAAGCTAGAAAATACTCCAGCAGTTGCCTTCGGGTATCCCGATTGGTAACATGGCTATTCTTCAGGCCGCTTTTTACTTCTACGACAAATTTTTTTCCACCTTTTTTTACCAGAAAATCAATTCTGATCCAATATCGGTGCTGGGTCTTCCCTGTTTTTATAATTAAAGGTCTGCTCTGCTGTTTTTCCAGAATTTGAAAACCATTTCTTCTTAACCACTTTTCAGCCGTTTTTTCAGCCCGAATACTTCTTGTTGATCTTTTTCTGGCTTCACTGCGATTCATCAGATTTCTTATTTTCAAATAAAGGAGGAGAAATAGAATTCCTCCTGATAAAAAAATAATAACCTGTAAAAATATTCTTTTATCTATACCTGTTAAAAACAACAAAAACACTCCTGATGAGGAGTTTATCAATTCTTCTGCTTTATTTATATTTATTTAAAAAACTGATGTGCTTCCAAAACTGCTTTCTGGACTAATCCCATACTATTAGAGAAACGATTCTTCTGATTCTTCATCAGATAGATAAAATATTCGATATTTCCCGGAGAATTTTTTAAGGGAGAAAATGTAATATTCTTCAATAGAAAATCATTCTTGACATTTTCGACCAGGCGAATAATAACCTCTTGATGAATATCCGGATCTTTTACAATGCCGCCTTTTTTAACATTCTCTCTTCCGGCTTCAAATTGTGGTTTCACCAGGGCAATCACTTCTCCCTCTGGCAGTAACAATTCCTTAACTGCCGGCAATACTTTTTCTAAAGAAATAAAAGAAACATCGATTGTTGCCAGATCAAATTGAAAATCAAACTGATCCTTCTTCAGATATCTTGCATTTGTTTTTTCAAGATTCACGATCCGAGGATCATTGCGCAGTGACCAATCAAGTTGTCCGTAACCTACATCAATACAATATACTTTTTTAGCTCCATGTCGAAGGAGGCAATCTGTAAATCCCCCGGTTGATGCACCGATATCTATCACTATGCAGCCTTTTACTTCAATCTCAAATTCCTGCAGTGCCTTCTCCAGCTTTTTACCACCTCTGCTGACATAATTTTCATCAATCTTTTCAATAGTTAAGAGGCTATTCACATGACACATGGTTCCTGCTTTATTTACTCTTACACCGTCAACAAAAACCAGATTAGCCATAATTAATCTTTTGGCTTTCTCTCTCGAATCAATTAATTTCTTAATAACTAACAAATTATCTAAACGCTCTTTTTTTAACATCATATTTTTTTAATGAATCCGTCAAAAACTGACGATTCTCATCAAATTTACGACATGATCTTTCCCAAGTTCAGTGCTGTCATCTGTTATTGTCTATCCAGAAAATATTCCCTGAGGTAAACATCCTATGTTAACATTGCTCCGAAAATATTGTAAGTATTTATTCCCTGCTGCAGGTTATCTTTTCAACCAATGTTCATCTCTTTCCAGGGGAATACTGATATCAAGATGGCCTGCTAAGGTTTCTCCGCTATTTCCGTCAACAAGTATCTGAACTCTATGAATATCAGGAAAAGAAGTTAGGGTCATCACAATAGAATAGACGGTTAATAACTCCCCTGTGCTTCCACCGGGATGATCTTTAATCACATCTGAGGAAAGATCGACATAAGCAATGCCGTCACTAATATATAAGGCGTTTACTTTTGTAGTCGACGGTACTGTAGGATAGAGTTCATGATTGTATGGACCTTTGATAAGTTCAATAACAGCAGATTTTGCCACATCAGGGGAGGAATTTACTTTCCTGTGTTCCGGAACAAGGTATTCAGCATTTTCATCCGAAAAATAGAGCAGGACATCTTCCTCTTCAATTTTTATCGGAGGTTTTTGTGCAATTTCATCATGGACCTCCTCCTCAATAACCGGCTGTTTCTGCCAGAGAGGCATAATAAATTTTTGAACCAGCAAGAAGATAATAACAAGCAAAACAATCATAATTAAGATATTGATAACAGGTTTCAGCATGCTTTTCTTTCTTCTTCTTCGTGCCATATTGTACCTCTGACTATAGATTCTCTGGCAAGTTACTGGTATATTCTTTTACTGATTGAGCAAGTGCCTGTGCTATTTTCCCTCTAAATTCGGTTGTTTTGAGAAGTTTCTCTTCATTCGGGTTAGAGATAAAGCCAACTTCTATTAATATTGCAGCCATATTTACTCCCTTTAATACAATGAATGGCGCCTGTTTTACACCCCTATTCTCCAGATTTGTATGTTGAACTAACTTCTTCTGAGCAATATCTGCAAAATCCAGGCTAAAACCAATACTGGCGCTTTCTTCAAGGTCGGCAATGATCTGATTGAGAATGTTATCCTCGTAATTGTGATATTGGCTTGCCTTGTTCTCCCGGTCTGCGACATCTTTGGCGGATGCTCCGATATATCGTGAATTTAAAACATAAGTTTCCACTCCCCTTGCAGTGGAAGAACCTTTCTGCAATGCCGAATTAATGTGAACACTTATGAAAATACTGGCTTCTTCCTGTAAAGCCATTAAAGGCCTTCTTTCCAGAGAAACGTCAATATCCTTATCTCTGGTCAGATAGACAGTGAAACCCTCATTTTGTAATATTTTTCTTAGTTGTAAAGAAATATCCAGTACAACATCCTTTTCTTTTAATCCATTTGGTCCGATTGCTCCTGGTTGGGAACCTCCATGTCCCGGATCAATGACTACTACGAATTCTCCATTTCCCTGTTTTCCACTGAGGACTGTTTCCTCTACCATTTCAGCGGAGATATTCTCTTCAGCAATTTGACCGCCAGGATTTAAAATATCAATGACAATACGCTGTGGTGATGACAAATCAAAAGCCTGATACTCAAGTTTATCTTTTAAATCCAAAACTACCCGAGCCGTATTCTGGTCAAATTGACCGGTCCTGACACGGTCTATTAATGTATCATCAATAAACACTTCCTGCATTTGGGAATCTAATTTACTGACAGATCCATTCACATCGACTACAATTCTATCAGGATTATTTAAAGTGCTGACATAATAAGGAGTCGGCTCAGACATATCAATGACAATACGCGTCTTTTCAGGATGTGTATAATTTCTAATACCCGTAAGAAAGGGTCTTTGACGAATCATGTTCAATTTCTCTGAATTCTTATCCCAGTTAATTTCGATATCCATTAATAAGTGAATCACATCCACCGGGATCATCACCCTATTCTGGATAATGCGCGGTGATGTTTCTAAGGAAATTACCTTACCATTGAGCTCTGCCTCAGAAATATCCATCACCAGGCTGATTTCCCTTTCTCCTACTTTGATATTCAATAGTTTTAATGCCGGAAACCAGGTAATTCTGCCTCCTAATGCCTCAATAATGTCTCTGGCTGGAAGAAACAGGCGACCGTTAGTTAAAACCGGAGACATTTCAGTACTTAAAGAATGACCATCTAAAAATACCTGAATCGTTCCCTGTTCTGCAAGACATGGTTTATCGGATGGCATACAGATAAATAAAATACTGTATAATAAAATACAAAATATTATCTTTTTTTTGCCCATTAAGCTGTTTTTTCCTCCTGTACTAAATATCGGCGAAGAATAACTTTCAAGGCAGCGGCCAATGGTATGGCAAATAATATACCTAAAAATCCTAGAAGACCACCAAAGATTAACACTGCAAAAATAACGGTCAAAGGATGTAATCCTAATTCCTTGCCAAGAATTTTTGGTTCTAACCATAATGCTTCAATCTGGTTAATACCTACAAATAAGACAGTAATCCATAAGTAAGATGTCCAAGGTTTTCCTAAAATAAACAATAGCGATAAAACCCATCCGATGATAGGACCAAGATAAGGAATGAAATTAAGGATGCCTGAAACCAAACCAATGGTCAGATAGAATTTCACTTTTAAAAAATACAGTCCCACCGTAATCAAAGCACCTACGATAAAACAAACAATCAAGCGACCACGGACAAAGTTGCTTAAAATGTGATCAATCTCTATAACAGTATTACGGAAATCTTCTCTGTTTTGGGGTGATACAAAGATCAAAAGACTATCCTTGAAAAGGTCCATATCAATAAGCAAATAATAAAGAATGAGCGGGATAATAATGATGCCGAACCCAAATTTTGTAACAAAAGATGATAGTGTAAAAATTGTTGTTCTGGAAAAGGTCAACAATCCTTGCTGCAGCTCCGAGAAGATATCCCTGAGGAATGTTTCCAGCGTATTGGAATCAGCAATTTTATCGAAGATAGGTTCGAAGGATAACAACATATTCTGGACGCCGGTTATCAACCCTGGTATTTCCCGATATAATACATTCAGTTCACTGATGGTATTGGGTATGAGAAAAAAAATGATCAAGATGGTAAATGAGATAATAATAGCAAAGATTAATAAAATAGCAATGGGCTTCCTTAAACCCTTTTGAATTAAAAAATGGTAGAGAGGTCCAAAAAAATAAGCCAGAAAAAGACCCAGACTAAAATAGATAAAAATCCAGTTTAATCTATTCGCAATGTAACAAAAAATAATTAATCCTAAAATTAGTTGTAATAGTAATCTTGTCTGTCTATCTTTTACTAAATCCAATACTCTTTCTTCCTAATTTTATAGTTTAGCTATTATGCACTTAACTTAATATCTTTTATATCAAATAAAGTTATAATAATCAATATAATCAATCGCTTCATGAAGCAGAAATCATAGTTTAATCAAAAATGTTTCAAAATTTAAAAATATTGCTTTTAAACAGATAAAACCATTTTTGATTGAATTGCTTGAATTTTATTAGAATCAGATCTAATAAAATAAAAACCCGAGTTAACATTCGGGTATTTATTAC
>CAYSSG010000020.1:0-37454 GCA_964433635.1 uncultured Atribacterota bacterium | reverse complement strand
ATCTAATGTTGTTGTCATTTACCTCTCCTTTAAATTTTTCAATAATTTTTTACAAATAAAAAGGGCAATCAATAAGCACTGACTCATCGATTGCCCTAAAATAGCAGCAAGCTATCTTTTTACCTCCCCTCTTTATCTCTCCTCGATGAGATAGCGCACCATCAGAGACCGGGAGTTGTCTCTGATGACAGTGCTATGGTTGTTGACCATAGTCCCAGCCTGATGCGGAGAGCATCCGCCTTCAGACTTCGGCGAAGATCCCTTTCCTGATACCTCATCGCTGCTCAGGCTCTGTATCAGTACTCCTGGTCGTTCGCGCCTCTACCTCACTTATGATAAAAAGTGAGGCAAACCATATTTAATTTATTACCATTTTAACAAGTATTTTAAAAAAGTCAATTACATCATGTGAATTTTTCAATAAAAAATTATGATGTATTTTATATTTGTTCTAAAATAATCTTTGTCGTCCAGGAACAACTTCGCCCAACTACTGAAGGACATTTGTTGTCGTGCCCACCGGCATTTTCAAAAGCTTCTTTTTCCTTAAAATTTTTAAGATTATAGCTGCGGCCAAAAATTTTCTTTTGTATGTCCTTACATAAAATACTTCCATATTCTTCCTTGAACATCTGATATAATGTATCCCCAACCTCTATTGATTTACGGTTAAACTTATTCTTCAAGAATTCTTCCTGATTACGCCCAAACAAAAAACCAATGATCAATAATCCTCCTGATAAAGCGCCACATGTCCCTTCAGTTGAGTTGACCACCCCACCTGCCAGAGGGAAAGACGCTTTCACTAATTCAGGACAATTCAACTGTAAAACTTCTTCCAGAGCTGCAACAACGCATTGCGAACAACCATATCTGGTTTTCTCATATTCATAACCTTTCCTGTAGGCCTGTCCTAATATTTCCTTCTCTGAAAGCTTGCTGATTTCTCTATAAGCAAATAAACTTTTCCAATCCACCTTTTGACTCCTGTTTAATTTATTTTTTCTATATCAATGGAATTTTATTTTCTCTATGATAACGAAATATAAATTCTTATTCTTTTTCCGCATTATATTTTCTAATAATCATATTGCTAATTTTTTCAGCATTAAAACCCAAGAGGGATGCGACCTTTTCCCCGGGACCGCTGGCTCCGAAATCTCGTATAAAAGTACCTAAAGAAAGCCCGGGAATCACTTCATGCCATCCTTGCCCTGAACCAGCCTCAATGACTGTCTGAAATTTATCGCTGCTACCCAGAACATTTCTTTTGTAATCTTGATCCTGGCTCGCAAATACTTCCCGGTCCGGCATGGAAACAACACGACAGGGAATATTCTCCTTCTCTAGAATATCCTTCACCTCTAGGGCTAGTGAAACTTCACTTCCGCTGGCTGAAATAACAATACTCGGTTCCTGAAAACCTTCCTGAATCATATAACCACCTCTGTCAAATTGACCGATACCATTTACCTTTTTTAATAAAGGTAACTTCTGTCGGGAGAGGATCAGGGCAACAGGACCATCTTTTCTTCTCAGAATCACCTGCCAGGCTGCCTCTACTTCCTCACTATCTGCCGGTCGAAGTACCATCAGATTTGGAATCAATCGTAATGATTCCAATTGCTCAACAGGTTGGTGGGTAGGCCCATCCTCACCAACATACACGGAATCATGGGTAAAGATAAAAATTACCGGTAAATGCATCATCGCAGCCAGTCGAATGGCGGGCCTCATATAATCGGAGAAGACTAGAAAAGTAGAACAATAGGGACGGAAACCTTTGTGCAGGGAAAGACCGTTACAAATAGCTCCCATAGCATGTTCCCTTACCCCAAAGCGGATATTCCGGGCATCAAAACAATCTCTCTGAACCTCCGGAAATTGATTGAGATAAGTCATTGTTGAAGGAGAAAGATCCGCTGAACCTCCTATCATATAGGAAACCTTTTCAGCAATTTTACTCAATATTTCACCGGAAACACTTCGGGTAGCCATCTTTTCGGTAAATTCCTTTTGCAGGAAACCCAGTTCATCCGGTACTGTTAATTCCATTGCCTGATTCCATTCTCTTCTCTTGTCCGGAAATTTATCCGACCATTGATGAAACTGTTCTTCCCATGTTTTTCGGATCACGGTAAGTTGCTCTCTCTTTTCCTGAAAATAATCCTTAACATCATCACTGATATAAAATGGCTGATCCACAGGCAAACCAATATTCTTCTTCAGTCCTTCCACTTCCTCTTTGCCTAGCGGTGCACCATGTGCAGTGTGACTATCCTGTTTGGTCGGTGCTCCGTAACCGATATGCGTCCTGGCTATAATCAAAACCGGTTGGTCATTCTTTTCCCTTGCTCTTATCAAAGCTGTTCTGACTTCATCAATATTGTGTCCGTATACATCCTCAATAACCCGCCAGTGATAGGCACGATATCGTTCTGCTACAGATTCCGTAAAGGTCCTTTCCGTTCCGCAGGCTAAAGAAATACAGTTCTGATCATAAATAACAATCAGCTTTCCCAATCCCCAATGTCCAGCCAGGGAGGCAGCTTCAGAAGTAATACCTTCCATCATACAACCATCGCTAGCCAGGACATAGGTATAATGATCAACAATATGAATATCTTTTGTATTAAATTTTGCTGCCAGCATCTTTTCTGCCAGCGCCATTCCCACACCATTGGCAAATCCCTGTCCCAGCGGACCTGAGGTGACTTCTACCCCGGGAGTATGTCCGTATTCGGGATGACCGGGTGTATTTGAACCCATTTGTCGAAAATTTTTAATGTCTTCCAATGTGACATCATATCCCGATAAATGTAAAAGTACATATAACAGGATTGAACCATGTCCGGCTGAAAGTATGAATCGGTCTCTATCCGGCCAATTCGGTTCTCCGGGGTCATGTTTAAGTATTTCACCAAACAGAACTGCTCCGATCTCGGCGCATCCCAGGGGTAAACCCGGATGTCCGGAATTTGCCTTTTCTACCGCATCAACCGATAAACCCCGAATCATTTTGGCAACCTGTTTTAACATCTCTCTCCTCCTATCTCATTATTAAAAAAATTTTTTCCTATGTAATATCCGATAATGATCGTTAGAAAATCTTTCACTTCTACCTATCTAGGTCATTCTTTGTCTGCAACGCATACAATGTTGTATCAGGTGACAGTCTGTTCCGTCCGGCTGATAATCTCATCCTGTAAAGCCTTGCTGAGATTATTGAAAAAATCGCTGTAGCCGGCTACCCGCACAATGAGATTCTGATATTCTGCCGGGTTCTTCTGGGCAGCCCGCAGCGTTTCCGCCTTGATCACGTTAAACTGGATATGGTGTCCGTCCAGTATGAAGTAGGCGCGAATGAGATGGGCCAGGCTATCCAGTCCCTTTTCCCCTTCCACTAAAGAGGGGGTAAATTTCTGGTTTAACAGGGTTCCACCGGTTCTGATATGATCCATCTTGGCTGCTGATTTAATGACTGCAGTAGGTCCCATCCGATCAGCCCCCTGGACGGGGGAGATGCCCTCTGACAAGGGCGTATACGCCTTTCTACCATCAGGGGTAGCGCCGATGACCGAGCCGAAGTAGATATGACAGGTCGTGGGTAACATGTTGATAGCGTACTCGCCCCCCTTGGTATTCTTACGGCCTTGGACCTCCTGATAGAAGGCTTCAAATATCTCCTGCATGATGGTATCGGCATCATCATCGTCATTGCCGTATCTGGGCGTCTGCTCTTTGAGCAGGCGGTGAATCTCTTTTTCGCCCCGGAAGTTATCTTTCAGGACTTCCAGCAGGGTCGACATGCTGAAATTCCTGTGATCATAGACATGATACTTGATGGCAGATAAGCTATCGGTGATGGATCCGATACCCACACCCTGGATATAGTTCGTGTTATAGCGGGCACCACCGGCATTGTAATCTTTCCCTTTTGTGATACAGTCACTGATGATGATCGATAAAAACGGTGCCGGCATCGCGGTCGCATAGAGCTGTTCGATGATCTGATTGCCCTTGACCTTGATCTCAATAAAGTGATGCAGCTGCTTCTTGTAGGCTGCAAGGAGCTGATGAAAATCAGTAAAATCTTCAGGTTTGCCGGTAACCAGGCCTATCTGTTTCCCTGTCCGGGGGTCTGTTCCGTTATGCAGGGTGACTTCCAGTACCTTGACCAGGTTAAAATAACCGGTCAGGATATACGCCTCTTTGCCGAAGGCTCCGGTCTCCACACAGCCGCTGGTTCCTCCCTCACGGGCATCGGTAAGGCTCTTGCCCTGTCTGAGCATTTCGGCAATGACCACCTCGGCATTAAAGACAGAGGGCTGCCCCCATCCCTTGCGGATGATTTCACAGGCTCGCTTCAGGAAGCGGTCGGGATTCTTCTTGCTCAGCTGGATATTGGTACTGGGCTGCAGCAGGCGCATCTCGTCAATCACATCCAGAATCAGGTAGGTCACCTCATTGACACCATCGGAACCGTCCGGTCTGAGTCCTCCATTGTTAATGTTGGCAAAATCGGTATATGTTCCGCTCTCAGCCAGGGTCACACCGACCTTGGGGGGAGCCGGCTGATTGTTGAACTTAATCCAGAAGCATTCCAGTAGTTCTTTGGCTTTCTCTCTATCCAGTATCCCATCTTTCAGATCCTGTATATAAAAGGGATCAAGATGCTGATCCAGGTGCCCGGGATTAAAGGAATCCCAGGTGTTCAGTTCGCTGATCACCCCAAGATGGACAAACCAGTACATCTGCAGGGCTTCATGAAAATTCCGGGGGGCATGGGCAGGGACCTGCCAACAGACGGCGGCTATCTTCAGTAATTCTGTTTTTCTCTTCTGATCCTGTTCTCTTTCCGCCTTCTCTTCTGCCAGGCGGGCATAGCGCTGCGCCAGGGAGATGATGGCCTCAGCGCAGATAGCCATGGCCTTCAACTGGTTTGATTTCTCATAAGCCTGTCCGTCATTGAGATAATCCAGGCGTGTGATCTCCTCTTTAATCTGCTCTTTGAAATCCAGAAAGCCCTGCTGGTAGATCTTGCCGTCAGCCACCGTGTGACCGGGAGCCCTCTGCTCCATAAATTCAGTAAAGATGCCGGCCTCATAGCAGTCCTTCCAGTCCTGATCCATCAGGTTAAAGACCTGATGTCGAATGGACCTTTCCTGCCAGTAGGGAATCACCAGCTCCTGCTGTACTTTTCTCGCCTCCTGGCTCACCTGAAAGGATATCTTCTCCCTTCGGTCAATCAGATCAAAATCCTCCAGGCTATGACAGCATAATTCAGGATAGGTGGGCGTTCCGCAGGCAGAACGCCCCCGCTCTCCCACAATCAATTCCCCTTCAGCAATGGTAATGGTCTTCTTCTCCATGAGATACTGAAAAGATAAAGCCCGTAATATGGGGACAGGCACCTTGCCTGCATGCTTCTGATAGGCTTCGGTCATTAATTTTGCCCGCTCGATATCGATATAGGGCTGGGTAGTTAAACTCTTCTGGCGTAATTCTGTTACTCTGGGGTTCATCCTTATCCTCCTGTGGTAACCTGCAGATTCTGTTTATCAAAAACCTTACGTAATTCTCTCATACATGCTTCGGAAGGCACAGCAAAAGTCTCTGCCTTGTTATCCATTCCCAATCGGGCATACTTATCTGAACCCATCCTGTGGAAGGGCAGAAGGCTGACCTTTTGAATACCCAACGTGTGAAGCAGTATAGCCATCTGCTGTACTTCATCGGATGAATCATTCACGCCGGGAATCACCGGGATCCGAATGGTAATCTGATCGGTTTTCCGGGCAAGCTTTGTTAAGTTTTTCAGGATAAGTTGATTGGATACCCCGGTATATTTCAGGTGCCTGCTGTCATCCATGACTTTCAGGTCATACAGCCAGCAATCGACCAGCGGGATTAAGCGTTCAAAATGCGACCAGGGGGCATAGCCACAGGTGTCAAGCGCTGTATGGATACCTTCCTCATGGCAGACCGAGAGCAGCTCTTCCAGAAAGTCAATCTGCATCAGGGGCTCACCTCCGGAGACGGTCATTCCTCCACCGGATTGCTGGTAGAAGACCAGGTCCTTTCTGATCTCTTTCATCACCTCATTGGTCGTAACCGCTTTCCCAACCAGTTCTCTGGCCTGTCCCGGGCAGACGGCGATACAGGAGCCGCAGGCCCGGCATTTCTGCTTCTCGGTACAGGGAAAATGGTCTATGACAGTGATGGCCTGGTGCGGACAGAGGGAGACACACTGATAACATTGCATGCATTTCCGGAAATCGAAGATCATTTCCGGTTGTTCCCGCCAGCTTTCCGGGTTATGACACCAGCGGCAGCGCAGGGAACAGCCCTTCAAGAAGACGGTGGTGCGAATCCCCGGGCCGTCATGAATGGCGTATCTCTGAATATTAAATATGATTCCTGTAACCATGTTCAACTATCATTCTATAAGACTGATATTGTAATCAGTAAAATGAATAATGGGCTATCCTCCCATTTTGTCATTCTTTATGGTAAAATAAACTTACATCGTTATTGTGATATTCCAATTGTAAATTAGTTATAATGAATTGCTTATTCTTCCTTTTTTATTATCTCATCAACTTTCATCTTATTCAATTTTGCATTCATCTGTAATGTTACCACAAAGAACGATGATTATGCTAAAAATATTTATAAAATATTGATTACATGGTTCGGGGAATGCTGTTGATTGTCATTTATAAAATTCACTTCAGAGTAGTATTTTTTCTCAAATAAATAGATTTAATCATGTTTTTAAATGTATATTCTGTACATTTAAATTCAGTTGATTACCTGATGGTACCTTTTATCCGATTCAGGGCTTCTTGCAATCTTTCAATGGGAAGCGTATAAGCGATTCTTATAAATCCCTCTCCCTGTTGACCAAAGGCTGAACCGGGGATAACAACGACTTTGGCGCGTGTTAATATTTCATCATAAAACTGCTCTGACGTTTTTCCGGTTTTTTTGATATTGGCAAAAATATAAAAAGCTCCCTCAGGCATATTACAGGAAATTCCACTGATTTTATTCAACTCCCGAACCATAAAGTTCCTTCTGCGATTATATTCTAAATGCATTTCTTTCATTATATCTGGAGGACTTTTCAGGGCAGCAAGGGCAGCTTGCTGAGAGATTGAACAGGGACAACTCAAATGATATCCACCTAATTTCATTAAATGGGTAATGATCTCTCTGTGACCTATGGCATAACCAATTCGCCAACCGGTCATAGCATATCTCTTAGAGAAACTGTTAATGGTAATCGTCCTCTCTTTCATTCCTGGTATGCTGGCGATACAATAATGTCTTTTACCATCATAAACCATTGTCTCATACGCTTCATCAGCGATAACCATCATGTCGTTCTCGATGACCAATTTGGATATTTCTTCAAGTGCCTCCTTTTCCAGGACTGCCCCTGTAGGGTTGTTGGGCGTATTCAAGATTAACAATTTACTCCTGGCAGAAATTCTTTTTCTTATATTTTTCACGTTTGGCTTGAAACCATCCTTTTCCAGAGTTGGTATAAACACAGGAGTGGCACCACATAAAAGAACCTGAGAGAGATAACTGGGATAATAGGGATCCGGTATTAATATTTCATCTCCCGGATCTAATAAGCTAAGCATGGTTATCATTAAAGCATGCTGTGCTCCATGGGTTATCATCACTTCTTCCCTGTCAACCTTCAATTGATTTTCTGTCCAATACTTATGCGCTACAGCCTCCCTTAATTCCATATAGCCGGCAACCGGCGAGTAGTGGGTAGCTTTTTTCTCTTTGACAGAATGAAATCCCTGCGTTAAAATCGTTTCGTCTGTATCAAAATCAGGCTCACCTATTCCCAGACTAATGACATCCTTATACTGACTGGCACGATCGAAAATCTCTCTGATTTTTGGATAAGATAATTGACTTACTCTTAAAGCAATATATTTGTTAATATTGATTACCTCCTATTTAGCTGAAAAAAATATTTAACAATCAATCAATAAGTTAAAGATAGAAATATTATATTCCTCTATCAATCCAAAGCATCTTACTTCGAATATTTGCCCTCACGCAGATAGTCAAGAAGTTCCTGCTTACTTAAATGAGCAATTCCCAGATCGTCCAGTGTTAAGCTATTTTTCCAATAATCCGTCTTGGTCATGACAGATCCCAGGGTAATCATGGCTTCAAGGATCGGTACCTTAACATTGAATTTCTTGGCTAGCTGATGATACAGGTGGCACCCTACCGGTATATCCTCTGTAATATAACGATTATAGATGGTAAATGGACCCGTACCCAGCGCAAGCTTATATTGTTCATTAAATGGAACCACATATTTGGGACCCATATGCTCTGAACCGAGAATATTAGAACGGGAGAAGAATTCTTCATCCTTAAATTGCTGAATCCCTACGCCTATGGTTTCGGCAATCTTAGACACCTCTTTATACATCTCTTTTTGGACTTCAGAAATGGAAGGGCAGTATGTATGAGAGTAGATAGAAAATTCATACTTATCCTGACCATAGATGAGACCCCAGTTTTCCATGGTACCTACACCAAGAATGGTCCCCGGAACATGAAGCACTGGATTTACATTGCTGAAGGCAATATCAACAACTGTATCTCCTTTTACCGGATGAACGACAGAATCAAGAGAAGGAATATATTTTTTTGATTCAAAAAAGGCATCCTGATCAGTCAAGGGTATGGCTGACCCCCTCAGTGTAATTGCCCAATAATTAATGTTTACCTCTGGCAGTTGCTGCCCACCAAAACTTCTGATTCTGATACCGTATGGCTGACTGCTCCATTCACCGATGATAACCTTTTTATTACATCCCATTTCTCTCATCATCTTTTTCATTATCAATGAACCGAAATTGGCAGTAGTAAAATGAACCACCATCCCGTCTTCCAGACAGGGAATCATTTTTTCCAAAAAAGCCTTATTCCCGACAGCAGGAAAACTCATCATAATAATACCTGCACCCTGCATGGCTTCTTTGATATCAGTAGTAACCACGTCCAATTTAGCCAGACCTTCTCTCTTGAAGCCGTACAAACTCTGTTGCAGTCCGGTTATACGGATTTCTCTTAAATCTTTTATACAACCTAAACCTTCAAAGAATTCAGGAAGTTCATAAAGGCGCACCTCTTTTCCCTGATGAGCAGCACAAGCAGCATGACCACGCGCAGTGGCACCTCCTCCCAGAACAGCGATGGGTTTATTTTTCAGATAACTCATATCAACCATTTTTAATACTCCTTTCAAATAAGATAAAACTGAATCCTATCGATCTCATTAAAAACGTCCTCCCAGTACCAGCCTCGGTAACCATAAAGCCAATTCTGGAAAATATGTCACAGCAAAAAGAGTTGGTAGATAGGCAAAAATGATAAATATCAGGGCTGGCTTCAATGTCTCGGATACAGGAGTCCTGGACATTCTTGCTCCAAAATAAAGAGTCGGTGCTGTAGGCGGGGTTACATTACCCATCCCAAGATTTACGCCAATAATCGCAGCAAAATGGATGGGGTGTACCCCCAATGACATCACAACCGGTAATAAAATAGGCGTGCACAGCAACATGGCGCTTACATCATCCATAATCATGCCGATGATAATCATGAAAATATTCAGCATGAACAGGATAATGTTCTTGTTAGAGGAAATATTCTGCAGGAAGGTCATAATCATAGCCGGTAAATGTTCCTGAATGTAGATTCGACTGAGCATCATGATGCAATACATCATCAACATCACAACACCGGTAGTGGTGGCGGTTTCAACTATCACCTCAAAAAAATTATTTTTATTCAGTCCCTTATAAACATAAAATCCCACCGGTATGGAATACAACACTGCTACCGCTGCTGCTTCAGTGGGAGTCATAATTCCGCCATAGATTCCTCCCAGAACGATAATGGGCATAATAAGAGCAGGGGTCGCCTTTTTCCCCCTGTCGGTTATCATTTTCAGAAAGGTTTTGCTGTCTACAGGATCTGCAACACGAACATTGGGATTATTCCGAAGCAGGATAATATTAAGAATACTGAGCAGAATAACCAGCAGTATGCCGGGACCAACAGTGGCCAGAAAGCATGCCAGAACAGATTGCTGTCCGACCCAGGCATAAAGTATCATCTGGGAACTGGGTGGTATAAGCAGCCCTAAAGGAGCTGCACACGATACCAGTGCTGTACTGTGGCCCATAGGATAACCATTTTCCCGTAACCTGGGAAACATAATGGCACCTATGCAGGAAAGTGTAGCAGCACAACTGCCGGAAATGGATCCAAAAACCGCACAGGATACCACCGAGACAACACCCAGTCCACCTTTGATTCTTCCCACAAAAATATCTACAAAATTGACCAATGAAGTACCTATTCCTCCTTTGTCCATCGTTCCTCCGACCATGATAAATAGTGGAATAGCCAATAGAACGATAGAACTCATCTGACTGAAACCATAAGGCAGTAAAAAGCTTGGATCATAGGACTTGGCAATGACCATAAACGTTGTAGACAACATAAAACAGAAAGGGACCGGCAAACCTAACAATAAGGTAATAATAATCAGCAGCAAGGCTATGACAATGGCCATATTTCATACCTCCTGTGATCATTTTGATCTGTATTAAATTTATACATGACTAACTCCTTCTGAATTCAAGGAAAAGGAACAGGTCTTCCAGAAAGTAGATAATTGCATAAATAGACATCAAAAAATAGCCCAATAGAATGGAAAATTGAGATATCACGATTGGTATTCTCAGGCCGGTTGTTCGAGGCATATATTTCAGGCAGTGACTGATCATACCGACTGCCCAGTAGGTAAAGAGACAGCAAAGGGCAGCCATAATGAATCTGATGATGATATTAAGTGTTTTTTGGGCTTTTTGACTCATCATTTGCGGCAAAATATCAGCTTTGACATGACTTTTTTCATATACCCCGTAAGAACTCCCCATAAAGTAAAGCCAGAATGCTGCTATAACGACAATTTCCTCAATACCGTAAAGATCTGATTTAAAAACATACCGTAAGAGGACTTCTACAAACATAATGAGTATAACAAATATACTGGAGGCAATCATTAGCCATTGCTGCAACTTTATTAAACATTTCCAGATAAACGAACTCTTAATTTTTTCAATTAGTTTCATGGTTTCCTCACTCTTTTTGATACAAAAATAAGGCAGGGAAAATCCCTGCCTTATTCAAATATGAATTAGAGAGATTCCTTGACCTTATCCAGAACTTCCTTTCCAAACATTTCTTCAAGTTTTGGCCAGGTTACATTTCTGATATGTTCAGCCAGGACTTTTGTCTCTTCAGGACTGATTTCTAATATTTCGATACCTTCATCAGCCATCATCTGCATGTACTTGATATCTTCTTCCTTACAATCTGCAAAACCCTTTTCTGCCTCAAAATCCACCGCTTCACTGATAATCTTCTGATCTTCAGGACTCAGTGAATCCCAGAGTTCTTGATTAATCAAGAAGGCTGTCTGATCGAAGAGGCAGTTATAAGGAACATAATAATTGATGACATCTCTGAAAACCTGATAATTGATCTGCGAGGAACCGCCAATCCATCCATCACAAACACCTGTCTGGATAGCACTATAAGTGTCAGCATAAGGTATGGAGGTAGTCCGGTAACCCATATCCTGGGAAGTTTCTTTGTAGACTGCCAGAGGAGCTACTCGAATCAACATATTCTTATCAGCTGTTGGATCAGCGTGGTTTTCAGGTTTTTTTGCTGCTCCCACACCGATAAATCCATCTCCATAAATTCGCAATAGCTTGATCCCCAGCTTGGTGATTGATTCCTCAATAAGACTATAAACATAAGAGCCTGGAGATAGCTGATCCCTCATATCTTCATAACTCTCAGCGAGAAAAGGAAGGGAACCTATCTCTAGCATCACATCATACTGACTGGGAACAAAAATAAGCCCCATCTCAATTGTTCCCCTCTGAATCTCCTCAAAAACCTGCGTATAATCTCCCAATTGATTCATTGGGAAGACATCCATCTTTATCCGGCCCTCTGTTGCATCTGCTACTTTTTCGGCAATCCTGTTAAGACCAACTGTACCCCGGTATTCTAATGGAGAAATACCGGCTACTTTCATCACCAATGTTTTCTGAGCTGATACGGGATTTCCGATAAAGCTAAACAACATAACTGTTATTAATATCCCTATGATGAATAGAATATTTTTTTTCATTTCTCATAATCTCCTTTCAATTTTTTTTACTTTACCAATATAACAGATAAAAATGAACTTTTTCTATCACCCCCTACCTGTTGTAAGCCTTTTTCATTCTTCCATCTTGATTCAAATCTTTTAAAAGGCTTATAACCCTTTAACTGAAAATCAGAAAATCTGAGCCATGCTTTTAATCCGGACAGAGTAGATTTAATAATCCACCGATAAGTACCCTGGTGATCATGGTCGCATCATCTAAATCTACATATTCATCCGGAGCATGCACATGATCTCCATCCGGGCCTATAATAATCGTTGGAAGATTAGCCCTGTTTTTATCCCCCAGGTAATTGAAGTCTCCTATACTGACAAAACTGCTTAGAACAGGTTTCTTACCGGTCAGTGAATCAAAGGCATTCTCAAATTCTTTTACCAACAGGTGGTCTTCGGGTGTTATATAGGCTCCATATCCCTGTACTTCAGGATAAGGCGCATTCCGGAATCCAATATTCACCTTTGATTCTATCTTTAATTGTTTAATAACTTTTTCAGCATCTGCCAATACTTTTTCTTCACTCTCTCCCAGAACAACATGCCGGTCAATCAATATTCTGCACTGATCGGGAACTGAAATTGTTTCGCCTCCTCCCACCATCAACAACACACATAGGGAACCTTTCCCCAGGAAGGGGTGGTAACCCAATTCAATTCTATCCAGTGCTAAAACAATTTTTGATGCATCTACCAGGGCATTAACACCAAGATAGGGCATAGAACCATGAGCTGATTTCCCCTTCACATGAATATCATATAAATAACGGCCTCTTGCTCCGGTCAATATGCATGGATTGTGGACCTCCTCAGGCGCAAAAGCAGCGGCGGGCTCAGTTACAATGGCCATATCGCACCGCGCTGTTATTCCATCTCTAATCAAAGCATCTGTGCCCAATCCATAAGGCCCTTCTTCATCAACAACAGCAGAAAATAAGACCTTGCCTTTCAAATATTTCTCAATACTCTTTATTGCTTCCACAGCAATCATGGCAGCAGCTAGTCCTGACTTCATATCCAGTGCTCCCAGTCCATACATCCTATTTCCTTCAATCTGTGCACCAAAAGGATCCCTTTGCCAGTCACTGCAGATTTTTACTGTATCCATATGTGCATTGAGAAGAATCGCTGGACCATCGTTATTTCCAACTTCGGCAATCACATTGTGTCCCTTAAATTTAGTCACTTTCTCTTCTGAAACTTCTTGAAGCCACGGATCCAGATGCAACTTATACAAGTAGTTTTTAACAAAATTTGTTATTTCCTCTTCCTCAAACCAGGGACTCGGTATTTTTACCAGGTCTCTGACCAGGTTTTCCACCTTTAGCCGATCTACGTCTTCAATCAATGTTTTATGATGATCAATGCTACTGATAGCTCTTCACCCCTTTCTTACCTAAAATTTTTTTCAATGGAAAAGTTTAAACTCCACTTGGATTCATTCTATATACCAGGCCTGTGCTATAAAAAAATCTTTTGAAATAGACTGATACAGAGCAGAATTATTGTACATGCTTCAGAATCTCTACCTGATTCAATTGATCTATTTCGCCCAATCGTACCTTGATCATTTCCCGTCGAGAGGTAGGAACATTTTTCCCCACATAATCTGCCCGAATGGGAAATTCACGATGTCCCCGGTCAATCAACACCGCCAATTGAATGCATCCTGGCCTTCCCATATCAACGATGGCATCCATGGCTGCCCTGATTGTTCTTCCTGTATAGAGAACATCATCAACCAGTAAAATTTTTTTCTCCGCAACCGGAAATGGTATTTCTGTTTTCATGACAATGGCTATGGGCTGTTTTTCCTTCAAATCATCCCGATAAAGAGTGATATCCAAAACGCCTACTGGAACATTTACTTTTTCTATAGAATAGATGTAATCTGAGATTCTCCTTGCCAGATATTCACCTCTGGTCTTGATCCCAATGATTCCCAGATCTTCTACACCCTTATTCTTCTCAATAATTTCATGGGAAATCCTGAGCAGAGTTCGATCAATATCTCTTTTATTCATAATGATAGAGACAGGGGAATACTCCAATCTAACTTTCCTTTCTCAGAATAAACTGATGAGAGATGAATAATTAAGATAAATCCCCTGCTTCAAATCAGAATATATCAGGGGATTTATCGGAAACAATCTATTTCAAATATTAAAAAAAATGGTTATTGATCATCAGGATTTTGGTAGACACTATTTGATTCATTAAAATCATATTCATTATCTTTTCTTTATTTCATTTAGATTTTTAAACTACTATTTTAGAATCTAATCATTTTTACTTTACTTCTGCAATACCTTCCTCAACGACATCCAATGCTTCTTCTAGCTGTTCGTCGGTTATGACTAAGGGTACCAATATTCTTAAAATGTTCTTATTGATGCCGGCAGTGGGGACAAAAACTCCATTTTGTACACAATATTGGACAATCCTGGTTATTTCTTCTGCAGCAGGCTCTTTTGTTTCCCTATTTTTTACTAATTCTATCGCGGTCATGGCTCCCATTCCACGTACATCACCTATCAGTGTATATTTCTCTTTCATTGCTGAAAATCTTTTCTTTAATCTGTCACCAATCCTGACAGCTCTTTCCAGAAGATTCTCTTCTTCAATGATCCGGATAACCTCCAGAGCAGCCTGACAGCATATAGGATTCCCGACATAAGTACCTCCGATACTACCACCCGGCAAACTGTCCGTTATATCTTTGCGCACAATGACTGCAGAAAGAGGTAAACCCGAAGCCAGCGATTTTGCCAGACAGACGATATCCGGCTCAATATCCCAATGCTCAATGGCAAAGAATTTCCCGGTCCTACCCATCCCACATTGAATTTCATCCGTAATCATCATCATGCCATACTTGGTACATAAACTTCTGATCAGTTCTAAAAATCCGTCTACGGGCACATTAAATCCGCCTTCTCCCTGAATTGGTTCGATAACAACTGCAGCAACTGTTTCCGGATTAACAATATTATTCATCATTCTTTCAAAATCCTGCATTTTCACAGAAGGATGATAAGGTGTAGGGAATGGTAAACGATAAATTTCCGGAGCAAAAGGACCGAATTTGTACTTGTAAGGCATCGCCTTATGGGTCATGGTCATGGTCAACAGGGTTCTGCCGTGAAAGGAATTCTCGAAAACAATAATTGCAGGCCTCCCGGTATAAGCCCGGGCTATTTTTACTGCATTTTCCATCGCTTCAGCACCACAATTAAAAAGTGCGACATTCTTAGGACTATCACCCGGAGCAAGTTGACTTAATTTTTCGCTCAGGGATACAAAAGATTCATAAGGAATCGCAGTAAAGTCAGTATGGGTAAATTTTTCTGCCTGCTGTTGAATAACTCTAACAACATCAGGATGTGCATGCCCAACAACCAGACATCCCCATCCTCCAGTTAAATCAATAAAACAATTCCCATCTACATCAGTAACCAGGGCTCCCTTCCCATAATCAATATAACCGGGAGAAAGAGATCCTCCCATCGGTTTAGCAACATATTTTCCTCTTTTTTGAGCAATTTCCTTTGATTTTGGCCCCGGAATTTCAGTCTTTAGAGAGATAATTTTTCTCATTATCAGTCATCTCCTTCATAAAAATTTTTATCAGCAGTTTATGGTTTTGAAAAAAAAGAAACAGTCTAACTTCCTAGTGTTGCCACCATAACAGCCTTGATGGTATGTAATCGGTTTTCAGCTTCATCGAAAACAACAGAATATTTACTCCGAAATACTTCATCTGTCACTTCCATTGACTTTAACCCAAATTTTTCATAAACATCCTGTCCCACTATCGTATTGGTATCATGAAATGATGGTAAGCAGTGTAAAAATATGACATCAGGATTTTGAGTAGCCTTAATCATATCCATATTCACCTGGAAATCTTTTAATAATCGAATTCTTTCTGCCATCTTGTCTTCTTCACCCATGGAGACCCAGACATCCGTATAGATCGCATCTGCTCCCTGCACACCTTGTATTATATTGTCAGTAATCTCAATTCTGGCACCTGATTCTCGAGCTATTCTTTGTGCCTCTCTCCATAAATCCTCGCCGGGATAAAGCTGTTTCGGGGAAATAATCCTGAATTCCATTCCCATAATGGAAGAAGCAATCAGCAAGGAATTAGCCATATTATTTCTTCCGTCTCCTGCATAGATCAGGACCACTTCATCCAATGGCTTAGAGACTTTTTCCCTAATGGTCATGAAATCAGCAAGGACCTGGGTAGGATGATAGAGATCCGTCAATCCGTTCCATACGACTGCGCCCGAATATTGTGCTAATATCTCTGCCGATTCCTGTTTGAATCCCCTAAATTCTATTCCATCGTAATAACGGCCCAATACTCTCGCTGTATCTTCTATGGATTCCTTTTTTCCCATCTGAGATCCTATTTGTCCCAGATAAGTGATGTTGGCTCCCTGGTCAAAGGCAGCTACTTCAAACGCACACCTGGTCCTCGTAGATGTTTTTTCAAATATTAAGGCAATATTCTTGCCTTTCAATCTTTGCTCTTCCTTTCCTGCATATTTGGCCTTTTTCAATTCCTCAGCCAAATCCAATAAATAAATGATTTCCTGCTTCGTAAAATCTTTCAAGGTAAGTAAATGACGTTTTTGCAGATTGATAGACATTTTGATATCCTTTCAACTTTTTCCATTAATTAATAGAATATTAAAAATGACAATTATTTTTTCTTGAGAATCCGGTAACCCATTCGCCTGGAGATTTCCATTGCCTTCTTTTTACTGAAAGTGATCATCTCCTGCTTTTTCTTGGCATTCATACGGAATGTCGGTGCTGAGATACTGATGGCTGCGATAACCTTTCCATGCAAATCATAGAGTGGAACTGCTACGCAATTGACTTCTTCTATGTGTTCCCCGTTATCCAGAGCATAACCATTCTCCCTTATATTCACAAATTCATGCTCCAGGAGCACAGGATCAGTAATGGTATTCTGGTTATACCCGATCAGGGGCTTCTCTGCTAATATTTTCGCTCGTAGCTGCTTCGGCTGAAAAGCCATCAGAACTTTCCCGATGGCTGTACAATGAAAAGGAGCCCTTCTGCCCGGGTTGAGAACAGCCTTGACAATTCTACTGGATTCTACTTTATCCAAATAAACAACCTCTCCCTGATCCAAAACGGCCAGATTCACTGTTTCATCAAACTGATCAGATATCTGCTTTAAAAAAGGAGCTGTTTCAGTAAAGACATTCAGGTTATGAAGCTTGGCCATCCCCAGTTCCACAACCTTTATACCCAGGGTATACTCCTGGGTATAAGGAACCTGTTCCACATACCCCCAATATTTTAAGGTATCTACCATGCGATGAACACTACTGGGATATAAACCTAACTGCTGACTTAATTGAGTAATGCTGATCGGTGAAGGATGATGTAATAATGTCTCTAAAATGGATAATGCTCTGGCTACTGCTTGAACCGGGTAATTAGGTTCATCATTAGTCATATTAACCACTCAATATTAATAATAGAATCACTTTCCTTTAAAATAGAATATCTTTCTATTTATAGAATAGATAAAAAATAAAAAAGTGTCAATCATTTTATCAAATTTTATGAAAATATTTTGTGGTTAACATGATTAACAATCTTGTTATTAAAATAAATGGACAAAAATGCCACTTCTCAGTTTTGGTTCAAACCAGGTTGACTTTGGTGGCATGATTTCTTGCTGATCTGAAATTTTTATCACATCATCGACAGAGACAGGATAAAGAGTAAAAATGATTCTGGCACCCTGTTGGATTCCATTTTCTATCTGAAATAAAACTACGTTACCTCCGATAAAATCAACCCTTTCACTTCTCTGGGGATCCCTGATTCCCAGTAAGGGATCCAATACCTGGCTCTGTAAGATGGATACATCTAATTGACCGATCAAGCTTTTATTATCTATCATTTCACAATTATCAATAGATAAGCTATACCACTCACCATCTAAATTCATACCAAATTCATGTCTTTGAGTTGGAAAATATGTCTGGTTGGGAGATATTTTTTTAACTTTAAATATTGTTCTTAATCTCTGTAAAAAAACATCTGGAGAAAAACCAATCAGACCTTTAAGCAAACGATGATATCCCAATATACAGATTTGATCGTGTGGTATCAGCACTGCAGGAAAATAAGCATAACGGTTATTCAACTTTTTGGAACCTTTTTGTTCCCGCACTTCTATGTCAGCTGCTTCTACTGCTGCTGCTACACGATGATGCCCATCGGCAATATAAAGACTATCAATATTCTGAAAAGCATTTTGTAGAGATACGATTATGTTTTCCTGATTGATTCTCCAACAACAATTTCTTATTCCGTCATCGGAAATAAAATCATAGATTAGATTTCTTATGACCATCTCTTTTTGAGTCATCTCTTCTATGAAAGAATCGCTTCTATATATAACTAAAGCACACCCAGTGTGTGCCCTTGTCACCCGAATATGCTGAACCCTTTCCTGCCAGGTATTCATTCTAATTTTTTCATGTGGTTTGATCAACCCTTTCTTGTAATCTTCTACCGACAGACAGGCAACGATACCGGTCCGCTGGAAGGAAGCATTGCTTTGCTGATAAATATAGAAACATCGTTCCTGATCTTCTACCAATATCTTTCTTTTGATGAAGTCATTCAGGTTCCGGGCAGCAATTTTTGCTAATTCCATCGAAGATAAACTCTTATGCATTGAAATCGTGGATTCCGGTTTGACCACCTTTAAAAAGGAATCTGGAAACCTTTTTATAACATCTGCAGCTTCCTTTCGGCTTATCACATCATAAGGGAGGCAACTGATCGTAGAAATAAATTCTGCTTTAGGCCGCAGTGCCTTGAATGGTTTAATATCTGCCACTTTCCTGCTCCTTATGAAACCTTTTTTGATTATCATATTCTTTGATTATATTGAGAATCACCTGTCCAATACGACTTTGAGCTTCAAGAGTGGAAGCGCCAATATGTGGAGTAACTGAAATATTTTCCTGCTGACTCAAAGCATGATTGTCACAGGGTTCCTGGCAATATACATCAATTCCTGCCCCAGCTATCTTCCTCTGCTCTAATGCCTCAAGGAGAGCTTGTTCATTTACCAGATTACCTCTGGAGGTATTAATCAAAAAAGCACCTTTTTTCATTTTTCCTAATTCTGATTCGCCAATCAGATAACTTCCATCCTGAATCGCAGGAACGTGCAAAGAAACAAAATCTGATTGAAAAAGCAACTCGTCCTTGGATACATGTTTCCAGGAAGAATCAACCTGCTGTTCAGATATAATATCAGAATAGACAACCTGCATCCCCAACGCACTGGCCTTTTGTGCCAGACACTTTCCAATCCTTCCCATACCGATAATCCCCAATATCTTTCCTGAAAGTTCAATACCCTGACATTGTTTTTTATTCCATTTTTTTCCCCGCATAGCTAGATTTGCCGGGATAATCTTTCGAGCCAAAGCAAACATATGGGCTAAGGCAAGCTCTGCTACTGCTGCACTGCTTGCTTCAGGGGTATTTGCAACTCTGATTCCTTGGGACTGCGCATAATCAACATCAATATTATCTAATCCTACACCGGCTCGAATAATCAGTTTAAGGATTCCGGTTTGCATAGCCGAATCAATGACTTCTCTGGTGACCATGGTTTCTGAACGCACAATCAGGATTTCATTTTCCTTTACTTCCTGCAAAAGCGAACCTGATGTTTCTGTGCTCTCCTGTATAATAAACCCCCTTTGTTTTAGTTCATCAATCACAAACGGTTCAATCTTGTCTTTGATAAGAATTCTAATCATGATTCCTCTTCCCTTCCTCTTCCAATAACTGATCAATGACAGTTAATAATTCATCTACCTCACTCAGTGACATGTCCCCCATGTGGGCAATACGAAAAGTTTCATCTTTTAATTTTCCGTAACCGTTGGATATCTCAAAACCTCTCTCCCGGAGTTTATCATTCAACTGCTTCACATTCACCTTACGAGTATTTTTGATGCAGGTAACCGTATTGGAAGCATACTCTTTACGGGCAAACAATTCAAAATGTTCTTCAGCCCATTCTCTGACGCGATCAGCCATCATCCGATGTCGCCAGAAGCGTACTTCTAATCCTTCCTTCAGAATGGATTCTAACTGATAATCGAGGGCAAACATATGAGAAAGTGAAGGGGTAAACGGATACTGATAATCTCTTTTTTCGATATATTCAAAGAGTTTCAGTAAATCAAAATACATGCCGCGATACTCAACCTCTCTGGCAGCCTGAAGTGCCTTCTCTGATATGGAACAGAATGAAAATCCCGGAGGCAACCCGATACATTTTTGACTGGAGGTAAGACAGATATCAATACCCAGCTCATCTACCGGAATCTTGACACCGCCTAATGAACTGACCGCATCTACACAGAAGACCACTTCCGGGTAATTTCTCATTACTTCCGTAATCTCTTGAAGAGGATTCATAATACCGGTGGATGTTTCATTATGGGTAACGGTGATTAAATCATAACTCCCCTCTTTTAATGCCTTATGGACGATTTCTCCCCTGATAGCATTCCCGCTTTCAACATCAAAGCGATCGGCATTGACATGATTGGCAAGAGCTATCTCATGCCAGCGCTGTCCGAAGGCTCCACAGGAAAAGACAGCAGCACGCTTACGGGTACAGGAACGCACGGCTCCTTCCATCAGACCGCTTCCTGAGGAAGTGGAAAGTATAATGGCATTACTGGTATACATCAACCTCTGAATTTTCTGGCTTATCGATCTCTGTAGAACAGAGGCCTCCTTACTCCTGTGACCGATTAAAGGAGCGCTCATTCTTTCAAGAACATCTTTTCTGACCTCAGTAGGGCCCGGAATAAATAGTTTTTTCCTCATTTTAACCACCCTCCTTCGTTTTTTGGTAATAAAAAATCCCCAGCAGTTATTAGATAACTGCTGGGGACGAATAAGTTTTCGTGATACCACCCCAATTCAGCAAATTCAGTAAAAATCATTCAAAGGATAAAGCAATGAATCTGAGCCCTCTTTTGCAGTAACGCTGCCAGCGGTTTGAGATAATCAGTCATTTCTTTCTCTCAAACTTGATTCAGATGGATTTCAGCTGTTTGTCTTTGCTGATTTTTCATTGATTTTCAGCTTTCTGTAAAAGAATTTCAGCTTACTCTTCTGATCTCTGTCTAAAGATTAACCTATCATTATAAAAAATTTCTATGTTTAATTAGTCAGTAAATTACCACTTTAAAAAAATATTGTCAAGTCATCCCAGAAAATATTTTATGACGAAATTTTATTAATGTTTAAAACAGCGATGGCCGGTAAAAACCATCATCATACCCAGACGATCTGCTTCTCCTATCACTTCATCATCTCTCTTGGAACCACCGGTCTGGATAATTGCCTTCACACCGGCTTTACCGGCTTCCTCTATACCATCTGAAAAGGGGAAATAAGCATCAGAGGCAAGGTAGCTACCCCTGGCATGTTCTCCTGCTTTATGAATGGCAATGCGTACGGAATCTACCCTGCTCATCTGTCCGGCTCCGACTCCTACCAGCTGTTTGTTGTATGATAAGACAATGGCATTTGACTTAACATGTTTCACCATTTTCCAGGCAAACAAAAGCTCTTCTAAATCCTCTTGTGAAGGTTGCATCTTACTTACAACAGTTAAACCATCTGTGGTTAGATGATTAACATCACGATCCTGTAATAAAAATCCTCCGGATATTCTTCTGATCTCCTTAATATGCCGATCCTGAATACGCAGATCACCAACTTGCAGTATTCGGCGGTTCTTCTTCTCTTTTAGAATTTCCAAGGCACTCCGGCTATAGGAAGGCGCAACAATTGCTTCTACAAAGGGCGTCTCGTCAATTAGCAGGGCTAACTTTTCCTCCACACGCCGATTAATTCCAATGATACTGCCATAGGCGGATAAGGGATCTCCCTGATAAGCCTTCTGGTATGCCGATTCAATGGTTTCCGCTGTCGCAAAACCACAGGGATTGGTATGCTTGATAAATGTGACAGTAGGTTCATCAAAATCCTTAACAATAGACATGGCTGACTCCAGGTCGATTAGATTATTATAAGAAAGCTCTTTTCCTCCCAACAGTTCAGCATGTCCAAGATTAGCCTCTTCAATCAGGTTATCACGATAAAAAGCCGCCTTCTGATGGGGATTCTCCCCATATCTTAATACTCTGTTCTTTTCTGCGCCAATCACTAAATAATCAGGAAAGATGTCTTCGTTAGGAGTTATTTTTCTCGTTAGATAATTGGAAATTAAACTATCGTAATAAGCAGTGTGCTGAAATACTTTGACAGCCAGTTTCTTCCTGGTTTCCAATGAGGTGGTGCCTGCTGAACTCAACAATTCTTCCAGCACTTTATCATAATCATTCGGGTCTACAATCACAGTAACATCCTCATAATTTTTAGCCGAGGCTCGCAACAGGGAAGGTCCCCCAATATCAATATTTTCAATAGCTTCTTCCAATGAAACATTTTTTTGTAATATTGTTTTTTCAAAAGGATAAAGATTCACCACAACCATTTGGATCGGATGAATATGCTGCTCTTGAAGCTGTCTTTGATGCTCAGAACGATTGCTTTTGGCTAACAGTCCCCCAAAGATAAAGGGGTGCAAGGTTTTCACTCTTCCATCCAAAATTTCCGGAAAACCGGTTATCTCCGATATTAAAGTGACCTTCACGTTAACTTCAGCTAATACCCTGGCAGTTCCACCGGTAGAAATAATTTCATAACCAGCCTGGATAAGTCCTTTAGCCAGTTTCACAATTTCTGATTTATCAGAAACACTGATTATTGCTTTTTTAGTTTTCTCCACTTTCCATATCCCTTCCCTCTTATTAATTTTCACGGTTTTCAGGAATATCCCTAGAAAAATTCAATCCCTTCATCCCGATATCTTTCCGGTAATACTTTCCCTGAAAATGTATCTTTTCTGCCGCTGTATAGGCTCGGTCTATAGCTTGGGGTAATTGATCTGCCCAGGCAGTAACGCCCAGCACTCTTCCTCCGGAAGTGACGATTCGACCATCTATCTCTTCTGTGCCTGCATGAAAAATCATGGTCATCTGTTCATTTTGGAAATCCGTTAATCCCAAAATAGTCTTTCCTTTTTCATATTTCCCCGGATAACCTTCTGAGGCCATAACAATACATACTGAAGACTGACTGGACCATTTAATCTGAATACGATCCAAAGAACCACTCATGATGGCCTGTATGATTTCAACTAAGTCTGTTTTTAATGCCGGGAGGATTACCTGTGTTTCCGGATCACCAAATCGGGCATTAAATTCCAGCACCTTGGGACCTTTATCTGTCAATATCAAACCGGCGTATAGTACACCTTTATATATTCTTCCCTCTTTCTCCAAGCCCTGAATAACCGGCTGAAAAATATTCCTTAAAACCCATTCCTGTTTTTCATCATGGAAAAAGGAGACCGGTGAATAGGCACCCATCCCTCCGGTATTTGGTCCCAGATCGTGATCTCCAATCTTTTTATGATCCTGAGATGATACCATGGGCAGGAAGTGTGTACCGTCGGTAAAAACCAGCATTGATACCTCTTCACCTGAAAGGAATTCTTCGGTAATAACCCGTTTACCGGCTTCACCAAACATTCTCTCAGTCATGATTTGTGATAAAGCTTCTTCTGCTTGAGAAATATTCTGTACAACAAGGACACCTTTTCCGCTGGCTAACCCGTCGGCTTTCAATACCAGGGGAAATGACTGCTTTTTTATATAAGAAAGAGCCCGGACTTTATTGTCAAAGACCTGATATCTGGCTGTAGGAACTGAATACTTATCCATCATATATTTGGCGTAGACTTTACTTGATTCAATTTCAGCTGCTTCCCGTGTTGGCCCGAAGATAGGATAGTGATGCTTTTCAAAGAGATTGACAATACCTAATGAGAGAGGAATTTCCGGCCCTACAATCGTCAGATCGATCTTCTTGTCTCGGGCAGCCTCAAACAAACCATGAATATCATCAGCTTCTATATCCAGGCATTCTGCCTGTGAGGCTATACCGGCATTACCCGGTGCACAATAGATTTTATGCATTCGGGAACTTTGTGCCAGCTTCCAGACAATTGCATGCTCTCGACCACCACTACCGATTACCAGAATATTCAAATGACTAACCTTTCGATTGACCTTTCATTACCTTTATTTATTTCAAAGGTATTCTTATATCTGGTCTTGTTTTTTACTTTAGTATCCTTTTTTTAATCAAAGTCAAAAGGTAATACTATTTTTATCTTCTTTATTCTTACGCCAATATATTCTTAGATTCATTCATTTTTTAGTAGATGTATTAGCGATTACTCGTCACTTGTTATTTTATTATTACTACGTGTGCAATCCACTCAAGAATACTGGTTTAATATTCAAATCAATCTATCTGCCAATCTACCAATCAAAGAATTCAACAAAACAGAATTAGAATGAATTGATTTCTTTTAACACCTCACTAAACAATGTAAAAAATTTTAAAATACTGATGCCTCAAAACTGAGAACTTTTCTCATCAAGAACAAAAAATCCAAAACCTATGACCCACATTTAAGCTAAAGTATTGACCATATACGCTATACTACGTACCATAACCTATTTTAAAACACTTCATAGCTTAAATAACGCAATAAACTATTCAACGAGCCATAAGGATAAAGGTAAAGCTGATCAGGAATTTTAATTCGCTCCACCAGAACTGCCCCTGTCTTTTTTAGAGAAAGCACTGTCTTTTCATTCTTGAACATCTGCACCAGAACCGACTCTCTGGCTAATAAGAGAGCACTGGATTGTAAAGCCTGTGGCTGATTCCGGGTATTGCCCTGATAGCTGAAAATAAGGGTATTGGGAGAAGAAGAATACCTTGTTTTCTGCACAATCGTAATCATATGGGGACGTATTTCCCCTTTTACGAGATCGATGGGAATTTTTTTTAAGCGATGCTGATAGTCAATATAAGTATGGGTGCTGTCAACCAGGTCAATATTTACTCCAATCTCCGATGAACAGCAACTTTTTAAAAATTGAATGATATCAACACCATTTCCCAATCTTCCTCCAAAAGCAGACAAAGATGCCTTCCTTTTATTATCTACCTCTATCCAATCCTTGACGTCTTTTATAGCAAAAACATATTGATTCTCATATTTTAAAAAAACGGAGGTATATACTTCAAATTGTCCTTCTATGCTGGACAATTTTTCGATAAACTCATTCATCCATTCTCTACTCAAAATTGAATGCCTCCTTTCCATTGAAAGCTTAAGAGTATAGATAAGCATTTAAAACATACTGAAGAACCATGCGTTGGGTATTAAAAAAAGATGCGTTGATGGCAATGCAGTGCCTCATGATGTTAATCCATTTCACCCGATGATGGTAATAAGTCGGGATAATATTATTCTCCAGCTTCTGGTAAAGTGAGTCGGCTTCTTCCCGATCTATGCTCTCCATATTTTCGGCAGATCCAATTGACCATCCGGTAATATCCTCGATACATCCCTCAACCCACCATCCGTCCAGAATACTGAAGCTGGGTACTCCGTTATGGGCAGCTTTCATACCTGAGGTTCCAGATGCTTCCTTGGGTTTTCTTGGGGTATTTAACCACAAGTCAACACCGGCAGTCAGCTTTTTTCCTAAATCCATATCATAATTTTCCAAATAGACTATTCTGATATGCTCCTTTAAATGTTGAGATTCCAGAATAATCTTCCGAATTAATTCCTTACCTGCCTGATCCTTGGGATGCGCTTTCCCCGCAAACACAAGCTGGATTTTGCCCTTTCTTCTTGTGATATCAACCAGACGATCCAGGTCATAAAAAATTAAATCAGCCCGTTTGTAGGCTGTTGCCCGCCGGGCAAAACCAATGGTAAAAACATCCTGATCAAACGCCGCATCGGTTTGCTGATTGATTAAATCGACCAGTTCTTTCTTGGTCTTTTCATGTGCATCCCAGACCTCATGATCCGGAATATTAAGAGCATAACGTAAGCTGAAAGGATCGGATTTCCATCCAGGAATGTACTGATCATAGAGAGAAGAAAAATGTTGAACCGCCCAGGTTGCTGAATGGACACCGTTGGTAATTGAGTCGATGTGATACCCGGGAAACATCTCCCTGGAGACCATGCCATGTTTCTTGGCTACACCATTAATATAATGACTGAGATTAAGAGCCAGCTGGGTCATATTCAGGCGATCTTCACCGGCTAATTTCTTTAAGAGTTCATAGGGAATAAATTCACCCAAAACCTTTTCAACCAGTTCATAGGCAAATTGATCCATCCCGGCAGGTACGGGAGTATGAGTAGTAAAAACACACATCTTTTTCACTTTCTCAATATCAAATTGTTTTGTTTTCCGGTCAGCATGATAATGAAGCAATTCCAGTGCCAGTAAACTGGCATGACCCTCATTCATATGGTATCTGGATATATCATGAAAGCCCAGATTTTCCAGCATCCTGACACCACCGATACCCAGCACAATCTCCTGAGCCAAACGATACCTTTCGTCCCCGCCATAGAGATAATAAGAAAGACTGCGATCGTATTCACTGTTCTCCGGAAGATCTGTATCTAAAAAATATACCGGGACGGCATCTCCCTCTATCCCTCTTACCATAAACATCCAGGATTGGACAAAAACCTTCCTTTTTTCTATTTCTACCTGGATATGTCCGGGTAATTTTACCAACATATCCTGAGGATTCCATGTTTCCGGAGTTTCCTGTTGGTATCCTCGATCATCTATGATCTGTTTAAGATAACCTTTTTTGTAGAGTAATGTCATGCCAACCATGGGAACATTTAAATCTGCTGAAGAACGAATGGTATCACCGGCTAAAATACCTAATCCTCCGCCATAGGTTGGAATCTTTGAATCGACACAAATCTCCATTGAGAAATAGGCAATTTTATTCTCTTTTTTCTTGCATTCTTCCTGTTCAAAAAATACACCTTTTTTGGCTTCCATTCCTTCTCCTTTCAATTCCTTTCTGAAGAGACAACGATTATCCCTTGTTCAGTCATTTAAATAATCCGGATGATAACCTTTATCTGATTGTCTTTCAGTCTTTCTGGTATTTTTTTTTAAATTCCATATTATTATAGCAGTAAAAACCTGTTCTTAACATCAAAAAATACCTCATTGTCACATATTTCATCTCATAAGTCTTAGATGTTACAGGGTGGTTTACACATGCCGGTACATGATTCTTTTATGGTTTTCCTATTCATTTTCCCTTCAGGTTTAAATATTTATAAAGTTTTTATAAATATTTAATGGGTATTTAAAAATAATATCATATAATAATAAAGAATGTAAATTTCAATCCTGTAATAATAAAAAAATGCTTTAGCCTATGCTTGATAGAAGGAAAAAAATCATTTAACATGATGACGATCCAAAAACGCCTGTGGATATCTAACTTAATATTAATCATTATCACAATTATACTAATCATCGGAGTCAGTCTGATGATTACCAAGAATTTTCAGGATTTTATCGGTTTTCCACCCCCGGATGACCACAGAGAACCTTTCAATCGCATGTTTCTGCGAGCAGAACGGACCATAAATAAAGTTATTGAAACAGATGCGGATCATTTTCTGGATGATCATTACCTCTATCAGATAGATGATTTATTAAATTCATCCAGCACTGCCATGATAGTAAAAAAAGGAGAGGAACTTATCTATTACTCTCCCTCTCTCGAAACACTCGAGATAGAGAAAGATAAGATTCTCCGGGAATCATACGAGGCAAACCAGATTCCAGCCAGAATTACTCGACTTTCGGATACTTTATTTATGAAAACGATCCCCATGCAATTCTCTGATCAATCCAAGGGTACATTATACCTCATTAATGATGCTACACAAGTTTCACAGGAGTTTACAAGGTTTAAAAATTCGGTAATATACACACTGATTCTATTTCTGATAATGATGATCATCATTAACACTCTGATAACCTATTTCCTGTCCAGACAGATTGTCAATCCCCTGGTTCGCTTAAAGGAAGCGGCTTTAAAAATAAAAAACGGTAATTATGATTTTCGCCTCCAAGCACACTCCAGGGACGAAATTGGTGACTTATTTCAGAGTTTCGAAGCTGCTCGAGAGCAGTTAAAAAAATCCGAAAAAACAAAAAAGAAATACGAACACAACCGAAACGAACTGATTACCAATATCTCCCATGACTTAAAAACACCGATTACCACCATTAAGGGTTACGTGGAAGGTATCATGGACGGGGTACCAAAATCAAAAGAAAAACAACAAAAATACCTGCAGACCATTCATCAGAATGCAATTCATATGGAATCATTGATTGAAGATTTGTTCCTGCTCTCAAATTTTGATTTAGACCAATCCCTCTACCAATTTGAAAATATTAACATCAAAGATTACCTTAGCGATTCTTATGAAGAATTACAATTTTACCTTCGGGAAAAAGGCATTCAGCTTACATTTTCAGCACAATACAATGAACAGGAGCTGGTGAAAGCAGACCGACAACAACTGAAAAGAGTCATTCTTAATATTATAAATAACGCGGTAAATTTCAAGAACAATATCAAACCATCGATCCAGATGATATTGTCTGAGAACGAACGGGAGGCACAGATTGAAATCAGGGACAACGGAAAGGGTGTACCTGAGGAAGTACTCAATAAGATTTTTGACCGTTTTTACAAGGCAGATAAATCCCGTTCAGGCCATACTCAGGGCACAGGTTTAGGGCTCTATATTGCCCGGAAAATCATTCTGGATCACGGTGGTCATATCTGGGCAAGGAGCCAAGACGGTCACGGCACCAGCATTTTCTTTACCTTAAATAAAGCAATTGCCAATTCCAAAAATACAACTGAAGGGAAGAAGTAAGCTATGAAAAAAATTCTGATTATTGAAGATCAACAGAGTATTGCTGAATTGGAGAAGGATTACCTGGAAATTAATAACTTCAGTGTTGATATTGAAAAATACGGCCAGGAAGGTTTAAATCAAGCCCTTACCAAAAATTATGACTTGATACTACTTGATGTAATGTTACCGGATATTGATGGCTTTGAAATCTGCAAAAAGATAAGAAATGAGAAGAATATTCCCATACTGATTATTTCTGCCAGGGGAGAAGATATTGATAAGATTCGGGGATTGGGATTGGGGGCGGATGACTATATCAGTAAACCATTCAGTCCTAATGAACTGGTAGCCAGGGTTAAAGCACATCTCAGTCGCTTCGATCGCCTAACCGGGACATCAGAAAAAACCAAGCAGGAAATTCAGATTAAAAACTTGACCATTAATCAGGTCTCTCACCGTGTCTATCTGGATAATCAGGAGATCAGCTTGACTACCAAAGAATTCGATATATTAAACTTCCTGGCTTCCCACCCTAATATCGTGTTCAGTAAAGAACAGCTGTATGATCATATCTGGGGTGATAATTCCTACGGAGATATAGCCACTATCGCTGTACATATTAAGAAGATCAGGGATAAGATTGAAAAAGATCCCCAAAATCCCCGTTTTATTGATACGCTATGGGGATCAGGATATCGCTTTAATAAATAATGATGCTGAATAAGGGGAATCGGAATGACCTTTATAAAAATAGCATTATCTGGACTTTCTATCCACTTTTTTCTTAATGGCTTCCTTGATTTTGGGTATCATTTTACTTACTGCTTCTTGCCCTCTGACTATCATTTTTTCTGCCTGGTTAAATTCAAAAGGTCCCAGCTTATCAAGCTGTTCGGGTTCGATGATAATATCTGCACCAGCCATGCTATGGGAAGTCATCTCCCTCTCCATGATATCAATCGATCTGATGATTACTTCAAAAATATGCGGACCCTCCCACCGTTTACTGGTCGTCTTGACCATTTTTTTGAAGGAAGATACCTCCTGGCCAACTAATGAATCAAGGCGATGAACAAGAGAATATTTTTCTTTGAAATCTTTATACAGTTTCAGATTGATTAAATCTTTTGCCTGATCTAACTGGCCGGTTTGTTGATTGCTTATCAAGACTTGTGGTTTGGGATTTGGGGAGGTCAAGCTTACCGCTATAACGAGATCTGCTCCCATACTTCTGGTTATATCTACAGGGACAGGATCAACTAAGCCACCGTCTACCAGAAAATATTCCTGATATTTTACCGGAGCAAAAATTCCGGGCAAAGAAAAACTTGCCCTGACCGCTTTGGCTACGTTCCCATGATTTAAAATAACCTTAGCTCCGGTTTTAATATCAGTGGCAACGACTGCCAATGGAATCTTCAAATCACTGAAATTGATGTCTTTTAAAGCAAGTCTTTCTAAGAATTTTATAAAACGATTTCCTCTGAAAAGACCGGAGTGCGGGACAGTGGGGTCCAAAAAAGTGAGAAAATTGATATTCTTTAAAGAAGTGATGATGGCATCCGCTTCTTTCGCTGAAATACCTGTTGCATAGCAAGCTCCGATAACCGCACCGATGCTTGTTCCCGCTACCGAATGAATAGGTATCTGAAATTGATGCAGAGCCTGAATCACCCCGATATGAGCCATCCCTTTTGCCGAACCGCTGCCTAAAGCCAGAGCAATCTTCAGCCCCTGTTTATTGGCAAAAGCTAATAAATCCGATAACTCCTGATCAACTGTCTGCTCAACTTTATCCATTCCTCATTCCCTCCATGGAAACAGGCTTTTAGGTCATTTATTGGAAACCCGAAAGAATATGCCTCTTTAACCTATGTATCATTAAAGATAAATCAAAATAAGAGCAATTGGAATGAGAAGTATCAGTGAATCAAATTCCTTCTAACCAGCTTTTGAATCATATATCTGGGGAAGGTTTATTGTCTTTTTCAGATTGTTTGGCTATATCCTTTTCAATTCTCTTTTCCTCTGCCTGTTCTTTAACAGAACTGATACCCATAATGACTGCAATGACTCCCCCAAGCAATAGAAAAAAAGGTATGATGGCTGCCAGTGCTTTCAGTAATAGTGACCACCAGTTTATTAAGCCTAAAATCCCCAGAAAGATAGCGGCGATTCCACCTACAATGGTCCACATTTTCTTTCTCCTTACAAAATCTTTCTACCATCTTTTCCTGTTACGCAAATCAGGTTACTTAAATATATTTTACCATATACACTATCAATAAATCTTTCTGCTTTTCACTAAAATTGAAGATGCTTTCATTTGAGTTTTTAAAGTCTGTCTGACATAATACAGACAAATAATCTGTCTCTGGTCAACAATGATAGTAACACCAAGATTTTGAATGGAATCATCTTCAGGTTGACCTGCTAAAGGAAGATAGTTGGAGAATAATATTTCTAACTGGCATTGGGATTTGGCAGCAATAGCGTCAAATACCAAATTAGATTTACCCGCACCTGAAAAACAGTACCAGAAAAGATGTCTAAATAACTATCAATCTGTCCCCAAAGAATAGGCTTGATAAGCTATATCCGGGGTAATTCATCGACTTTCTCAATTTTTCATCTTCTCTTGCCGAGAATGATCGCGACTCATCCGGTTCATTCCTTCCAGGTCCGAATAAAATCCCATCAATAAAACATTTTTTGCTATTTCTTCACTATTTCCTTCCCTGCTTCGGTTTTAGGAATTTTATCTATGATTTCCGGAACCTTTTCTATCAGTTGATCAATAATTCCTGGCTTACCTAAGGGAAGTAGCTGAACCTGGTCTCCTTTAATAACAATCACCGCTGAAGGTTTCGCTTTTGCTCCGAAACCTACACCTTCACCAGGACCCTGCTGCTTCTTCTCATCCATCCCGCCACTAGATCCAGTACCCATGCCAAAGGTAATTTCAATGACCGGAATCAAGGTCGTATCACCCACTTGAATCTCTTTACCGATAATGGTTCTGGAAGTTAAAAAATCCTGCAATTTTTCAAATAATGTCTCCAATCCTTTACTCATTACTTCATTCATCTTACCAATACCTCCTTCATTCATTTTTTTCTTATTTCTCTTATCGCTTGCCGTATACCCCTGGCAAAATAAAACCGGAGAAAAGAATAGATTATAACAGCTAAAATGATTCTACCTTTGATGTTGATCTCTCCTTGAATGATCTCATCATCAAATACCGGTTGTATTATTATCATATCACGATTGGGAATAGAGGTTAAAACCATGGAAAGAATGCCTGCCAGTATTCCGGTATCAGCCGGATCTGCACAGCCATAGATGAGATGAATCCGGTACTTTTTTGGCAGAATATGCCAAAGCAGTCTTCTAACCAGCATCAATAATGCCCGTAAAAAAGGGCGATGAAATACAGTAACGAACCTGGTACCCGTCTTTTTAAATCGTTTTAGTTTGCTTGTCTCTTTCTTCTTTTCTCTTCTTTTACTCCCTTTCATACTTTTTACAGGAATCGTGATCCCGAAAAGACTAAGATGAGTTTCAATTCTCTTATTCTCTTCTTTTTTCACTCTAATTCCTAAAAGTTTCCAGAGCCAACAAATATCTGCAGAAAAGAAATAGTCATCCTGTTTGATTCCCTCCAGGGCATACAAGATGGGTACAAAAAGAATCAGGGTTAATAAGATCAGAATAAAAAAGAAGAGAGTTTTCAGAATAAGAAAAAACATAGATATTCCCGAATTTAAAAATTCTATTCCTTCTTCACTGTGATCAGTATTCAGTTAGCATCTATCCGGTAACCAGCATTGTTGTTGAACTAAGACAGCTAATACTGAGGTTACTCAATCGTAATCCAAGAAAATACATTGATTAAATCATTTTTATAATTGAACCTTCGATTCTTCTTCATTTATTTTCAGGGGAAAACTCTGTTTTATTGGATTTCTTATCCCGATAGCGTTCAAAGGCCAGGTCAATTAACCGATCAAGCAGTTCAGTAAATCCAATTCCGCTCTTCTCCCACAGCTTGGGATACATACTCATCCGGGTAAAACCGGGAATGGTGTTGATTTCATTTAAATAGATTCTGCAGGAATTAGAGACCTTCTGAATAAAAAAATCAACCCGGGCCATACCTGCAGCATCAATGGATAGGTAAGCCAACCTGGCAATCTTTTGAATTTCCCTTACCGTTGTATTCTGTATTTTAGCCGGAATAATGAATTTAGTTTCTTGATTAAAGTACTTGGAATCATAATCATAATATTCTCCCCCGGGTTGAATCTCACCAACCACTGAAACCTCCGGCTCATCATTTCCCAGAAGACTGCATTCAATCTCCCTAGCACCTTTGATTCCTTCTTCGACCATTATCTTTCTGCCATAGAAAGCGGCTAATTCAATAGCCTGTTCTAAATCCGGAGCATGTTCCACTTTGCTGATCCCTATGCTGGACCCGAGATTGGTCGGTTTAACAAAAAGAGGATACGTCAACTGATGATTTATTCCATCCAGTATCCTTTTTCGTTTCCGCTGCCATTGCTGACGTTTGACGACCATCCAGCTGGTCTGTGGAAGAGCAGCCTGGTGAAAAATCCTTTTCATCAAGTCTTTATCCATGCCCACTGAGGAAGCAGCCACACCGGAACCTACATAAGGAATATCCAATAATTCCAGCAACCCCTGAACTGTACCATCCTCTCCAAAGGGTCCATGTAATACCGGGAAGATGACATCCAATCTTTCAAGGTAAGAGTATCGCCTCTTATGATCCTTCTTATTAAGAATAATAAAGGGATTCTCGTCTGGTTTACTCTTCCAGGCAATCATATCATGACCCTCTATCTTTCCAGTTTCAATAGCAATTTGACTCTCCTGTGGTGATAACCATCGACCGTCTTTGGTAATGCCGATTGGTATAGCTTCATACTTCTCTTTATTGATGGCTTCGATAATAGAGGAAGCCGAAGAGATAGAGATTTCATGTTCTGCCGATTTCCCACCAAACAATATGCCTATTTTCAGCTTGTTTTTCATCATAATATCTTCCTGTTCTGAAGGTAAGCCCTTTTTAATAAACCACTAAAGAATATTCGCTTATCATCTTATCATATCAATTTGCACTATCATAGCATAAAATAATTGTTTTTTTCCTGGTCATAAAAGATTTCAAATATTCAAAGATCTTTCTTAAAATCGCCGCTTACTTCAATGATAATTTAGGCAGCTAAATACCCTGTTAAAGTGGAGATCCTGGTCATATGCCCTGCACATCGGGCATTACAGGCTGAAGCATTGATTAGATGGGCGGTTCTTTGTTTATGACACGCTAAAACAATGAACCGCTCATCTATTGTAATCAATTTTCAAAACTCAAATTTCATACCGGTTTGAAGTGGCAGGAATTTTTCCCTGAAGGTTTCAAAAAGTTGAACCTGGGCTTTAAATCCTGTACAATGCCCTGCGGCAAGCAAACTGATATCAAATGTGGATAAAGCCTCTGTGGTCTTTATGATTCTTTCCATGGGTGCCTCAACAAGATGCAGTCCGCCAATGATGGCCTTGACCTTTTGTAAACCGGTCATCTCGATAGATTGCTTGACTATATTCACGATCCCTGCATGACTGCATCCGGAAATAATAACTAATCCTTGGTTATTCAAATTTGCAATCAGGGAAATATCATCTTTCATAGTATCTTCAACAATTTTATGATTCTCGGTAATTGTTTTCAGAGCGATTCCCACTTCTTCAAAGTCAGTCTGTCTTTTTACCTCGCCGGTCGTCATTAATCCAGGCATCATCTGAAGAGGATCACTGGTTAAATATAAAGTCCCACCGGTTTTCTCAATCCTTTCTTTGGCGTCACTGCTCATGATCCCCACATGCCTCAGGTAAGGATTGACAATAAAATTCAATTTAAAGATACTAGGGTGGGCAATAACCGGTATATCCTTTTTCCCAATAACTCTTAACATATCAACCAATCCCTGGGTATGATCATAGTGACAATGCGTTAATACCATCGCATCGATGATTCCCGGATCGATATTCAAGAGCTTCATATTATGCAGCAAGGCTTCATGACTCTGACCTACATCAACCAGTATATTTTTTTGTGTATTGTTTTTATGAGCCTCAATTAAAAAAGAGATACCATGCTGCCCCCAATAGGGACTTTCATATAAAACAGAATCCTCGGCAACAATGGTAATAATCAGTTTATCCAAATACTCAGATATAGTCATTTAACACTTCCTTTCTATACAGTTTCAGTTACTGACTTTTGTTTTGAAGTTCTGGAAATAATCATACCTATGATCACTGCGATAATCGTAGGCACTAACCAGGCCAATCCCTGTTTTCCAAGAGGTAATGTCGAATTCATCCTGGTAAAGAAATTATTTGAAAAACCCAGACCTGGAAGAAAATCGCCGATACTGAAGATGATGGCGACGATCACCCCGAGCCTTGTGGCAAACTTAACCTGCTCAAATTTGGAGAATAAACTCATTATTAAGATGACAACCAAAGCCGGATAGATCAGCATGAGCCAGGGTACCGTGTAACCTACCACTTTGGATAAACCGATAAGCCCTATCAAGAAACCGACAATAGAGCTTAGAGCAACTGTGGTCGTATATTTTAATTTTCCATTGGTCATCTGTTCGAAAGTATCTCCTGCCGTTGAAGTTAATCCGACAGAGGTGGTAATGTTGGCAAAACTAAGTATAATCGCAAAGACAATGATGCCAAAATACCCTAACAGGCCTTTGGCAAATTCTACCGTCAGTATACCGATCGGAGCTTCTGGAAATTTTGCTCCTGAAGAAGCGCCTAAGTAAGTGAGAACTGTAGAGGTTAAAAATAATCCGAATGCGGTGATAGACCCGATTATAATTAGATTGTTTTTCCGAGATTCCCTGTCTTTTAGCCCTCTCATATTAAATTCATTGATCAGCCAGAGGCCAAACAGCGCTGCCCCCAAAGCATTCATAGTATTATAGCCGTTTAAAATTCCGTCCGTAAATGCAGTCGGAGATCCTGGAGAAACCGGGCTTGCCAGAGGAGATACAATTCCCTTAATCACAAGTATGATCATGAATAAAATCAGTATTGGAGCTAAATATCTCCCTAATTTGTCGATGACCTTTGAACGATTATAGGCAAAATAATAGTTCAGGGCAAAAAAGATGAGCAGGGTAACCCATAAGGGTATGTTAGGAAAGAATTGCGCTACAGCCATCTCGTGAGTCGCAGAACTTACTCTGGGCAAGATAAATACAGGACCTATAATCAGCATGGATAAAGTAGTAAAAACAACGCCAAAGTATTTTCCTAACACCATGGAGCTTAAACCAAATAAAGATTTATCCTGTATGGACACCGCCAGATAAGCAATAAAGACTCCCAGACTATTAATGACTCCATATCCCAGGGCTGCAATAAACCAGGATACACCGGCACCTCTACCCAATATGGGAGGAAAGATGAGGTCGCCCACTCCAAAATGACCCGAAAAAATGGCCGCAGAAATAACCAGAACAATACTCCAGGGAAGTGCATTAATATTTTTTTGATTCATTTTTATCATCTCCTTTTCATTACAGTTAATCGAACTTACTCAATAGATACCTCTATAAGACTATGTGTTTACCACCTCCTCACTGGTACACCATCGGCTGATGTGAAAAATATAAAGGAACTCAGGATACCAAAAAGGACAGGGCAGGATATGCTATCCTGCCCTGTCCTTTAAACCTGAAAGATTCTTCCCGAGGAATCAGGGAATATTGCCAAGCAATCCGTATTGGCATTCCTGAAGTCTGGAAATTGCCTCTTCGGTGCCTCTATAACCAGAGACTCTCCAGAGTCCTGTCCGATAACAGTCCCTTGTGCCTGCAAGTTTCGATGCCTGTAGCATCTTTCATCTTGGGCGCTTTCTCGCTAAGAGAAAGACTCTACTGCTACCTTCATACAGATTACAGTATTAGGTTGTCATAACTGAAGATTATTTGTCATCACTCTAAAAGAAAATGTAATGTTAAAATTAAATTTATTTCCATATATTATACACTATTTGTAAAGAATTTTTTTTAAAAATCGGGTAGGAGGGGAAATTAAATAATTTCCCCGACCTCCCACAGCACCGTA
>CAYSSG010000019.1:9720-37670 GCA_964433635.1 uncultured Atribacterota bacterium | reverse complement strand
GAAGGAAAAGAAGTATTCTTGATTTTTAAATTAAAAAATATCAAACTATTGTAATTTTAAATGAATTACAGATAGTTATGAATTCATAGAATGTTTTTAAAATTACTTTAAAACGGGAGCTTGTGCTATATTTTCTGTAAAAATAGAATAAGATAATTTTAAATAGGCGCCATCCCATAATAAATAAAGGGATGTGGATTTGGAATTGTTTTGTCACCGGTAGCAGGTAGGCATTTGCGAGGCAGTTTAAACGGTTTCTGGTTGAGAGATGATCGTCCGATCAATTCCTACGAAAATGTACCCGAAGATCTATATTACAATCAAAAAAAGAAAGCAGTTCAGGACATGCTGGGTCTATGTAGCTATGTTTATGGACAGACGGTGGATGACTGGGTTGCCTTGTTCTACAGTGCTACAGGTAGATTACTTTCGAAAGAGGAATTATTGCATATTGGTTTACAGGAACACAATTTAGAGAAAGCCTTTAATACCCTTCATGCTGGGTTTGATCGGAAAGATGATTATCCTTGTGAGCGATATTACAATGAATCCGTTGAATCAGGACCCTACAAGGGAGAGCATCTTGACCACAAGATCTGGAATGAGATGTTAGATACGCTTTACCGTTTACATCAATGGGATGTTGAAAGCAGTTGGCAGACAAGGCAAGGACTTGCAGAAATTGGTTTAAGTGATGTCGCAGATTTGTTAGAGAAAGAAAATAGATTAAAATAACCATAGGAGAAAGAAGATATATTATTATTAATAAGTGAATTCTAATATTTGAATTAAATAATCTTCTTGGATATAATCATTATAAATATGAAAATACTATTCTCAGAGGAGGGATGCGATAGGATAAGAATGAATTAGTAATGATTTATTTAGAGTTAACACTTTAGGAAGAGGAGGAAAGATAAAAAATGTTAAGTAGAAAAATTTATTTTTCAACTATAGCGATGGTTATTTTGATAAGCTTTTTAATATTTAGTCTCCCCGTTTTTTCAGCAAATTTACCTGATAAAATTGTTGTTGGTTGTCTAGAACCACTTACCGGGGCACACGCAGTCTTTGGAACAGAAGGGAAAATTGGTATGGAATTTGCAGTCGAACATATTAATGAGTCTGGCGGTATTAAGTCCCTGGGTGGTATACCTTTGGAATTAGTAAGTGAAGATGTAGGCGAAGATGCCATGAGTGCACGTCTGGCAACAGAAAGCATTTTAAGTAAATATAAGCCTGTTGCTGTTTTGGGATTGTATATCAGCCGGTTAACTACAGTAGCATCCGAGATTACTGAGAGAGAAAAAGTGATTATGGTAGCTGATGCTCTGGTGGATGATGTCACTGAAATGGGACGACAGTATGTGTTCAGACCTGCTCCAAAGGCAAGTATGCAGGGAAGGTCAGCTGTAGAATTTGTTCTTCAAGCAGCTGAAAAAGCCGGAGTAGTGGTAGAGAGAATTGCCATTCTAAACGAAGATTCTTCTTTTGGAAGGAGTAATGCTATTGGTGCTGTACAGGCTGCATTGGATAATGGCTTAACGATTGTCTATCAGAAGGAATATCCTTATGATATTACCGATGCCTCATCTATTGTGCATGGCATTGCAGCGGCTAAAGCAGATTTTGTAGTCCATTGCCCCTATTTTATGGATGCTATCATTTTTGCTCAAGCTTTTAAGGAATTAAACCTGTTTCCCAAATTTATTACCGGTATGGGTGCCTGTGGATATACAGACCCGGAGTCTATAGAAACATTGGGTAAAACAGCTGAGAATTACTGTAATACTTACAGTTACAATCCTGCTAAAGATACTCCGCAAAATCGTAAATTTGTCGATGAATATAAAGCACAGGTCGGACACATTCCTACTGAAGGTGCCGGTATGAATTATTATGGAATGTGGATTTTAAAAGAAGCTCTTGAGCTTTCCGGGAATTTATTCCCTGAAGATCCTTTGAATCCAGATAATCTACGTAGTGCCTTTTTAAAACTTGACTTAACCTCTGGTCCAGCAGTTGAAACCTATCCTACCAATCATATTACTTTTGATGGAAAGGGAGATAATCCCTCTGCCAGAGCTACTATTTTACAGGTTATTAATGGAGAACCTAAAGTTGTATGGCCTTTTGAAGAAGCAGAGGCCGAGTTTGTTTTCCCGAGACCAGATGCTACCTATTAATCTTTAGCTGGTAAGCAAAGTTTTTTGTAATTTTTGCCTGGTTAATTAATATTAGCGTAATTAACCAGGCAAAAATATATTTTGCTAAGATAGATATAGAATACAAAGAAGAGATTGGCGGTAAAATATGGACGTAATGATTCAGAGTATATTAAACGGGGTGTTAATGGGCTGCATTTATGCCTTAATTGCATTAGGATTATCGCTTATCTTTGGTGTAATGAATGTAGTGAATTTTGCTCATGGGAATTTCGTAATGCTTTCAATGTATTTTACTTTTTGGGTTGGTACTTTATATAAAATTGATGCAGTACTAAGTCCACTGATTACTTTTCCCCTATTATTTCTATTCGGAATATTAGTCTATTATGGACTAATTAGTCGAACACTTAGAGAGCATTATACTATACAAATTGCAGTAACAGTAGGTCTAATGACTTTTCTAGGTGCAATTACTCAGTTGATTTGGCAGGCAAGGCCACGTGCGCTTGTCTATTCTTTTGTGCAAGGTACCATTCAATTTGGAGGTTATACCATTGCGCTTTCACGATTAATTTCTGCAATAATAAGCCTTATCATCATAATGAGTATATCATTTTTTTTAGCCAGGACCTGGCTAGGAAGAGCAATAAGAGCAACTTCTGATGATTCCAGTGCAGCATCTTTGATGGGGATAGACTTTCAAAAGACTTATGCGATAGCCTTCGGCTTGGGTTCAGGACTGACTGCCATTGCTGGGGGTTTATTGATGACCTTCCAACAGGTTGACCCTACTATGGGTTTACGATTTGGACTGCTCAGTTTTTGTATTCTTGCCCTCGCGGGATTAGGATCGATTACTGGATTGGTAATTTCTGGATTGATTGTTGGTATAAGCGAATCACTGGCGATGTCTTTTTGGGATCCCAGGGCTAGGACACTGGTAATATATCTGATCTTTATTTTAGTTCTTTGGTTGCGACCCAGAGGCTTGTTCGGGAGGAAGTAATGAATTTTTTCAAGAAAATGAATATAGGAAAAATATTAATATTATTTTTACTAATCTTAGCTTTATTTATACCCTTAATTCTTGGGTCCAATCAATATCAAGTACTTCTGGCTACGACTGTACTGCTATATGGAGTGATGGCAACTTCTTGGAATATCATAGGCGGATTAGCCGGACAACTTGACCTTGCCGCTTTTGCTTATTTAGGATTAGGTGCATATACTTCCGGTACTCTACTCATTCGATTTAATATTACCCCCTGGATTGGTATGATACTGGGAGGTTTGGTAGCGGCTGGATTTGCTTTGTTAATTGGAATTCCCCTATTTCGATTCAGAATAAAAGAAGTTTGGTATGCCTTAACTACCAGTGCTCTGGTAGAAATACTTAAAGTGTCATTTAATATGTGGGAAAAAGTAGGGGGTCCGGTAGAGAGATGCCTTCCTTACTTTTCTGGCTCCTTGCTGCATATGCGCTTCACCTCTTATATTCCTTATTATTATATAATGTTTGTTATGCTTATCATTTCTCTTTTTTTGAATCAACGAATTGCTTCTTCCAAGCTTGGTTATTATCTTAAAGCATTAGGGGAGGATGAATCTGCCGCTGAGGTTTTGGGAGTTGATACTCAGAGAAATAAATTAAAGGCTTTACTATGTTATTCCTTTTTAATCGGTGTAACTGGCGGTATTTATGCTAATATGTACGGCTATATTCATCCCAGCTTTTTTAACGGGCAGGAAACTACCAAAATCGCCATATTAGGAATTGTAGGAGGAAGAGGTATTACCTATGGCCCTCTTTTGGCTGCTTTGTTATTAGTAGGAGCTCAAGAGTTTCTCCGAGCAAGTCTGGGAGGAGAATTTTCTGGCTTGTATCTATTAATCTACGCCATTATCTTGGTCCTAGTTGTTCTTTTTAGACCTAGAGGCATTGCAACCTTTTTTCAGGATGGTTATAAGAAACTTATTGCGGGGGAGGTAAAGAATAAAGATGTTGCCTGAACCAATTTTGAAAACTTCCGAGCTTACCAAGTGTTTTGGTAATCTAATTGCTGTAAACGATGTTGAATTGGAAATCAATAGAGAGGAGATTGTTGGACTGATTGGGCCAAATGGCGCTGGGAAAACTACTTTTTTTAATTTAATAACTGGACTGGAAATTCCTGATGAAGGCACCATTATCTTTAAAGGAATTAATATTACCTCTATACCTCCTCATAAAATTTGTAAGCTGGGGATGTCTCGTACTTTTCAGGTAACGAGGTCTTTTGGAGAAATGTCCGTTGAAGATGCCATAAGGGTGGGAGCATACAATAGACGAGGGGAAAAAGAAGTTCAAAAAAAAGTAGACTGGGTGATTGAGTTTTTTGATTTACTAGATATTCGAAGATCTAAATGTAACGATTTAGGATTAGCCTCTTTACGTAAAGTGGAAATAGCCAGAGCAGTTGCTACTGAACCCGATCTTCTCTTGCTTGATGAGGCGGGAGCGGGACTTACGGGTACTGAACTTTTCAAGCTTATGGCCGCACTTAAAAAACTGAATCAGGAAACCGGGGTTACCCTATGTGTAGTAGAGCACGTGATGCAAATGGTAATGGGTCTCTGTGAGAGAATTTTTGTTTTGGATGCGGGAGAGCTTATTGCCTCTGGTAATCCAGATAAGGTTTGTAATAATCAAAGGGTGATTGAAGCCTATTTAGGAGGGGGAATAAGTCTTGAAACAGGTTCTACAGGTTAAAGATATAATCTCTGGTTATGGTAAAATAACGATTTTAAGAGATATTAGCTTTCAGGTAGAGGAGAATGAAGTTGTAGCTATTATTGGTTCTAATGGCGCTGGGAAAACTACACTACTAAAAACGATTTCTAATTTGATCCCTGCTACAGCTGGAGATATTATTTTCCAGGGCAAGGATATTGTGAAGTGTCCACCCCATATAATCTCTCAATTAGGAATTGCACATGTACAGGAAGGTGGAAAACTATTTATGAATATGACTGTCTATGAAAATTTGCTCATGGGAACCTATAAAAATAGAAAGCATTTCCAGAAAGATGTTTTAGAAGATATCTACAAGATATTTCCCATACTTAAGAAACGAGAAAAACAATTGGCCAAAACCCTTAGTGGTGGTGAAAAACAGATGCTTGCTATTGGCAGGGGTTTAGCAAGTCAGCCTAAATTCATAATGCTTGATGAACCTTCCCTCGGCCTGGCTCCTAAGTTGGTAGATGAGATTTATTATAAATTATCAATTTTAAAGAAAAAAGGCCTTACTATTCTGTTAATAGAACAAAACATAAATTATGCATTACAAATAGCAGGAAGGGCTTATGTTTTAGAAAATGGTAAAATTGTTATAGAAGGTAACAGTAAGGAATTATTAAAGAGTGAGCATATAAAGAAACATTATCTTGGAATATAAGTATTAAGGTTATTTTGATTTTTTGAAAATAAAATAAGTCTATGCTATGTATTATTTGCTTTGGCAGGTACATCAAATAATTTATTTTCATCTTAATTTATAAGATTTTCTGCTCTTCGACTATTACGACTATTCATTCTACATCAAATTAGATTCCAAATATCCATTAAATACAACTATTAAATCATAAAATTTTGAAATAAATAATTGATCCACAGTTGATTATATGGTATGATGTAGAAAAATTTAACTGATATGTGGAATAGCGTTCTATAATATGGAACATAAAGAAAGTAAATATGTTATGAATTCAGTTGAGAAAACAATTCATATTTTGAATTGCCTTAGTGCTGCTGACAGGAGTTTGGGGATTACTGAAATAAGTGGTAAATTATCAATTCCTAAAAGTACTGTTCATAGAATTTTATCTATCCTATTAAACTATTCTTTAGTCAGCAAAGAAAGAGATACCTCACGCTATAGATTAGGAGTGCAAATTCTTAAATATTCCAATTCATTTTATAATTCTTTTGATTTACGCAGATATTCCAAAACAGTATTAAAAAGAACCTGCCTGGATACTGGTCTTACTACATTTTTATGTATCTGGCAAGATGGCAAAGGGATTTGTATTGATTCTGCAAGGTCTTTTCAAAATCCTCAAATGCATCATCTTTTTGTGGATATCGGTAAAATAATGCCATTTCACTGTGCAGCTGCTGCTAAGATCCTTTTAGCTTATCAATCTTCGGAAGAAATAGATAGGTTAATAAAAAATACTTCATTCCAAAGATATACTTCTAAAACAATTGTCGATCCGGAAAGACTTCGGGAGCATCTAGAAGAGATTAAATCTAAAGGTTTTGCTGTTTGCGATGAAGAGTTAGAAGAAGGGATAAGGGCCATCTCAGCTCCTGTAAGAAATTTTAATGGGAAAACGGTAGCTAGTATCACAGTTACCGGATTGGTCAATAGAATTACATCAGCAGTATTTGATCAATTAGTCAAAACCGTTGTAAATGCGGCAAATGAAATTTCCCAGATGATAGGATATAACAAGTAAGCTTAGATCTATATATCAAGTAAATTTGGTAATTATCAATACAATTTATTAAAAAGTAAGGAGATTAGATGAAAAATGGCAAATGTTGTACTAATTGCATTGGGGGGTAATGCCATCAAACAGGCAAATGAAAAAGGATCTTCAGAAGAGCAATTCAAAAACTGCTGGAAAACTACCCAATATATTGCTAATATTATTCAGAATCTTGCACCAGAAGACCGCTTAGTAATTACTCACGGAAATGGACCACAAGTAGGGAATCTTATGGTGCAACAGAAAGCTGCTGAGGACATAGTGCCTGCTCACCCTATGGATGTGGTCGGTGCCATGACCCAGGGTCAAATAGGATATATGTTACAACAGACTCTGGTTAATCATTTAAAAGAAAAGAAGATAAAAAAATCTGTTTGTACTTTGCTGAATCAAGTACTGGTGGATCGAGATGATCCGGAATTTGAAGGAGAAAATGCCTCCAAACCGGTAGGTAATTTTTTAACTGAAGAAGAAGCACAAGAACTAAATAGGAATCAGCCTGATTATATTATTAAAAAAGTTAAGCCCAATGGTGAACGTTGTTGGAGGAGAGTAGTTCCTTCTCCTGACCCTATTGCTAATATAGAGGGAGATGTTATTAAAAAACTGGTTGATGCCGGAGTTATTGTAATCGCTTCTGGCGGAGGTGGTATACCGGTATTAAGAGATGCCAATGGAAAATTAAAGGGTGTTGAAGCGGTTATTGATAAAGATCTGGCTGGAGAAAGGCTGGCTGAGATTATCAAAGCCAATATTTTATTTGTGCTTACTGATGTGGAAAAAGCGAAGATAAATTTTGGTAAAGCAAATGAAAGAGGATTAGGTAAAATAACCTATGAGGAAGCAAAAAGATATTTTGAAGAAGGACAATTCCTAGCAGGAAGTATGGGACCGAAAGTGAAAGCGTGTCTAAGATTTCTGGAAAATGGCGGAAAGAAAGCAATTATTTCCTCATTGGATAAAGTTATGGAAGCTTACAGAGGTGAAACTGGTACTATTATTGAGAAATAAATAATAGTAAATCAAAATTAATAATATACAAAGGAGTTTGAATAAATGTTAAAAGGAAAAGATATTTTAAACACTGCTCAATTCTCAACCCAAGAGCTTAATCTGATTATGAATACCGCTGCAAATTACGAGCACAGAGTTAAGAAGAATGAAGTCATAAAGGATATGGAAGGGAAAATTGTTGCCTGCCTTTTTTTTGAACCCAGTACTAGAACGCGCCTTTCTTTTGAATCAGCTGCCAATAGATTAGGAGCTCGGGTTATCAGTGTTTCTGGAGCAGCAAGTTCTTCTACAGCAAAAGGGGAATCATTACCAGATACGATTAGAACAGTAGATGGTTATGTTGATGTTATTGTTATGCGTCATCCTGAGAACGGCTCTGCCCAAATTGCTGCAGACCATGCTGTCCATCCCTTTATCAATGCCGGTGACGGGAGTAATCAGCATCCTACTCAAGCTCTTTTGGATATTTTTACTATCCGTCAGGAAAAAGGTGCTCTGGGAGGACAGACAGTAACCTTTTTAGGTGATTTAAAATATGGAAGAACCGTTCATTCCCTGGGTTATTTTATGACCCTTTATGGCAATAAGATGATTTTTGTGTCACCTAAGGCTTTACGTATGCCTGAAGAATTGACAAACGATTTTCGCAGCCGCGGTGCAGAAATTGAAGAGATGGAAGATGTTCACGAAGCTTTGGCTAAAAGTGACATAGTCTATGTTACCCGTATACAAAGAGAAAGATTTGAAGATCCGCAAGAATATGAAAAACTTAAAGGATCCTACATTATAGACCGAGATACTATTAATAAAGCCAAAAAGGGAATTACGGTTCTTCATCCCTTACCAAGAGTAGGCGAGATATCTACTGATGTTGATGGTTATGAAGGAGCTGCCTATTTCAGACAGGCACATAATGGAATGTATATTCGTATGGCTTTATTAGCATTAGTAAGCGGAAGCATTTAACAGGAAAAGAAAGGTTAATTTAAGTCAAAACTGGGGAAGCAGTAAATGATATTAAAAAAAAATGTCCCGGCATTTACCAAAGGCATCATAACAGAGAATCAACATTTAAAGAACGAATATTATAAAATTGTTATCAACGCACCACAAATTGCCGAAATAGCACAGCCAGGACAATTTGTTATGTTATCTAAGTGGAAGATGAAAGAATTGCTATTAAAGAGGCCTTTTAGTTTTTACGAAATCGATCCGGATAAAGATAGCATTTCCCTTTTATACAAGAAAGTAGGAAAGGGAACGGCTTTAATGGCTGAATCAAAACCCGGTGAGTATATTGAATTAATTGGCCCCTTGGGCAATGGTTTTCTTATTCCTGAAAAAGTAAAAAATATGGCTGTGGTAGCTCGGGGAATTGGGATTGTGCCTATGCTGCCTTTGGTAAGGCAGGGTAGAAAAGAAAACAAAGGTATTTACAGCTTTTTGTCAGCCAGCAAAAATGAATTACTGTTAGGCAATGATATTATGGAATCTCTGTCTGTAAATACTTTCTATGCTACCGATGATGGTTCAAAAGGATTACCAGGTAATGTAACTATATTTTTAGAAGATTTGCTGGGTAAAAATCCTGATGTTATCGATGCTGTATATACCTGTGGCTCGAAAAGACTAGCCAGACATATAAGAGAATTGCAGAAAAAGTATCATTTTCATGCCTATATCAGTTTAGAAGAACGGATGGGATGCGGGATAGGTTCTTGTAAGGGATGTGTTATTCAGACTAAGCATGGTTATCAGAGGGTATGTAAAGAGGGCCCTGTATTTCCTTTAGAAGAGGTAGTACTGGATGAATAAAGGAACTGATTTAAAGATAAAATTAAACTCTCTCTTCTTAAAAAATCCGGTAATGCCTGCATCAGGGACTTTTGATGTTAGAGATACTATTTTAAACAAAAGACAGCTTAACAATCTGGGAGCTATTGTTACCAAAAGCATCTCATTGGAAAAAAGGACAGGCAATCCTGGACCGCGAATATGGGAAACTGATTGTGGGATGCTTAATGCAGTAGGAATACCTTCCAAAGGATTTGAGGAATTTAAAGAAAAAGAATTACCTCTGTTAAAAGAGGCAAATGACACAATAATTGTCAGCATAGTTGGAAATTCTAATGAAGATTTTTGTAAACTGGCAGGCAAACTTGATCAGATTGAAGCTATTTCTGCATTGGAGATAAACCTATCTTGTCCTAATCTTAATGATGGACTGCATTTTGGTATAAATAAGGTAGTGATGGCTGAGCTGATAAACAACATTAAGAAGAGTACTCAAAAGGTGCTAATAGCTAAATTGTCACCTAATGTATCAGATATAACTGAAATGGCCTTAGCCGCAGAGCAGGCGGGAGCAGATATTATAACCATAGCTAATACCCTGGTAGGAATGGCTATAGATATTGAAAACCAGAAACCAGGACTGGGCAACAAAGTGGGAGGATTATCAGGACCGGCTATCAGGCCAATAGTTGTTCGTATGATTTGGGAAACCAGTAAAGTGGTAAAAATTCCCATAATTGGTGTTGGCGGGATAACATGTGCTGAAGATGCTTTAGAAATGTTTCTGGCGGGTGCCAGTGCCATTCAGATTGGATCTGCCAACTTCAGTAATCCATTGATTATGTTTGATGCCATTGAAGGAATAAAAGAATATCTGATAAGAAAAAATTATAGTTCAATAAAGGATATTGTTGGCATAGTATAAATATTAAATATCAATAATATTTAAATATTTTATACTAATTTTAAGTATTGAATTTTAAAAATATTTTAAATAGTTGAATTAATTTAAATATCCTAAATATTAAAGGAGGAGTAACTTATGAGCTTGCAGATGTTAATCAATGCCATCCTGTTAGGAGGATTATATGCGTTAATGGGAATTGGCTTTTCATTACAGTGGGGAATTAGTGGAATCATCAATCTTTCTTACGGAGCTATGGTAGTTTTAGGCTCTTATCTGTCTTTAATCATTTTTAATATGTTCAATATTGATCCCTTTATCAGCATGTTTTTTTCAGGATTTTTATTATTTTTGTTAGGTGCATTCATTTATAAATTCGCACTGCAGCCTTCTATTAAAGGGGGAATTGTTTTTACCCTTATTATTACCTTTGCCATCAGGCTGATAGTAGAAAATATAATACTTCTTGTCTGGTCTGCTGACTATCGTACTATCAGGTTAAGTTATGCCGGCAGTAATTTTCCGTTTTTAGACACTTTTGTCCCTCTAACAAAATTTTTAACTTTCCTCTTAGCTGGAACGATTATTTATCTTACTTATCAATTTATGATGAATACTAAAATAGGAAAGGGGATACAAGCTGTTGCCTTAGACAAAGAAGGTGCTATGGCAGTTGGTATTGATGACCAGAGAATGTATTTGATAAATTTTGCTCTGGGAACTGCCCTGGCAGGTGTTACCGGATCGCTCTGGGCTAGTATTTATAGTTTCTCCCCTCATGTTATGGATGTAATAATTGGAAAGGTTTTTATTATTGCAATTTTAGGAGGATTAGGAAATATCTGGGGAGCTGCAGCAGGAGGAATGCTGTTGGGATTTGCCGAAATATCCGGCTCTACCTTTTTGGGTTCTCAATGGCAGGAAGCCATTGGCCTAGTTATTATGGTATTAATTTTACTTTTCAGGCCACATGGATTAATAGGCAAGAAATTTTTTGGTTAGTCATTATTCACAAATATGGTATTATTTTTTAAGAGAGGGAGTGAAAATTAAGTGATGGCACAAAATGATAAAAAATTTAATATAAATATAATATGGATTATTGCTGCAATTGTGGTATTTGTCTTTTTGCCTAATTTTGTTTCCGGATATTATGTCCGTATATTTACAGCAATTTTCATGTATGCAACTATTGCCCAGTGTATTAACTTGATGTCCGGTTATATGGGTTACCTGCCATTTGGTCATGTCATGTTTTTTGGAATAGGTGCCTATATGACTGCTATCCTGATGGGAAGGGGACTACCTTTTATTGTAGCAATACCACTGGCTTCTTTGTCTGCGATAGTAGTAAGCATTGTCTTAGGTTTTCCGGTTCTTAGGTTAAGGGGTCATTATTTTGCAATTGCTACTATTGGTATGAACGGAGCAATTATGTCTGTTGCACAGAACGCTACTGGGATTACCGGAGGAGCAATGGGGACTACGTATCCGATAATATTGCTTCCACCAGGTCAGGTGTATAACTATTTTTATCTGGCCTTCCTTGGTCTTATGATTATAACGGCTTTAGGTATGTATTTTATTATTAACTCAAAATTTGGATATGGTATAAGGAGTATTAAAGCCAATGAAGAGGCAGCTAATTCTATGGGAATAAATACAACTTATACCAAAGTATCTGCCTGGGCTATCAGTGCATTATTCACCAGTATTGCCGGAGGTTTGTATGGGTACTGGATGTCCTTTATTTCTCCAGATGAGGTATTTGATCTGATGTTTGTAACTAATTCCATAATAATGATGCTTATCGGAGGAGCAGGAACTATACTGGGTCCCATAGTTGGCGCTTTTATTATCGAGTCAGTATCAGAGTTTGCCTGGAGCGGATTTATGGAATATCATTTAGCAGTTTTAGGAATAGCCACAATAGTGATAGTATTTTTTGTTCCCAGAGGTGTTATCGGTACGATTACCAATAGAATCAAGAACAGGAGAATTGCAATGAGCAAAAAGGCGGAGGTGACTAATGGCTGATAATGATGTTATTTTAGATATAAAATCAATAAGCAAGCATTTTGGCGCTTTAAAAGCTGTAGATAAAGTTTCCTTTCAGGCTAGAAAAGGAGAAATTCTCGGATTGATTGGTCCGAATGGTGCAGGAAAAACCACAATTACTAATCTGGTTACCGGTGATCTAAGAAAAACAGAAGGAGAAGTCTATTTCAAAGGGATCAATATTAGTAATATGCAGCCATTTCAGATTGCCCGTATTGGTTTAACCAGGACATATCAGGTAGTAAAACCATTACAGGGTATGACCGTTGAAGAAAACGTATTGGTCGGATCTCTTTTTGGCCGCAGCAGCAGGGATAATGATTTAAATCATGCCAGAAAAAATGCCCGCGAGATTATGAAATTAGTGGGGCTGGATAAAAAGAAGGAATTTAAGGTAAGTGATATCACTCTGCCTGATTTAAAAAGAATGGAATTTGCCCGGGTTTTGGCTATGGATCCGGAAGTGGTTTTCCTAGACGAGGTTATGGCCGGGCTTAATCCTTCTGAGGTAGAAGAATCAATGGAAATGGTTAAAAAAATAAGAGAAGACAAACAATTAACTATTGTCTATATTGAGCATATAATGAAGGCAGTAATGGGAATCTCTGACCGGATAATTGTTTTGCATCACGGGGAGAAAATATGTGCAGGTTCACCTCAGGAAGTGTGTGACAACCCTGCTGTAATTGAAGCTTACCTGGGTAAAAAGTATGCCAAGGAGGTCATGGATAACTAATGAGTAATGACATTTTATTACAGACAATAGGAATAAATGCCGGTTACGGTGCAATTCAGGTATTATGGGATATTAATTTTGAATTGAATAAAAAAGAAATTGTATGTATTATCGGGGCAAACGGAGCAGGGAAAAGCACTTTATTAAACAATATTGTGGGCATCTTAAAACCGTTTAGCGGGCAGATAAAATATCAGGATAAAGATGTTACCAATCTTGCTTCTCCTGAAAGAATAAAAATGGGAATTGGTTATGCACCAGAAGGTAGACACCTTTTCTTCGGACTAACAGTAGAAGATAATTTATTAATGGGAGCTTTTCAGCGCAAAGCAGATCGAAAAACCCTTAAGGAAGATCTTGATTTTGTCTATAATCTTTTTAAGCCTCTCAGAGGATATAGGAATAAATATGCCGGAAACCTTTCTGGCGGAGAACAGCAAATGTGTGCAGTTGGACGGGCTCTCATGTCAAAACCTGCATTACTGATTATTGATGAACTCTCTCTGGGATTAGCTCCAGTAGTAGTGGATGATTTAACTGAAACCATTATTAAACTGAGAGACGAAGAGGCTTTAACAATTCTTATAGTAGAGCAGGATGTGCAGGTGGCTTTAGATGTTGCTGACCGAGGTTATGTGTTGGAGGGTGGTCACACAGTTATGAAGGACAGCGCTGATCAATTAGCTAAGAATAAGCATATAAAGGCTGCTTATCTGGGTATTGCTTAATCATTATCTATATAATATGTTAATGCCATTTTGTTGCTAGAAAGAGATAGTATTGAGGTCAAGCAATATTTTGTAAGCAAGGAGGTGGTAAAATAAAGATAAGTTTTAATTGTTAATGATAGATTGAAAAATAAAAAATAAAGTGAGGAAAATAATAATGATTAAAAAATTATCAGTAATGTTTTTAGTAAGCTTGCTTTTGTTAGTAGCAGTTGGAACTACATTTGCCGCTCAACAGTTTGATGATGTAATTAAGATTGGAGCAGCGGTTTCACTGACCGGTAAAGTTGCCTATGAAGGCAATTTGGTTAAACAAGGATATGAAGTATGGGAAAAATGGGTTAACGAACATGGTGGGATTAAAGCTGACGGTAAAACCTATGGTGTTGAGATTATTTACTATGATGATGAGAGTGACCCGGTTCGTGGTGCCAAGTTAACTGAAAAATTGATTACTGAAGATAAGGTTCATTTCTTAGGCGGGCCTTATTCCAGCGCTATCACCTTCGCCACCTCTGCAATTGGAGAAAAATACGGTGTTATCACCATTGCACCGGAAGCAAATGCTACTAATATCTATGAAAGAGGTTACAAATATGTATTCTCGATTCTTCCTCCAGCACCGATGCTGATGGCACCTGTCGCCTATATGATGAATGAAATGCTGGATCCCAAGCCAAAAACTGTTGCCATAATTGCTGCTAACGACTTATTTCCTTTAAGCTGTGCCGAAGGATTTGATAAAGCTTGTAAAGAATTAGGTTTTGATGTAGTTTTGTTTGAAAAATATCCTGCTGGTTCAACGGACGTATCCGCTTTATTGACCAAGGTTAAAGGATTGAACCCAGATGTTTTAGGTGTTGGTGGATATACCGCTGATTCCTTGATGGTTATGAGACAATGCAAAGAATTAGATTTTAATCCAAAACTGTATGCCTTCTCAGTTGGTGTAATGGTTCCTGCTTATATTGATGAAATGGGTGCAGACGGTGATTATACTGTAGAGGGTGAATGGTGGTTACCGGGAATGCAGTTAGAAGATCCCATATTCGGAACAACCGAAAATTACATGAAAGCATGCAAAGACTTGTTTGGAGAAGATTTCAGAGGACAATACTGGACTGCCAGTTCAAGTGCAGCAGGAAGTGTACTTCAGCTTGCTATTGAAAAAGCTGGTACGATTGAAACAGAAAAAGTTAGAGAAGCTTTGATCAGCATGAATATTGAACTAACTACCTGGCCTGCTGTCGAATTTAATGAAAGGGGACAGAATATTCAATGGCTGCATCCTGTAATTCAGGTTCAAAACAAGGAATTTAAAATTGTTTATCCTGAAAGCTCACAAGAAAGTGCACCATTGTATCCGGCTCCAGCTTGGAAAGAAAGATAATAAAATAATCCTTAAGCATAGGGACTGTAATTACTTATTGGTTACAGTCCCTCCCATCTCTATTTTTATTTATTTTATTAAAATAAATTTATATAGCTTGCAGCGTAAGCATCATAAAGAATTAAAAATTTAAAGAGTTTGTTTCTAAGTATAATTTTTTTATATTATTTATGGAACTATTTACCATGATATGGAACACAAAAGCCATGGCAAAGGTTAGTATTCAAAAATATGAACATTGTGTAAATGCTAAAGAGAAATAATTTTACAAATTAGTTTTAAAAATGATATTGGAAGTTAGAAAAATATCCTAACTGAAATAAAGGTTTTGTGAAGTGTAATATTAAAGCAGTTTTAGGAAATATTTAATTCCCATCAGGCAAAAGACCCATATAGAGCAAAACAAGCAATGCATATTCATTTACACCATGTGATAACCAATGTCCAGCAGAATGGATTAAAAGGAGACCAAGCAGACAAATGAGAAAGATTGAAGCTAATGAGATTTCGGCAAAGGTAAAAAGCCTGTTCCTGAAAGCCAATTTTCAGATAGGTGAAGACGTCTTAGCAGCATTAGAGCAAGCCTTAAAGCAGGAGAAATCGAAAGTAGGTCAGGATGCCTTAAAGATGATTATTGACAATCACCGCCTGGCCGCTGCTGAAGAGCTGGCTATCTGTCAGGATACCGGTTTGGCAGTATTATTTATGGAGGTGGGACAGGAAGTATGTATCATCAACGGAGACTATGTTGAGGCGATTAATAAAGGAGTAGAGGAGGCCTATCGGGAAGGCTACCTAAGGAAATCGGTAGTAGCTGATCCGGTGTTTGATAGAAAAAATACTACCACCAACACCCCGGCCTTTATCTATACCGATATCGTCCCCGGAGATAAGATTAAGATAACAGTCCTGCCCAAAGGCTTTGGCAGTGAAAATATGAGTGCTCTGGCCATGCTGACCGCTGCGCATGGTGCCAAGGGCATTTTAGACTTCCTTGTCGATACAGTAAGAAAAGCCGGACCCAATCCCTGCCCGCCTACCGTGATAGGGGTAGGCATCGGCGGAACAGCCGACCAGGCCATGGTCATAGCCAAGAAGGCCACTGCCCGTCCCCTCGGAAGGCATAATGCCAATCCCAAGTATGCCCAGATGGAAGAAGAAGCCTTAGCAAGAATCAATCAATTGGGCATTGGACCGGCTGGCCTGGGCGGCAATACCACGGCTCTGGCTGTCCATATTGATTATCTACCCACCCATATAGCCGGTATGCCGGTAGCAGTGAATGTCTGCTGCCATGCTGCCCGCCATGCCTCAGCAGAATTATGATTTAGGGACTATTGATGGAAGGAGATTACCTAGATGAGTAGAGAAATGAAGATTACCACTCCCCTGGAGGAAGCCACCATCTTAAAGCTGAAAGCTGGCGATTCGGTTACAATCTCAGGGTATATCTATACCGGAAGAGATGCTGCCCACAAGAGACTCTATGAGTTGATTAAAGAGGGAAAGGATTTGCCTGTCCCCATAACAGGTCAAATTATCTATTATGTAGGGCCTGCCCCGGCCAAGCCAGGTTATGCCTGCGGTCCTGCTGGTCCTACGACCAGTTACCGCATGGACCCTTATACCCCAGCTCTACTGGAGCAGGGACTGAAGGGCATGATCGGCAAAGGTCTACGTTCTCAGGAAGTAATTGACAGTATGAAGAAGAATAAGGCGGTCTATTTTGCAGCCATCGGAGGAGCTGCGGCCTTAATTGCCAGAACTATAAAAAAATCTGAGGTGATTGCCTATCCCGATCTGGGAGCCGAGGCCATTCACCGTTATTATGTGGAGGATTTTCCCGCCATTGTCTGTATCGATGCTTACGGGAATAACCTTTATGAAAGTGAACCCCCTAAATATAGGAAAGAACCATAGAATCCATGAAGACAGAAAAAGGAGATAAAAAATGGACTTAAATCAGGAAGCACTTCAACTGCACAGCGAAAACAGAGGTAAGATTGAGGTAGTAAGTAAAACCAAAATCAAGGATATGCACGATTTGGCTGTCGTCTACACCCCAGGGGTAGCCGAACCCTGCCGGGTAATTAATAAAGACCCCTCTCAGGTCTACACCTATACCACCAAAGGCAATATGGTAGCGGTAGTATCAGACGGTACCGCCGTACTGGGACTGGGAGACATAGGTCCGGAGGCCGCCATTCCGGTGATGGAAGGCAAAGCCGTCCTCTTTAAATACTTTGCCGGTGTGGATGCCTTCCCCATCTGTCTTGCCACCAAAGACCCGGATGAGATAGTCCAGGCCGTAACCTTACTGGCCCCGGTATTCGGAGGCATCAACCTAGAGGATATCAGTGCCCCCCGCTGTTTTGAAATAGAGCAAAGACTGAAAGCAACGCTCGATATCCCGGTCTTCCATGATGATCAGCATGGCACAGCCGTAGTGGTCCTCTCCGGAATGATCAATGCCCTAAAGCTAGCCCACAAGAAGATAGAAGAGGTAAAGATGATAGTCAACGGTGCCGGTGCTGCTGCCATTGCCGTCACCAAATTCTTGCTTTCTGCCGGTGCCCAAGATATCATCCTCTGTGATTCTAAGGGTATGGTCTATGAAGGACGCCCTGAGAACATGAATTCGGCCAAGGAAGAGATGGCCAAGATCACCAACAGAAGAAAACTAAGAGGCACCCTGGCTGATGCGTTAGTCGGTGCTGATGTGTTTTTGGGATTGTCCGGTCCCAATCTGGTAAACAGGGATATGGTTAGGACAATGGCCCCTGATCCCATCATCTTTGCCATGGCCAACCCCACCCCTGAGATCTTACCTGAGGAGGCCAAAGCCGGTGGTGCCCGTATCATCGCTACCGGTCGTTCCGACTTCCCCAATCAGGTCAACAATTGCTTGGGATTCCCGGCTATCTTCAAAGGAGCTCTCCAGGTAAGGGCTAAAGAGATCAATGAAGAGATGAAGTTAGCAGCAGCCCATGCCATCGCCTTGGTTATCCCGGAAGATGAGCTAAGTGAGACCAACTTCATCCCCAATGTCTTCCATCCTGAAGTCATGGCCAAGGAGGCCGAAGCAGTAGCCCAGGCAGCACGTGATACCGGGGTAGCGAGGATATAGAGCATGTTTTTAGGAAACTGTATTAAATAAGTAATAGCAAATAAGGTAAAGAAAGAATAATAAGTCAAAGGAGAGATTTAAATTGAAAGAGTATCGTATTGAAGAGGATTTATTGGGGACGAAAGAAATTCCCAATGATGTTTACTATGGGGTACAGACCCTAAGAGCAATGGAAAACTTTAAATTAACTGGTTATAAGATGGACAAAGATTTTATTAAGGCATTAGGGATTGTTAAGAAAGCTGCGGCAAAAGCCAATATGGAAATTGGTCTACTTGATGAAAAACGGGCTAAGGCTATTATGGATGCTGCTCAAGAGGTTATTGATGGTAAACTGAATGAAGAATTCGTGCTAGATCCAATTCAGGGTGGAGCAGGCACTTCTAATAATATGAATGCCAATGAGGTAATTACCAACAGAGCAATAGAATTATACGGAGAAGGCAAAAAGGGAGACAGCTCGATTATATCATCCCTAACCCATGTAAATATGTCTCAATCTACTAATGATGCAGTTCCCACAGCCATCAAAATAGCACTACTCATAAAATCCCAGGCATTATTAGAAGCTACCGATAAATTAGAGAAGTCTTTTCGGACCAAAGCTAAGGAATTTGACCATGTTTTAAAAATGGGCAGAACTCATTTACAGGATGCGGTTCCTATCCGGTTAGGACAGGAATTTTTAGCTCATGCTAATGCCGCAAAAAGGTCACGAGAAAGAATAGCTCAGTCGATAGAAGGACTAAAAACAATAAATATGGGAGCAACAGCAGTAGGAACTTGCCTTAATGCTGAGCCTGAATATATTAAACTGGTAGAAACAAGACTAAGAGAAATGTCAGGGTTTGATTTGCTTATAGCAGAAGATTTAGTAGATGCTACCCAAAATGCCGATGCTTATGTAGAAGCTTCATCAGCTATCAAAGCATGGGCAGTGGTATTATCTAAAATATGTAATGATTTAAGGTTAATGGCTTCTGGCCCACGGGCAGGTTTATATGAGATAAGATTGCCTGAAGTTCAACCTGGTTCATCTATCATGCCAGGAAAAGTAAATCCGGTAATTCTCGAGGCAACTAATCAGGTGGTATTTCAGATCATAGGCAATGATGTTACCATTAATTTAGCGGCTGAGGCAGGTCAATTAGAACTAAATGTCATGGAACCGGTATTGGCATTTAATTTAATGCAGAGTTTTGATTTAATGGCTAACGTCCAGAATATGCTCAGAGAAAAATGCATTGATGGGATAATAGCTAATGAACAAAGATGCCGGGAATTTGTGGAGAGAAGCATTGGTATTATAACTGCCTTAAATCCACATATTGGTTATGAAAAAACTTGTCTGGTTGCTAGAGAAGCTTTTATAGGTAATAAGAGTGTAAGAGAGGTTGTCTTGGAGCATAAAATACTGGAGGAAGATAAACTGAATAAAATACTGGATCCTTATGAAATGACGAAAGCCGGTATTGCCGGAAAAGAGCTGTTAAAAAATTAAATGTAAATTAATTAATCTTGAGGCAGCATAGAAAGGTAAACTTTTGAAAATAAAAAGAGATGCTAATTTGTGTTATTACTGTAAATCCTGCCAATTAGCCTGCTCATTTCATCATACTCGTACTTTTTGGCCGGATAAAAGCAGCATAAAAGTATACCGTAATCCGGTTAGCGGCGAAGCTGAGTGGAGGATTATTTCAACTTGTGACCAATGTTCTGGGGAAGAAATTCCTTTGTGTCTTAAATACTGTTCTTATGGGGCTCTAAGTCTATCAAGCGGGGGAAATGAAGGGAAATGATGATGAGTAAGAATAGAAGCATTAGAGGTTGTTTAGCAGGCAAAATATTATGGATAGACTTATCTGATAATAAAATATGGAATGAAAATACTGAAAAGTATGCCTTAAAAACTTTAGGGGGAAGAGGAATTAATTCTCTAATCATGCTGGAAAAAATTGGACAGAATACCAGATGGTCTGATCCAGAAAATCTTCTTTGTTTTGGTGTTGGCAGCATGGTAGGAACAATGGCTCCTGGAGCATGTCGTGTTGATATTTCTACCATTAATGTATTTAATGGAGGAAAGGGTTCAGCAAATGTGGGAGGATTTTGGGGTCCTGAGTTGAAATACGCCGGTTATGATAATCTAATTATTATCGGTAAAGCAAAAAGTCCGGTTTATCTGTATATTAATGATAATGATATTCAGGTTAGAAATGCAGAGAATTTATGGGGAAAAGATACCTTTGAAACAGAAGAACTACTACGAGCAGAAATCGGAGATAGGGATATTAAAATTGCTTCAATCGGTCCCGCGGGAGAAAATCTGGTAAGGGGTTCAGCCATTATAGTTGATACAGCAAAAGCTGCTGGCGGCTCAGGTGTGGGTTGCGTTATGGGAGACAAAAAGCTTAAGGCTGTAGTAGTTCGCGGACATGGGAAAATAAATGTTGCTGAACCGAATAAGTTTATGGCTGTGGTGGCAGAATGCAACAAAAAGTGTATAAACCAAGAAAGCACTGCTCTTATGAGAAAAGCTCCTTTGAATTTTTATGCAAATCCTGAATGGGAAGGATGGAATACTAATATTGTTGCTAAAAACGGACAGGATGACCAGTGGGAATACGAAAAAAGAATCAGATTAATGAATCTCCAAAATGGAGTTCCCAGTATGGTAAAAAAGGTCAGGGCATGTTATTTATGTCCAACTGGTTGCATACCCTTTATGGAAATAAGCAAAGGAGAATACCAGGGAACCAAAGGGGAGGGATTTTGGATTAATACTATTATGGGGCATGCTTGCCGAGTTGATGTTTCGGAGCCGGACGCAGTAGTAGAGTCATGGATACTGACTAACAAATTAGGTTTAGATGGCGATTTTGCTGCATCAGTGATATCGTGGGCATTTGAATTATATGAGAAGGGTATTATTTCACAAAATGAGACCAATGGATTGGAATTAAATTGGGGTAATAGCAAATCTTTTATAGAAATGCTAAAAAAACTGGCTCTCAGAGAAGGATTAGGTAATTTATTAGCTGATGGATTAATTGAAGCAGCTAAAAATATTGGCGGAAATTCAGAAGATTATATCATACATGTGAAAGGGCAGCCTTCCATAGAGCCTTTCCGTGTTCCCAAAGCTTGGGCGCTGGCAGTTTCTACTTCACCAGTTGCTGGCAGACATCTCAGGGGGGCTACCATGGGGAATAAAAGATATGGGCCTAAACCACGTATTGGTAAGTTTAATGTAGTTGATTATGAAAATCAAGCTTATGGAGTTTTTTGGCAGGGGAAAACTAAAGAAATTGAAGATAATCTGGGTATATGCAATTATGTCGGAACATGGTCTGGAGCAAATTTTCTTGACATATCAGATTTTGTTCAGTTAATAAACACTGGTATGGGATTGAATGTGAATGAAAAAGATTTAATGGATTATTATGCGCCATTGGGCAGAAATATGGAAAAGGCATTTAATGAGCTGCATACGAATATGTCTCGGGATGATGATATGCCCCCCAAAAGATTTATGCAGGAAGAGGTAAAATCGGGTCCATACACAGGATTTAAAATCGATAAAAAACAATATGATAACATGTTAGATGAATATTATAACCTTTGGGAATGGGATATTAAAACAGGCAAACAAACTAGATCAGCATTGGAAAAGTTAGAGATGAAAGAAATTGCTAACAGGCTTGCCCAAAAAGGAAAATTAGTGGCAAGATAACTGAAATACCTATTAACCTGATTAAGGAGGTGCTCTTGAAGATATTGTGTATTAATCCAAATAGTTCTAGAGAAGTAACTGATGGAATTAGAAAGATCTGTAAGAAGTATGCCTTGGCTGATACAAGAATTGAAGTTAAACAACTCGAAGAAGCTCCGTCAGGAATCGAAAGTTATTTAGATGCAGCTATTGCTGAAAAATATTTATTAGAAAATTTCAAGGATTGGGAAAAACAATATGATGGATTTATCATAGGCTGTCATAGCGATATAGGCATAGATCTGCTTAGAGAATTAACCGATAAGCCGGTTATAGGAATTGGCGAAGCGTCTATGCTTTATGCTTTGCCTTTAGGTCACAAATTCAGCATATTATCACTAAAAAGAAAAAAAATACCCCAAAAAGAGGATTTGGTCAAAAAATATGGCCTGGAGGATCGATGTGCATCAATCCGTACTACTGGTTTAGGTGTAGTTGCAACTGAAAAAGATAAAAGAGAAAAGTTGCTAAAGGAAGGGATGGCCGCGGTACAAGAGGATGGAGCAGAAGTTTTAATACTGGGATGTGCCGGAATGGCAGGATTGGACAAAGAAATTGAAAAAGTTGTAGAAGTCCCCGTTATTGATGGATTAGTATGTGCTTTGATGATGATAGAGTCCTTTATTAGATATGGAGTTGGAACTAGCAAAATTGCTAAATATAGGTAAAATACACAATTAACAATTTATTGAATGCTTTATTTTTAGTAAAAATAATCAGAATATATTAGTAAATCTCAGGAGGGTATATAATGGACAATTATGATCTGGCAATTAATTCCGGGAATGTATTTATCAATGACCAATTAATAAACTGTAGCATTGGAATTAAAGATGGAATAATTGCTGTTGTTAGCAAAAATGCTTTGAAGGCGGAAAAAGTTATTGATGCCAAGGGAAAAACAATTTTACCTGGAACAGTAGACCCCCATGTCCATATTAGAGCGCCAGGTAATGAATATAGGGAAACATTTCTTTCGGGAACAAAAGAAGCTGCTTTAGGTGGGGTAACTACTGTGCTGGAAATGCCCATATCTTCTCCGCCTCCTTATTCTCCGGAAATTGTGAATAACAGAATGGCGATTGCTGAAAAGGAATCGGTAGTGGATATCGCCTTTTTTGGAGCTGCAGGGATTGACCAGAAAGAAAGTATTATACCATGTTCCAAATCAGGTATAGTTGCATTTAAAACTTTCTTGCATGAAGCTCCCGAAGGGAGGGAAAGGGAATTTATTGGGTTGACTGCACCTGATACAGGTGATCAGTATGAATTGATGGAAATATTGGCTGAAACAGGTCTCATTACTGCCTTTCATGCCGAGAATAATGATATGATTAAGAAAAACATTGCCCGGCTCAGAAAAGAAGGAAAGACCTCTCCTATCTATCATGAGAGATCTCGTCCTCCTGTTGTGGAAATTGAAACTACTGCTAAAATATTACTTTTTGCTGAAAAGACGGGGGCAAAGGTGGAAATAGCCCACATCAGTACACCCGAGGCGGTTCAATTAGTTCAAGAAGCAAAGGAAAAAGGAGTATTGGCTATTGCGGAAACCTGTCCTCATTATCTGTTTTTAAATGAACAGGCTTTAGTTGAGCACGGTGCTTTTGCCAAATGTAATCCACCGGTCCGTAGTGAAGCTGAACAAGAGGAGATGTGGGAGTATTTAAGAGCAGGTTATTTTGATATAATAGGAAGTGACCATGCTCCTTATACTAAAGAGGAGAAAGAAAAGGGTAATGGTGATATTTTTGTGCCCCCGGCTGGTTTCCCTGGACTTTCTACCAGACTTCCCTTAATGTTTACCGCAGTTAAGGAAGGTAAGCTTGATTTGGTTATGATGGTACAACTAATCTGTGAAAATCCGGCTCGTGTCTTTGGATTATACCCTAAAAAAGGTGTGATTATGCCTGGATCTGATGCAGATCTGGTTATTATCGATCCTGAAAAAAAAGGGAGAATAGATAAGAATAAGATGTTTACCAAGTGTAAGGATAGTGCTCTCGTCTATGATGGATGGGAAGTATTTGGTCAGCCAGAAAAGACGATCGTGAGAGGGCAGATTGTCTATGAGCAAGGTGAAATCAAAGTTAATCCCGGATATGGAAAAGTCATAAAAGTCAAAAGGAATAAACAGGAGGTTTTTACACATAAAGAATAAATGCAGATGGTATGATGAGACATCGGGAATGAAAAGAGCTTATGATAGAGGGTTGCTGGATATAAAATGGATTGAACATTATTGTTTAAATGGAGGCCAAAATTGTGTTCGTAAGAAACGGTTTGAAGAAGAAGGACATGTTTCCCCGGATTACATCCTGCCAGATGGCACAGAAGATCATCATTTGAAGCAGATAATTAAAGAAAAAGGTCATTTTTAATATCAGCCTTTTCTTCGTTTGGGGGAAAGAATGACCGATATTCCGAAACCGACAGAGGAAATAATGGCAATGGAGGATCCAATTGGAAGATCCAGAAAAAAAGACAGAATGATACCGCCCAGTGAGAACAAAACACCGAACAGGGATGAGAAAATGAGAATCTTTCTGAAATCATAAAAGAACTGATAGGCAGTTGATGCGGGGTTTACAATTAAGGCAAAGATTAATAATCCTCCGACTAATTTAATCGAGAAGGCTACGGTAATGCCAGTGAGAAAGAGAATAAGATAGTAGAATGGTTTAGTAGGAATACCGGATGCCTCTGCCATTTTTCTATCGAACATGATGGCATGGAATTCTTTGAAAAACAGTGTAACCACCAGGATAATACCAAGGGTAAGAATAGCCAGGCGCAGAACATCAATCGTGGTAATACCTAAAATGCTTCCCCACAGAATACTCATGGCAGTACTACTCATGGCGGAGTCAGGAATAAAGTTAAGAAAGGTTAATCCCAGTGCCATGGTTAGTGAAAAGAGTATTCCCAGAATAATTTCCGGCTGTAATCTGGATTTATCGGCAACCGGTCCCAGGATAAAGGCAACCAGGATAGAAAAAGCAAGGGCAAACCATAAAGGTGGCAGGGAAAGTGCCAAGCCAAGCGCTGATCCGGCAAAGGCTGCATGAGACATACAGAAACCCAGTGAAGTTAGCTTCATCCGGACAATAAAGGCTCCAATAAGAGAACAGATTATACCGGCAAGACAGGCACCAAGTAAAGTTATGATGATGGTTTTTAAGGGGAGAATGGTGAGAATTGACATATCATTTTTACCTTGGCGATATTTCCAGAAGATCTTCAGTCAATACTTTTTCAGGTATATCATCATTGATCATCCTGCCCTCATCCAGATGGATGATGCGATTGCAGCGTTCAGGAAGGGCATTCAGGTCATGAAGGACCATCAAGGTGGTGAGGTGATTTTCATCATGGATATCACTGATCTGGTGAATCGCCTGATGGGTAGCGTGATAATCCAGATTGCTGAAGGGTTCATCAAGAAAAAGAATAGATGGCTTTTTGGCTAATATTCTGGCCAGCATCACTTTCTGCAGTTGTCCTCCCGAAAGTTTACCGATGGGTCGATCTCGAAGCGCTTCAATTCCCATAATTTCTAGACTTTCTTCTACTAGAATATGGTCCTGCCTGGATATCTGATGAAGCAATCCGATTTGGCCATAGCGTCCCATGAGGATGATATCTTTGACTAAAAAAGGAGAGAAGGAGTCCACTGTAAATTCCTGGGGAACATATCCAATCTGTTTTCTTAAAAAGATACCCTTTTCTTTGATATTCTTGCCCATAATCCGAATTTGTCCTTCGGTGTGCGGCAATAGCCCGTTTAAGGTCTCCAGCAGGGTTGTCTTTCCGGCACCATTGGGACCGATAATACAGACAAATTCTCCCTGACGAATGGAAAGGCTGATATGAAACAGAGAAGGTAGTTTTTCGCCTTCATAGACCGTGCTTACATTGATCATCTCGATGATGTTATTCCGGTTCATCAATCTCCTCATAATCAAAGAGTTCTGCATCAGTCATATCCAGGATTTGCTGACCCAGTTTTTCACAGCTTTCCTTTTTAAAGTCAATGAGTTCTGTGATTGCCGGTTTCAAGGTAATCAAGAGTTTCCTATTCCCCGCTATAAATAGAGAACGTATGATATCAGGATTATCTTTTACCTTAATATTACCCTTTCCCATGGTACAGCCTGTGGATATCTGCAGTCCATCAACGAGACAGGAAACCGGAGTGTGATACTTTAATTCGACTTCGGTAAAAAGATCAAAATAACCTCGGACATCAAGTTTTTGCAAAGCCAGCAATCCCATTTTAATTCCCAGATTGAGATAGGGACCGGCATGGCCATGCAATTTTATACCATGCTCAACCAGGTGATTGATGCTATCCCGATCCACGGTCAACTTAATCATTCATTAAATCTCCCTCTATTACTTTGAAGAGCTGTTCTGCATTATAGCTCATCATTGATGCAAGACTGTCGGTTTGGGGAATCAGCCCGGGGAAATTGGTCAGGACCACCTGTGTTGCACCCAAGTCAGTTGCCAGCTTTGCCCCGAAATCGGTGCCGCTTTGCAGATTGTCAACGATAAGGTCAACCTCTTCATTTTTACCCATCAGGAGAAGTTCCAGGTATTGCTTAGTAGAGATCATTTCCGGTGAAGGGTACGTGGCAATTACTTTCAACCCCAGCCATTCCACAAAGGATGCCTGGTGAAAACTGGCAATAACCTTTAACTGGCTGATTCCTGACTTTTCAGCCCTTATTTTTAGTTGATCTCCATTCCGGTTAATTTCTTTTACAAGTTGTTGTGAATGAATATCAAATTGCTGCTTATTTTCAGGGAATTGAATGCTGAGTGTATCAGTGATCTGGTGAATCTTGTCAATTGCACCTGCCGGTGTGTTCCAGGGACCTGAGAAGATCAAACGCTCGATGTCCGTATGATCTGCAGAGGTGAGAAGGTTTTCAATCCAGGGTTCAAAATCATGTGAAATAAGCAGTTGGGCTTCTCTGACTGCCTGAATCTGGGAAGGTTTGATGTCAAAGTGCGCGGGACACATTCCTACCGGAGCAATCGTGGTTACCGAGACGAGATTTTGTCCGATCTGTTCAGTTAGATGAGCGAGAATTGAAGTAGTACATATGATTCCCGGTGGTTGACTATCTATATCCTCGGTCAGGATAACCATTGGAATGAGAAGGGACATTGCCATGATTGCAAGTGCGATGATCACTTTCAGACATTTCATAGACTACTCCTTTATAAAAAAGTGTTACAATTATAATATTAGTAACACTAGAGAAACATAATTCGATATTATCACAAAATAAACATATGTCAAGAGCGTCAGTCAATTTTACAGTAACAGTTTTGTTATATCTCCAGAATGACCACTTTTTCATACAAGATTTAGAATCAAATTCTTTAATTAGAGATTGAAAAATCATTATTTCTATGATCCTTTAATTTTTATTCTTGAAAAAGGAGATAAATAGGTTGTTGCAATCACTGATTGATTGTAATAAAATAATAAAAGTGTATTCTCTTAGCGATAAAATTAAAAATTTAAAAAATCTATTATTGGGTAAAAGGAAACAGGATGCAGCTTTTATTAAAGCAATATCTTGAAGAATTACAAAAGAGATATCAGGCCCACTATAATGTAGAAATCAACAAAGTCATTGCCGGTAAGCAATGCGACATCTATGCAATTTCCATCATTGAGCATTTTCGCCATATCCTCACTAAAAAAATTC
>CAYSSG010000019.1:0-9620 GCA_964433635.1 uncultured Atribacterota bacterium | reverse complement strand
ATCTATGCAATTTCCATCATTGAGCATTTTCGCCATATCCTCACTAAAAAAATTCAAATTGACCAGTACCGGGAAAATGAAATCATTCTGGTTAAAGGTTTGGAACAGTTTGTTCAGAATGAGGTGGTCAGGGATTTTTCACAGTTCCTGATTGAGGCTACCAGTGAATTTGTGAAACCCTCGCTGGATGTGATGTCCCATACCATTAATGGTATCCTGGTTTCATCGGAGGGTTTTTCCGGGGAGGCTATTGAATCAGCCCGAAAATTTAAATATGGTAAAACATACTGTCTGGGTCTAAAAGGTTGGTGTGATATACGACTGTTGTTACTTGATCTCAAAGATCATCTGGTTTATTACAATTCTAAGGGTAAAGAGGTTGCAGAGGTTTATGCTTTCGAAAAGAGGATGGGAGGTGATAAAAAACAGGCAATCTATAATCTGTCTGATTATTTGTTATTCAATTGTCGGGTATTGTTCTTTGTAAATCGTATCGTTGTTGTTGAAACTTTCTAATCATTGCTATGCATATATCTTTATTTATATTCAATTCACGTTTTCTATTTGAAGGAGGTTTGTTTTCATGAATCTTTTAACCTTACTGATTATTGCGATTGCAATTTATATTATTGCTTACTTTGTCTATGGGAGCATGTTGGACAAGTTGGTGGAAATTAATCCCAAAGCAAAGACACCTGCACATACTATGACAGACGGTGTGGATTATGTCCCCGCCAAGGCACCGGTCCTATTAGGGCATCACTTTGCCTCCATTGCCGGTGCAGGACCAATCACAGGGCCTATTGCTGCTGTTGTCTTCGGCTGGCTTCCCTGCTTTTTATGGATTGTACTGGGTTGTGTTTTTGTAGGAGGGGTGCATGATTACTTTGGATTGATTGCCTCTTCCCGTCATAAAGGTAAGTCAGTGGGTGAAATTATCGGGCAGTACGTAGGAAAACAGGCAAGAACCTGGTTTCTGTTGTTTGCCTGGTTAGCCCTGGTATTGGTTGTTGCAGTATTTACCATCCTGACTGCATCGGCCTTTGCTGCCAATGCCTCGGTAGCTACAGCCGGTTTCTTGATGCTGCTTATTGCCATGGGTATGGGATTTGCCATGTATCGTGCCAATATGAGTCTGCCAGTGGTTACGGTAATCGGAGTTGTACTATTATTTTTATCCATCTGGATCGGCCTCAATTCACCCTTTTTGTTCTTTAATCAGGTTACCTGGACCTGGATTCTAATTGTTTATATCTTCCTGGCTTCCACGTTACCAGTCTGGATGCTGTTACAGCCCAGGGATTATCTGTCGTCTTTCCTGCTCTATGTGGCTCTGATCGGCGGAGTTATCGGGATATTTATTGTGCGACCCACGCTGGTATACCCTTCCTTTACCAGTTTCAAAACCGGTGTGGGATACTTATTCCCCATGCTGTTTGTGACCATTGCCTGCGGAGCTGTTTCCGGATTCCATTCCATGGTTGCCTCCGGTACCACGGCGAAACAGCTGGATAATGAAAAAGATACCAGGATCATCGGTTATGGCGCCATGCTGATTGAGGGCGTGCTGGCAGTTGTAGCTCTGGGAACAGCTGCTATACTGACCCAGGAGGCGATGGCTACAGGATTAAAGGAATGGGGTGGCGCAGTCGGTGTTTTTGCCCACGGCCTGGGTAAATTTCTGGCTGGTTTAGGTGTCCCGGAACAGACCGGTATTGTCTTTGGTTCTTTAACGATTTCTGCCTTCTTAATCACTTCATTGGACACGGCAACTCGTCTGGGCAGATATTGTTTTGAAGAATTAACCGCCGAAAAAATGCCCTCTATTTCTAACCGGTATATGGGCACTATCGTCACAGTTGTGGCCGGCGGCGCATTGGCATTAACCGGACAATGGTCGGCAATCTGGCCGATCTTCGGTTCGTCCAATCAATTGCTGGCCGGTTTATCCCTGATGGGAGCAACTGCTTATCTGGCCCATTTGGGTAAAAACTATAAAGTGACTTATTATCCCATGGCTTTTATGATGATTGTTACCGTTATAGCTTTGATTAACCTGGTCTTTACCAATTTTGGCAAAGGGAATATGCTTCTGGGATCAGTGTCTGTTCTTCTGTTAATTTTGGCCAGTTTTGTGGTTATAGGCGGATTCAGGGCACTGAGTCAATTCAGAGAAAAAGCGGCATCGTCAGGAGCCAAATAGTATTATAAGTAGATTCATTATTAGAGATATCGATTCATTATTCCGACAATTGAAATAAAACAGGCTGGCAATCGCCAGCCTGTTTTGTAGTTCTACCCGTCATGTGATACCGGATTTAGAAAGTCATTATGATAATAACCGACTAAATTTATATTTGTATTGGATTTATTCTACTTTTTAAGTTAAGATAAAGTTGAAAACACCAAAGAAAAATTAGTTTTTCCAGAATCTTTATCTTTGTACCGGTAGAAATTTTATTAAGAAATTTTCAGGCATTTTCCAGGGAGTCTGTATATGATAGCACTGAAAAGTAAATATATATCAATTGAAGGGGCAATTGGTGCGGGGAAAACCAGCCTGGTCTTGCAGTTAAGCAGAAAATATCATGCCAGGAGTATTCTGGAAGTGGTGGAAGAAAATCCCTTCCTGTCACGATTTTATGATGATATCAGGGGTTATGCCTTTCAGACCCAGATTTTCTTTTTATTGAGCCGTTATGACCAACAGATGAAACACGCCCAGCAGGATCTTTTTCAGCAATTGTCCTTTTCGGATTATATGTTTGCCAAGGACCGGATTTTTGCCCATCTTAATCTATCGGGCAACGAATTGGCAATGTATGAACATCTGTATCAGATCATGTGTAAGGATATTCCAGATCCTGATATGATTGTCTATTTGCGTGCCAGCACGGAGCTGCTTCTGAGGAGAATCATGCTGAGAGACAGGCCTTTTGAGCGGAGAATTTCCCGGGAATATATGGAGAAATTGAATCAAGCTTATGAGAATTATTTCAGTAATAAACAAAATTTTCCTTATTCCAGGTTAGTAGTGATTCATGCGGATGAACTGGACTTTATGGTGGATAGCGGAGATTTGGATGTCATCTGCCAGAAGATCGTTCAGAAGGATCAAGAGTGAAAGAATGATGAAGAAATTTATTATTATCTCGGGAAATATTGGCAGTGGAAAATCAAGCTTAACTGATTTATTAAGTAAAAAGCTGGGATGGAAGGCTTTTTATGAAGTAGTGGAAAATAATCCTTACCTGGAAGATTTTTATTATGACATGAAAAAATGGAGTTTCCATCTGCAGGTCTTCTTTCTTTCCAAACGTTTCCAGCATCATCAGGATATTACCAATGATGCTTCTTCTGTAGTTCAGGATCGCAGTATTTATGAAGATGTAGATATATTTGCCAAAAACCTGTATCTGCAGGGACTGATGGATTCCCGGGATTATTATAATTACAGCGAATTATTCCGCATGATGGTTAATTTTCTATCCCCTCCTGATCTGATTGTTTATCTGCAGTCCTCCGTGACTACGCTCAAGCGAAGAATTGCTCTGCGAGGCAGAGATTATGAAAAAATGATTTCCAGAGAATATCTGGAGCAGCTCAATACTTTGTATGAAAAATGGATTGCAGATTTTCATCTCTGTCCCATATTAAAGGTACCTGCTGATGAACTGGATTTTGTGCAGAGACCGGAGCATCTGCAATTGATTAGTGATAAGATCCTGGCTAAACTGCAGGGCCAGGATGATGTGAGCTTTGATTTGATTGATTTCAGGGAATAATGAGAAGGTTATTGAAAGAGATAGACTCAAACTCAAAGAGTGTAGAAATCCCCGTATTGTATTATTTATCTGAAGACAATTTTATATCCAGAAGACAATTAGAAAGCTGGCTGGGGATTTCGCGGGTAGCTGTCCGGAAACAGATACAGGAATTAGAAAAATTAGGTTATCATATTGCTGCCGATACCCGGAAGGGCTATCAGATTGTTTACCGTCCCGATATATTATTACCCTTTGAAATAAAAAATAAGCTAACTACCAGATATGTTGGACAAACAATCTACTATTTTCCTGAACTGACCTCCACCAATATCATAGCCAGGCAGATGGTTCTAGAAAAAACAGATAAAATCCCAGAAGGAACAATTGTTATTGCTGAGAAACAAAGTGGAGGGAAAGGCAGATTAGGAAAAACATGGTTTTCCCCGGCAGGTGGCATCTGGCTTTCTATAATATTATATCCTGAAATTATTTCTTCATATATACCACTAATTACCCTGATGGCTGCTGTGGCTGTGGTTAAAACTATCAAAAGATTGTTCCATCAAATTAAAGTTCAGATTAAATGGCCTAATGATCTATTAATAAATGATAGAAAAGTATGTGGTATATTGACTGAAATGTGTACAGTGACAAAGAATATACAATGGGTTATAGTGGGAATAGGTATAAATGCAAATAATGATTCATATGGATTACCCGAAGATATTCGAAAAAGTTCTATTTCCTTAAAAGAAATTACCGGACAACCGATACCCCGGGCAATGTTAGTGCAGTATCTTTGTACTGAATTGGAAAAGTTTTATGGGATGTTTAAAAGAAAAGATTTCTCTTTAATTCTGGAAGAATGGAAACGTTATAACAATATAATAGGGAAAAATATTAGACTGGATACTGGAAAGAGAATTATTTCTGGAGAAGCTGTTAATATTACAGACAGAGGTGCCTTAATTTTTAAAACAGATGAAGGTAAAACTATAGAAATAATATCTGGTACTATTCTAAATACAAGACGACAGGGGAGGATTATAAATAACGAAAAATGTCAATCATTCAAAAAGATACCAGGCAAGTACGAATAGATAAAAACCTTTCCGCTGAGCAAAAATGGCTATTAGAAATTTCTTCTGCTTATTTTGGTATCCATCAGAGAATAATCAATCTCTTAACAGAAATTCACTTTTCTCCTCTCAAACCAAAATTAGTCTCTAAACAACTCAGAGAGATAGCCTTAAATGATATGTGGTTTTATAAATCTCACCCCAAAGCGAGCAAGGCTGTAAGGGCTATCTTAGCATTATTTAATGATTTATTACATCAAGAGCTTAATTTTAAGGATAAGCAGCGCGTTCTTGACACTTTATTTGAATTCATTCGGGAGTTGGGTAAGGATGATATTAAAGTAGAATTTGGTGCCCTTGCTGAAAAAATCCTCTTCACTTTAGAAAATACTTTGCTTAGCGATAAAGAAATAAGAATATACGCATCGAGTTTATTGAAGAAGCTTCCTGTTCGGCTTATAAAGCATAGAAATTATTCGCAGAGAATGGAGAGTTTACTCAAGATATCTCAGAAGGAAAATATACAGATGTGGAAAAACCAGCTGGATTTTCAGGAATGGTGCAAAAAGCAGGATGAATATTTTTCTGAAAAATATGATGCTGCCATCTTGAGTATCTCTGAAAAAGAAAAGAAGCTTATTAGAGAAATTGAGGAAAAATTATCTCGAGCCAATAGCTGGGATGAATTGGAAAGTATTCCTGATTTTAAAGAATTTACAGATAAATTAAATGGTTTAATTAAAAAAGATACCCCGCTATCAGAGAAAATATATTTTCTGTATTACTTGCTGGAAATTCCAGTCATGGTTGGAATAAGAGATACTTTATTAATGGAATTAACCCAGGTGTATAAAAGGTTTACCCATGAAGAAATTGCGGAACTATCGCTGGATAGTTTTTTAACCACTACATTCTCCCTGTTTAATAGCTTGAAAAAAGAAAATATAGAAAAGATACTGGAGTGTTTATTAATATTGGGTCAGAGAATCTATCAATCAGAAGAGCAAGCACACATAGATACTTTTATTGATCATCTTATCAGATTTGGTTTTATTTTTCCTGGTGATATAAAAATGAACGATGATTGGCAAATCGAGACGGATAATAATCATCTAAAGATGGTTAGATTATGGCTTCAATTAATCAGGTGTTCATCTCTGTATAGCAGTAAGCTCATATCTGCTTTGATTGTAAATTTAAAGCTGGGAGGAGTGCTTATTCGCGATGAAGATCTTTTTCAAAGAGATATCAGCCAATTGCTTAATAGCGATATCAAATCAAACTATGTTTTAATAAAACAACTACTAAGTCTGTTTCCTGTTTATTTTAGTGCAGTTGGAGCAGAGGGAAAGATCAGGGAGATATCTACAGATATAGATAAACTTTCTTATGGTGAAGATAAATTAATTCATTTTTTAAGAAAGCAAATACATGTAGAAAGCAATAACTCACAGATAGAGCTGATAAAAAGAATTGTCTATTTCTGGTATGATGGAGATTTTCATCCTCTGTTAGAATATCTTCCCATCGATGTTCAGAAAGAATTGTCTGTATCAGGAAAGTGGTTTGACCTGGTACATCATATTTTAAATAAGCTTTGCAAGTCGATGGAAGCAAGTCCAGAAGCTATGCTGGGAAAGGATATTGATGAAATAAAAAAGGCCATGGAAGAAATCAGCAACCCTGATGACCGGGATAGCAAACGGGTTATTTACCTGATTGAACTTTATCAGCTTTTAAAACATAAATATACTCTGGATTATAAATTTATTGGCCTTGATTTGCAGAAGTCAAATTTTTTTACCATCACGGAAATAGGAAAGTTAGAAATAAATATTAAAAATAACAGATGTGCCGCTTCGATAAAGATGATTTTTAATATGATCTCCAGATTAAAGAAAATCATTCTGGAATCTCCAAAGACTGAAGCCCAGGAAAGTATATACTATAAGCGTCATATTGCCTCCGGAATTCCTTCTATGTATGGACAATATTATGAACAGAAATTTGCAGCGATGGGATTAATTTTACGCCTGGAGAAACTGGCTGATTATCTTATCAGTAAATTCATCAGTCAAAGAAATCTGGATTATATGACGATTGATGGTTTCCATAATGCTGCCAGAATATTAGATTTATTTAAAGAAGGATTAAGTCTAAATGGTATTTCTAATGAGAATTTTAACTCCAATCTGGAAATGCTTAATTATAGTTTTAAAACTACAACCTTTTCAATGGACCAATTTGTGAATATATTCAATTTTATCACTCTCAATATTAAAGAAATCATTGATAGCTATTATATACTTCCTTTCAGTTCATCCCTGAAAACGATTATTCGGCAAAACATCAAGGGAACTGATACTTTAAATAAAACCAACATGGAACACATTATCTACCGGAAATCAGAAGAATTTTACCGTGACATGATTGTTTCAACCTTTTTTGTGCAAAGTTTAGATAATTATGTCTCCAAAATACTGAGCACTTTAAGAAATATGATGGCGAGATTAAAACCAGAAGTGATCCATATGCTGCTCAATTATAATCCCAACTTGCTATGTACTTCCTTACATAAGTCGAATCCCAAAGTAGATAATCAGATATTTTTGGGTGCCAAAGCCTATTATCTTAAAAAATTATATTCCTATAAATTCCCCATTCCAACAGGGTTTGTACTTACTACAGAATGGTTTCGAGATAGGAAAGCTATCATGCAGTTCTCTGAAATGTACCAGGCAATATTGGAGATGATAAGAGATAAACTAATAGAATTAGAAAGAATAACCAGGAAAAAATTTGGAGATCCAAAAAACCCTCTGTTCCTGGCAGTCCGTTCAGGGACAGTCATTCCCATGCCCGGAGCGATGGATTCCATTTTGAATATTGGTATGAATGATGAGATTGCCGAAAGTTTAAGTAAAATCCCTGAGTATGGATGGGCAGCCTGGGATTCTTACCGGAGGTTATTACAAAATTGGGGTATGGCTCATGGAATCAAGCGAGATGAATTTGACAAACTTATCTTAGGATTTAAACAAACATATGAAGTAGAAGAAAAGAGAGAATTCAGCAAGGATCAGATGAAAGCAATTGCCTTTTCTTATAAAAATTTACTATTGGATTATGGTGTTAAATTAGAAGAAGATCCCTTCAAACAGCTGATTCAGGCTATCATTTTTGTATTTCAATCCTGGTACAATGATAGAGCGCAAATATTTCGCAAAAAACTTCAGATTGCTGAAGAATGGGGGACAGCAGTTATAGTACAGGAAATGATTTTTGGTAATATAAATACTGAATCCGGGACCGGTGTCTTTTTTACCAAGGTACCATTTGAAAAAAGTTCGGAGGTTACCTTATACGGTGATTTTACCAGCTGCAGTCAGGGAGAAGATATTGTATCCGGATTAGTTTATACTTTACCGGTTTCTGAATTTCAAAATCAAAAGTTTCCCCAGTTTAGAGGAGAGTCTCTGGAAAAACAATTCCCCGAAATTTATCAAAAATTACTGGGATTAGCAGAAGAATTAATTTATCAAAGGGGATATGAGCACCAGGAGATTGAATTTACTTTTAAATCAAAATACAAGCAAGATTTATATATTTTGCAAACCAGACCATATACCTTGAAGGATAAAGAAAAAACTCCTGTTTTTACGAGTCCAGATATTCTTAACCATCTGGTTGGATCGGGTATCGGGATCGGCAGAGGAGTAATGAATGGTCGTGTTGCCTTTAGCCTGGAAGATATAAGAGTTCTGTCAGAAAGATATCCGCAAGAACATAAGATTTTAATTCGACCTGATACAGTACCGGATGATATAGAAATGATCTTTGAATGTGATGGATTATTGACTGCACGTGGCGGAGTAACTTCTCATGCTGCAGTTACAGCTGCCCAGTTAGGTAAAATTTGTGTGGTGAATTGTAAACTCTTAATTGTCCTGGAAGGGGTAAAGAAATGCACTATCAACAATAGTGAATTCAAAACTGGTGATAAAATTGCCATAGATGCCTACCTGGGGAATATTTATAAAGGTCATCATGCGATTGATTTAGAACAAGTATCCTATATTAAATGAAGTATTGTATTATGAATCAGGTTAAGTTATTCAAGCAAGGTTTTTGATGATGCAAAAGATAACGATCTACCAGATGATTCTAATCTCTATATTTGCAGCACTAACTGCTGTCGGTGCCTTTATTTCTATTCCTATTGGCCTGATTCCCATAAGTTTGCAAAATCTGTTTACTTTTCTATCCGGAATGGTTTTAGGAAGCAAGCTTGGTGCTTTTAGTCAGCTCATTTATCTCTTGCTGGGAGCGGTGGGCTTACCGGTCTTTTCAGGGTTTAGAGGAGGTTTAGGGGTCTTATTGGGACCTACCGGCGGTTTTTTAATAGGCTTTGTCATTTCCGCTTATGTTATTGGTAAACTCATTGAGAAATTAAAAGAAGCTAAAATATGGTCTTATTTTACAGTGGGTTTACTTGGAGTAGTAATCATATATATTACAGGAGTAGCCCAATTACTTATTATAACCAGAATTGGGATAAAGGAAGCTGTTATGGTAGGAGTCATTCCTTTTTTACCGGGTGATTGCTTAAAAGTAGTTACTGCTTCTTTCCTTGCCATCAGACTAAAATCAGTAGTTTCCTTACCTGAGGTATGATATAATTTTGTTTGTAACTATGCGGGGCGTAGCGCAGTTTGGTTAGCGCGCTTGGTTCGGGACCAAGAGGTCGGAGGTTCAAATCCTCTCGCCCCGACCA
>CAYSSG010000018.1:0-38195 GCA_964433635.1 uncultured Atribacterota bacterium | reverse complement strand
GGATAAAGATAATGAGATACAACAACAAAAAAGGTTTATCAGTCTGGTCAAAGAGGATTGAATCCCTTTTTTCATTAGAGAAAGATTCTTCATCTGACAAAATATTTTTCTCATCAAAATCAAGCATCAGAGTTATCCTCAACTCAAAAAATTGTACTGTTGCTCTTATTGATCATTTGAACAGATTCATTTAATAAAAAGAATAAAACATTTCCTTGCTCCATAAGTTGTTTACCAATCAGGCTGCTGTGATATCCCCGTTATAATAAGTCATTTTCAGTTTTCAATAACTTAAGATAGATTCACTCACATCAGGTATGGAGCTCAAAGGGTGAAATGACTGCCTTGCCGAATTCTTTTCTAATGTTTTCAAGACGATATATCTGGCTTTTCAGTTCCTCATCAAATGCATCTGGAACGGGAATCCTGCAGAATATCTCTCTCATTCTATCCATCTTTTCCAGATATTTATCGACCCTGAGAGAAAACTGGGCTACATATTCTTCTTGAGAATATTCCTTATCTAGCTTTTTCTTAAAAATTTCCCTTAAGTCCTCATATCTGGGGATTAAACCTACGGGAGTTTCAACTGCTTGATATTCACGATTTATCCTGCCATCTGCCCACAAAATCCATAGCAGGTTATAGATCTTAGGAGTCATGTAACTTCCCTGACTATCCTTCAAGAAATAATTTGTGGCAAAAATTTTTGGTATTCGTTTCAGGTCATCTTTAAAAGAGAGGTAATTTTCAATATAGGTGGCAAAGGGGACTGAGATAAAATCAAGGGTAGCCATGGGATCATGCTTCCTTACTCCCTGTTGACCCAAGGTGGCAGCTGTTGTTTCTGATTCTACAGTGGCACCGATCAATACACCATGTTCCCAATTCAAAGCCTCCACAATGGGCATGGACGTATCAGAATCCCTGCCACCATAGAAGAACCCGTCCACAGGAACGCCTTCCGGATTCTCTGCTGCCGGATCGATATTATCTAACTCTGCCAAACGGATGGTGTATCTGGCGTTCTTATGGGATGGATCAACTTTATTTCCCTTCTCATCCTTCTTTCCAAGATACCACTTTCCGCTGTAATTAACTCCCTCTTTGGGAAGATCTTTGCCCATTCCCATCCAGTAAGGAACACCGTCTTTGACGAGTACATTGGAAAAGATAATCTCACGGGGTGTAGTCAGAGCGCGATAGATTAAAGGATCTTCTTCCTCATTGACATCAGCGATAATTCCAAAAATCCCTTTTTCCATATTCACAGCTCTTACTTCTCTATTAATCTTTCTGAGATAGGCAATATCATCCCCTACAATGGTCTGTCCCGGCAACATGGCCGTACTGGTTTTACCACAGGCACTAGGAAAAGCACCGGTGAAATAGGTTGTCCTGCCTTTTTTGCCATGAACACCCATGATAAACATATGCTCTGCCAGCCATCCTTCGTGATGTGCCTTCTGAATAGCCAATCGGAAAGCCAACTTCTTTAATCCGATGGAATTGCCAGCATACTGATTATTGACCGAGTAGACGCAATTTTCTTCCAGGTCCATATAGATCCTTCTCTTATCCACATCCACACTGATATTGTCTTTCAGCCTTCCGGCAGAGTGGAGGAAATAAAAGAACCGATTTGATCCCTTTAAATCTTTGAATCCTTCATAATTGCTCCGGTAAAGCAAATCTTCACTATGAGCAACATAAGCCGAATCGGTAATCTGTAAGGCAGGAAGAGAAAAGATGGATTTTACGGGACCCAGGGAGAAAAAACGCACCAGCATTTCCTTTCCCTTCATACTTCCTTTAAAATAAGACTTAATCTCTTTTAAACCCTCCTCTTTATCGATGGAATTGACATCAATCCCCCAATTAACCTTTTGGGATAATAGATAACGTGTAACTTTTTTATCTCTGCCCTGATCATCATAGCCATCAAAATGAATGGTATGTCCCGGTAGGTTTAATTTTTTCTCTTCCCCATTCTTTAATGAAAGTTCCCTGACATACTGAATATCGCCGGGATCATCGGTTATGACAGAGACTTTCTCCGGCTGACAGAGTTCAATAGCCTCAAAAACACGCTGAATAATATAGGGATTTTGCAGAACCTCAAGCTTCTTCTGATAAGTCTTTTCCATTACAAAAGCTCCTTTCTTTCCACTAAAGCTGAAAGTCAAAAATTATCTTTAAGTAAACACATTTCATACTTCATGAATGGTATAAGCAGTACGATAGATTATTAATTTAATTATGATTTATAGTCATTGAAAGGTCAAAGGTGAATATCTATAACTACAATCTAAAACAAAAAAACTTAGATATCTTAGACTATTCGTCAGACCCATAATTATTATAACGGTACTCAGGTTACTCAGGTCAAAAAGATTTTTCAAATGATGCCTGACAAAAAGATAGAAAGAGAATATACTCAAAAAATTTTAGGCTTCAAAGAGACTTGATTCTTCACACTACACCAGATAAAGATCTGGTTTATTTAAACTAAGTGTCTGGTGATGAATAGACTTTCAAGCATGCAGGAATCCAATTATAGTCATATTCATTCCATAATATATAATTATAATGACAAGCAACGATTGATTTAAAAAATTGACCAACTAATTAACCAAGATGGTTTATATTGCTAAAATGGAAATTGATATTGTTTCAAATTTAATTCTTCCTGAATAGTTAAAAGTTGTTCCTGCATTTTTTGATTAACAGGAACGCCCTTGTCTTTTCTCTCCATCCAGATAAGGTATTCCTTCTCCCCTGCAGTATAGATTCTCTCTGCACCAGGAGCTTTTCTGGAGGAACGAAGACCCCGTAAGATATTTCCTGCAATGTTCTTAAACTTATGCATTTCGATGAATGAACTAATATTTATGGCTATAAAAAAATGACCAATGGACTTGTTACTGCCCTTGTCCTTTTCCTTCACAATAATTCTGTTCAAATAATCTCCTTCCTGTAATGCAGCTGAAAGGATTTCTACGACTGTAGAATAACCATATCCCTTATAACCGGCATTTTCCTCCCCTATTCCTCCCAGAGGAAGAAGGGAAGCTTCTCTGCTCATAAGATCATGATGTGCTTTTTTTGCATCTTTTATCATATTTCCATGATTATCCATAACCCAACCGTCAGGTAAATCTTTGTTCAATTTTTCATACAATTGAATCTTACCCAGGGCAGTAACAGTTGTAGCACAGTCAATAATAAAAGGAAATTTTTCATCAGTTGGTATACCAAAAGTTAATGGATTAGTCCCCAATAAACTTTCTATACCGAATGTTGGAGCAACATATGGTGGTGTATTCGTGCCGGTAATACCAATCATTTCATGATCAATTGCCATTTTGGCATAATATCCGGCAAATCCATAATGATTCGAATTCCTGACAGCAACCATGCCCAAACCATACTCTCTTGCCTTATCAATTGCCAACTGCATACTTTTTCTTCCAATCACAAGCCCTATCCCTCCATGCCCATCAATAACTGCAGTTGTCAGTTGATTATTGATGATTTCTATATTTGTTTCTTTATTTATAATACCTGCTTTAAGTTTATCATAATAGTAGGTTTTTAAACGATCAATTCCATGTGAATCCATTCCTGCTTTGTTAGCTGATATCAAAATATCTGAAGATATTTCAGCGTCATGTTTATTTAATCCCATCTTTTTGAATGTATCAATCATAAATTTTTGAAGTATATCAAAATCGAGCCACACAATTTTTTCGTTCATCCTATTCCTCCCCAGCTTATATAGCTTTCAAATAAATTAATTGTACTCATTTTGATTGGATCCATGCCTATGGATTTACTTTCTTTTCTTTTTGCCTTTGGAGTAAAAATTCTCAGAAAATTGATGAATAGACTCACTGATTATTTTTTTGATAATTTGATAATAATAGAAAATAAAAATAAAGTAAAACGTCACAGAATTGCATACCTTATTCACAGATTCTATTGGTCTATTTAAATTCTAGATTCATCATCACTCCGGCATGACTTTATTCAATATAATACCAACTAAAGCACCCAGAGCCATTCCTTCAATGGTGATCTGTCCATTTCCCAATGAAATAGGAATTGCGACACCACCAAGGGATAGGATAAGGATGGTTGCAGCAATAATCAGGTTTCTGGGTTTTTCAAAATCCACCTTGTTTTCAACCACTGTCCGCACTCCGATTGCTGCAATCATACCGAAGAGGATAATAGAAATGCCACCTATTAATGCTCCAGGTATCGTAGCAATGACTGCGCCCATTTTTGGTATCAAACCGATGATAATGGCAAATACGGCTGCGATACGCATCACAACCGGGTTGTAAACTTTGGTCAAAGCCAGGACTCCGGTATTTTCTGAATAGGTGGTATTCGCTGGCCCTCCCAATAAAGCGGAAATTGAAGTTGCCAGACCATCTCCTATGAGTGTACGGTGCAGACCCGGGTCTTTCACAAAATCTTTTTCTACTGTAGCGCTGATTGCCAGTATGTCTCCGATATGCTCAATCATGGTAACGATGGCAACCGGTGCAATAATCAGGATGGCATTCCAGTTAAATTGCGCCAATGTAAATTGAGGGAATCCAAACCAATTTGCCTCAAAGACTGATGTAAAATCGATCATACCGAATATGATAGCCACAATATACCCAATTACAATTCCCATCAATACCGGGATGACTTGCAAAAACCCCCTGGTGAAAGAACTGACTAATACAACGACTGTAAAACCGACTAAAGCAAGCCACCAATTTTCATTAGCCATACTGATTGCTGTAGGAGCTAATTTCAGACCAATGACCATAATAACCGGTCCCGTCACGACCGGAGGGAAAAACGCTATGATCTTCTCCGGTCCAAACTGACTAACTAAGAATGATAAAAGCAGGTAAAGTAATCCAGCGACAACAATTCCCCCTAAAGCATAAGGTACGCCAAATTTTTCTGTTACCAGGACAATTGGGGCTATAAAGGCAAAAGAAGATCCTAAAAATGCAGGTACTTTATTCCTTGTTAATAAATGAAAAAGCAGTGTTCCAATACCAGCCATAAATAGCGCTACTGAGATATCTAAACCGGTAATAATCGGCACTAAAACGGTGGCACTGAACATGGTAAATCCATGTTGCAGGCCTAAAACAATTGTCTGGGGTATCCCTTGTTTAGTATAATCTACTACTTCCTGTCGGTGCTGAGACTCCATTCTTTCCTCCTTATAGAGAATATTCTTTTTATTATTTTTTACTAAATCTTTTCAATATCGAATCCTTCTAATTAAAAACCCCCTTTCAGTAAAAGCTGATAAGGGGTTAGGCATCTTCCTTATCAGCCTCGCAGGACTGATTTTAAAGGAACTCATATAAAAACCTCTGATCCAGAAAACCTGGAAAAGAGGCTGAATCTTCTTCATTACATCACCTTAGTCGGATTCCTGGTAGTATCCCTGAACTGGTGTAGAGGATTCCACTGTTTTTTAGCATATTATAAAAATCAAATATAATCAATAGACTTTACAGAAATTTTAAATAACTGCCTTCTTAAATTGACCGGGAGAATTCCCTAATAATATCTCAGCAATTTTTCTAAATAAATCAGGGTCTCCACTGATATAGAAAGAATCCGGTTCATTCTTAAACTGATTGCAGAGTTTGCGTTGTTCAAGCCACTCCCTGGCCTGTTTCACCGTGGCTTTGGACGGATCAACCAAGGAAATACTTCGATCAATTTCTCCCTCTATATACTTTTTCAAAAAAGGATAATGGGTACATCCCCAGATCAGCGTATCCACATCATTATGCTTAAGGATTGGTCTCAGGCATTCTCTTAGAAGAAGCCGAATTTCACTTTCATTCTTTAAAGCCTGTTCTTCCATTTCCCGGATAATTTGATTACTGCAGGGATTTGAAAAGATCTTCACAAGAGGATCTATCTCCTTGATTATCTTTTCATAACTTTGTTTACGGATAGTCACTTCTGTTCCAATGATACCTATTCTTTTATTTTTGGTTTGAAGAACTGCTTCATAAGCACCCGGTTGAATGACCCCAATGACCGGAATAGCACATTTGTTTTCAACTTCCTTCAAGGCTACCGCAGTCATGGTATTACAGGCAATGATTACCATTTTTACCTGCTGCTGAAGTAGAAAATCAATAATTGAAAAAACATAATGCAAAATTTGTTCATCCGTCTTCTCACCATAGGGCGCATGAATTGTATCACCAAAATAGATTACCTGTTCCCGGGGCAACTGTTTTTTCATCTCCCGGTATACACTTAAACCACCCAACCCGGAATCCATCATACCAATCGGTTTTCTTTTTATCTCATTATTTTCCAAAATAGCACTCCAGAAAATTTTTATATGAAGAATGAATCAAAATAACGAAGATATAGAGTGGCGGAGGGACTGGGACTCGAACCCAGACAGCTTACGCCTACACCGGTTTTCAAGACCGGCTCCTTGCCATTCGGACATCCCTCCGTATACCTATCCTCAATAGGATAATCCTGCAGCCACTACTGGCAACCAAATTTTACCTTAAACAGAAATTTTTTTCAATCCATCCATATAGGGACATAAAGCATCAGGAATCGTAATGGATCCGTCTTTTTCCTGGTAATTTTCCAGGATGGCAACCATCGTTCTGCCTACTGCCACTCCCGATCCATTCAACGTATGGACGAAATGAACTTTTCCGGAATCCTGAGCCCGATAACGCATATTGGCACGACGTGCCTGGAAATCAGTACAATTACTGCAGGAAGATATTTCCCGATATTTTCCCTGAAACGGTAACCATACCTCTAAATCATAGGTCTTGGCAGCAGAAAAACCGATATCCCCGGAGGATAGAGCAACGACTCGATAAGGAAGCCCCAACCGCTGCAGGATGACTTCTGCATCCTGGGTTAGTTTTTCCAGTTCCTGATAGGATTCTTCCGGTTTGCAAATCTTAACCAATTCCACTTTATTAAATTGATGCTGTCGAATCAGTCCTCGGACATCTTTACCATAGGAACCTGCCTCTCTCCGAAAACAGGCGGTATAAGCTGTATAATAAAGAGGCAACTCCGTTTCCGCTAATATTTCTTCTTGATGAAGGTTTGTTAAGGGTACTTCGGCAGTAGGAACAAGATACAGGTCATCATTGGATCTAAATAAATCATTTTCGAATTTAGGTAATTGACCCGTTCCGGTCATGGTATTGGCATTTACCAGAAAAGGAGGAAATATCTCCTGATAGTGGTGCTCTCTGGTATGAATATCCAGCATGAAATTAACTAAAGCCCTCTCCAGACGGGCACCACGATTTTTGAGTACCGTAAAACGCGCAGCAGCAATTTTAGCTCCCCTTTCAAAATCAAGAATATTCAGTCTCTCACCTAAATCCCAATGAGCCTGTGGCTCAAAATCAAACTCTCTCGGTATTCCCCATCTTCTGACCTCTACATTGCTTTCTTCATCAGAACCTACAGGGATGCTTTCATCAACCATATTGGGAATCTCTAATAGGATACTCTGGATCTCTTCTTCGATAGACTTCACCTTTATATCCATCTCCTTGATTTTCCCTGATACCTCCCGCATAGCGAGGATTTTTTCCCGGTCATCCTGCTTTTCTTTCTTCAAACGACCAATCTCTTCGGATACCTGGTTTCTTTCTTGTTTTAAGCTGCTTACATCAAAGAGGATCTTTCTTCGTTGTTCATCTAATTCCAGAATATGGTCTATATTACGATCATCCTGTCCTCTTTTCTTCAGTGCTTCTTTTACCTGATCCGGTTCTGTTCGGATGAATTTTAAATCCAGCATATTTTTTTACCATCCTCTCTGTAAAACATATAGAGCCAAGGGAGAAACTCCCTGCTTAAAACTTTTTTTTAAATTCTCTTTCATTTTATAACTCAATCTCCATCCAATGTTACAAAAACTCTCTCTTCAAGAGTCTTTATCCTTTAATGACAACTAGAGGTCTCATTCTGGCTACTTTGCCCGAAATACCACTCTGATCCATGACATTGACTACTTCTGACACATCTTTATATGCTTCGGATACTTCCTCTGCCAGCGTTCCCCTGCTCCTGGCTTTCACTAAAATATTTCTTTCCTGCAATTCCTTAACGATGTCTCTGTTTTTTACTTCTCGTTTAGCCGCTTGACGACTTAAGACCCGTCCAGCACCATGACAGGCAGAACCAAACGTTTTCTGCATTGCCTTTTCGCTTCCAACCAGAACAAAGGAGAAACGGCCCATGTCTCCGGGAATCAGAACAGGTTGACCAATCTCTTGATATCTGGAAGGCAATTCAGGATGTTGAGGCGGAAAAGCCCTCGTCGCACCTTTTCTGTGTACGCATAATTTTAGATTTTGATCTTCCCATTGATGAACCTCTATCTTAGCAATATTATGTGCCACATCATACACTAATTCCAATCCCAGACGTTCCCGGGAAAGTGCGAATATCTGATAAAAAACCTCTCTTACCCAATGGGTAATACACTGGCGGTTAGCCCAGGCAAAATTAGCCGCACAGCACATCGCCTGATAATAGTTTTTACCCTCCGGTGAATTCACCGGCGCACAGGCTAATTGCTTGTCAGGCACTCTGATGTGATACCTTTGAACTGCCTTTTGCATCACAGAGAGATGATCAGTACAAACCTGATGACCAAAACCTCTGGATCCAGTATGAATCAACAGTGTGACCATACCCTCTTCGAGGCCCATTTGTCTGGCAATCTCCGGCTGATAAACCTGGTCAATGATCTGAAGCTCTAAAAAGTGGTTTCCCGAACCCAGGGTTCCCAATTGAGAGTAACCGCGCTGAATTGCTTTACTGCTTATGACATCCGGATTAGCCTGGGTCATCCTGCCTTTTTCCTCCGTATAGGTGATATCTTCCTTCTCTCCGAATCCATTTTCTACAGCCCATTGGGCACCATCTGCCAGTACTCTTTTAACTTCCTGAGCATTTAATTTAATACTACCCTCAGAACCAACTCCGGATGGGATTTTCTTATATAATGCCTCTATGATGGGGCTGATTTTATTTTTGATATCCTGATATCGTAAATTGGTACGAATCAACCGAACTCCACAGTTAATATCAAAACCAACTCCTCCAGGTGAAATGACACCATCCTCCACTCGAGTTGCCGCCACACCGCCAATCGGGAAACCATATCCCCAGTGTATATCGGGCATGGCCAGTGAATACCCTACAATACCAGGCAAAAAAGCTACATTTGCTACCTGATCAAGCGCCTGGTCCTTAATAATCTGTTTCATCAAGATTTTAGAAGCATAGATACAGCCATTCACCCTCATACCCGGTCGATACTCTTTTGGTATTTCCCAAACATAGGGCTGCTTTTGCACTAATACCTTTTCCCAGTCGTCTTTCATATATCAACTCCTTCAATCAGATTATGATCATCTGATGAGAATTGATTGAAATCGATTAATTTTTTTAACAGAATTCTTTAGATCCAGGTTCTCTATGAAATATCCATATAAATATTACCATAGTTTTGGTATATTATCATTCTGAACAGCATTAAATATCAAAAATGATGTCTGTTTCCCATCGTCCCAGATCATTTTTTATAACCTGTAAATGATGATAGGTAACTGCCTTGATTTCTTTTTCAATCCAGTAAGGAGATTCACTTGATTTTATTCCTACCGCCTCAGATTGAATCAATTTTTTTGATAGATAGTGAATAATAAAATCTTCCAGAATGACGAATTCACTCTGATGAATATAGAGTAAATCACTTAGCCAGGAAAACAGCAAATCTTCTATGTCACCAGCTTGGCATTCAACCTTCCAATATCTTTGATTCCTGGTATTTCCGGAAGTAATAGAAGAACCGGAAATGAGAAAAAACATTCCCCGGGCTGCATTTCGAAATAATTCTTTTTTTGTGTTTCCATAGACTTTCAAGCCCACATCTGCGGTGTGTTCAACGATTTCATAATCTTTTCTCGTCATCATCGTATTAATCCCCTTACAATAAAAACTCTCGCCTGCCGGTAAACGCTACCTTAGGGACGAGAGTTCACTCACGTGGTGCCACCCTGATTCAATAGAAAATTCTATCCTTCATTATTCATTGCATTCTCATCTTGGCTATCGTAAGAGCTCAATCATAAAAATGCAGCAGCAAGGCGGACTTCAATCATGTTCATTGCTGTTTTTGCACCTGCCACAGCTCTCTGGGAATAAAATAATGATTTACTTTTCCTTCCATTCTCTTCTATTTATTATATAATACGCTACCTAAAATTATAGTTTTTTCTCCTTTTTGTGTCAAAACTAATTCGTTTTTGTTTTCCCGGAATCATGAAGAAGGCAATTGATCACATATTAGTCTTTTAACAAGAATTTTATACCTTCTTCGTGCATGGATTAATCAAAATGATTTCATTTTATATTTTTAAGAAACGACTATATTCCTCCAAACTCGCCTCACTCAAGGCATGTTCAGTCGGAATTCCGTCATTCGTCCAATTTCTGAGCTTGTAGTACTCATCCAGTGCCTTATCGTGGGGAACAGGAACTCTTCCTTCCCGGGGACCGGTCCTGGCAGGAATGGTCATCTTTTTAGGCAAGATATCATCCTTTCGTGAGATTCCATCCCGGACATTAATCAGGCGCTCTAAGACAAAACCTCTTTCTCCTGCCTTTTCCAGATCATGTACCGTCCAGTTCCACCCGGTTGAAGCATTGAGTATTTCAATGATTTCACTTAATGAAAGTTTCGGAACCCTTAGAATAAATTTACAAACACTTAGACTATTGGCAAGACTACTTATGTTCTGCTGATGTATAACATATTCGGGAACTTCCTCCATCGTTCTGGCTGGCCCTTCCATTCCAATTTCAAGATAAAAGAATCCCTGGGCATCCGCTCTTTCATGGCAGGCTCCCCTGGTTCCGGTAGCATAGTTTAAACCAGCAGATAGATGACATCTGGGATCATGGGCAGGATAGTCCATATTCTTCACATGAACGATAGCATCCATGGTATCGGCACCTATTCTCTTTGCTGCACCTATGATACCCTCTTTAAAATACTGACCGATACCTTCCAGTCTGGCAATCTTCTCAGTGAGTTGCACCAGAACTTTTCCATCTCCCCAATTGACCTCTATACCTTCTGTATCCTCTTTGTCTATCAGCTCCTTCTCATAACACTCAGCCAGAAAACTGACCCATGCTCCGGTCGATATGGTGTCAATGCCCATACGGTTACATATATCGTTTGCTTTGGCAATAGCGGGCAGATCTGAACATAAGAAGGCACCACCCATCATGCCCAGGGTTTCATATTCCGGACCAGCTCCTTCTACGGCATACTCTTCCGGCTCTTCCAGTTTGATATGACGGTGACAGCCATAAGGACAATTGGCACAAAAGGTCGCTTTGGTATGTAATATTTCGTTATAGTAAGGAGCGGCTATCCGAGCAGATTTACCCCAGGTTTCCCCAACCCAGTACTTTAACGGGAGATTACCAATTTTTTCAAATGTGGTTGGGGCAGAGGTTGTCCCTGTTTTTCTTTTTTCCGCTGACCGTTTGGAAAACTCTTTCATTAATTCCAGTGACCTGGCATTGACCTTTTCAGGATCATGGAGAGGCACCTGTTTGGTTCCTAAAACAGCCATGGCTTTTAATTTTTTAGAGCCCATGACTGCCCCTGCTCCGCCCCGTCCGGCAACACTATGACTATCACAACCGATACAGGCAATAGGATGTCCAATTTCTCCTGAAGGACCGATATAGACAATACTGTAACGTTTATCACCAAGTTCAGACTGGAACTGGTGGAATGTTTCCATGGCATCTTTACCCCAGAGGGAATCAGCTTCCTCAATCCTTACCTGCTCTTCATTGATAATCACTTTGACGGGAGAAGAACTCTTCCCCTCAATGATGATGGCATCATAACCAGCTCTTTTGATAGCCGGAGCAAAATTTCCTCCTCCGGAAGAATCAAGAAAGGTTTTGGTTAACGGTGATTTGGTCACCACGCTCCATTTACCGCTTCCCGGGTTTTTGGCAGATTGCCATATGCCGACTCCGAAAATAATTTTATTTTCCTCAGACAGGGGATCTACCTTGGGAGGTGTTTCCTCCAGAAGTACCTTGGCACCAAAGGCAGACCCACCAACAAATTTTTGCCATACTTCTTCTGGAATATCTTCAACTTTAGATTTTCTTTCTGTTAAATCAATTCGTAGTACTTTTCCCCAATAACCGTACATATTATCACAATCCTTTCTACCGAATATTTTCTACAGATTTTATTTAGTTATATCAATATTAATACTAAAATAGTTTTATAACAAAGGTGAATATATTCCCACTTGTCATTTTATAAAGTTTCATTTAAGTAGCTTACTCTAATTTGGTCATCTTGCCCAGTAATAGTTTAACAGATATTCACTTTGATAATTCTTTCAGCGCTTAATAATTCTAAAGATTAATTTGAAATGATATTAAAGTCTTGCCACCCCTGTGTCTCTAGCCGCCTGCGCCACCGCTTCAGCTTCCTTCTTCATCACTTCAGGATGAAAAACATTGGGAATAAAGTTGGTTTCGGTCAATTCGCTCTCGGGTATCACAGAAGAAATGGCATGTGCTGCTGCCAGTTTCATCTCTTCATTGATATCACTGGCTCTGACCTGGAGTGCACCTTTGAAGATAGCCGGGAATCCCAGACAGTTATTCACCTGGTTGGGGAAGTCGGAACGTCCGGTTGCAATGATGCGTGCACCGCCTGCTTTTGCTTCATCAGGTAAGATCTCCGGAGTGGGGTTAGCCATAGCAAAGATGATTGGATCTTTTGCCATTGTTCTAACCATGTCCCTGGTTACAAGATTCGGCCCTGACAATCCTAAGAATACATCCGCACCGACTAAGGCATCGGACAGTTTGCCCTTCACTTTTTCCTTGTTGGTTATCCTGGCCATCTCTTCCTTAGCTGAATTCATATTCTCCGTTCGACCTTCATAGACAATCCCCCTGGAATCACATAAGATCAAGTTTTTAGCACCTGCTGAAAGAAGGAATTTAGAGACGGCAATCGCAGCGGAGCCAGCCCCATTGACTACAAATTTCACTTCCTCCATCTTCTTGTGAGCTAACTTAAGAGCATTGATCATTCCCGACAATACAACGACTGCTGTACCATGCTGATCATCGTGGAAGACGGGAATATCCAGAGTTTCTTTCAGTCGTCTCTCGATTTCAAAACAACGGGGGGCACTGATATCCTCCAGGTTGATGCCTCCAAAAACAGGGGCTATTAAGGTGACGGCCTCGATAATCTTTTCCGGGTCTTTGGTAGAAAGGCAGATGGGAAAGGCATCCACTCCGGCAAAATACTTGAATAAGACTGCTTTACCTTCCATGACCGGGATAGCTGCTTCCGGACCAATGTCACCCAGGCCAAGTACTGCCGTCCCGTCGGATACGACGGCGACCATATTACCCTTGGTAGTGTATTCATAGACCTTGGAGACATCCTTATTGATCACCCGGCAGGGTTCGGCAACACCGGGAGTATAGACCACGGCAAGATCGTGCATATCTTTGATCCTGGTTTTACTGATGACTTCAATCTTACCTCTGTTGTCACTGTGCAGTTTAAGGGCTTCCTGATTGATATTCATATTCTCTTTTCTCCTTTTTATCTTTTAAAATAGATTGTATTAAGCCTTTCTAAACTTAGGGGGTTCACTTTCATAGAGATTATTTCCCGCAGCATCGATGCAGACAATAGCCGGAAAATCTTTCACCAGGTAACGGTGTATGGCCTCTGTTCCCAAATCCTGGTAGGCAATCACTTTTAAACCAAATACTTGTGCCTTTTGAGAAACCACTCTGGCAATATTCCCAAAACCAACTAAGCCCAGTTTCATATTTCTTAATCGGAATATTGGCTTGGCTATTTTAAAATCCCAGATACCTTTCTTCACTGTATGACTAAGAAGTTCTACCTTTCTAACACAAGCCAATATTAAGGCAATGGTATGATCAGAAACCTCGTCAATACAGTAATGCGGGACATTGATTCTGTTTTACATTGGCACAATAGTACCTCGGCGCCGATTTTATTCAATTCTTCTTTTTCGGGTTCAAAAGACCCATAATCATGATCGGTTATCAAATTCAACTTTCGGAGAAAATTGAATTTTTTAAGGGCAACTGTATTTTCAAGATACTTTTTTAAATTTATTTCTATATTATAACGATTCGTAATATAAGTATACTAATTGATCGCTCATTAACTTTTAATACGACGGATAAATATATTAAAGGTTACAACAATAACTAAAATAACTCCTGAACTGAATTGCTGCCAATATGCTGAGACACCACTTAGTATCAAAATATCATCAATCAAAGCAACCAGTAATGTTCCTAAAAATGCTCCGATAATTGTCCCTTCGCCACCTGCCAGTGCTGCTCCACCTATGATACATGCTGCAATTGCCTTAAGTTCCAGGCCTGTTCCAGAAGTGGCAGCCATTGACATCATTCTAGAAGCCATAAGGACACCTGCCAATGCTGCTAAAAATCCAATGATAATAAATGCTTCCATTCGAACACTTTTTGTATTAATTCCAGATAATCTGGCTGCTTCCTCATTTCCACCTGTGTAATAAAATAATCTGCCATTAACGGTTTTTCGTAAAAACTGGTCAAAAATAATAACAAGAAATATTAATAGTAAAATTGCAAAAGGGAAATTAAAAACAGTACCTTCGCCTAACCATGCAAAGGCTTTAGGTAATCCATATACAGGCATACCCTGCGTAACAGCAAGAGCAAGTCCACGAACCATACTCATGGTACCAAGGGTTGCTATAAAAGGATTAATGCCAATGCCAGTGATTAATAGTCCATTAAAACATCCAATCAAAGCACCAACTGCTAATGCTGCTAATACCGAAATAAAAATTGGTGTTCCTGATTCCAACAATTTTGCAGCGACAATACCGGTTAGGGCAAGTGTTGAACCAACGGATAAATCAAATGCACCAGTTACCATAACGATCATCATTCCAATTGATACAATTCCAACGCTAAGCATCCCAAAACCGATTGCTCTAAAATTTACTATTGAAAGAAAGTTCTTGTTCATCAATGTAAAAATAATCACTAGGATAATGTCAATCAAGAAGACGATTAGAGGTCTTGATTTAATTATTAATTTCAACATTTCTGATGTTCTTTGCGTATTCAAAATTGTTTTTTCCTTTCTTGAAATTCACAATAGCCTGTATGATATATTCTTCTGTAATACTACGATTATTTTCAATTATTTCTACAATACGCTTTCGATCCATAATCATAATACGATCGCTCATTCCTAGTATTTCAGGTAATTCTGAAGAAATCATAATAATTGACATGCCATCATTAGCAAGTTTTCGTAGTAGTTCATGAATTGCCTTTTTTGTTCCAACATCAATTCCCCTTATTGGTTCATCAATAATGAGTATCTCTGGATTCACCTCTATCCATTTAGCAAAGAGAGTCTTTTGTTGATTTCCGCCACTTAAATTATCAACGATTTGCTGTGGTCCAAAAGCTTTAATTTCTAGATCTTTTATATAATCATTTGTTAAAGAAATGAGTGTTTTGTTATCTATAAAACCTTTACGAGAAAAGTGCTCTAAATTATTTGATAATAAATTATTCGCTACGGTAAATGAAAGAAATAGCCCCAATAAATGACGATCTTCTGGTAGATAGGCAATCCTATTCTTTATTGCATCTTTTGGTGTGTTGATAATCACTGGCTTATCGTGAATCAAAATCTTTCCATCTGTAATCTTGCGATATCCAAATATTGTCAATGCTAATTCAGTTCTTCCTGAGCCCACTAAACCTGCAACCCCAAGTATTTCGCCTCGCCTCAAATCAAAACTAATATTTTGAAATAATTCCCCATCTGATAGATTTTGCACACTTAATATTATTTCACTGGAAGGTATACTTTTCCGATCAGGATACATTGTATCTAATTTACGACCTACCATCTGGTTTGCAAGTTTTTCTTCAGTAATTTCTTCTGAATCGACCGTATTGACTCTTACCCCATCTCTCAGTACCGTAACTCGATCACATATCTCAAGCACTTCATTGATATTATGAGATATATACAGAATACTTGTACCCTGGTGTTTAAGATTAGATAATAGTTCAAAAAGTCTAATAACATGATACCCGCTTAATGCCCCGGTGGGCTCATCCAAAATAAGGAGCTTAGGATCGTAGGAAAGCGCCCGAAGTATCTCAATTTGTGCTCTTACAGCAAGAGGTAAATTTTGCACGATTTCATTTGGGGAAACTTGTAAATCAAATTGTTCCAAGTATTCCATCGTTTTCTTGAATAAGGCTTCAAAGTCAATGACAAAACCCTTTTTTGGATGCCGATTTATGAGTAAGTTTTCTGCAACACTCATATTTTCACAAAGGCTAAGCTCCTGATAAACAGTTGCTATTCCTCTATGCAGTGCTTCAGTTGAATTCATCGCAGTATAATGACTATTTTCATATAGGATTGTACCAGAATCCCTTTTAAGCGCACCTGATATTATTTTAATCAGGGTACTTTTGCCAGCACCATTTTCGCCAATCAAGCCGTGAATTTCACCTTGACGTATGGAAAAATCAACTTCTTTAAGCGCTTGAACTCCTGGAAATGATTTACTAAGACCAGTAATTTCTAAGATATTTGTAAATTGATTCTGTTTTGACATAAATATACATTCCCAATTTTATTTAGTGTTTTAATCCGATAAATGATATCGAAGTGTTCCCTTTTGAAAGGGAGCACTTCGATATTTTTTCAATATTCTAAATTACTTTTCCTCAAATAACTGATAGTTCTCTTTGGTAACAACCATGATACCCGTATCTACTCTCGTAGGAAGGGTATTTACACCCATTTTTTGTACGGCAGGAACATCCCAACCTTTAACCAGTTCAAGACTACCATGATTATAATCATAAAGAAATTTTAAACCATAATAGGACATAGCCCAGTTTCTCTGAACCATCGTTGCCTGAACTACATCATCTGCAATGAGTTGCAGTGTTTGGGGTTGAGGATCAAATGCTACTATCTTCACTTCACCAACCTTATCAAGACTTTTTACTGCGGCACCCATACCAATAGCACTTACAGCATTAACACCGAAAATTCCTTTAAGATCATCATTAGCAATTAACATTTGTGTATTAACTGCTGTTGCATGTTCTTCGTCTGCCTTATCATCAACTTCAGCTGCAACTGACATATTTGGATATTTTTCTGCAATTCTATCCCGGAATCCGTTTGCACGTTCTTCGCAAGTTGCAAAGCCAAGCAAATTGGATATTCCGACCTTCCCTTCTTCATTTAGTAAACCTGCCATGACATCCGCTGCTAATTGACCAGCTGCGTAACCGTTTGTGCCTATGTAACAAAGTCGATTGCTATTCTCCGCATCAGTATCAACGGCAATTACGGGGATACCGGCCTCCATGGCACGATTTATAGAAGGTGTTAAAGGTTCAGGGCTCAGTGGGCCTATTAAAATTCCAGCCGGGTTTTTAGCAACGATCTGCTCCATTATTCTAACCTGGTCCTCTATAGAATCCCCCATCACGCCTGTAAACTCTGTTTGCACACCTAACTCCGCAGCAGCTTTCTCAAAGCCTGCCTTATGTACTTGCCAATGCTGAATACCAATATGGGGTGCAATTAACACATACAATTCATTACTGGCTTCTTGTTCAGCTGCTACTGTTCCCACAAACATAAGTGTTAAAGCGATAACTAAAAGAAGAACTAATTGTTTTTTCATCATCTAACTCCTCTATTTATTTAAAATTTTTCATTTTACTTTCAATACTAATCTAAGAATTAATACTATTTATTATTCTATTAGGTATATTTATTCTATAAGAATACCTCCTCCTTAAATTGTATATTTCTGCCAGTCTGGTATGACCTTACCAAGTAAATTGATTGATTATTGGCAGTTACTGATTTCTATCATATCAATATGTATTTCTATCATTTTATTTTTATTATTTTATACAGCTATCATTCGCTAATAAAATTCTATAAACAGACTGACTACCGATCACAGATTCATTTTTTCATTTCATTAACTCAAGACAAACTTTTTAAATAATCTAATTTATGATAAGTATTATTATGATATTCTAAGATCAGAAAAAATATTCATATTTGAGATATAAATCTTCACTAAATTTATAAATCGATCTACCTTAATAACGCTTCAGTTATCGCATCAACAAATTCTGGTATCTCCGGTGGCGTTCTTCCAGTGACAAGTTGTCCATCAATACAGGCAGCCCAATCTGTATTAAATGTTCCACCCATGATTTCTACAGAATCCTTGCTTGCTAACCATCCGGTCATTTTTTTATTCTTTACTAAATCAGCAGCTGCCAAAGCAATGGGTCCATGACAGATAGCGGCAATAATTTTCCCTGCTGAGCATGCCTCTTTTAACCAATCTGTATGCCCGGTCTCAACCATATTCCATGGACAAAATGCACCTGGAATCTGTACAATATCAAAATCAGACATTTTAACATCTTTCAGTTTTTTAATGCTATAATAACAATCTGGAATTTCCTGGAAAGGAATTGTGGTACCAACATTTCCCATAATGACATCCATTCCTAACAGTGGAGGTCTTGTTCGCACGGCTGATTCAAAAGTTGCAAATATAACCTCTGCACCTCTATAAATATATTCCAATACGGGAGCTGCAATCTCGATATCTTCATAATTATTGCTAATGGTGATTAAGATTCTTTTCCCTTTTAGTATATTCTTTCTGTAATCTTCAAAATCAGGATTAAATGCCTTACATAAAACTCTCAGTAATTCAGGCGTGTTGATTGTATCCATTGCGGTGATAATTTTCTTGTCTCTTATAACCGGTGATACTTCGTAGTCAGCAATTCTTCTAAGCATATAGGCAACCATCCTGTTACCTGTACACTTTACTCCATTCATAATACCTGCGGCAATAAATGGCATTGAACCTGAACCAATGCAGCACATGTACGCACCGCTATTGCTCGCTTCTTTTATAAAGTTTATAACGCTATCTTCAGTCACCATTACGTCTGTGGAATGACCGCCAATAATAATAATAGCATCATATTCTTTAGGATTGGCTTTCTTTAAGCCTTTATAATAAGATGCCTTATCTCCTCCCATCACTGCTATCGGGTCAACATGGACACCCCACATCCCCTCCACACCTTTTGATGGGATAGCAGGTCTTGTGTGATTCCATTTTACCCAATCAACAAGTAAAAATTCACATATTCCTCCATATTCCCCTATGTATGAGACCAAATAGTAAGCCTGAAAATCGCTGAATTCACTGGCAACAATAATACCAACTTTTTTTCCTGCCAAAGGGCCTTTGGGTTTTATGTTCCCACCATATTTTCCTGACCATACTGTTACATCTTCATGCTTATCTATATTTATTCCAGTTTGTTTAACAACATCCAAAAACGATGAACCAGCAGATAATGTATTATTTTTTGTTTTCATCTTATTACCTCTGTTAATTTTCCTGTTTTAAGGAAAACAAATTGTAATATCCTTAAACTTTTGATTTTCAGTTATACTATGCGAAATAATATTTTATATCTGTTTGTCTGCAAACGAATAGATCCAAGGTAACATACTGTCATCATGAATAGATTCATCTACTTGATTAGAATTTTAATTTATATAACGAAAGGTTTCAATAGATTTTTTTTAACAAAGATGTATCGATGTATCCATTGTCAATAATAATCTCAGCACCAACCCTGTGGCTTTCCACAGGGTTGGTGCAAGTTCCAAGTTAAAGAATACTGTTTATTTTGCGGGTGGATTAAAATATTCTTCCTTCATTGTTGAAACAAATTTTTGCGTGTTAGCTTCTAAGGTTGCGTGATATTCTGGTAATCCTTCTTTTTGAAGCAAGAAATATCCGGAGTTTATGAAGAATGGTTTGTCATCTCTGTAAGTATATCCATCTTTCATAAGTTTAAGTGCATAGATACCTACATAACCCATCGCATAGGGATTCTGAGTCATTGTTCCATACATATACCCTTTATCGATGGCTGTTAAAACGTCCTCAGAATCATCAATACCGACTGCAATCACTCTCTTTTCATCTTTCTCCATCATTGTTTTGGCTAGAACTTGAGCGTTAACGTAACCAGTGCAGATAATTCCATCAACTTCACCAATATAAGAAGCATACATTGAACTAATAGCTTTTTCTGCATTTTCTGTGTCATCGGTATCAGCTAATTCTTGAAATAATACAAATCCCTCATTTTCCGGTTTGGCAAGAACTTCTCTAATTGCAGCTTGTCTAAATTGTGTGTTTGTATCTGCTAGCCTGCTGCATAAATGAACAATATTACCTTCTGTTAATCCATTTGCCTTCAGCTTGTCAAGAACAGCCTGAAGACCAAATGCAACAGATGCGCCAACATCAGTGGCATAACAGAAATCAGCATCTGATGGTTCTGCAGGTGCTCCACCCATTGTTACAACAGGTATTCCAAAGTTAACCATTTTTGTAATCTGCTCATTCCCTGCTACTGCATCCGATGGGAACATGGCAATACCTTTAGCTCCTCTAGCAATAAGACCATCTAGTACCTGGTTCTGTTCTGTCTGATCCCATGCCTGTGGACTTGCAATGTAAGGTTCTGGAATCCCAAGATCTTTAGCAGCGTCTTTTGCGCCTGGTTCCCAAAGACTAAAAAACGGATGAACCCCTCCATATACAACGGCAAATTGATAATCAGCATCTGCAGCCATTGCTCCACATACTACCAAAGACATCAGCACGATGAGTGCTATCATGGTTAAAGTAAATTTTTTCATTTTTTCTCCTTTTATTTTTTACTTTTTTAGTTTTTTCACTCTTTACGTTTATTCACCTTTCACCTGTTTTTGTTCTATAAATATATCCTCCCTTCCTATGATTTATTAAGCCTTCTTCTTGCTTAATATTGGTAATCTAATTGAGCTGGGCATCATTAATCCATAATTAATTTCATTATTTTTGTACTCATCTCTCCATAAACTTTAGAGTTTTTCAGTTCACCTACAATCCTTCCATCTTTAAACACCACAATTCTATCGGCAATTTGAATGATCTCCTGCAGGTCAGATGTAATGCAGATAATCGATTTGCCTTCTCCAGTCAAGTTATACATAAGTCTGTGGATCTCTGCTTTAGTCATTACATCTATTCCAACTGTTGGTTCATCAATAATTAAAATCTCGGGCTCAACGGAAAGCCCCTTGGCAATACTAACCTTTTGTTGATTTCCACCGCTAAGATTCATGACCAGCTGATTGATTGATGATGTTTTAATGTCGAGTTCCTTTTTAAACTTGTCAGCGACTGCCCGCTCTTTTTTGAAATCTAATATTCCAAAGTGATTTGTTATATTGTTTAACATAGAAGATGAAATATTAATTTTGATGCTATGGGAAAGAAAAAGGCCTTCTTCTTTTCTATTTTCACTTAAATAATAAAGCTTATGTTCCTTTTGCATCTGAATAATATTTTTTATATGAACGTTTTTACCTTTAACAAATACTTCTCCTTCTATTGGTGGATCATATCCAATCAATGTTCTTGCAAATTCTGTTCTTCCGGCACCTACCAGTCCATACCATCCGAGAAGTTCGCCTTCATATAAATGAAAAGATTTCGGTTTAGAGGAACCAACACTACGAACATTCTTCGTTTCCAAAGAAATTTTTTTATCTGAAAAATCTCTATTTTCAAAGGGTTGAAATTCTTCTTTCCTTCCAACCATCATGGTAATCAATTGATCCCTTGTTAATTTTTTTATCGGAACATGGATGTCATCAATAGTTATACCCTTTATATTTTTCCCATCTCTTAGAACTGTTACAGTATCTGCAATGGCAAAAACTTCCTCAAGCTTGTGTGAAACAAATACAAATGTAAAACCTTGATTCTTAAGATTTCTAATCAACTTAAGTAAATCTTCGCCTTCTTTAACAGAAATAGACGCTGTTGGCTCATCAAGAAAAATAATTTTTGCCTCAGATGATAATGACTTTGCAATTTCTACCAATTGTTGTTTACCAGCTGTCAGTTCTTCAACGTTCTTAGTAGGCTCAAAATCAAGCCCTACCAAATCAATATATTTTTGTGCATCTTGATTAATTTTTTTTTGGTTAATCCTGGATGTCATTTTCCTGCAATATTGCTCAATCATTATATTTTCTGCAACAGTAAATGTTGGAACTAAATTCCTTTCCTGATGTACAACATTTATTCCATGTGAGAAGGCTTCTTGGGGGCTGAGTAAGGACACCTGTTTACCATCAATAAATATGCATCCTTCCTCTGGCTGATAGACACCAGTTAAAATCTTTATGAGTGTACTTTTCCCGGCACCGTTTTCTCCTACCAGGGCATGTACTTCCCCTCTTTTGAGTCTGAAATTGACATTATCCAATGCTTTTACTCCAGGGAAAACTTTCGTAATGTTTTTTAGCTCTAATATATAGTTTTCTGTCATATAGCACTACGCTCCACTCTTTCCAGATTTTCTTCTCTGATCGCTCTGAATCTATCAAGTCCAACTGCAAGCAATATAATTAAACCTTGCACAAATTCAACAATAAATACATTTATTCTCAGATGCACAACACCATTGGAAACTAATGATAATAAAATACCACCTAGAACAGCTCCTAAGACATTAACCCGTCCCCCTTCCATCCTTGTTCCACCAATAAGTGGTGCTGCAAAGGAGAATAACATCCAACCGCCTCCAATATCAGCATTGATTGCTCCCAGCCTGGTGCTGAATAATATACCGGCAGAAGCCGCCAAAACTGCAGAAATGATATGTGTAAAAATTAATACTTGGGTGATATTAATACCTGAAAGAATGGCTGCCTTTTGATTTCCGCCCATAGCCAGTATTTGCCTGCCAAGACTTGTATATTTAAAAAGTAACCAAATAATGATTGCAAAAAAAATCATTACAACTAGCATTACAGAAAATACACCAAAAATATTGTATGATCCAATCCAATCAAAAGATTCTGGTAAATCATAGAATGGCTTTGCATGTGTAATTCCCAGGCTAAATCCTGTGAAAAGTGCCATCGTTGCCAAAGTTGTAAGCCAGGACATTTCACCAGTACCCCCAAGTTTTGCTATAACAAAACCATTAAGTGCTCCACAAAGCACTCCTATCAAAACACCTAAAATGATTGAAAATTGCCAGGGAATTCCTAATCTTTGCATAAAGACTCCACACACAATTGCACCAAGCCCCCCAATAGCTCCAATAGAGATATTTAATCCCCCTCCGGCCATTACAACCATCTGTGCTAAACCAACAATAACAGTGATAGAACAGATTCTAGAAACTGCAATAAAATTATCTATTGAGAAAAAGGTGGCGCTTCTATTCCCTACAAAAATTGATAAAACAGCAATGGCAATTAGGATTCCGTATATAATATCTATAGAAAATCTTTTCTTTTTGTGTATTGTATCACTTTGATTATTTAAACGTTTGTTCAAAAAGGTTACCTCCTCAATTATGGCAATGCACCTATCTGTGATGCTCTTATTTTATTTATTGCGAATGCAAGTAATAGGATGCCTCCTGTAAATGCCTGAAACCAATAGGCATTAACGCCAAACATAACCAAGGCATTGGTAATTAATGTCATCAACGCCGCTCCGAGGAATGTTCCGACTATCGAAACTTTTCCACCAGACAACAATGTTCCTCCAAGTATTGGTGCTGCAAAAGATATTAGTGTCCATGTAGTCCCAATAGACGTTTGGGCTGCACCTAATTTTGAGATTGTCAGTATTGCTGCGAATCCTGCAAGCATTCCACTAATTCCGTGAGCTAATCTAATGGTACCTCCAGAATTTATTCCTGCAAAATCCGCTGCTTTCACGTTAACGCCACTTGCCAGTATTCTTCTACCAACTACAATCTTATTAAACAATATCCAGATGATGAACATGGTTATAATAACCAGTATTAAGAGAATTGGAACTCCTCCCAGATTTCCTTTAGAGATTGCTTTAAACGAATCCGGGATATTTCTGTAAAAACGATTTTCAGTAAATGTCATATTTAAACCATGATAAACATTGACTAAAGCTAATGTAATGATAAATGCATTAATCTTCGTTTTAACAATAAGAAATCCTTGAAAATAACCAAAAATATACCCTGCAGCTAAGCTTATTATCATGGCCACCCAGTAAGGCATTCCCATTAGCTCGACCAATGTACCAAAAATCATTCCAACACAGCCTCCAATTGCACCAACCGCCAGATTAAACTGGCCTACTGCTAATGTTACCATCTGAGCCATTCCCACAATTGTAAAAATTGATATATCTTTTATAAGGGAATCAAGATTATAAGCAGTTAAAAATCCATTTGTAAAAAATATCAATATTAGACACATTAATATTGTCGCAAATGTAATACCTGCCAAATCATTACGTGCAATTTTTATTAAAAAATCTTTAAACAACAGTAGATAACCTCTTTTCAAAGTTTATTTTACTATCCCCTGCTATATCGAAACTTCATCTTTACCAAAATTCCAGATTTATCCTTTATATTTCTATGACCAAGCAATTGCATTTTCCAACCTGTGATCAAAGATAAATCAACACGAAAACGCTTGCCATTATTTTCCTGAAACTCAAACTGATTATTTCTTTCTTTCCGGATCTAAGAAACACCAGAATATTTTTGTGATGTCCTTCCCGGGATTATTGGCAAAGTGAACTTCCCTTGCTGGTATTTGAACCATCTCCCCTTTTACGGCAATAATTGGTTCTTTTCCAGGTGTTTCAACTTTGATACTGCCTTCTATAATGTAATATATTTCATCATTTTCGTGGATGTCCTTTACGAGACTTTCACCTGGTTGAAGCTCAATTGTACCTGCTTTCATTTCAGAACCAGTATTTTTGGAAATATATATCTTTACAAGTCCACCATACTCCCTGGTTTCTTCATAATCTTCACCCGTAAATTTTTTCAAAATTTTCACCTCCCCTAAAATCCATATTTTACTGGGAATCAGGTAATTCTATTTGACAAAGTACAACAAATTTATATTCAATTGGTTTATTTCAATAAAAATCCAGTGGGTAACTTTAGATCTATTAAATATTCACATAATCTAAAATCCACCCAAGATTCAATTCATGCAACCTTCCTTCTGTGGGTATACCGGTTTTACCATCCCATCCCATCATCTGATAATACAATGTGATGGCTCTATTAAATTCATTTTTATCTAATTTATTTCCCTTCAGAATGCCTCCTTTTACAGCTTCAAACATTCTTTCAGGTAATGTATCATCTTTTCTGGAAACACCATTTTTAATATTAAACATCTTCGTCATGGTCGTTGCTCTTTCTCCAACCTTCATTAATTCCCAGAGACTGGTGTTCCAACCTGTTACAGCTTTAACCATTTCGGGAATCTGTTCAACCTTAAAGGTCCTTACAGGTGCAAATGTAAATATACATGCATCCAGGCATTCAAACATACTCCAATAATGTTGAAGGTAGGCAAATAACCTGACTTTTTCAGGCCCCATAGAAAGACTCGGGACAGGTTCTAATATCCCTAATGGATAGATGTTCCCTAATAAAGATGATGGCTCATCTGCATCATGACCATACCCGACTAATGCAGCGTCAAAAGCTCCATCGTGTTCTGCCTGAAGATGATCAGCTCCGGTAGGTGAAAGAGAAAAATGAAGCCCTAGTCCAAAATTGACTCTGGGATCTGCCATCGCAAACTCCTGACCCTTGACTTGCATCGCATATTTGATTGATCCTTTTCCAATGATTTCAGCTGCTCTTTTTGAACCTTCTGCTAAGATGTCACCAAAACCCTTTCTTTCTGCAATCAGGTCAATCATCTGTAGCATAGCTTCTGCATTGCCTAATTTTAATTCTATTCCCCCCGTATCTTTTGTAGTGATTAATCCTTTTTCAAAACATTCCATAGCAAAAGCGATGACGACTCCAGTAGAAACGGTATCAAGTCCATACCTGTTACACAATTCATGAGCCTTTATTGCTGCTTCCAGCTCTTTAACTCCGCACATAGAGTTAAATGAAGCAAGGGTTTCAAATTCTGGTCCTCCATACCTGGGATTAACAGTATAGGGTTCATTCATCTCAAATACCTGCTTACATCTCACAGGGCAGGCATAGCATCCATCAGTTCTAATTTTGTATTTTCCATGAAGTTTCTCAACACTTTGACCCTCTAATCCTTCAAAATATCCTGTCGTAAAATTCAATGTTGGTTCAACACCAACTAAATTCTTATTAAAATAATATTCACTGGTGCCATATTTTGATTGTCCAGCATTATCTGCATTGGACTTATAGTTATCCGCAAACCATTTGGCTAACTCTTTAATTTTCTGGGGATCAGAAAATTTCATTCTTTTGCTTCCCTTTACCGCAATTGCTTTGAGATTCTTGGATCCCATCACAGCCCCCATGCCTGTTCTTCCATGGTAATGATAAAGGTCACTTGAAACTCCTGCTATCTTGACCAAATTTTCCCCTGCCTTGCCTATAATTTCAACACATAACTTTTCTTCCCCTAATTCTTGTATTATTCTATCTTTGGCATCTCCCGTATCCAAACCCCAAATACTTCTGGCATCCCTGATTTCTACTTCTCCATCTTTTATCCAGATATAAACCGGTTTTTCAGCTTTTCCTTCAACAATAATTGCATCAAATCCTGCTTTTTTGAGCTCAACTCCCCAAAATCCGCCTGCTTCGGATTCTCCATACAAACCTGTTAAGGGAGATTTTGCGCCTATAGATTGTCTTCCAAAACCTGGTAATGGGGCTCCTGTCATCACACTGGTGCTAAAAATGAGCTTGTTTTGCTCACTTAATGGTTCAACTTCTGCGGGTACCTCTTTTAGAAGGAAATAACTTATGACACCTCTTCCTCCCAGGTAAGTTCTGTAAAAAACCCAGTCAGGCTCTTCAATATTGTATTTGTTATTTGTTAAGTTGATCCTCAATATCTTTCCATTGTAACCAAGTGGCATATAAATCCCTCCCCATATTATATTAATTATTCTTTATAAGTTTCTTTATACTATTGACCTCTGTTTCATTTGTAACGAGACCAATTTCATAATTAACCTGGTATGATTTACCAGGTTGCAAATATTGTAATACTCCATGCTCTTCAGCAAGTTTCCTTCCCCATACAACCGTGTTTCCAGGCTCTATAGCCGCTACATATTCTTGAGGAGCTGAATTAATCCATTGCACTGCTGCGGGCATTTGTTTTGTTGAATATTGAATATATGCACCAAAATGAATTTTTTCATTAATATAAGCCGCATATACTTTGTCTTTTTCTTGGGGCATTGTTATTTCAAAAACCTCATATTCAAATCCGGCCTTGGGCTCAATAAATCTATCCCATACGCCAGAACCATTTTTGGCCGGTTGATTCCACGGTTTAACATCATCAGTTGGTAAATACAATTTTGAGTCCGGGCTGATAATGGGAAATGAAAAATTAACATGATAAACAAACATAAATGGCGTTTTCTGGTAGCCTTCATTCACAAATTCGTCATGAACATAAAGTTTGTTTTCGCCCATTATGCAAATAATCTCTCTCTTTAAGACAAGGTTTTCTTTATACACAGAACACTGGCGCATCTGTCCTCGAATTTTTATAACGTATTCATCCTTATCCCAATACTCTTCCACATAAAGATTTTCTGCTGGAATGTGATTAATGCGGTCATGGATACCTAATACCTCGTCTCCGACTACACAGGGGTCACCTGCTGAAGTAAGCCCACAAGTCGTGATTAATCCACCACTAAAGCTTCTAAGAAAACCAATGCCTCCATTTTCAAAATATGCCGGATGCATCATTCTATTTTTGGATACCCACGAAACAGGAATACCACAATATTCAGTATTCAATATATCCATACCTCTATCAGGAACGACTGTAAATGCAAAACCTGTTCCGGTTTTTACATCGATACCCTTTACACCTTCTTGCTTGCCACCCTTATACTCAAACATCTTGCTACCTGCCAGGTCCGACATATGACTAAAATATTTTAAGTAATCTGTTTTTGATAAATTCTGTCTTAAAAGATTCATTTTACCATCCTCCATATTCATTTTACGTGGTATTGAATTGTAAGTATCTTTGCCACTTATCAATCAAAATCTTCTACGTTGCCTTCAAAACTCATTACAAATATTACGTTTCCTTTCACTATCCATATTTAGAATCGTTGTAAAAATAGCAATAAAAATTATTGTAATAGATAACTGATAACTTATAACAATGTTCATGATCATCATATCACATTGTTATGATATAATCATTCTTTTTTAAAAGAATTTAATTCCTTATCCTCCAACGCTAACTGGAAACAATTTAACTTCTTCAGACTTAACAAGAAGATAATCTGCATGAACAATCAAATCTCCAACTTTGATAAGAAACGTTTCATTGGGAGAAATGTTAGCGTCTTTTAATACTCTACGAACGGGTACTGGTTCAAAATAATCTAATTCTATCGAACTGGAAGGATATTTGTTCTTTAGATAATAGCTTTCCAGTTTTAAGGTTACCTTCATTTCTAGATTAAATCCTCCGATTCATTTTATCAGCACTTCTTTGTTTACCAATGACGCAGGGGTAGGGGTCTCTCCCATCAAAACCTGTGCAACCCCCCTGGCAGCATATCTTTGAAGTTCGATTAAGGATTCTTCAGAATAAAATGAAACATGGGGAGTAATGATAATATTATCAAGTTTTAGCAAATTGTTAGCAGGATCAACAGGTTCTGTCTCGATAACATCCAAAGCAGCGCCTGCAATCCATTTCTCCTTTAAAGCTCTAAAAAGGTCTTTTTCTCTGATCAAAGGCCCTCGACTCGTATTGATAATCCAAGCGTATTTTTTCATTAATTTGATTTCCTTCTCAGAAAGCAAGTATTTGGTCTTCTTGGTGAGAGGCAAATGGAGAGAAACAATATCGGCTTTGGTTAATAAAGAATCCAAATCCACTTTTTCCACATTGTTCTTAGCCATAACAGATGAATCGATATAGGGGTCATAGGCAATCACTTTTAAACCAAATACTTGTGCCTTTTGAGAAACCACTCTGGCAATATTCCCAAAACCAACTAAGCCCAGTTTCATATTTCTTAATCGGAATATTGGCTTGGCTATTTTAAAATCCCAGATACCTTTCTTCACTGTATGACTAAGAAGTTCTACCTTTCTAACACAAGCCAATATTAAGGCAATGGTATGATCAGAAACCTCGTCAATACAGTAATGCGGGACATTGATAATGCTGATACCGTATTCTGTAGCAGCTTGAATATCGATGTTATCTACTCCGATGCCGTACCGGGCAATCACTTTACATCTATTCAGTGATGCAATGACTCTTTTGGAAATGTTGGCATACTCAACAAGTAAGCCGTCCGCATCTCCAGCCATTTCAATAACTTCATTTTCTGTTTTACATTGGCACAATAGTACCTCGGCGCCGATTTTATTCAATTCTTCTTTTTCGGGTTCAAAAGACCCATAATCATGATCGGTTATCACAACTTTAAACTTATAATCCTTTTGATCGGTCATTTTTTCTCCCAATTTCTCTGTATGAATTTGATGATATGTCTTCACCCTGCCATTTCTCCGATAGAAAAATGAAACGATTCATCTGGATTCCTGTAAAGCGAATTCCCTCTTACCATCCGAGAATCTCTGATAAGGAATCTTTCCCTTTTAAGCGGTAATCCTGAAAGGACTATCCGAATGCTCCTGGGCACAGAAGAATCCGAACAACTTTAGTAATAATAACCTAGCGAATCACTCTGACACTTGCGCCCTTCATGGTTCTTTCAGCTTCTTCCTTGTAAGCTAAGTTCCAGTCGCCAAGAAAACCATGACAAAGAGCCGAATAGGCAGCTGAAAATTCAATGATATCCTGGGGCTCCTTGTAGTAGCCGGTAATCATGCAATAGATCAGAGCAGAGGCAAAGCTGTCTCCCCCGCCAGTCCGATCAACAATCTCCAGGTTTTCATACTTGCGGGAGACAAAGAAACCACCTTTATAGAACATCACCGTCTGCCAATCGTTCAACAGACCCGTTTTAGCATCACGTAAGGTAGTACCAACAACCTCGATGTTGGGATATAATTTGACTGCTTTTTCAGCTACAGAACGATAACTTTCCGGGTCAATTTTTGAATACCCTTCGCCTGTATCAGCCTTAATACCCAACATTTTTTCAAAGTCCTCTTCGTTACCGATTAATACGTCCACATAAGGAATCACATCTTTCATAACCTTTTGTGCTTTATCTGGTTTCCAGAGTGTGGACCGATAGTTCAAGTCAAAGCTGGTTTGAACACCCAATTTTTTGGCTGTTTTTAATGATACAATAACCTGCTCGATTGCCTCATCTGAGAGAGCTGTCGTAATACCAGTAGTGTGGTACCACCTTGTTTGGGATAGGATATTCTCCCAATCAAATTCATCTACCTTAGCTCCGCTGATTGCAGAATGCCCTCTATCATAAATTTGTCTATTAGGTCTGGGGCCGATTCCAACCTCTACGAAACATAAACCATTCCTAATATTGCCTCTCCCATCGAATGGAATGAATTTAACACCACTCATATCAACACCATGCTCTTGACCTTTGTAAATAATATATTTACCTGACCAGGTATCTACCAACTTTGAAAACCATGCTGTCTTTAAACCAAGCCTTGATGTGTTTACTGCTACATTTAATTCTGCTGCAGCAATTGACAAATGTAAAGAGGTAGAGTGCTCTAATCTGGCATGATTAAGAGGGGTAAATCTAACCATGGCTTCACCAAAACCGACTACATCATACTTTTTTTCCATTTTTAATGCTTCCTCCAAATAGATTGTTTTTCATACAAACAAAAAAAGTCTTATCGAGTAGATAAGGCCTTTTTGTTATAAATATGTTCTGGTTCCTTTCCCTGGAAATAATCCACAATCGCTTGTGCTGCCTGAATGGCCAATTTTCGCTCGCAGTCACGATTTAATCCTGCTGTATGGGCAGTAACAATGACATTGTTTAACGTCAAAAGTGGATTATCCAAAGCAGGAGGTTCGTCTTCAAACACGTCTAGGGCAGCACCTGCAATCTGATTTTTTTCTAACGCCTGTATTAAAGCTTTTTCATCCACTACTGTTCCTCGAGCTGTATTGATCAAATAACTGCTGGGTTTCATCAGGCCTAATAATCTTTCGTTAACAAGATGATGAGTCTCTTCGGTGTGGGGAACATGGATGGAGATGAAATCGCTCTGGCGGAACAGATCTTTCAGGTCAGAGGTTAAGGTAATCTGTTCTGCCTGTTTTACATAAGGGTCGTAGGCAATAATCTTCATATGGAAAGCAAGACGAGCTTTTTCTGCCAATAGTGAACCGATTTGTCCCAAGCCAACCAATCCCAGCGTCTTTCCTTCAAGATCTCCAGCTTGAGTAGTGTATCGAATCTTCCAATTTCCTTTACGAACAGCCTCATCAATGACTGTTAACTGCTTAGCCATTGCCAATATGAAAGCCAAGGCATGTTCAGCAACCGAAATAGAGTTAATTCCGGGAGCATTGCAAACAAGGATTCCCCTTTCACTGGCAGCAGCCAAATCAACATTATCAACACCAGCTCCGGTTCGGGAAATAATCTTAAGCAACGGTGCAGCCTCTATAATTTCTTTCGTTATTTTAATATTGGTACGTAACATAATGCCTTCTATATCTGCAACCATTTTCTTAACGTGATCTGTTTCAAAATCAGAAAGAATGACTGGTTCCACTATACCTTCTAAGACCTTCATCGCTTCCGGATCCATTGATTTGGAAAGAAGTACTTTTTTCATTTTATCAATCCCTCTTTCTGCAATACATCCTTGAGTTCTTCTTTTTGTTCAGCAGTCATGGGTAATAGAGGAATTCTGGGGTCACCACCATAATAACCAAGAAGATCCATCGCTGCTTTCACTCCCGCCACTCCAAAACTACCGGCAGCTTTACTACTGAGTTCGCGAGCATAAACATCCAGTCTTTTAGCCTCTTCCATGTCTCCAGACTCAAAAGCTTCCTGTATTTCGCAGCTGATATCGGGGAGATAATCAGCCATTGAAACAACGCCACCAATGCCTCCCGCTTTAAGGGCTGAGAACAATTTATTGATGGTACCTGCAAGAACAAAAAAATGGGCATCTTTCGGAACTGCATTCACATAGATAGATATGTCCTCTTTGGATGTGTCTTTCATGCCGACAATATTGGGATGAGCAGCCAGCACAGAAACCAAATTGGTGGAAAAAACGAGTCCTCCTGCAAACTTAGGGGCATTGTAAATCATGATAGGAAGAGGGGATTGATCGGCAATTGCGGTATAATATTTAATCAATGCCTCATCTGTCATAAATTTCACAAAATAATGGGGTGCCAAAATCGTAGCAAAATCTACCCCTTTATCTGCAATTTTCTTGATAAATTCAACAGTTGCTTTGGATGATTCTCTCATAACACCAGCAATAAGGGTCTTCTCAGGGGCGGTATGCTTCACATAGAGATCAATAATTTTAATGGATTCGTCATCAGTTAAGCTTCTAAACTCACCATTACTGCCCAAAGGCATGTATCCTTTAAGTCTGCTCTGATTATAACGCTCAATATTCTCTGCAATCTTGTCATATGCCACCTCTTCATTGATAAAAGGGGTAACATTTGGAGTAAAAATTCCGGTTAACTTTTTTTTGTAATCTGTCCCCATATTACGCACTCCTTAATATTTTTTTATTTTATTTCATACTTTTAAACAAATAAGATTTAATTCACAGGAATTGAAAATGACCTTCCTTATAAAAGAAAATACCTCCTCTGAGTTTCTATTTTCTCTTATTCTCTAATCGAGCCGAAACAAAATTTATCATCTTCAAAGTTCTATCAGAAAATTCTTTTGCTGTAGCTATCAGAGCAGGATGATGGATGAAGTCGTCAGCAGCAAGTCCATCTTCAAAGTAAGCCTGCTCGAAGTATGGAATTCTAAGCAATTTATCTAATGACTCTTTTGGAATTTCTTCATCAATCTGATTTCTAAACTCAATGTCGTCACATTTTAAAATTAATGCTTTAATAAATTTTGGAGGACATGTGTAGACAAAATTACCACCAGCTATTTTTTCCAAATGCCACACTGCAGTCTTTTTATCAGTCATAGGCGGGGATACCCTCATTGAGCATGCCAGCATCTTACTTGGGTGTTTTCTTTCTTGTAGTATTTGATAAGCTTTTTTAATAACTGCTATCTCTGCCCATCTAATTTCTGCTTCGGAAAGTTCAATTCCAGTTTCAAGCCCTTTCTCTTTAAGATCTCCCAAGTCTCCATACCTGGCCATCATATCTGTTATCACCGATCTCCATCTGGTCAAGTCAACTTTATTTTTTTTAGCAATCTCAAGACCTTCTCGAACTGCATTAGCACAAGCCATAAACTGGGGAAGGATAAAAGAAAGTGTATTATTTGTTGCTATACCTTTGGATGTTAATATTTTGATCACCTCATACCCCTGTTTTGTACCAGGAATCTTTATCATCACATTTGGTGAAATTTTGGTTAAATCATACGCTTGCTCCAGCATCTTTTCTTTATCTTCAATATAACGGGGGTCTACCTGAGCGGATATATATCCATATTTATAATTTGATTGCTGAAAGAGAGGACGATACATCTCTGCCCCTCTTCTGACTATTTCTTTATAACTCAACCAAAATAATCCTTCTTGATCTATTCCTGGATTCCTGTCTATAAGGTCATCTACAAATTTTCCCCAGTAGGATTTTTGTATTTCAAAGACTGCCATTGACAAAGATGGATTCGTCGTTACACCTTTAAAAAGCATATCCTGGGGACATTGGGGATTGTAATATTTATTCAATTGTTTCTGAACAGTTCTTTGATCTTCGGATGGCAATTCTCTCAAAACTTCTTCCATCCAATCATTAAAGATGATCGGAGAGGAATCCCACCATATCTCTGCTTCAGGATTTATTTCAATTAATCGTTCCAGTACGCTGTCTTCTTTCCGATGAGTCACTTGTTAAAAACCTCCAATAAAAAATTCAATTAAAATTCTCTTTCTCTATCTCCATGATCTTTTGCACTTTTCTTTCTGATCTTCCGCCTTGAAATTCCGAATTTAACCAGGCTATCACTAATAATTTTGCTAATTCTATTCCGGTAACCTGGGCTCCTAATGTCATGATCTGTGCATTATTACTTTTAATGGCTCTCTCTGCCTGGTAAACATTACAGCACGCTGCTGCTCTTATTCCTTTGACCTTATCTGCCGCCATCGCCATACCTAATCCTGTTCCACATATCAGAATGCCTCTCTCAAATTTCCCTTCAGAAATAGCATATGCTACCTCTTTTGCTATATCAGGATAATCCACCGGGTCCTTGCTAAAAACACCAAAATCAGTATATTCTACTTCTTTTTCAGTCAATAGCTCTATGATGGCATTCTTCATATCCAGAGCATTATGGTCACACCCAATGGCAATCTTCATATTGTTCTCTCCTCTCATTTATTTTTATAAGAATTCTTTTGAATAAGGTTAACAACCGAATCTATAATTCCTCTTGTAGAAAGATTATATTTTCCTAGAAGGTCTTCAGAACAACCGGTAGTGCTAAACTCATCAGGTACTCCTAATTTAATGGTTCTTGTTGGATTCTCCTGGGATAGAAATTCACTTACTGCACTACCCAGGCCACCTACAATGCTGTGGTCTTCGATGGTTAAAATGATATCTGTCTCCTTAGAAATCTGTAAAAGCAACTCGCAATCCAATGGCTTGATAGTAGGCATACTAACGACCCCGACATCAATGCCCATTTTAACAAGTTCTTCGGCAGCTTCCATTGTTCTCCATAGCATCCCTCCCATCGTAATGAGAGTTATGTCCTGTCCTCTTTGAAGTATTTCTCCCTTCCCTATCGAAAAAGAATAATCTGGTTGATGGTAAGTCGGCAGTTTTTCACTACCAAGTCTTATATAAACTGGTCCATCGTATTCTGCAGCTTCCTTAACACACGCCTCTATTTCAATGGCATCAGTGGGTGCGAGCACGACCATATTGGGCAAACTCCTGATTACAGCAATATCTTCCAAAGATTGATGAGTATACCCTAAATAGGAATAGTCAAGTCCGGAATTACGTCCCACAATTTTAACATTAGCGAAAGTATAAGCTAAATCATCTCTCACTTGCTCAAAACAGCGCATCGTAATAAAAGGGGTAATGGCACATATAAAGGGAATCTTGCCACATAAAGCTAATCCTGCACAAAAACCTATCGCGGCTTGCTCCGTTAAACCAAATTCCAGATGCCTTCCTGGAAAATATTCCTTAAAAGGGCCAAATCCTGAACTCCCCGATGAATCTGTTGAGACAGCTAAAATGTTTTTATTTTGTTTAGCCATTTCTAAAACCTGGTTACCAAATACTTTACGAGGATCTTTTAATTCTTTCATAGGTCTTTCATCCCCAATTCCATCAATGCTTTCTTCATTTCTTCATCCGTTGACTTCCAATAATGATACTTATAATTGTTCTCGGCAAAAGAAAGTCCTTTTCCTTTGATCGTATGTGCGATGATACAACTGGGATGACCTTCTTTAAACGGCAAATTTCGAAATGCATTCATTAATTCATTAAAATCATGTCCGTCAACCTCTATTGTCTCCCAGCCAAAAGCATTCCACTTGTTCAACAGAGAATCAATATCCAACACCTCTTCCGTCTTTCCACCTATCTGCAGGTGATTTCTATCGATGATTGTTACTAAATTATCTAATTTATAGTGGTAAGCTATTTCAGCAGATTCCCAAACAGAGCCTTCAGCAACTTCACCGTCGCCCATCAGAACATATACTGTATAATTTTTCTGATCCATCTTCCCGGCAAGGGCCATTCCGCCTCCTATTGCTAGTCCATGACCTAAAGAGCCTGTATTGGCTTCTACTCCAGGCAATTTATGCCTATCAGGATGCCCAGGTAGTGGACTATTGAAAGAGTCATAGGTGCTAAAAAGCTTTTTATCGAAATACCCTTTTTCGGCTAAAACAGAATACAAAGCCAGACACTTATGGCCTGCACTTAAAATAAACCTGTCCCTGTCTTCCCATTGTGGATTTTTGGGATCACAACGTAACTTGGAAAAAAATAAAGCAGTCATGATTTCAATAGCGGATAAGCTGCCACCTATATGCCCACCTTCACCTGATTGAATCATCTTGATTATATTTCTTCGTAAATTTAGGGCAATTTTCTCTAAATTTTTAATCTTATCATCTGAAACGTCCATTTGATTTTTCCTCAGACTTTATTTTAGTTATGAATCATTGTGAAAAAACTACAAATTACCATAAGTGTACTGCTTATAGTTTTTAAGAATATTCTTTTTTGAATTTTCAATATGATCAGACATTAATTTCATCGCTAATTCCTGATTACTACTTTTAACAGCTTTGAAAATCTCGTAATGTTCATAATAGATTTCTTTTGCCCTTTCTAACTGGTTTTGGTCAGCAAATCTATAAAAATTGATAAGATTTTCAAATTTATTTATAATTTTTTCAATCTGCTGGTTATTACAATTTTGAATAATTAGATGGTGTAACTTTACATCTATCTCAATCAGATTTGGAATATTTTCATTTTTTAAACCGACTTCTGCATCATTAAATTCTTCTTCAATTTTTAAGATATCCTGCTTAGAAGTCCTTTTAATGGCCTGTTTTACAGCATATGTTTCTAATATATTGCGGATATCGTAAATCTCTTCAATTTCTTTTTCGGATATTTCTCTGACATAAAAACCATTTCTAGGAATGAGTATTAGCATTTCCTCCTTGACTAAAGCAGTAAGAATCTGCCTAATCATACTCCTACTAACGCCTAACTCTTCGGCTAATACCTTATCAATGATCCGTTCTTTCATTCTAATCTTATGCATGATAATTTTATCTTTAACAATTTTATAAACCTGTTCTCCCAAAGAGGGAAAAACTTCACCAATCTTTTTATTTGGAGAATCGAGGCTATTATTATCAATAATACTTAAATATGTTTTTATATTTTTATTCATATTTTTTTCTTACTGAGTTAAAGTTTTATTTTGACCAAATTGAAGAGGTAAGATTTAGAAATAAACTTTCAGTTAAATTATTAAAGATAACTGTTATCTTTTATTTTTATCTGATTCTTATTCTAACACATTTATTCTAATAATCAAATTTATTTTAACTTTTTCTGTATCAAATTTTTATAGGTACCTTTTCTACTGTCAAAATGCTTCTGGCTTCGGTAGATCTACCTTATATGCGGATTAGAATAAACGGTGGTCACCCCGAACAGGATCAGATATTCCTCCTTTTTTTGATCTGCATCATTCTTATCACTCGTGCTTCATTTCTTCTTCCGGTATGACACCTGCAATGACGCGATGAACCAGATATCCTCCTCTGTATTTAAGGCGTGCAGGAAATCTTTACCTGTTGCATCATGGAATAACTTTTCTTCCAGTCTCAGAGAGGAGCCACTCATGCAACGGTTTCCCTTAGCATATCAGCCGATATAGGTTTTCTATACATAGTTTCTTATCCTTTATGTCCCAATGTTAAGCCCTGTCTGACTTTAATCTCTTCCGCTTTACCGGACAGTGAGATAAGACGATCATTTAAACTAGAGAAAATTCATCAGGTTGCACTGCCTGTTGTAATCCTCTATAATAAATTCATGAAAAAAAATATTTTCCTTCCCTATATTATAATCGGTATAATCTTATTTCATCTTTTCACTTTTTCCATGATATCTTTGGCGAAAGATGAACCAAAAATCGGACTTGCTTTAGGTGCTGGAAGTGCTCGAGGTTTTGCCCATATCGGCA
>CAYSSG010000017.1:38043-39116 GCA_964433635.1 uncultured Atribacterota bacterium | reverse complement strand
TTTGTAACATTAGTTACAGAATATCCTGTAAATTTGTTTTAAAATAAAGATACTTGTCTATGTTTTTTTGATGATACAAACCGAAACAATTCAAAATGATTAAGGAGGAGCACGATGGATATGTTCTGTTTTCAATGCCAGGAAACAGCAAAAGGGAGTGGATGTACAAAAAAAGGTGTCTGTGGAAAACCTGCTGATGTTGCCAATCTACAGGATCTGTTGATTTATGTATGCAAGGGTATTTCTGTGTATAGCACCAAAGCCCGGGAATCAGGGAATGAAAATCAACAGGCAAACAAATTTATTATTGACGCTCTTTTTATGACCATTACGAATGCAAATTTTGATAAAGCAGATTTTGTTAAGAAAATTAAAGAGGGTTTCGAGGTAAGGGAGAAAATAAAAGAGCAGTGCTCAAGTGCCGGTGTGAAGATACCGGGGAAATTACCGGATTGCGCTATCTGGCAGGCTGAACGGGAAGCCGATTTCGAGAAAAAGGCAAGTTCTTCAGAAGTAGGGGTACTTGCTTCAGAGGATGAAGATAAGCGTTCTTTAAGAGAATTATTGACCTATGGTATTAAAGGGATAGCAGCATATACTGAACATGCATTTAATTTAGGATATGAAAACCAGGAGATCTATGCCTTCACACAGAGAGGGCTGGTTGCTACTACTGATGATTCTCTCTCTGTTGACCAGCTGGTGAATCTGGTTATGGAGTGCGGGAAGTCCGGGGTTGAAGCAATGGCTCTATTAGATAAGGCAAATACGGAAACCTACGGCAATCCCGAGATAACGAAGGTTAATATCGGCGTGCGCAGTAATCCCGGGATCTTAATCAGCGGCCATGATTTAAAAGATATGGAAGAGCTGCTGGAACAGACCAAAGATACCGGAGTGGATATTTATACCCATGGGGAGATGTTACCGGCAAATTATTACCCTGCTTTTAAAAAATATTCACATTTTGTCGGTAATTATGGGAATGCCTGGTGGAAACAGAATGAAGAATTTGAAAAGTTTAACGGACCGATATTGATGACCACCAATTGTATCATTCCACCCAGAGATAG